>NZ_JBVIGC010000010.1:0-172061 GCF_055571015.1 Streptomyces sp. NPDC031049
TTTCAAAGGAACCTCGTCCTCCCGGATGGGAGAGACGGGGTATCAACATATCTGGCGTTGACTTTTGGCACGCTGTTGAGTTCTCAAGGAACGGAGGCTTCCTTCGTACTCACCCGAGAGACTCTCTCGCGGCTTTCCTCCGGGCGCTTCCCTTCGGTGTTTCCGACTCTATCAGGATTTCCAGGTCCTTCTGACCACCCTCCCGCAGGCATGCGGAAGGGGATCCGAAGAGTAGGATCCGATGAGTTGGATGCTGCCGGGCTGGGGCGCTTGCTCACGCCGCTCACCCCCGAGCAGGATCTACGACTGTACACGGGCCCTCGGAACCGGTGCAAATCGAGGGCGAGCGTGGTCTAGACCTCTTACCGGTACCATCGTGCGGAACCGGTACTTCCTATGACATACGCTGCTGCCCAACGTGCCGTCCGGGACAGGCAGTGGCGGCCCGTACGACTCTCCATCACTGGGAGGCTTCCCATGACCACCGTGACGTCCCCGCTCGCAGGACGCGCCATCGGACTGGCCGCCGTGCCCGATCCGGTCTTCTCCGGGGCCATGGTCGGCCCGGGCACCGCGATCGACCCTGTGCGTGAGCCCTCCGAGGCCGTCTCTCCCATTGACGGGGTCATCGTCTCGCTGCACCCGCACGCCTTCGTCGTGGTCGACGAGAACGGTCACGGTGTGCTGACGCACCTCGGGATCGACACCGTGCAGCTCAACGGCGAGGGGTTCGAGCTGCTCGTCAACAAGGGCGACACCGTCGTGCGCGGACAGGCCGTCGTGCGTTGGAGCCCGGCCGACGTCGAGGCGGCCGGAAAGTCCCCGGTCTGTCCCGTCGTCGCGCTCGAAGCCACCGCCGACGCGCTCTCCGAGCTGCGCGAGAGCGGTGACGTGAAGGCCGGCGAGAGTCTCTTTCTCTGGCAGTGAACGTCCTCTCTGTGACAGTGACGTCTTCTCTGTGACGTCGGTGCCGTCGTACGACGGCTGGCAGGACAACCATCGCGGCGGCGGGACCCGCCGCACTATCGGAGACGGGTGAGATGGAGACAACGCTGCGAGGCGTCGGCGTGAGCCACGGGGTGGCGATCGGCGAGGTTCGGCACATGGGGACGGCGGTGCTCGAGCCGCCGGCCAAGCAGATCCCTGCGGAGGAAGCGGAGCGCGAGCAGGGGCGTGCTCGCAAGGCCGTGGAGGCTGTGGCGGCCGACCTGATGGCGCGCGGCAACCTGGCGGGCGGCGAGGCCCAGGCCGTGCTCGAGGCCCAGGCCATGATGGCGCAGGACCCCGAGCTGATGGCGGACGTGGAGCGACGGATCGCCGTGGGCAGCACGGCCGAGCGCGCGGTGTACGACGCGTTCGCCGCGTACCGGGCCCTGCTGGCCGGTGCCGGGGAGTACCTCGCGGGCCGGGTCGCCGACCTCGACGACGTGCGGAACCGGATCGTCGCCCGGCTGCTCGGTGTGCCGATGCCGGGTGTTCCGGACAGCGACGAGCCGTACGTCCTCATCGCGCGTGACCTGGCGCCGGCCGACACCGCGCTGCTGGACCCGGCTCTCGTGCTCGGTTTCGTGACCGAGGAGGGCGGGCCGACCAGCCACAGCGCGATTCTGGCCCGGGCGCTCGGGGTGCCGGCCGTGGTGGCGCTGCCGGGCGCCGGTGAGCTGCCCGAGGGCACGATGATCGCCGTGGACGGCAGCACGGGCGAGATCTTCGTGAACCCGAGCGCGGAGCGGAAGGCCCGGCTGGAGGCGCAGGCCGCCGAGCGGAAGGCGGCGCTGGCCGCCGCGACCGGCCCGGGGGCGACCTCGGACGGGCACAAGGTGCCGCTGCTGGCCAACATCGGCGGGCCCGCGGACGTGGCCGCCGCCGTGGAGGCCGGTGCGGAGGGCGTGGGTCTGTTCCGTACCGAGTTCCTGTTCCTGGACGACGACAAGAACGCGCCGTCCGAGGAGAAGCAGGTCGCCGCCTACCGGCAGGTGCTGGAGGCGTTCCCCGAGGGCCGCGTCGTGGTCCGGGTCCTGGACGCGGGTGCGGACAAGCCGCTGGACTTCCTGACCCCCGCCGACGAGCCGAACCCGGCGCTCGGCGTGCGTGGGCTGCGGACGCTGCTCGACCACCCGGAGGTGCTGCGCACCCAGCTGTCGGCGCTGGCGAAGGCGTCGGAGGGGCTGCCGGTGTACCTCGAGGTGATGGCCCCGATGGTGGCGGACCGGGCCGATGCCAAGGCCTTCGCGGACGCCTGCCGGGCGGCGGGGCTGCGGGCGAAGTTCGGTGCGATGGTGGAGATTCCGTCGGCCGCGCTGCGGGCCCGCTCGGTGCTCCAGGAGGTCGAGTTCCTGTCGCTGGGCACGAACGACCTGGCGCAGTACACGTTCGCCGCGGACCGGCAGGTGGGTGCGGTGTCCCGGTTGCAGGACCCGTGGCAGCCCGCGCTGCTTGATCTGGTCGCGCTGTCCGCCGAGGCGGCGAAGGCGGAGGGCAAGAGCTGTGGCGTCTGCGGTGAGGCCGCGTCCGACCCACTGCTGGCGTGTGTGCTGACGGGTCTGGGTGTCACCTCCCTCTCGATGGGTGCGGCGTCGATCCCCTACGTGCGGGCGACGCTGGCGAAGTTCACGCTCGCGCAGTGCGAGCGGGCGGCGGCTGCCGCTCGGGCCGCGGACAGCGCCGAGGACGCGCGGAACGCGGCTCAGGCGGTGCTGTCCGGCGAGTAGCCGGACGGGGCCGCTGCCGGTCCGGTCCTGGAGGGGCGCTTCGCCCGCGGTTCGCGGGTGGGGCGCCCCTCCTGCGTTCAGTGCCCGTGCCCCGTATCCGGACGGTCGTCGCCGAGGTCGGGGGGCGTGCAGTAGTCCACGTGGGATTCCGGGGCGATGAGGTCGCCGGTGTCGACGTCGGTGCAGTAGGCGTCGAAGACCTCGCCGGCGGTGAGGGGTTCGAGGCCGTAGCCGCGCAGACGCCAGCCGTAGATGCGGTCGGTGGTGCCCGCGGTGCTGGTGCGCATGACGAGGCCGCCGGGGCTGTGGGTGGCCAGACCGAGGGCCAGGACGCTGGTGAACTCCAGGGCCTCGGCCTCGTCCAGGTCTGCGGTGGCGTCCCGGTCGTCGTCGGCGTGGAGGACGGAGACGAGCGGCTCCGGTGTGCCGGAGACGCTGCACACCAGGTGGCGGTTGCCGGGAGGTGCCGTGTCGAGGATGCGGGTCAGAAGGGCGGAGGCGCGGGTGAAGGCGGCGCGGCCGATGTCCTCGCCGCACAGGGCGCAGTTGCCGAGGCGGGCCAGGAGCGTGGTGGCGTACTCCCAGGTGGCCTGGCGGACGGCTTCGTCGATGAGGGTGGGGAGGAGGGCGGCCAGGGGCCGGCCGTCGTAGGGGACGGTGGGGCCGGTGGCGGCCAGTTCCGCGGTGAAGCGGGCGCGGCTGGAGGGGTTGTCGGGGTCGATGCCCGTGGCCGAGCAGTAAGCGGCGTACTCCTCGGGGTCGAAGAGGGCGATCGTGGTGTGGGTGCCCTGGGCGGCGCGGGTCCTCAGGAGCGCTTCCACCTGCCGCAGATAGGCCGGGTGGTCGTCGAAGGTGAAGCTGCGGTAGCGCCGCATGGCGCGGAAGTCGTGCTCGTCGGTGAGGAGGCCGAGGGTGCCGGCGATTTCGCGGCGCAGGACGCGTCGCATGGTCTGGTCGGTGTGCGCCATGTGTCTTTTCCCCCTGTGCGCGGTGATCGATGCTCACTCACAGTAATCGGCGGCACTGACAACGGCCCGGCCGACGGTGCGTCGGCCGGGCCGTGCGGGGCAGGTGGGTCAGGCGCGTTTGCGGGCGAGGTCCTCGTAGAAGTACAGGAGGTCGAGGTCGTCGATGGAGCCGGGGTTGACGGCCTTCTCCAGCGGGGTGCCCTGGAGGAGGCGTTTGACCGGGACCTCGATGCGCTTGCCGGTGAGGGTGTGCGGGACGCCGGGGACCTGGATGATCTCGTCGGGGACGTGGCGTGGTGAGAGCTGTTCGCGGATGGCCTGCTTGATGGCGGTCCTGAGGGTGTCGTCCAGGACGGCGCCGGGGACGAGGTGGACGAACAGGGGCATCCAGTAGCCGCCGTCGGGCTGTTCGACGCCGATGACGAGTGATTCCTTGATCTCGGGGAGCCGTTCGACGGCCTCGTAGATGTCGGCCGAGCCCATGCGGACGCCCTGGCGGTTCAGGGTGGAGTCGGAGCGGCCGTGGATGACGACGGAGCCGCGGGAGGTGACGGTGATCCAGTCGCCGTGCCGCCAGACGCCGGGGTAGGTGTCGAAGTAGCTGTCGTGGTAGCGGCTGCCGTCGGGGTCGTTCCAGAAGCGGATCGGCATCGACGGCATGGGGTTGGTGACGACCAGCTCGCCGACCTCGTCGGTCAGGGGCTTGCCGGCCGGGTCCCAGGACTGCAGGTCGGTGCCGAGGCAGGGGGCCTGGAGTTCGCCGATGTACACGGGGAGGGTGGGGACGGCCCCGGCGAAGCAGGAGCACACGTCCGTGCCGCCGCTGACGGAGGCGATCCACAGGTCGTCGCGGACCTCGTCGTGCAGCCAGCGGAAGCCGTCGGGCGGGAGCGGCGAGCCCGTGGTGGCGACGCACCGGACCCGGGAGAGGTCGAAGTCGCGGCCGGGGTGGACCTCGGCCTTGCGGCAGGCCATGACGTAGGCGGCGGAGGTGCCGAAGAGGGTGGCGCCGGTGCGCTCGGCGACGCGCCACTGCGCCGCGGTGTCGGGGTGGCCGGGGCTGCCGTCGTAGAGGACGATCGTGGTGCCGGTGAGCAGGCCGGAGACGAGGAAGTTCCACATCATCCAGCCGGTCGAGGTGTACCAGAAGAAGCGGTCCTCGGGGCCGAGGTCGCAGTGCAGGCCGAGCTGCTTGAGGTGTTCGACGAGGATGCCGCCCTGGGACTGGACGATCGCCTTGGGCAGGCCGGTGGTGCCGGAGGAGTAGAGCACCCACAGGGGGTGGTCGAAGGGGACCTGCTCGAAGACGGGATCTGTGTCGGAGGCCGTCAGCGTGTCCCAGTCGAGCGCGCCCTCGGGGGTGTCGGTGCCGAGGAGCGGGATGTGGACGACGGCGCGCAGGGTGGGCAGCTCGCGGCGGAGTTCGGCGACGGTGTCGCGGCGGTCGTGTTCCTTGCCGCCGTAGCGGTAGCCGTCGACGGTGAACAGGACGACGGGTTCGACCTGCTGGAAGCGGTCCAGGACGCTGCGGGCGCCGAAGTCGGGGGCGCAGGAGGTCCAGACGGCGCCGACGGCGGCGGTGGCGAGGAGGGCGGTCACGGCCTGCGGGATGTTCGGGAGGTAGCCGCTGACGCGGTCTCCGGGGCGTACGCCGAGGTTGCGCAGTTCCGCGGCGAGCGAGCCGACCTGGCGGTGCAGCTCGGCCCAGGTGACGGGGCTCGGTTCGTGGGTCTCGTCGACGTACAGCAGGGCCGGTTCGCCGGCGCGGGTGGCCGCCGCGCGCAGGGCGTGCTCGGCGTAGTTCAGGGTGGCGCCGGGGAACCACTGCGCGCCGGGCATGGCTCGTTCGCCGAGCACGCGCGTGTACGGGGCGGAGAAGCGGACGTCGAACCACTCGGTGACCGCTGCCCAGAAGGTGTCCAGGTCGTCGACGGACCAGCGGTGGAGCGCCGGGTATCCGCCGTCGGCGGGGGCGCCGTGGTGTTCGGCGGCCCAGGACTGGAAGGCGGTGATCCGGGCTCGCGCGATGCGGTGCGGATCCGGCTGCCAGAGCGGCTGGGGGTTCACGGTCGACATGGGCGGCTCCCGGACTGTGCGCGTCGTGTGCGTCCTCCGCGCACGGGCTGGGGTGTGCGCGTGACGCGGCTGACACGGACGATGCCATGTGATCGACTTGTACACCAGGGTGCACCGCACATAGTCCGTGTCGTGAAGATGTGGCCCCGGCACGGGTGAACGGCAGTTGAACGAGGCCCGCGCGGATGCTGGTCGGTGGCAGGCTGAGCTGCATGGACGGTCGTGACCTGGTGCGTTCGGTGAAGGCGGTCGGTTCGGTGGGGGCGTCGCAGGGGTTGCGTACCGTGCGGGCGGCGTGGCGTCGGCGGCGTGCCGATGCCGTGGCGCTGCCGGCGCGGGGGGCGGAGCGGGCCCGGGTGCCGGGGGCGGTCCGGGAGGTGGAGTACGGGCCCGGTGGGGGCGTCATCCGGTTCGACCGCTCCGCGCTGCGGGTGCTGGTCGCGGTGAACGGGGCCGTCTTCTGGGGGTGGGACGGTGCGGAACCGGAGCCGTCGTACGCGCTGGCGGGGCGGTGTCCGGAGCCGGACCCGCGGGCGGTGCTGGAGCCGGACAAGGAGGGCGGCTGGCGGGTGGTGGCCGAGCGGGTCACGGTGGCCGTCTCGCGGCACGGCGCGATCGAGGTGCGCACTCCGGGCGGGGTGACGCTGCGCCGGGATCTGCCGCCCCGCTGGTGGGCGCCGGCCGGGGGTGGTCCGGCGCGGTGGATGGTGCGCTCGGAGGTGGCGGCGGACGCGCGGTTCTTCGGGCTCGGGGGGCGGGCGTCGGGGCCGCGGCTGCGGGACGGCGCGTACCGGCTGTGGAACACCGATCCGGGGCGGGCCTTCGCTCCGGGCGACGATCCGCTGTACATCACGATGCCGGTGCAGATGGTGGTGGCCGACGCCGGAACGCACCTGGCGTTCCACGACAGCTCGTGGGACGGCACGGTGACGGTGCGGGAGGGTGAGGAGGGCGCCGGGTCGGGGCACGACCGGCCGGGGACGAGTGCGCTGCGGATGGACGGGGGGCCGCTGCGGTGCTGGGTGATGGTGGGCACTCCCGCGCGGGTGCTGCTTGCCTGGGTGTCGCTGACCGGGGCGCCGGCGCTGCCGCCCGCGTGGGCGCTGGGTCACCAGCACGCCCGGTGGGGGTTCGGCGGCGAGGAGGAGGTCCGGCGGATCGTCGCGGGCTACCAGGAGCGCGGGCTGCCGCTGGACGCCGTGCACCTGGACATCGACCACTACGACGCTCACCAGGTGTTCACGGTGGACGAGGAGCGGTTCCCGAAGCTGCCGCAGCTGGCCGAGGAGCTGCGGCGGGACGGGACGCGGCTGGTGTCGATCGTCGATCCGGCGGTGCCCGCCGTTCCCGGCAACGCGGTGTTCGACGGCGGGAGGGCCGAGGACGCGTTCGTGCGGGACGCGGCGGGGCGGGTGGTGCGCGGGGTGGTGTGGCCGGGGGACGCGGTCTTCCCGGATTTCACGCACGCGCGTGTGCGTGAGTGGTGGGGCGGGCTCTACGAGGAGCGGCTGGCGCGGGGGTTCGCGGGGTTCTGGCACGACATGAACGAGCCGACGTCGTTCGCCGCGTTCGGCGAGACGACGTTGCCGCGGTCGGCCCGGCACGCGCTGGAGGGACGCGGCGGCGACCATCGCGAGGCGCACAACGTGTACGCGCTGTGCATGGCCAGGGCGGGGTACGAGGGGCTGCGGAAACTGGTTCCGCAGGAGCGGCCGTTTCTGTTCTCGCGCTCGGGATGGGCGGGGATGCAGCGCTACGGCGGTACCTGGTCGGGGGACGTGGCCACGGGCTGGCCGGGGCTGCGGGCGTCGCTGGCGCTGGTGCTGGGCCTGGGGTTGTGCGGGGTGCCGTACTCGGGGCCGGACGTGGGGGGCTTCGACGGCAGTCCGTCGCCGGAGCTGTACCTGCGGTGGTTCCAGCTCGGCGCGTATCTGCCGCTGTTCCGCACGCACGCGAGTGAGCGGGCGGGGCGCCGGGAGCCGTGGGAGTTCGGTGAGGAGGTGCTGCGGCACGCGCGCGTGGCGCTGCTGGAGCGTCGCCGGCTGCTGCCGTACTTCGTGACGCTGGCGCACCTGGCGCGGCGGACCGGGGCGCCCTATGTGCGTCCGCTGTGGTGGTCGGCTCCGGAGGACCGGGCGCTGCGGGACTGCGAGGACGCGTTCCTGCTGGGTGACGCGCTGCTGGTGGCGCCGGTCCTGGGTCCCGGGGCGGACCGGCGGGCGGTGCAGCTGCCGCGGGGGCGGTGGTACGACACGGCGACGGGTGCGGCGTACCAGGGGCCGGGGCAGGTGCTGGTCGAGGCTCCCCTGTCGCGGATTCCGGTGTTCGCGCGCGCGGGCGCGGTGCTGCCGGTGCTCGGCACCGACGGTGGTGTGGAGCTGGAGGTGTGGGCGCCCGCCCGCGGGCGGACCGGGGGCGGGCTGGTGGTGCCGGACGGGGGCGACGGCTGGGAGGAGCCGCCGATCGAGCGGTACGTGGCCCGTTGGGCGGGCCGGCGGGTGGTGGTGGAGCGGGAGGACGCGGACGCGGCGAGCGAGCCGCCGTATCCGGTGCGGGTGCGGGGGGCGGCGGACACGGGGCCGGTCTAGCCGACGCAGGGCCGCCTTAGAGGTACCGGCCCTCGAACCAGGCCCGTACCGCGAGGGTGTGCAGGGGGAAGGCGAGTTCCATGGGCCGGCGCAGGAGGTGCCGGCCCTCGGTCTCGTCCGTGGCGGCCGGGGGCGGGAGGCTCTCGGCCGGCCGTTCGGGGAGCAGGCCGAACAGCAGCAGGTGCCCGTCGGGTGAGCTCATGGCGTCCACGAGCCGTACGTCGCGGGCCGCCGCGTCGATGCCCGTCTCCTCCTTCAGCTCGCGGACG
Organism: Streptomyces sp. NPDC031049; assembly: GCF_055571015.1. Lineage (NCBI taxonomy): Bacteria > Bacillati > Actinomycetota > Actinomycetes > Kitasatosporales > Streptomycetaceae > Streptomyces > Streptomyces sp. NPDC031049. Next base: position 8,613 of record NZ_JBVIGC010000010.1, read on the forward strand.
ACGGCCTTCCGCCAGTCCTCGCGGTTGTCGATGTAGCCGCCGGGCAGGGCCGTGCCGCCGCGCGCGGGGGCGATCGCCCGGGTGATGACGACCAGGGCGGTGCCCTGTGTGTCGTACGCGGGCTGGAGGGCCACCGCGACCGGCAGCGGGTTGCGGTAGGCGACGGTGCCGCATGCCGGGCAGGTGCGGGGCCAGCCGACGACGCCCGCTCCGTAGGGCGTGCCGCAGCTCGAACAGTGGCTGCCCGGCGCGGAGTCGGGGACTGGGGTTCGGGAATCGGACACGCGGCGGACTGTATCCGATCACCGGGTCGGTGGTGTCGTGCGATCACCGGCCCGTGGTGTCGTGCGATCACCGGCCCGGGGACGGCGACCGATCACCGGGTCAGCGACCTGGCGGACACCGGGAAGTCGAAGTAGGTGTCCGGGTACGGCTCGGGCTTGTAGGTGAAGTGCCACCATTCCTCGGGGAGGTTGACGAAACCGACGGCTTCCAGGGTGCTCTTGAGCAGCAGCCGGTTGGCGCGCTGTGCGCCCTGGATGCGCGGGTCGAGGGTGTGGGACAGGGTGTCGAAGCAGTCGAAGCCTGTTCCCATGTCGAGGGAGTTGTCGGGGAAGCGCTCGTCCTGGGGCGCGGTGCAGGGCACGAGGGCCTGGCCGGGGGTGTACGGGCGGGTGGGCTTCGCCGGGAGCCGGACGATGGTCAGGTCCACGGTGGAGCCGCGGCTGTGGCCGGACTTCTCGGCGATGTAACCGTCGGCGAACAGGCGGGTCTTGTCGACGTTCGGGTAGAACTCGGCCTTCATCGCCTGGTCGTCGAGGTCCTCGGCCCAGCGGACGAAGTGGTCGACGGCGCGCTGCGGCCGGTAGCAGTCGTACACCTTGAGGGAGTAGCCCTGGCGCAGCAGCCGGTGTTGGGCCGTGCGGAGGGCCTCGGCGGCGGGGCGGGTGAGGATGCACAGGGGCTGGCGGTAGCCGTCGATGCGTTCGCCCACGAAGTTGTGGCGGGTGGTGTAGCGCATCTCCTGGATGATCGTCGGGGCGAGGCGGCCGAGGGCCACGAAGTCCTCGGGTGCCCGGGGGTCGGTCTTCGCCTGGGCGGTGGCGGGGGCGGTGGTCACGGCGAGCAGGGCGGCGAGTGCGGTGACCAGTCCGCGGACCGCGATGGAGAGACGTGTCATGTCTCCTGCATCTATCAGGTGCGGGTGTTCCCGGGGAAGCGGGCGTGGCCGGTGTGGCAGGCCGGAGTGCCTACGTACCGTGATCGAGCGGGAATCCTGCGTGAACGTCGCGTGAACTGGGCCAGGGCGGGTCCCCGCGGCGCCATCATGCTCCCGTGCGCTCCTGGACGGATGATCTCCGCTTCGCCTTCCAACCGGTGGTCGGCCTGACGACCGGCGGGGTCGTCGCGCTGGAGATACTCGCCCGCCCGGAGACCGGCGACATCCTCGCCGAGGCGCGTCGCGACGCCGAACTCGACGGCAGGCTGGCGGTGTCGGCGGTCCGCGCGGCGGCGCGCAAGGAGACGCTGCTGCCGCTGCACCTGAACGTCTTCGCGGGCACCCTCGCCGACTCCGGCGGGCTCCCGTCGCTGCACGACGCGGTCCGCGAGGCGGGGCGGCTGCCCTGGGAGGTGACGCTGGACGTCTGCCCGCCCTACACCCACGTGCCGCAGCAGGCGCTGCTGGACGCGGTGGCCGCGCTGCGCGAGCAGGGCTTCAGGATCTGCGCGGACGGCGTCGGCGACGGGGACGCACCACTGCGGCTGCTGACGGACCTGGCGCCGGAACTGGTGAAGCTCGACGCGTCGCTGCTGGCGCGGCCGGCCGCCGTGCGGGCGATGCGGGCGCTGTGCGACGGGCTCGGGGCGTTGCTGGCCGTGGAGGGCGTGGAGACCGAGTCGCAGTGCGCGGCGGCGCGGTCGGCGGGGGCGCAGCTGGCGCAGGGCGAGCTGTTCGCGCCGCCGGCCCGGCTGCCCGCGGCGGACGTGTACGTTCCGCCCCGCTCCCCCGGCCCGGTTCCGGCGCCGCGGTCGGGGCCGACGGTACGGGAGTTCGTACGGCCGGCCGCTCTGTTGCCCGCGACGGCTTCCGCGGGTCAGGTGCGGGCGCTGCTGACCGGGGCGCCGGAGGTCTCCGGAGTGCTGCTCGTGGACCGGGCCGGGGTGCCGGTGCGGTCGGTGCACCGGTCCCGCTTCCTGCTGTCGATGTCCGGGCGGTACGGGCACGCGCTGTACGCCGACCGGCCCGCCGCGCGGCTCGGGGACCCGCCGCGGACGGTGGGCGTCGACGCGACGGCGTGGCAGGTGCTGGACGTGGTGGCGGTCGGCGGCCGGGAGCGGACCTCGGACGACGTCGCGGTGGTGGACGCCTACGGGCGCTGCGTGGGGGTCGTACGGCTGGCGGACCTGGTGCGGGCGCTGGCCGAGACGCGGGTGGAGGAGGCGGCGGGGCTCAACCCGCTGACCCGGCTGCCCGGTTCGGACGCGATCACCGCGGAGGTGGACCGGCGGATCGCGGACGGCCGCGGCTTCGCGCTGAGCTGGCTGGACGTCGATCACTTCAAACAGGTCAACGACGGGGCCGGGTTCGCCGCGGGCGACGAGCTGATCCGGGCGGTGGGGCGGGCGCTCCAGCAGGCGGCGGCGTCCGGGGATGCGCGGGTCGGGCACATCGGCGGTGACGACTTCCTGGTGTTCGCCGATCCCGAGGGGCTCGACGCGTTGGCCGCCGCCGTGCTGGACGCGCCCTGGTCGGCGGGCGGGCGGCCGGTGACGCTGTCCCTGGCTACGGTGGTGTGCGCGCCGGGGAGCGTCTCGGACCACCGGCAGGCCGCGGCCTGTCTGGCGCCGCTGAAGAAGGCCGCGAAGGCGTTGGCGGGGACGAGTTGGGTGCTCGGCCGGGCGGGGGTGCCGGGGCACGAGGTGCGGCGGGGGGCGGCGCGGACTCCGGCGCAGGCGTCCGCGGCGGCCGGCGGCTCGGCGTCCGGGGTCGGCTCGGGGTGGGGCTCGCGGTGAGCGGGACCGGCGTTCCCGGCCGCCCGTCCGGGGGTGCGCCGTCGCCGGAGGCGGTCCCCGCTTCGGGACGGGGCGTGGCGTAGGGCCTGGCCGTGCCGGGGCTGAGCTTCGGGGCGGGGGACGGCGTTGTGGTCGGGCCCCGGGCACCGGGGCAGGGAGCAGCGTTGTCGTTGGGCCCCGGGTGCCGGAGCAGGGAGCGGCGTCGTAGTCGGGAGCGGCGTCGGAGTCGGGCGCCGGGGTCGTGGGAAACGTTGCCGTCGGCGACCTTGACGGTGCCTGAGCGCGGGGGAACACTTCCGGTGTCAGTCGACATCGCCGTACATCTCGGTGCATTGCGGCACTGCGCCGCGCGGGCTCTCCCGTGTCACGGCACTCTCCCCCACGGGCGGTTCGGCTGCGACGGCACGCTCGTCACGGACGCCGGGCGGGGCGCGGCACCTCCCTGCCTCCGGTGGAAGTCGCCATGGGAAACGCACCCCGCACGTGGGCCTAGGAGCCGCCATGAGCAACGGAGACATCTTCGTCGGCGAGATCATCGGTACAGCGATCCTCATTCTGTTCGGCGCGGGCGTCTGCGCCGCCGTCACCCTCAGGTACAGCAAGGCCCGGGCCGCGGGATGGGTGGTGATCGCGTTCGGCTGGGGGCTCGGAGTGATGGCCGGCGCGTACACGGCCGCGCCGCTGTCCGGCGGACATCTCAACCCCGCGGTCACCCTCGGCATCGCCGTGGACACCGGTGAGTGGGGGCAGGTCTGGGTGTACGTGCTGGGCCAGATGGTCGGCGCCATGCTCGGTGCCGTCCTGTGCTACCTCACCTACTTCGCGCAGTTCCAGGCCAACGTGCGCAGGACGGGCACCACGGAGGGCACCGCGGAGGAACCGGTTCCGACGCTGGGCGTCTTCTCCACCGTCCCGGAGATCCGGAACCCGGTCGCCAACCTGGTCACGGAGATCATCGCCACCGTCGGGCTGGTGCTGCCGATCCTGGCCTTCGGTCTGACCGAGGGGCTCGGCGAGTCCGGGACCCTGGTGCTGGTCGTCGCCCTGCTGGTGGTCGGCATCGGCCTCTCCCTCGGCGGGCCGACCGGCTACGCCATCAACCCGGCGCGCGACCTCGGCCCGCGCATCGTGCACACCTTCCTGCCGATCCCGAACAAGGGCACCTCCGACTGGGGTTACGCCTGGGTCCCGGTCGTCGGGCCGCTGATCGGCGGCGGGCTCGCCGGCCTGATCTACAACGCGGCCTTCTGACCACGTCCACGCACACCAGTCCAAGGGGTAGCCATGACGGACCACGCAGCGAAGTACGTCGCCGCCATCGACCAGGGCACCACCTCCAGCCGCTGCATCATCTTCGACCACGACGGCGCGATGGTCGCCGTCGACCAGCGCGAGCACCGCCAGATCTTCCCCAAGCCCGGCTGGGTGGAGCACGACGCCACCGAGATCTGGTCCAAGGTGCAGGCCGTGGTCGCCGGTGCGCTCGCGAAGGCCGGGCTGCGGGCGGGCCAGCTCAGCGCGCTCGGCATCACCAACCAGCGCGAGACGACGGTCCTGTGGGACCGGGCGACCGGCAAGCCGGTGCACAACGCGATCGTCTGGCAGGACACCCGGACGGCGGCGCTCTGCCGCCAACTGGGCGGCAGCGACGGGCAGGACCGGTTCCGCGAGGCGACCGGGCTGCCGCTGGCCAGCTACTTCTCCGGGCCCAAGGCGGCCTGGCTGCTGGACAACGTGCCCGGCCTCCGGGACCGCGCCGAGCGCGGCGAGATCGCCTTCGGAACCATCGACTCCTGGCTCATCTGGAACCTCACCGGCGGCACCGACGGCGGACGGCACGTCACCGACGTGACCAACGCCGGGCGCACCATGCTGATGAACCTCCAGACCCTCCAGTGGGACCCGGCGATCCTGTCGGCGATGAACGTCCCCGAGGCCGTGCTGCCGGAGATCAGGTCCTCCGCCGAGGTCTACGGCACGGCCGTGGGCCAGCTCGCCGGAGTGCCCGTGGCCTCGGCTCTGGGCGACCAGCAGGCGGCGGTCTTCGGACAGGCCTGCTACGACGTGGGCTCGGCCAAGAACACGTACGGCACCGGCAGCTTCCTGCTGCTCAACACCGGGAACCGGCCGGTGGCGTCCAAGAACGGCCTGCTGACGACGATGGGCTACCGGATCGGTGACGAGGCTCCGGTGTACTGCCTGGAGGGGTCGATCGCCATCACGGGCGCCCTGGTGCAGTGGTTCCGCGACCAGCTCGGCATCATCCGTACCGCCGACGAGATCGAGCCGCTCGCGGCGAGCGTGGCGGACAACGGCGGCGCGTACGTCGTCCCCGCGTTCTCGGGGCTGTTCGCCCCCTACTGGCGGTCGGACGCGCGCGGCGTCGTCACCGGACTCACCCGGTACGTGACGAAGGCGCACCTCGCCCGCGCCGTGCTGGAGGCGACGAGCTGGCAGACGCGCGAAGTCGTGGACGCCATGTACCAGGACTCGGGGGTGCGGATCACGTCCCTGAAGGTGGACGGCGGCATGACGAAGAACCACCTGCTGATGCAGCACCAGGCGGACGTGCTCGGCGTGCCCGTGATCCGGCCGAAGGTGTCGGAGACGACGTGCCTGGGCGCGGCCTACGCCGCCGGGCTGGCCACGGGGGTGTGGAACGACCTCGACGAGCTGAAGGCGCACTGGCGGCGGGACGTCGAGTGGGTGCCCGCCATGGACGCCGCGGCGCGCGAGCGCGAGTACGCCAACTGGCGCCGGGCCGTGGAGAAGAGCTTCGGATGGGTGGTGGACGAGGAGGACTAGCCCGCGCGCGTGCCGGCGGTCCCGGACCGCGGCCCGTACCCCGGTCGGCGGGGGTGCGGGCCGTGTGCGTGCGGCAGGTGGCCGGAGGGGGCGGCGCGGCGGACGGGTCAGGTGGGGACGGCGCGGCGGTGCTCCGCGGCGTCCATCGCGTGCTGGACGACGCCGATGAGGATCTCCTTGACCGACTCGCGGTCGCGGGCGTCGCACATCAGCAGGGGTACGTCCGGGTCGAGGTCGAGGGCCTGCCGGACGGTCTCGGCCGGGTAACGGGCCGCGCCCTCGAAGCAGTTGACGCCGACGAGGAACGGGATGGCGCGGCGTTCGAAGTAGTCGACGGCGGCGAAGCAGTCCTCCAGCCGGCGGGTGTCGGCCAGGACGACGGCGCCCAGCGCGCCCTCGGACAGCTCGTCCCACATGAACCAGAACCGCTCCTGGCCGGGCGTGCCGAACAGGTAGAGCACCAGGTCCTCGCGGAGCGTGATGCGGCCGAAGTCCATGGCCACGGTGGTGGTGTGCTTGCCCTCGACCCCGCTGACGTCGTCGACCGGCCGCCCGGCCTCGGTGAGCAGTTCCTCGGTGCGCAGCGGCCGGATCTCGCTGACCGCGCCGACGAGGGTGGTCTTGCCCACCCCGAAGCCGCCGGCCACCAGGATCTTGAGCGTGACGGGCTCGACCGGGGGCTTGCCGCGCTGGGAGCGCCCGAAGATCATCGGTCTCTTCTCCTGCTTGCTGTTGGTTGGTGGTTCCCCCGTGCCCGCCGTCGGCGCGTCCCGGCGGTGCGTCGGCCCCGGTCGCTCACAGCGCCCGGAGGCCGTTGATCACGTCGCGCAGAATGCTCTCGTCCGGCAGTTCGGCCGGCGGGACGGGCCGGTTGACGTGGACCAGTTCCGCGTCGACCAGGTCGCCGACGAGCACCCGCACCACGCCGACCGGCAGGTCGAGTTCCGCGGCGAGTTCGGCGACCGACTGCGGGGTGTCGCGGCACAGCCCGACGATGTCGACGTGTTCCGGGGACAGCGAGGCGTCGGCCTCCGGATCGTCCGCCCCGGGCTCCGTGACGACCACCGCGATCAGGTCGAGACGGTGCTGGGCCGCACTGGTGGTGCGGCCCCGCGTCATGGCGTACGGGCGGACGACGGGGCCCGCCTCGTCGTCGAACCAGTGGTTTCTTCCCTGACCGTCTGGGCTCATGTCATCCCACTACCCGCCCGAGGGCAGATCGGTGCGCGGCGCGGTGCCCAGGTGCACACCGACCCGCTTGACGAGGAGGGTCATCTCGTAGGCGACCTGGCCGACGTCCGAGTCGGCGTCCGAGAGGACGGCGAGGCAGCTGCCGTCCCCGGCGGCGGTCACGAACAGGAACGCGTCGTCGAGTTCGACGACCGTCTGCCGGACATTGCCCGCCTCGAAGTGGCGGCCCACGCCCTTGGCGAGGCTGTGGAACCCGGAGGCGACGGCGGCCAGGTGCTCGCTGTCCTCCCGGGTCAGGTCCTTCGAGGCCCCCGTGGCCAGGCCGTCGCCGGAGAGGACGACGGCCTTGCGGATGCTCGCGACCCGGGCCACCAGGTCGTCGAGGAGCCAGTTGAGTTCCCCGTCGTTGCTCGCGGTGTGACCGGTCGCCTTCGGTGCGGTCATCGACCGTCCCCCTTAGTCGTTCCTTGTGGTGCGTGTGGTGCGTGTGGTCGAGGTGCGGAGCGTGTCCCCGGTTCCGTGTCGGATGCCGTGGTGCCGGGGGCGTCGTCCGTCGTGGCGTTCTCCCGGCGGCCCCGCTGCCAGCCCCGCTGGAGCGAGGCCATGCGGCTGCGCACCTCCTCGGCGTCGCGGTCGGCGAGGCCGGCCGGTTCCTCGCCGCCGCGCCCGCGCTCCGGTGCCCGCTTGAGCTGGGGGGCCAGGTTGGCCTGGCGCACGCGGCGGGGCAGGGGGCCGCTTCCGGTGCCCGTCGTGGGAGGACCGGGCTCGTCCGGTCCGGTGGGGTCGGCGGCCCCCGCGGGATCGGCGGGTCCGGTGGAGCCGGCGGGTCCGGTGGGGTCGGCGGGTCCGGTGGGGTCGGCCGTTGCGGTGGGATCGGACGGTCCGCTCGGCGCCGGCGGGGTCGGTCGGGTGCGCCTGGGGAGGGCCGGCAGCGCGTCCGGTGACTGTTCCGCGTCCCGCGAGGCGGCATCCGGTGACGCCGGACCCGTCCCGTCCGCCGACGACCGCTCCGCGGACTTCGCGCGGCGGTCCGCCGGGTGGTGCCGGTCGCGGTCGGCGACGGGACGCCCGTGCGAGCTGACCAGCTTGGGCGTACGGCGACGGGGCAGCGGCACCGGGGCGGCCGGATCGTCGGCGCCGCCGGGGCCGCCGAGGGTCTCCTCGCGCTCGTCGGGCGTCTGGTGGCGCGGTCCGCCCCGGCCCGCCGGCCGGCGATGGGTGGGGCCGCGGCGGGACGGCTCGCCCTCCGCCGGCGCGAGGGTGCGGCGCGGGTGGAACAGCCCGCCGTGTCCACCGTCCTCGTCCCTGAGCGCACCCGGGAGGTCGTCCAGGTCGTCCAACGCGTCCAGGTCCACCGGGGGTTCCAGTTCCACCGGCCCGTCGAGCACCGGGGCGGACAGTCCCGGAAGCTGTACGGGAACCTGCGCGAGGGCGGAGCCGCGGCTCTCCTCCCGCTCGTTGTCCCGCGGCCGCTGGGGGCGGTCGAGCCGGAACCCGACGCCGTTGGTGTCCGGGGCGTCCTCCGTGAGCAGCGCGTCCGGGATGAAGACGACCGCGGTGGTGCCGCCGTACGGGGAGGGCTGGAGCGAGACACGGACGTTCTGGCGCTGGGCGAGCCGGCTGACGACGAACAGGCCGAGCCGGTCGGTGTCGGAGAGCTCGAACTCCGGTGTCTCGGCGAGGCGCAGGTTCGCGTCCAGCAGGGCGTCGGCGGTCATGCCCAGGCCCCGGTCGTGGATCTCCAGGGTGAAGCCGTTGGCGACCCGCTCGCCCAGGACCTGGACGGCGGTGTGCGGCGGGGAGAACACCGTGGCGTTCTCCAGCAGTTCGGCCACGAGGTGGGTGAGGTCGGCGACGGCGGGCCCGGTGACGGCGAGCCGGGGCAGGCGGCGCACCTCGATCCGCTCGTAGTCCTCGACCTCGGCGACGGCGGCCCGCACCACGTCCATCAGCTGGACGGGCTTGCGCCACTGCCGGGAGGGCGCCGCGCCGGAGAGGATCACCAGGCCCTCGGCGTGCCGGCGCATACGGGTCGTCAGGTGGTCCAGGCGGAACAGGTCGGCGAGTTCCTCGGTGTCCTCGGTGCGGCGCTCCATGGTGTCGAGCAGCGTCAGCTGCTTGTGCAGGAGCACCTGGCTGCGGCGGGCGAGGTTGACGAAGACCTCGGAGACGCCGGAGCGGAGTTCGGCCTGTTTGACGGCTGCCTCGACGGCGGCGCGCTGGAGGGTGTTGAGCGCCTGCCCGACCTCGCCGATCTCGTTCTTGTCGTACTCCAGACGCGGCACCTCGGTCTCGACGTCGACCTGTTCGCCCGCCGAGAGACGGCGCATCACGCTGGGCAGGCGCACACCGGACGCCTCGTGCGCCTCCAGGCGGAGCTGGCGCAGGTCGCGGATGAGGCCGCGGCCGATGCGCACGGACAGGAACAGCGAGAGGAGCAGGGCGATCAGGCCGAGGACGCCGGCGACGACCGCCTTGGCGATGACGCCCACGGCGACCGGGCGGACGCGGTCCTGGTAGCGGTCGGCGGCCTGGTCGTCGAGGGTGGCGAGTTCGTCGAGGACGTCTCCGGCGGCGGTGTCCCAGCTCTTGGCGGTGACGCCGTCGGGGGTGCCCGCCCCGGAGGACACGGCGGCCTCCTCGGCCACGCGCAGCGGAGCGGAGGAGGCGTTCTTCCAGAAGCGCGCGTAGCGGCCGCGCTCGGACGCGGGCAGGGCCGGCAGGTTGATGTCGTACATCAGGGTGCGCTGCGCCGCGAGGTCGGAGACCTTCCGCACCTCGGCGGCGCTGAGCCGGCCCGTGACCAGGGCGGAGCCGAGCAGGGCGTCCTCGCGGGCGAGCAGTTCGCGCGCGCGGGAGAGGTTGACGAGGGCCCGGTACTGCTTGTCGAGGGCCACGTCGTCCACGACGTGGAGGCCGGCGAGCAGCACGTGGCAGGGGTCGATCAGGCGGTTGTACAGGGTGAGCGCCTGGGCCCGGTCGACGGTGCCGTCGTCGACGCTGCGGCGCAGGGACGCGATGCCGTCGAAGGCGTCCAGGACGGCGGCGAGACGTTCGTCCTCGCCGCGGTCGAGCGCGTCACGGACGTCGGCGTTCCCGGCGTTCCGGCGGATCTCGGCGACGGCCTCGTCGGTGGCGGCCCGGCTGCGCCCCAGGTTGGCCAGGCCGTCGGAGGCGCGCGGGTCGGCCAGGTGGACGAGGGTCTGGCGGCGCTCCTGCTGGAGGACGCGGACGGTGTCCTCCACGGGGTAGCCGACCTTCTCCACGACGGACGAGACGTCGACCATGCGGACGGCTTCGCGTCCGGTGAGCGCCGTGGCGAAGGCCCAGATCGCCGTCAGGGACAGCAGCGGCACGAGCAGCAGCGCCACGATCTTCCGGCGGATGGACTTCCCGCGAAAGCGCATGGCCTCCCCCAGCTCGCCCCCACCATCAGGGGGTACACATGTCCGTCAACAAACGGCGCGAGCCTACTACCGACGCGCGGGGAACTCGAAGACGTGTCCGGAGCCTGAACCTCCGTACAGGCCGTGCGGGGATGGGCAGTTGTCCGGCCATTGCGGGAGATTGCTCCCCGGGCCGGCGGGTGGTGGCGGTCCGGTCCGGCGCTCCGAAGCAATGCGGTTGGCCGGAATTATTCGCTTGTCCGGGGTACTTGGGAATCTTGAGGGCACGCCGTTCGTCCTTCATACGGGATTTGGAGGGGGAATCGCCCCCAGGAGCCGCATCTTGTATTCAGGCGGCGTAAAACAGCGCAAGCCGGGCAGCCACAGGGGAGCCGGTTCTCGGAACCGACGACGGTCGTCCGGCGGTGGGGAGGGACAGGTTGATGGGCACGGTGGAGCGGCGCGAGGCGCCCGGAGACGGCGGGACCGCTCGGCTGCGGAAGCGGCCGGACCCCGAAGCGCCGGAGCGCGAGGGGCCCGCGGGGTACCGGCCGTTGTGGACCGAGGAGCCGGCCCGTCGGCGCCGGTTGCCCGACCCCGTGCGCACGGCCGCCGTCCGCGCGGTCCTCATCGCCTCCCTGACACTGATCCAGGCCATGGTGGCGTTCCTGTGCACGATGGCCGGGTCCTGGCTGGCGTTCCCCATGGTGATCAGCAGTGTGGCCAGCACCGTGGTGGCGACCTGGGGCGTGCTGGACGTCTGGGTCACACGCCAGGTGTGGAACCAGCGGAACGGCGTGGTGTCGGTGCCCAGCAGCACCGCCCGCGCCCTGCGCCGGGAGCGGCGCCGCGCCCGGCGGCAGGCCCGGTCCGCCGAGCGCGGGCAGGACCGGATACGGCGCCGCGGCGGCACGGGACAGCTGTCGCACCCGTGAGAGTTGCCCCCGCCCGGAGGCCGGCGGCGCGGGGGCGGCCGAGTGGCCGGCGTGCGGTCGGGCGACGTAGCGGAAGCCAGGTCAGGACAAGTCGCGGAGGCCCGGCCGGGCCGGAGACCGCCGACCCGGGCGACGTCCCCGGCGGGGTCGCCGGGCGTCCGCCGCCTACGGGGCGCTGGGCGCCGGGCGCTTGAACATCCGTGTCGCCGTGATCTCGCTGTGCGCCGTCTCCCCCTCCCCGGCCGGGGCCTGCTTCGGCAGTCCCGGCCGCAGGTGCTCCTCCACGCTGATGTACTTCAGGCCCGCCCTCAGGTCGGCGTCGTTGCGCAACCGGATGACCAGCGGGAACTCGGCCAGTGCCGTGGTGTCGAACAGGCCGGTGGTGTAGAGCAGCTGCACACCGAGCGCGTCCGCGACGGCCCGCTGGAGCTCCAGCAGATAGGTGGCGTTGGCGCGGCCGATGGGGTTGTCGAGGAACAGCGTGCCGGCGTGCCGGTGCCGGTCGCGGCCCCGGTCGTTGCTGCGCAGCGCGGCCATCGTGCAGTACAGGGCGATGGCGGCGGTGAGCAGCTGGCCGCCGGAGAAGACGTCGCCCATCTGCCCCACGGGGACGCGCTCGGCACGCAGGACGGCGTCCGGCTTGAGGATCTCCACCGCGACGCCCTTGGGCTGGAGGGCCGCGGCGACACCGCGCAGCAGCAGGGACATGCCGTCGCGGCGCAGGTCGGAGTTCTTCTTGACGGCCGCGCGGGTCGCCTCGTCGATGACCTCGCCGAGCCGCTCGGTGAGCGTGGCCTGGTCCGGTTCGTCGAAGCGGATGCGCAGGAACTCCTGCCCGGACCACTCGCCGAGCCCCTCGGGGAGGCGGGAGAGCCGCTGGGCGGAACGGAGCGTGGCGAGGGCCGACTCGACCAGTCCGCGCAGCCGGTCGACGATCGAGTCCCGGTTGCGCTCCAGCTGGGCCAGCTCGTCGGTGAGGACGCGCAGCCGGGGCGCGAAGGCGTCCGCCCACTTGGCGGCGTGCTCGGGCAGCGCGGCGGCGGGCAGTTCGCGGATCTGCTGGCGGGCCGGGGTACGGACCTGCTCGTAGCGGCTGGAGTTGGCGTGCCGGACGAGGACGTCGCAGGCCTCGCGGACGGCGGCCTCGGCGGCGGACAGATCGGCGGCGCAGCCGCGCAGCGAGCGGCGGGCCTCGGCGGCGGAGTGCCGGGCCTCCTCCAGGCTGCCGGGGTAGGGCTCGGGCTCCTCGGGCTCCTCCTCGGCCGCCTGCTCCCGCAGCAGGTCGCGGAGCATGGCGGCGATCTCGTCGAAGCCGCCGGCCGCGTCCTCGGCGGCGCGGTGCGCGTCGAGGAGTCCGGCGTGCGCCTCGCGGGCCTGGGCGAGTTCCTCGGTGCGGGAGGCGAGTTCGGCGGTGGCGGTGCGCAGCAGGGCCTGGGCGTGCTCGGCGTCGCGGGGCAGGAGGTCCTCGGGCAGCTCGGTGTGGGCGTCACCGTCCTCGGGTGCGAGCCGTTCGGCCTCGCCGCGCAGCCGGCCGAGCTGCTCGCTCGCGCCGGTCATCCGGGTCTCCAACAGCTGTACCAGTTCCTCGGCGCGGGCGGCGGCGGCCTGCCGGGACGGCCCGTCGGAGCCGTCGGGGGACTGCAGGAGCTGTTCCGCGCGGGTGCGGACCTTGTTGCTGAGCCGGTCCAGCTCGGCGCGGGCCGCGCTCTCGTCGCTCTCCGCGCGGGCCTGCTCGGCCCGCAGGTCGGCGCCGACGCCGACCTTCTCGTACACCTGGGAGGCGGCCCGGTAGGCCTCGCGGAGTGCGGGCAGGGACGCCTTGGGGGGTTCGCTCCGGGCGCCGTCGCCGCTGCCGTCCTCCGGTACGTCGTCGGGGGCGCCGGCGATCTCGGAGCGCTCGGCGCGCAGCGCGCGGGCGGTGCGGCGGGCGTCGTCGGCGGCCCGCTGTGCGGCGCGCCGGTCCTCGTCGGCGGCGCGGGCCCGCTCCAGGCAGGCCTGAGCGCGGGCCTCGGCCTCGGCGGCCTCGTCGGTCAGTTCGCGGACCTTGGCCTGCCAGCCGGCGCGTTCGCGCAGGCGGAAGGCGAGGCCGGCCAGGGCGTCGGCGGCACGGCGGGCCCTCTGGGCGGCCTCCTGCCGTTCGTCGCGCACCCGGACGGCCTCGGCGGCGGCCTCCTCCACCTCCGCCCGCACCGTGCGGGCCTCGGCCAGCTCGGCCTCGGCCTCCTCAGCGAAGGCGCGGGCCTCCTCGGCGGCCCGGGCCAGCTCGGCGAGCCGGCCGGCCGGGCAGCCCGTGCGCCAGGAGGCGAGGCGGGCGGCCAGCTCACGGTCCTTGCCGAGCCGGGCGGCGAGCGTACGGATCTCCTCGTCCCGCTCGGCGGCCCGCGCGCGCAGCGCCTGCCGCTCCTCGTCGGCGGCGTGCTCGTCGTGCATGGCCGGGTTCGGCGGTACGAGGAAGACGGCGCCGTCGTCCGTGCCGGACGCCGGGGTCGGGGCGAGCAGCGCCGCGGCGGTGCCGACGGCGACGGCCGAGCGCGGGAGCAGGGCGGCGTCGCCGAGGGCCTCGCGGGCGCGGGCGTGCGAGTCGGGGTCGGTGATGATCACGCCGTCGACCAGTTCCGGCCGGGCGGCGAGCACGCGGGCGTGGTCGGCGGGGTCGACGGCCTGGGCGAGATAGCGCCAGCCGGGCAGCGCCGGGATGCCGTGCTCGCCGAGGAATTCGACGGTGGCCAGCACGTCGGGGCCGGGCGGCAGCAGGCCGCCGTCGCCGAGCGCGCCGAGGATGCGGGCGTCGTCGGCGGCGGCGGTGCGCAGGTCGAACAGCTGGCGTTCGGCCGAGGACACGGCGTCGTCCAGGAGCCGACGCAGCTCGTCGGCGATCCGGTCGAGTTCCTCGGCCGTGAGGCCGGGATCGCCGGTCCTCGGGGTGTCGCCGTCCTGGCGGGGCTGCGGGATGCCGGGGCGGGCGCCGGGGGCGAGACCGAGCAGCTCGCCGAGCCGCTCCTCGGCGGCCAGGGCCTCCGCGGTGCGGCGTTCGCCCTCGTGGGCGCGGGTCGCGGCGCCGGCCGCGTCCGCCGCGCGGGCCGCGGTCAGCTCGGCGCGGGTCTCGGCCGCCGCCGCCTCGCGGGCGTGCTCGGTGGCCCGGCGGGCCGCTTCGCGGGCGGTGTCCCAGGCCTCGACCGCGCTCTTCTCGGCGTCGCTGGCGGCCAGGGCGGCGCGGGCCGGGTCGGCGTCGGGTGCGCTGTCGTCGAGCCAGCCGGCGCGGACGGCCTCGGTGGTCTCCTGCTCGACCTCGGTGAGCCGCTGCCGCAGGTGGCCGGCCTCGCTGCGGGCGCGCTGCGCCTCGGTGGCGGCGGCGGTGGAGTCCCGGTAGGCGGTGTCGCTGACCTCTTGGAGTGCGGCGGACCGCTCCTCCTCCTCGTTTGCGTGGTTCTCGGCGCCCGCCGCCGCCGCGTGCAGGGCGCGGACGAGGTCGACGGCGGCCTTGGCGCGGGCGGCCAGCGCGGGGGCGGCGTCCCGCTCGGCCTCGCGGATCGCGGCGGACACGCGGGCGACGCGGTCGGCGGCGGCGCGGTGGCGCAGGACGGCCTCGGCGGCCTGCCAGGCGGAGTGCAGGGTGCGCGCGTCGGCCAGTTCGCGTTTCTGCGCGGCGGCCGATTTCTCGGCGGCGGCCAGTGCCAGGGAGGCGTGCCGGTAGGCGAGTTCGGCGGCGATGAGGGAGCTGCGCTCCCGGGCCGACTCGGCGTGCGTGACGGCGTAGGCGGCGGCGGTGACGCGCTGGGCCAGGTCGGCGGCGCGGGCCCGCTCCCGGACGCCGCGGGCGGTCAGTCTGCGGGCCAGGGTCCTGGTCCGGCGTTCGGCGCCGGTGTGGATGTCGCGGGCGCGGGCCCGGGCCTCGGTGGCCTCGACGATCCGGCCGAGCAGGTCCACGGAACCGGCGGTGAAGTCGCGTTCGGCGATCAGTTCCGCCCGCCGGCCCAGCTTGTTGCCGAAGCCGCTGACCAGGTCGGCGAGTCCGTCGGTGTCACGGGTGTCGGTGACGGCGCGCAGCAGCAGGTCGGTGAAGTCGGCGTCCTTCTTGACGGCGAACAGGCCGGCCGCCTCGCCCTCGTCGGCGTTCATCTCCCGCTGGTAGCGGAAGAGTTCGGGGTCGAGGCCGAGGTCGCCGAGGTGCTCGGTCCAGCGTTCGTGGATCTCCTCCCAGTGCACCTCCAGGTGCGGGTACGCCTTCCCGGCCTCGGTCAGCGCGTCCCGGAAGCCCTTCATGGTGCGTCGCCGTCCCTGCGCCCCGGAGGCGCCCTCGACGGGCGGGCGTACGGCGGTGGACTCGGCGACCGGCAGGTTGTCCAGGGTCAGTCCGGGGCCGGGCCGGAACGAGTACCAGGCCTCGGCGAACTTCCGCGGGTCGTTGGAGACCTGGCGTCCGCGCCACTCGCTGACCTTGCCGACGACGACGCACTCGCCGGTCTGCACGTGCTGCCACTCCAGCGCGACGTGTCCGCAGTCGTCGGCGAGCAGGAACTTGCGCAGGACACCGGAGCTGGCGCCGCCGAGGGTGTTGCGGTGGCCCGGCAGCATCACCGAGAAGATCAGCTTGAGCAGGACGGACTTGCCGCCGCCGTTCTCCAGGAAGAGCACGCCGGCCGGTGCGGGGCGGCGCGGCGGGCCGACGGGCTCCTCCTCGAAGAACTCCGCCTGCGTGGGCGCGGGGTCGGGCACGGGCTCGCCCACGCCGCGCAGGTCAAGCACGGTGTCGGCGTAGCGCGCACCGGCGGGCCCGATGGAGTAGAGGCGGACCCGGGACAGCTCGTACATGGCGGACTCTCGTAAGGCTTCGTCAGACGGGGGGATTCGGCGGGGCCGGGGACCGGCTCAGGAGGAGTGGAACGGCAGTCCGGCGTCGGCGACCAGTTCCAGGTCGTCGGTGTCCTCGGCGGGCAGCAGGGTCGCCGTGCCGTCGGTGACCGGGACGACGCCCAGTTCCAGCAGCTCGGCCATGGCGGCGCTGCCCGCCATGTCGCGCACCTGGAGCTGGTAGCGGGCGGTGGTGCGGTAGGTGCCGCCGTGGTCGTCGCCGGTGCGCTGGAGGAACCCGGAGTCGGTGAGGAACGCGAGGGCCTTGCCGACGATGCCGGTGGTCGAGCCGGGCAGGCGGCGGGCGTCCTTGGTGGCGCCGGTCGCGCTGCGTCTGGCCCAGATCCGCCAGGCGGCCTCCAGGCCCGGCGCGTCGGTGGCGGGGTCGGTGTTCTCGCCCTGCTCGGCGGCGCGCTCCTCCAGGCGGTGGCAGGCCTGGCGGACGAAGGCGTCGACGCCGTTGACCGTGACGCGGCCGATGTATCCGTCGTCGGCGAGGTCCTCGGGGCGCGGGAACGCCATCGCGGCGGCGGCGAGGTGGGCGAGGCCGTGCAGGAACCGGTCGCCGGAGTCGGCGGACGCGCGGCGCGCGTAGTCGCCCATCCGCACGGCGAAGACCGAGTCCTCGGCCGCGGCGACGGCCATGCCCGCGCGCGGCGACACCTCCAGGACGACCAGGCCCAGTCCGGCGGCCACGGCGTCGGCGAGGCGGGCGAACGGGGGGTTCTCGCGGTAGCGGCGCAGCAGGTCGGCGTACTCCTGGTCGCGGGCGGGCAGCAGCTTGGGCTGGAGGCCGAAGGCGACGAGCCGGGCCGCGTCGGCGGCGTCGGCGGGCGTGACGGCCGCGCCGGCCGGTACGGGATCGCCGGTCTCCGGTTCGCTCCGGTCGACGTGCTCGGTCACGGTCGGTGCTCCTTGGTGCGTGCGCGCTTGCTGAGGGTGCCGCGGGGGCGGTCGCCGGTGCCGGCGGGCCGACGGGCCCCGGGTTCGGGGCACCGGCGTGCGCCGGGCCCTGCGGGGCGGCGGCCGGGTTCGGTCTGCCGGCGCGGGCCGGGTCCGGCGGAGTGGCGTGCGCCGGGTTCGGTGGGCGGGCGTCGGATGGCGTCGCCGGCTGGGCGCTGTCCGGGGGTCATGCGGCCTCCGTCCGGTCGGCGGCCATGCCGGCCGCGTCCAGCAGGGCCGTGCCCACGATGAGGTCGGCGCCGCCGAACTCGGGGTCGTCCAGTTCGGTTCCGTCGTCGACGGCGAAGAGCAGCTTCTGCTCGCCCTGCCGGTAGGCGGTGCCGACCGGGGGGCTTGCCGCGTGGACGGCCAGCAGGGCGACGAGGTACGGCAGGTCGGGGTCCCGGCGGCGGGCCTCGGCCAGCAGCCCGGAGAGCCGGCGCGGCGCGTCGTGCGGCAGGTCGAGCAGTTCCATGGCGGCGGCCAGCTGCTCCTCGCTGAAGCGGCTGTCGTCCGGCGTGGCGATGAGGTCGGGCTCGGGCATCTCGGCCCCGAGGTGCTCGCGCTCCACGGGCGGCGTCAGCAAGATGTCGACCAGGTCGCCGACCCGGACGGACACCGGGGTGCGCAGTCCGGTGCCGTGGGCGAAGAAGGCGTCGGTGATCCGGAGCGCCTGCTCCACGGGCAGCGGCAGGACAGGCGCGACGAGGTGGCCGTAGAGGTCTATGCCGGCCCTGGCCAGGGGCGTGGCGAAGGCCTGGCGGTCCTGCTCGGCGCGGAAGAGCGGGCCGGCCTCCAGCAGCCGGGACTGGAGCTGGGTGTGCCGGCGGATGCAGTCCTTGACGATGTCGACGAGCTCGGCCGCGCGGCGCTTGTGCTCCGGGTCCTCGGACTCGTCGCGGGCCTTGCGGATGTTGGTGAGGATCGCGTTCTCGTGGCGGTACCGGTCGGCGACGTGGTCGAGGGCCTCGGCGATCATGTCGGGCACGGCGCTCAGCCAGTCGACCGCGCGGACGTTGCGCCGGGTGGCGTCGAGGGCTTTGCGGAGGGTCTCCGAGTACTGCACGGTGCGGTACCGGGCCTGCTCGGCGGCGAGCTGGGCGTCGGCGAGCCGGCCTCGGCTGATCAGCACCTCCAGCTTGACCTCGGCGGCGATCTGGGCGCTGGTGACGTCGGTGTCGAGGGCGCCGACGAGGACGTTGACCGCCTCGTCCGTCGTACGGAGGTAGACCGTGCCGCCGGGGCCGGGGACCTCCTCGATCAGCTTGAAGTCGTAGTCGCGGCGCACATAGGTGCCGTCCGGCCCGAACGTGCCGTACACCGCGCGGAAACCGCGGTCGACGCTGCCGACGTTGATCAGGTTCTCCAGGACCCAGCGGGCCACGCGCTCGTGCTCGGCGGCGGGCCTTCGCGGGGCCTGTGCGGCGATGCGCGGGATGAGGCGGGCCACGATCTGGTCGTGGTCGGCGCCCGTGTCGAAGTCCATGTTCAGCGTGACGAGGTCGATGGCGGCGAGGGCGACCTCCGCCATGCCGTACACCGAGTACTCGCCCGCGAGGTTGGCCTTGCGCGTGTCGAGGTCGTGCAGCGGCGCCGTGCAGGCGAGCGCGCGCAGCCGCCGCGCCAGCCCCTCGTCGGCGGCCGGGCCCATGGCAGGCCGCGGCCCCGCGCTGAGCTGGGGCGGAACGCTGTCCGTCGATGCAGGCGAAGTCACGGTGCACAGATTAGGTCCTAGGTCTGACAACGACCCAAACGACGCAGACGCCTCCCCCACCACGGACGCGAGCCCCTCGACGCGCCCGGCCCTCCCCGCGGACGCGAGCCCGTTTCCCGGGCCTGCCGCACCCCGCTCCCCGCAGCCTGCCGCACCCCGCTCCCCGCAGCCTGCCGCACCCCGCTCCCCGCGGCCTGCCGCACCCCGGCCCGGTGTCGGTCAGCTCTCCTCGCCGACCCGTCTCCGGTAGACCTCCACCACCCGCTCGAGCGAGTTCTCCAGGTACACCGCGAGCAGCCGCCCGGCCGTCTCCCGGTCCCCGGCCCGAAGGGCCGTGAGGATCTCGCGGTTGCGGGCGATGTACGGCTCGTGCAGGGCGCGCGGGTCGTCCACCACGTGGAAGGCGAGGCGGAGTTCGGCGAAGACGCTGCGCATCAGCTCGTCGGTGCGTTCGCTGCCGGCGAGGGCGACCAGCTCCCGGTGGAAGTGGATGTTGGCCGTCCCCACACCTTTCCAGTCGTCCTCGCCGGCCGCCCGGAGCCCCTCCTCGACGGCTCCGGCGAGTCCGTCCACGGCGTACGGCGGCTCGCCGAGGCCGCGGACGACCGCGCACTCGACCAGGGCGCGGGTGCGGTAGATGTCCTCGACGTCCTCGACCGTCAGGACCCGGACGAAGACGCCCCGGTTCAGCTCGTGGACGAGCAGCCGTTCGTGCGTGAGCAGCCGGAACGCCTCGCGGAGCGTGTTGCGGGAGACGCCGAGGGCGCCGCCGATGCTGTCCTCCGACAGCCGGGTGCCGGGCGGGAAGAAGCCCTCGGCGATGCGGCTCCTGAGGATGTCCGCGACGCGCTCCGCGGTGCTGGTGCGCCCCAGGAGGGCGCGGTCGTCGGCGAGTTGCGCCAGCTGCTCTGCCATGCCCGGAATTCAACCGCAGTCGTCAGAACGAAACAACATGGGTATTGAGGGATCGTTGAACGATCCTCTACGGTGCTCGACATGACGGCGGTTCTCCGTCCGCTCAGCGGCGGTTCTCCGTTCCCTCCGCGGCCGTTCTCCGACCGCTCCGCCGCCCGCACGTCCGACCGGCTCACTCCGCACGCACCCTCCGTCCTCCCACTGCGAGGTGCCCATGAGCTCGACCCCTCCACCGCAGGCCCTGGCCGAGGATCTCGGCCGCCCCGGCAAGGGTGAACCCACCGGCGACGACGGCGCGTTCGGCTGGCTGCGCGCGCTGGGACCGCGGGGCCGCCGTGCCTTCGGCGGCGCGTTCGGCGGCTACGCCCTCGACTCGTACGACTACTTCACGCTGCCGCTGAGCATGGTGGCGCTGGCCGCGTACTTCGGCCTGGACAGCGGCCAGACCGGTCTGCTGACCACCGTCACTCTGGTGGTCTCCGCGATCGGCGGCGCCCTCGCGGGCGTTCTCGCGGACCGCATCGGCCGGGTCAAGGCACTGCTGCTCACGGTGATCACGTACGCCGTGTTCACGGTGGCCTGCGGCTTCGCGCCCAACTACGAGACGCTGCTGGTGTTCCGGGCGTTGCAGGGCCTCGGCTTCGGCGGCGAGTGGGCGGTCGGCGCGATCCTGGTCGCCGAGTACGCGAGCGCCAGGCACCGGGGCCGCACGCTCGGCGCCGTCCAGAGCAGCTGGGCCGTGGGCTGGGCGCTGGCGGCGGTGGTCTACACGCTGGTCTTCTCGATGGCCGGCGACGACCTGGCCTGGCGGATCATGTTCTGGACCGGTGCGCTGCCCGCGCTGCTGGTGGTGTGGGTGCGGCGCAGCGTCCACGACGCCCCCGAGGCGGCCGCCGCCCGCGAGAAGAGCGCCGAGAAGGGCTCGTTCGCGGCGATCTTCCGGCCCGGTACGGGCACGCGGCCCGGACTGCTGCGCGTCACGCTGTTCGCCGTACTGCTGTCGACCGGTGTCCAGGGCGGCTACTACACCCTCGCCACGTGGGTGCCGACGTACCTGAAGACGGAGCGCGACCTGTCGGTGGTCGGCACCGGCGGCTATCTGACCTTCCTGATCTCCGGCGCCTTCATCGGCTACCTGACCGGCGGCCACCTCACCGACCGGCTGGGCCGCCGACGCAACATCTGGCTCTTCGCCCTGCTGTCGGGGATCTGCATCCTGGCGTACGCGAACATCCCCGCCGGCGCCAACTCACTGCTCCTGGTGCTGGGTTTCCCGCTCGGGTTCTGCATGTCGGCGATCTTCAGCGGCTTCGGCTCCTACCTGGCCGAGCTGTACCCGACCGCGGTGCGCGGCACCGGTCAGGGCTTCACGTACAACACCGGGCGCGCCATCGGCGCCGTCTTCCCCACGACGGTCGGGTTCCTGGCCGACGGCTGGGGCGTGGGCGGCGCGCTGGTCTTCGGCGCGGTCGGCTACGGCATCGCGGCCCTGGCTCTGCTGGGGCTGCCGGAGACCCGCGGGAGGGAACTGGCATGAACCACGAGCACGCCATGACCGAGGACCGTCCGATCGCCCTGGTCGACCAGCACGCGCACGCGTGGCGCCCGGCCGCGGCCCGCGCCCGCTTCCGGGCGGGCCTGACCGGCCCGACGGCGGGGGTCGCGGCGGGTCACACCCAGGCCAACCTGATCGCGGTGCCCGCCGACTGGGCGTACGACATGCTGCTGTTCTGCACGCGCAATCCCAAGCCCTGCCCGGTGCTCGACGTGACGGACGCCGGATCGTGGACCACGGCGCTGGCCGAGGGTGCGGACCTGCGCACCGACCTGCCGCGCTACCGGGTGTGGCGGGACGGTGAGCTGGTGGACGAGCCGACGGACGTGCGCGCCCACTGGCGGGACGACCTGGTGTCGTTCCTCATCGGGTGCAGCTTCACCTTCGAGTGGGCGCTGACCGCGGCGGGCGTGCCGATCCGCCACGTCGAGCAGGGCCGCAACGTCCCGATGTACGTGACCGGCCGGCAGTGCCGTCCGGCGGGGCGGCTGCACGGCCCGATGGTGGTGTCCATGCGCCCGGTGCCGCCCCGGCACCTGTCGACGGCGCTGCGCGAGACGGCTCTGCTGCCGGCGGTGCACGGCGGCCCCGTGCACTGCGGCGACCCCTCGGCGCTCGGCATCGCCGACCTGGCCCGGCCCGACTTCGGCGATCCGGTCGACGCCGAGCCGGACGACATCCCGGTGTTCTGGGCCTGCGGGGTCACTCCGCAGGCCGCGGTGATGGCCTCACGGCCGCCGTTCGCCCTCACGCACGCCCCGGGGCAGATGTTCGTCACCGACGCGCGCGACGAGCAGTACCGGGTGGTCTGACCCCTTGCGTGCGGCACCCGCCGGGCGAGTCCACCGCGAGCACGGACCGGAGACACTGGAGACATGACCCCGATCGATCTGAACGCCGATCTCGGCGAAGGCTTTGGCCGCTGGCGGCTCACCGACGACGCGGGCCTGCTGTCGGTCGTCACCAGCGCCAACGTGGCCTGCGGCTTCCACGCCGGGGACCCGGCCACGATGCGCAGGGTGTGCGAGCTGGCCACCGAGCGGGGGGTGACGGTCGGGGCCCAGGTCTCCTACCGGGACCTGGCCGGGTTCGGGCGGCGCGCGATGGAGGTGCCGCCCGCCGAGCTGGCGGCCGAGGTGGCCTACCAGATCGGCGCCCTGGACGTCTTCGCCCGCGCGGCCGGCACGCGCGTGGCGTACGTGAAACCGCACGGCGCGCTGTACAACCGGGTCGTGCACGACGCGGAGCAGGCGGCGGCGGTCGTCGAGGGCGTGCTCCTCGCGGGCGGTGCGCTGCCCGTGCTCGGGCTGCCGGGCTCACGGGTGCTGGAGCGGGCCGCCGGGGCCGGGCTCCCGGTGGTCACGGAGGCGTTCGCCGACCGGGCGTACACCGACCGGGGCACGCTCGTACCGCGCGGCGAGGAGGGCGCCGTGGTCGCCGACCCCGAGGCGGTGGTGGAACGCTCGGTCGGCCTGGCCCGCTCGGGCACGGTCACGGCCCGTTCGGGGGCGCGCATCGAGGTACGCGCGCGTTCCCTGTGCGTGCACGGTGACACGCCGGGCGCGGTGGAGCTGGCCCGCCGGGTCCGGCAGCGGCTGGAGGCGGCGGGGGTACGGGTGGAGGCCTTCGCATGAGGGTCCTGCCGGTCGGCGACGAAGCGCTGCTCGTCGAGGTGTCCTCGGGCGAGGAGGCGCAGGCCCTGCACGCGGAGCTGCTGCGCCGCCGCGCGGAGGGCTCGCTGACCGCGCGCGAGATCGTCCCGGCGGCCCGTACGATCCTCCTCGACGGTGTCTCCGACCGCGCCCGGCTGGCGTCCGAGCTGACCGCGGCCGACGTCCCGCCCGCTCCCCCGCCCTCGGGTGAGGTCGTGCGCCTCCCGGTCCGCTACGACGGGCCCGACCTGGCCGACGTCGCCGCGCACTGGGGTGTGCCCGAGCGGGAGGTGGCCCGCATCCACGCGGACACGGAGTTCCGGGTCGCCTTCTGCGGGTTCGCGCCGGGCTTCGGGTACCTGACCGGACTGCCGGAGCAGTGCCACGTGCCGCGCCGGGCCACGCCGCGGACGGCCGTCCCGGCCGGGTCGGTGGCCCTGGCGGGCCCGTACACCGGTGTCTACCCGCGCTCGTCGCCGGGCGGCTGGCAGCTGATCGGCAGCACGGACGCCGTGCTGTGGGACCACACGCGCGTACCGGCGGCGCTGCTGTCGCCGGGCACGCGCGTGCGGTTCGTTCCGGTGGGCCGTGACGGGCGGGAGAAGCCTCCGGGCCCCGACGGGCGGGAGGAGGCGCCATGAGCGACCGTGCGCTGGCCGTCGTCCGGGCGGGGGCCCTGACCACCGTGCAGGACCGGGGCCGGCCCGGCAACGCCCACCTGGGCGTGCCCCGCTCCGGCGCGCTCGACGGGCCCGCGGCGGCGCTGGCCAACCGTCTGGTCGGCAACCCGCCCGAGGCGGCGCTGCTGGAGACCACCCTCGACGGCTGCGCCCTGCGCCCCCGCTCGGCGGTCACCGCGGCGGTCGCCGGTGCGCCCTGCACGGTCACCGTGGACGGGCGCCCGGCTCCCTGGGGCGCGCCGGTCCGGGTCCCGGCGGGGGCGCTGCTGGAAGTCGGCCGGGCCGTCACCGGCGTGCGCTCCTACGTCGCCGTCTGCGGTGGCGTCGCCGTCGAGCCGGTGCTCGGCAGCCGCTCCACCGACCTGCTGTCCGGGCTCGGTCCGCCGCCCCTCACGGACGGCGCCGTGCTGCCCCTGGGGCGCCCGGGTGCCCCGCACCCGCGCGTGGACGCGGCCCCGCAGCCGGCGCCTCCGGCCGAACTGGTCCTGCGGGTGACGCCCGGCCCCCGGGAGGACTGGTTCACCTCCGAGGCACTACGGACGTTCACCACGCGCGCGTACCGGGTCTCGCCCGCGAGCAACCGGATCGGCCTGCGCATGGAGGGACCCGCCCTGGAGCGCTCGCGGGTGGGGGAACTGCCCAGCGAGGGCATGGTGCTCGGCGCCGTCCAGGTGCCGCCGGACGGCAGGCCGGTGGTGTTCCTGGCGGACCATCCGACCACCGGGGGCTACCCGGTGATCGGAGTGGTGCGCGGCGCCGACCTCCCGGCCGCGGCCCAGGCCGTGCCGGGCACGCCCGTGCGCTTCGTGGGCGTGCGCCGGCGCTGAGCGGGACGGCCGGTGCCACGCGTTCACGCGGCGTCCGCGGGCTCCGTCGCCGGCAGGGCGGCGAGCGCGGCGGAGACCGCGGCGGACGCGCGCAGGTCGAGCCGGGCGCTCGTGCCGCGCGCGCGGTGGCGCAGTTCGTCGGCGGCCAGCGTCAGCAGTTGCGGCAGCAGGTCGGTGCAGCGCCGGGCCACCCAGCCGGTGCCCGCGGTGGCCAGCCACCACAGCCCGGCCGCCCGGGTGGGCTCCGGGGACTCGGGCTCGGGCGAGGGCGCGGGGCCGGTGGCGAGGCCGCGCTCGGCGAGCAGGGCGTGGAACCGGGCGGCCAGCTGCCGGTGGCCGCGCTCCCCCGGGTGCAGCCGGTCCGCGCTCCACAGGGCGCGGTCGGTGACCCAGTCGCCGTCGCACGCGTGCAGGTGCACCGCCTCATAGCGGTCGGACAGCGCGTGGACCACGGTGTTGACCGCCCGCTGCCGCCGGGCCAGCGGGTGGCCCAGCGCGCCCGGCAGTCCGAGCATGGCGCCGGGGTCGGGCAGACAGGCCGTGAGCAGGACCGCGCCCTGCGCGTGGAGCGCCCCGTACACCCGGTCCAGGCGGGCGGCGACGGCGTGGATGTCGAAGGTGCACCGCAAGGTGTCGTTGACACCGACGATCACGGAGGCGAGATCGGGCCGCAGCGCCAGCGCGGCGGGCAGCTGCGTCTCCAGCACGTCCCGCGTCTGGGCCCCGCTGACGGCGAGATTGGCGAACCCGACGGGCCCCACCGGGCTCGCGGGCACCCGGGCCGCCCCGGCTGCCCCGGCCGCCCTCTCCTCCCTCGCCTC
Source organism: Streptomyces sp. NPDC031049 (assembly GCF_055571015.1). NCBI lineage: Bacteria > Bacillati > Actinomycetota > Actinomycetes > Kitasatosporales > Streptomycetaceae > Streptomyces > Streptomyces sp. NPDC031049. The sequence goes on from NZ_JBVIGC010000010.1 coordinate 33,902, forward strand.
CACGGGGCCGGACGAACCCGCGTCCCCCGGACCAGTCGCCCCCGCCCCCACGCGGCCCGGTGCTTCCCAGGGCCCGGCCGCCAGTCCGGCGGCCAGGAGCGCCGCCCAGCCGCGCCAGACGTCTCCCACGCGGTCGCCCACGCCCTCGGTCAGCGAGTCGCCGAGTGCCACGAAGCGCGGCGGCCGTCTCATGCCACGCCCTCCGGTACGACGGGCCGGGGCCGCGGACGCGCCGGAGGCGTCGCGTCGTGGGCGTCGAGGAACGCCGTGACGGCCGTGTCCCAGCCGAAGCACTCGGCACGCGCGCGTGCCCTCTCCCGCCGGTCGCGTTCCGGGCGGTCGAGGAGCCGCTCCACGGCGTCCGCGAACGCCTCCCCGTGATCGGCGGCGACGGCCCCGGCGGCACCGATCACCTCGGGCAGCGCGGACGACGCACTGGCCACCACGGGCGTGCCGCACGCCATCGCCTCCAGCGCGGCGAGCCCGAAGGTCTCGGCGGGACCCGGCGCCAGGCACACGTCGGCGGACGCCTGCAACGCGCCCAGCGCGCCCCGGTCGGCGACGTGCCCGAGGAAGGCGACCGGCAGCCCCGCCTCCCGTGCCCGCTGTTCGAGCCGGGGGCGCAGCGGCCCGTCCCCGGCCACCACCAGGACCGCCCGCCGTCCGCGGCGTCGCAGTGCCCCAAGGGCGTCCAGCGCCGTCCCGGGACGCTTCTCCACCGACAGCCGGGAGCACATCACCAGCAGCGCGTCCTCCACGCGCGCGTGCCGTTCACGCACCGCCGGGTCCCGCAGCGCCGGGTGCCGCACCGTCAGATCGACGCCGAGCGGTGCCCGTACGACGTTGCGCGCGCCGATCCGTACGAACTCCCGCTCGGCGAACTCGGTCGTGCACACCACGCGCGCGTACGTGTGGGCGGTACGGGTGTTGAGGGCGTCGGCCGTGCGCCGGGCCGTCTTCTCGGGCAGGCCCCAGGTGCGCAGGACGCCGTCGGCGCTCTCGTGGGAGACCATCACGGCGGGGACCCTGGCCCGCCGGGCCCACTTGCCGGTCCAGCGCAGCGTCGTCCGGTCGGACACCTCCAGCCGGTCGGGGGCCAGGTCCTCCAGCAGGGCGGCCACGCGCCGCCGGTCGGTCAGGACGCGGTAGCCGCCGGTCCCGGGCAGCGGCGGTCCGGGGAGCGTGATCACCCGGCCCTGCTCCGTCTCGCGGTCGTCCGCGCGCTCGCCCGGCACGATCAGGACGGGCTCGTGACCGGCCTCCCGGTATCCCTTGCCCAGTTCGCGCAGCGCGGTGCGCAGTCCGCCCGAGGCGGGGGCGACGAAGTTGGCGAGCCGGACGATCCTGAGCGCGCTCATGCCGCCAGCACCGCCTTCCGTGCGGCGAGGACATCGGCGTAGTGGTCGATCAGCCGGTCGCCGACGGCCGTCCAGGTGCGCCCCTGGACGGCCGCCCGCCCGGCGGCGCCGCAGGCCGTGCGCAGTGCGGGGTCGGCGGCCAGCGCCCGCACCGCGTCCCGCAGGGCGTCCGCGTCGTCCGGCGGCACCAGCAGCCCGGTGCGGCCGTGGTCGACCAGGTCCAGCGGGCCGCCGGCGGCCGGGGCGACGACGGGCACACCGGCGGCCATGGCCTCCTGCACGGTCTGGCAGAACGTCTCGAAGGGGCCCGTGTGCGCGAAGACGTCCAGGGAGGCGAAGACGCGGGCCAGGTCCTCGCCGGTGCGGCGGCCCAGGAAGAGGGCGCCGGGCAGGGCCTGTTCCAGGTGCGGCCGGCTGGGCCCGTCGCCGACGACGACGACGCGCACACCGTCCAGTCCGCAGACCCCGGCCAGCAGCTCGACCCGCTTCTCCGGTGCGAGCCGCCCGACGTAGCCGACGATCAGCTCGCCGCGGGGGGCGAGTTCCCGGCGCAGCGCGGCGTCGCGCAGCTCGGGCCGGAAGCGGACGGTGTCCACGCCGCGCGGCCACAGTTCGACCCTGGGCACTCCGTGCGCCTCGAGGTCGCGCCGGGACGCGCTGGACGGGGCGAGGGTGAGGTCGGCGGCGGAGTGCACGGCACGGATGCGCCGCCAGGCCGCCGCCTCGCCCGCGCCCATGTAGGTGCGTGCGTATCCGGCGAGGTCGGTCTGGTAGACGGCCACGGCGGGCACGCCGAGCCGGGCCGCGGCGGCCATGCCGCGGACGCCGAGGACGAAGGGGCTGGCCAGGTGGACGATGTCGGCCCGGTGTTCGGTGATCGTGGCGGCGAGGCGCCGGCTGGGGAGGGCGACGCGGACCTGGGGGTAGCCGGGGAGCGGGAGGGAGGGGACGTGGACGACCGGGGCGCCGGGGACGAGCCGGCCCGGGTCGGGGTCGTCAGGGCGGTTGCCGGGCGCCGGTGCCGGGGCGACGACGACGGGAGTGTGACCGCGGTCGACGAGGTGCCGGGCGGTCTGGAGCGCGCAGTGGGCCACGCCGTTCACATCGGGGGGAAAGGATTCGGTCACGATGACGACACGCATACCGGTGTTGTCGCCGGGCTGGACGTGCTCGCGTCAACGTGGATCTTTCGCACCGAGGAACGGCCCATGAGCGTTGCGCTGTGCCCCCGGGCGGGCCGGCCCGCGTCCACACCGGGCTGATCCGCGGGTCATCCCCCGTTCACGCGGACCGGGCGCCCGGCCGCCCATGGCCACCCCCTCCTCACGTCCGGGGCCGTCGGCGGTCGTCCGACGCCTGCCGACCCCGTCGTCGCCGGCCACCTGCCGCCTCCCGTCGCCGGCCACCTGCCGCCTCCCGTCGCCGGCCGCCTGCCGACCCTGTCGCCGACCGCAATGCCGGCGCCGACGCTTCTCCGCCTCCCCGGCCGCACGCGCGTGTGCACCGGCCACCACCCGGAAGCGGTGGTCTTCTGCTGCCGCCCCTCTTGCCGGCCGCATCGGCGACGCTCGCCCCGACGACCCCACGCCCGCGAACCACCCGCCCCGCGGACCACCACCCGCCCCGCGGGCCGCCCGCCCGTCACACCGCCGGCGCGTCCGGCCCGATCCGGCTCCGTACGGCCGTCTGGACCTCGGCTTCCTCCGCGGGGTCGGCGGCGAGCCTGCGCAGGCGTTCGACGACGCGGTTGTCGCCGGTCTCGGCGTGCCGCGCGGCGAGTTCACGGGTGGACTCCTCGCAGTCCCACAGGCACTCGACGGCGAAGCCGGTGGCGAAGGAGGAATCGGTGGCGGCCAGTGCCCGGGCGGCACGGCCGCGCAGATGGGAGGAGGCGGTCTCCCGGTAGACGTGCCGCAGCACGGGCGCGGCGCAGGCGATGCCGAGCCGTCCGGCTCCGTCGACGAGGGTCCACAGGGTCGGGGCGTCCGGGCCGTCGCCGCGGACCGCCTCGCGCAGCGCGGCGAGGACGAGGTCCCGGTCGTGCACCCCGCCCCGGCAGGCGAGGACGCGTCCGGCGGCGGCGCCGAGCGCGTCGGGCCGGTGGACCCAGGCACGCGCCCGTTCGACCGCGGCGGTGGTGCGCATCCGTTCGAAGGCGTCGACGGCGGCCTCCACGACGACCGTCGAGCCGGTGGACACGGCGCCCTCGATCAGGTCGAGGGCGTCGGGATCGTGGCCGCCGGCGAGATAGCGCAGGGCGGTGCAGCGGGCGCCGTCGCCGCCCGACCTGGCGGCCTCGATGATCTCGGGCCGGTCGTCGGGTCCCGCGACGGCGGTGAGACATCGGGCGGCCGGCACATGGAGGGCGGCGCCGCGGTCCAGGCCCTGCTGGGCCCATTCGAAGACGGCCTGCACGCTCCAGCCGGGGCGCGGCCCGGTCGGGCTCAGCTGCCGCTGCCAGCGGTCGAAGCAGCCGGCCTCGTGGGCGGCACGCACCCGCGTGGCGATCGATTCGCGGGGGTCCTCGGCCCACAGCCGCCAGGGCCTCGGCTCGAAGGCGTCCCGGACGGCGGCGGCCAGCTCGGCCTCGCCCTCCGCGTCGCGGGGAAAGCGCGCCAGGACGGGCGCGGCGAGGGCGCGCAGTCCGGCGTCGTCGTCGCGCAGCGCCAGCTCGTCGAGGGCCCAGGCCCAGTTGCTGCCCTGGGCGGCGTACCGGCGCAGCAGTTCGAGGGCGTCGCGCCTGCCGTAGGAGGCCAGGTGGCCGAGAACGGCGAGGGCGAGCCCGGTGCGTGACTCCTCGGTGTCGAGGGCGTCCTCGGGGTCGAAGAGGTGCGCTTCGACGGCGTCCAGTTCACCGTCGAGGTCGAGGTACAGGCGGGCGTAGTAGAGGGAGCGGTTCTCCACCTGCCAGTCGTGGCGGGGGTCGCGCAGCACGCAGTGGTTGAGGGCGGCGAGCGCCTCCGCGCGGGGCGCGGTGAGCGCGTGCAGCGTGCCGTCGCCGCGGCCCCGCTGAAGCAGGCCGAGCAGGGTGCCGCTGGGCGCTATGACCGGATCGAACATGGGAAACACAGCCTCACATCAAGCGTCGACGCAACCGGGGAACGCGTTACCTGGCCGCGTGACAACACGTCGGAGCGCCCGCCGTCTCTTGCTTGCCGAAGACCATCTTCCTCTGCCTCTCGTCGGTGGCCCTTGCGGACCGCGTCACGGTCCGCGCGGTGCGGCAACACCTGCCCAGCCATCACGTCCGTGAACCACGTCGTCATGATGGCCCGGCGGTCACAGCTGCCGCGACCGATATTTCGGCGGCCTCGTACCGCCTCCCCCGTTTTCCGTGATTTCCCCGGTCAGAGCGCCGGGTTCACCCCGGCGTCGCCACTGGTCCGGCTGCGCGTCACTGCGCGCCGAACAGCTCCAGCAGCTCGGTCCGGCCGAACATCCGGGCCGTGTCGACCGCCGACGGGGTGCCGGCGGAGGGGTCGGCTCCGCCCTCCAGGAGGGCCTTGACGACCTCGGTCTCGCCCTTGAAGACGGCCCCGGCGAGCGGGGTCTGGCCCCGGTCGTTGATCCGGTCGGCCTCCGCGCCGCGGGCCAGCAGGGCGCGCACCGCGTCGGCGTGGCCGTGGTAGGCGGCGAGCATGACGAGGGAGTCGCCGCGGTCGTTGGTGAGGTCGGCCGGGACGCCGGCGTCGACGTACGCCACCAGCGCTTCGGTCTGCCCCTGCCGGGCCAGATCGAAGATCTTGGTCGCCAGCTCCACGACCTCGGGGTCGGGGGCATCAGTCATCGGCCGGACCGCCTCTCACTACGAACGTACGAACGTTGGGGAACCGTGTGCGCACGGCCGCGAGCGGTGCGGCCGTACGAGTGAATCGCCAGGGTACTGGCTCGTGCGGCACATGACCGGATGCGCCGGAGGTAAAGATCACCACAGACCCGGCCGGACGCAACCCCGCGATCCTGCCGACCTGCCGAGCACTGCGCCACGCGGGCGAAATGTACGAATTTTCACCCGCTTGCACCTTTTATCGTATGGATTCATCCTGTGATCCTGGAAGTACTCATGGTGACTGTCCCCGCGAACCAGGAGAACTCACATGATCCTCTCGATCTCAGGCGTGGTCCTGCTCGGCATCGTCGTCTTCATCTTCTTCCGCAAGGACGGACTGAAGGCCTCGCACGCCGTGGTGGCGATGCTGTTCGGCTTCTACCTGGCGAGCACGGCCATCGCACCGAGCATCAAGGCGGGCGGCGAGAGCCTGGCGAGCCTCCTCGGCGGAATCAAGTTCTGACCGACCCCTCTCCCGTACGCACTCCCAGGAGGCAGCAGTGGCCCGGCGCCCCCTCCCCCGCATTCTGAGCAACGGCGGCGCACAGCTCGCCCGGAGCCGGGAGCTGGCCAGGACGGCGGCCGACAGCGCCACCGACGTCCTCCAGCCGCTGATCACGATCGCGCGCGGCCTGCGCCGGCTGGCGTCGGCCGCGCGGCGCCGCTGGGCCGACACCCCCAAGGACCGGCGCGGCGCGCTGCTGTTCCTGGTGGCCTCGGTGGTCCTGGTCGTGGCGCTGATGCCGTACGGCCCGCTGCTCGCCGTCATCACCCTGATGGCGGCGGCGGCCTGGCAGGGCCGGGACGGCACCCCGCCCGCCCCCGAGGGGCCGGACGAGCCGCGCACCCAGCGCCTGTCCTCCCTGTACGAGGCGCTGGTGCCCTACTTCTCGATCCCCGAGGACCCCGACCCGCTCTACTCGCACGGCGGCGCCTGGGAGAAGGCGTTCCCGGCCTACGAGTTCGACGACACCGGCCGCTTCTCCCACCTGGTGATCCGCTACCCGGCGTACTTCACCGACGGCGAGCCCGAGGCGCGTGCCCGGATCGAGCACCTGCTCACGGCGAAGGCCGGCCGGGGCCGTGAGTACCACTACGCCTGGGACGAGGAGGCCAACCACCTCACGGTGACCGTCCTCGCACCGCTGCCCACCGACATCGCCGCCCAGCGCTTCGTCACCGCGCCGGGCGAGGCGGTCCTCGGGTTCACCGACCCCACGCGTGTGCAGCGTACGCTCCCGCTCACCCACGGCGAGGAGCAGCGGGACGTACCGCCGGTCGTCTGGCGCACCGGTGTCCGCTCCACCGAGCCCCACCTGCTGGTCCTGGGACAGCCGGGCACCGGCACCTCCACTCTGCTGCGCTCCCTGGCCCTCCAGGCCCTGCACCACGGCGGCGACCTGGTGATCGTCGACGGCGGCGGCACCGGCGAGTACGCCTGTCTGACCGGGCGCGACGGCGTCCTGGCCGTCGAGTGCGGCCTCGCCGGGGCGCTGGCCAGCCTGGAGTGGGCCGCACAGGAGACGGAGCGCCGGCTGATCTCCCTGAACCGGGCCCGCCAGGAGGGCCACCCGCCGCCGGACGACACCAAGCGGCCCCTGTGGGTCCTGCTGGACCGGCCCGGCGCCTTCGCGCACCTGGCCGCCGCCGAGGGCCGCCGGGACCCGCAGTCCCTGCTCCAGGTCCCGCTGCGGCACGGCCGGGCGGCGCACGTCACGGTGGTCGTGGCGGACCAGTTGGACGCGTTCGACACCCTCGGCGACGCCGTACGACAGCACACACGCGCGCGTGTCGTTCTCGGCCCCGCCACCACCGAGCAGCTGACGACCGTGCTGGGCGCTCCCCCGCACACCACGCCCGTCGACCAGGTCCCGCCCGGCCGCGGTTATGCCCGGCTGGGAACGGGGCCGGTCCACCGCATCCAGGTCCCGGCGACCCCGGACCCGTACGACGACGCGACGAGCGACGCCCACCGCAAGGCGGTCATGGCGCTGCTGCCGCCGCGCACCACCCCGGCCGACGGCGAGCACGTCCCGGAGGACGCGATGGGCGATCCGGCACCGGCCGACGGGGCGGACCCGGACCACCCCGGGCCGGAGCCGGTACCCGCCGGCGCGCTCACGGAGCCGGACGGGCAGGAGGCGCCGTCACCGGAACCGGCGCCCGCCTCCACCACCGACGCCGACTCCGCACCGAAGCGACCGGTCCCGGTCCTCACCAAGCCGGAGTCCCCGGCGAAGGAGCCGACACCGGTCCTCACCGAGCCGGAGCCCGCACCGGACGCGGAGGCAGCCCCCACCGACCCCGGCCCGGAGCCCGCGCCGAGGAAGCCGGTACCGGTCCTCACCAAGCCGGAGCCCGCGTCCAGGAAGCCGGTCCCGACACTCACGAAGCAGTGACCCGGACCGCCCCCGGCCCGGACTCCGTATAAGCGCAGGGACCGACGACGGCGCCCCCGCGACCCGCGGGGGCGCCACCCGTATGTCCGGGTCAGGCCACGAAAGCCCGGCTCAGGCCACGAAGGTCCGCGGCGCCTCCGACGGCCCCGCTCCCCCGTTCTCCACCAGCCGGGCCGCCGCCGCCAGCCGCACCGCCGCCTCCTCCGCGACCGCTCCGCCGACCGTGAACGGCAGCCGCACATACCCCTCGAAGGCACCGTCGACCCCGAACCGGGGCCCGGACGGCACCCGCACGCCCACGCGCTCCCCGGCCTCGGCGAGCCGGGAGCCCGACAGGCCTCCGCTGCGCACCCACAGGGTGAGCCCGCCGCGCGGCACCTCGAACTCCCAGGCGGGCAGCTCCCGGCGTACGGCGGCCACGAGCGCGTCCCGGTTCTCCCGGGCCTGGTCGCGCCGGACCTGCACGGCCTGCTCCCAGCCGCCGGTGCCGAACAGCCAGTTCACGGCGAGCTGCTCCAGCACCGGCGTGCCGAGGTCGGCGTACGCGCGCGCGGCGACCAGGCTGCGGATCACGTCGGGTGCGGCGCGCACCCAGCCGATGCGCATACCGGCCCAGAAGGCCTTGCTGGCGGAACCGACCGTGACGACCGTGGAGCCGGCCGGGTCGAAGGCGCACACCGGCCGCGGCATGCTGACGTCCTCGTCCAGCCACAGCTCGCTCATCGTCTCGTCGGCGACGAGCACGGTCCCCGCCGACCGGGCCGCGTCCACCAGCCGCCGCCGCTGGTCCTCGCCGGCGAGCGCGCCGGTCGGGTTGTGGAAGTCGGCGACGACATAGGCGAGGCGGGGCGCGGCCTCGCGCAGCACCTGGCGCCAGCGGTCCATGTCCCAGCCGGTCAGGCCCTCGGCCATGGCGACGGGCACCAGCCGGGCCCCGGCCTCCCGCATCAGCTGGAGGATGTTGGCGTACGACGGGGACTCGACGGCGATGCGCTCGCCGCGGCCCGCGAAGAGGTGGCAGATGGCGTCGATGGCGCCCATGGCCCCGGTCGTCACCATGATCTGCTCCGGCATGGTGGGGATGCCCCGCGCGGTGTAGCGGTCGGCGATCATCGCGCGCAGTGCGGGCAGCCCGGCCGGATAGTCGCCGTGGGTGTGCGCGTAGGGCGGCAGTTCCTCCAGGGCGCCCTGGACGGCCCGGGTCAGCCAGGGCTCGGGGGCGGGCAGCGCCGCGCAGCCCAGGTCGATCATCGAGCCGAGGGCCTCGGGCGGGAGCGGCTCCAGGCCCCGGGCCGGCAACGGGTTGCCCGCCGGAACGGCGGTCCAGCTGCCCGCCCCGCGCCGGGACTCCAGGAAGCCCTCGGTCCGCAGGGCCTCGTAGGCGGCGGCGACGGTGGTGCGGCTCACGGACAGGGCGAGCGCCAGCTCCCGCTCGGCGGGCAGCCGCGCGGCGACCGGCACCCGCCCCTCCAGCACCAGCAGCCGGATGCCGTCGGCGAGGGCCCGGTAGGCGGGCGGGCGCCGGGTGCCGGGGCCGGCCGGACGGTCCTGCTGGGAGCCGAGCAGCCGGGCCAGCTGCGCGGCCCCCACGGCAGAGGTCCACTGGGCCATCTGAATCAGTCCACCTTCCCCGGATTGGCCATGGATGGCGAGTCCTTCCACGCCACAGGGTGTCATGCATCAGGCCACTACCACCACAGGGGGGCACATGTTGTCCGAGGAGTCGAGCGAACGGCGTGGCACGGGGCATCTCCCCCGCCGACTGACCCAGCTCTACGGCGGTCTCGTGCTGTACGGCGCCAGCTCGGCGCTCCTGGTCCGCTCCGGGCTCGGTCTGGAGCCGTGGAACGTGCTGCACCAGGGCCTCGCGGAGCGGACGGGCCTGTCGATGGGGCTGGTCCTGACCCTCGTCGGTGCGGCGGTGCTGCTGCTGTGGGTTCCGCTGCGCCAGCGGCCCGGCCTCGGCACGGTGTCCAACGTCCTGGTGATCGGTGCGGCGATGGACGCGGCCCTGGCCGTGACGCCGGACGTCCACGGGCTGCCCACGCGCATCGCGCTGCTGGCCGCGGGGATCGTCCTCAACGGCGCGGCCACCGGCCTGTACATCGCGGCGCGGTTCGGCCCGGGTCCGCGGGACGGGCTGATGACGGGGCTGCACCAGCGCACGGGGCTGTCGGTGCGCCTGGTGCGTACGGCCATCGAGATCACGGTCGTGGCCACCGGGTTCGTCCTCGGCGGCACGGTCGGCGCCGGCACCCTGCTGTACGCGGTGAGCATCGGTCCGCTCGCCCAGGTGTTCCTGCGCGTGTTCGCCGTCCCCCCGGCACCGGGCGGCAGCACGGTGGTTGCCGCGGGGCAACCCCGGCGCGCGATACTGCGACGGTGACCACGCCGATACGCCACCCCTACCTGGACCATCCCGGCCCGATCGCCTTCGCTCACCGGGGCGGGGCCGCGGACGGCCTGGAGAACACACTCCGTCAGTTCCGGCGGGCGGTGGAGGCGGGCTACCGGTACATCGAGACCGACGTCCACGCCACGCGGGACGGCCGGCTCGTCGCCTTCCACGACGCGACACTGGACCGGATGACGGACGGCACGGGCCGCATCGCCGACCTGCGCTGGGCCGACGTGCGGCAGGCGCGGGTGGCGGGCGAGGAACCCGTTCCCCTGTTCGAGGAGCTGCTGGAGACCTTCCCCGAGGTCCGCTGGAACATCGACGTCAAGGCGGAACCGGCCCTGCTGCCCCTGCTGGAGCTGATCGAGCGCACCGACGCCTGGGACCGGATCTGCGTCGGCTCGTTCTCCGAGGCGCGCGTGGTCCGAGCCCAGCGGCTGGCCGGCCCCCGGCTCGCCACCTCCTACGGGACCCGGGGCGTGCTCAACCTGCGGCTGCGCTCCTGGGGTGTCCCGGCCGCGCTGCGCCGCTCGGCGGTGGCCGCGCAGGTGCCCGAGACGCAGTCGGGCATCCAGGTCGTGGACCACCGCTTCGTCCGCGCCGCCCACGCGCGCGGGCTCCAGGTGCACGTGTGGACCGTCAACGACGCGGACCGGATGCACCGGCTCCTGGACCTGGGCGTGGATGGCATCATGACCGATCACATCGACACACTGCGCAAGGTCATGGAGGACCGCGGCGTCTGGGTCTGACCCGGGCCGGGGACCGGGGCGACGCGCGTTCACGGGGAAGTGAGGGCACGGGTGGGCATCGACACCGTGCGGAAGGACGCGGGCGACGGATCCGCCGCCGAGCGCCGGCGCGAGCAACTCGGCTGGTACTTCTACGACTGGGCGTGCTCGGTCTACTCCACCAGCGTCCTCACCGTGTTCCTGGGCCCCTATCTGACCTCGGTCGCCGAGGCGGCGGCGGACGCGGACGGCTTCGTCCATCCGCTGGGCATACCGGTGCGCGCCGGGTCGTTCTTCGCGTACTCGGTCTCCCTGTCGGTGATCGTGGCCGTGCTGGCGATGCCGCTCGCGGGTGCCGCAGCCGACCGCTCGGGCCGCAAGAAGCCGCTGCTCGCGGCCGCCGCGTACACCGGGGCCGCCGCGACGACCGGCATGTTCTTCCTGGACGGCGACCGCTATCTGCTCGGCGGTGTGCTCCTGATCGTCGCGAACGCCGCGCAGTCGGTGGCGATGATGCTCTACAACTCGTACCTGCCGCAGATCGCCGGGCCGGAGGAGCGCGACGCGGTCTCGTCGCGGGGCTGGGCCTTCGGCTACGCGGCCGGCGCCCTGGTGCTGGTGATCAACCTGGTGCTGTACACGGGACACGACTCGTTCGGGCTGAGCGAGAGCGCCGCGGTCCGCATCTGCCTGGCCTCGGCCGGTCTGTGGTGGGGCGGCTTCGCGCTCGTACCGCTGCGCCGGCTGCGCGACCGCCGGGCCTCCGCCGCGGAGCCGGGCGCCCCCGGGCGTCAGGCGGCCCTGCCCGGCTGGCGGCAGCTCGCCGCGACCGTCCGCGACATGCGCCGCCACCCGCTGACGCTGGCCTTCCTGCTGGCGTACCTGGTCTACAACGACGGCATCCAGACGGTGATCTCTCAGGCCTCGGTGTACGGCTCCAAGGAGTTGGGCCTCGGGCAGTCGACGCTGATCGTGGCGGTGCTGCTGGTGCAGGTCCTCGCGGTGGCGGGCGCGCTGCTGCTCGGCAGGCTGGCCCGGCGCCACGGCGCCAAGCGCACGATCCTGGGTTCCCTGGTCGCCTGGACGGTGACGCTGGCGGCCGGGTACTTCCTGCCGGCCGGGGCGCCGGTGTGGTTCTTCGTGCTGGCGGCCGGGATCGGACTCGTCCTCGGCGGCAGCCAGGCGCTGTCCCGCTCGCTGTTCTCCCAGCTGGTGCCGCCGGGCAAGGAGGCCGAGTACTTCTCCGCGTACGAGCTGAGCGACCGCGGCATGAGCTGGCTGGGGCCGCTGCTGTTCGGGCTGACCTACCAGCTGACCGGGAGCTACCGGGACGCGATCATCTCGCTGGTGGCGTTCTTCGTGCTCGGTTTCCTCCTGCTCGCCCGGGTACCGGTACGGCGGGCGATCGCCGACGCGGGCAACCCCGTACCCGAAAGGATTTAGCACTCGGCACGAAAGGGCTGTAGTGTACGCGTTTGGCCTGCCAGGCGTACCGTTACTGCGCGTCAAAGGTGCCGAAACGCTGGGTGACATCTCCTAGCAGATGTGACAAACCGGACGCCTGTGGGTACTGCACTGGTTGACAAGGCTGCGGCTACGACGGCGACACATGACCCTGAACGGGACTCGGGACGGGAATCTTTACCGCCGACCGGACGTTGACCGGATGACGACGACAGCGACACCTGTCCTGTGGGCGACAAGCCCGGGAGGCACGATTCATGAGTGAGCGAGCTCTTCGCGGCACGCGCCTCGTGGTGACCAGCTACGAGACGGACCGCGGCATCGACCTGGCTCCGCGCCAGGCCGTGGAGTACGCATGCGAGAAGGGGCACCGATTCGAGATGCCCTTCTCGGTGGAGGCGGAGATCCCGCCGGAGTGGGAGTGCAAGGTCTGCGGGGCCCAGGCACTCCTGGTGGACGGCGACGGTCCGGAGGAGAAGAAGGCCAAGCCTGCGCGCACACACTGGGACATGCTGATGGAGCGGCGCACCCGTGAGGAGCTCGAAGAGGTCCTCGAGGAGCGGCTGGCCGTTCTGCGCTCCGGGGCGATGAACATCGCGGTCCATCCGCGGGACAGCCGCAAGAGTGCGTGAGCCCTGCGGGGCTCCGGCGCGTTTCAGCGCACCTGAGTGAATGACCGCGGGCGCCGTACATGACTGTACGGCGCCCGCGGTCTTTGCCGTGCCCCGCGGTCCGTGCCGTGGAGTGCGGTCTCTGCCATGCCCAGCGGTGCGTGCCATGGGGTCCGGCGTTCGCCGCGCGGTGCGGCGGCGATGCGCCCGAGCCGGCCGGGCCCCCGCCCGGCTCAGTGGGTCAGTGGCGGGCGCGGGTCGCGCGGGGTGTCGTCGGTGTGGTCGTCGCGGACGACCTCGCCCGGGACGACCTTGCCGTCGGGGCGGTGCATACGGGCCTGGCGGAAGGCGTCGCCCAGGGCGCCGGAGCCGGCCTCGCGGAGCTTGCGCTCGAAGGTGCGCTCGGCGCGGCGGCTCACCGCCTTCTGGACCGGCGGCAGCAGGAGCAGCAGCCCCAGGGCGTCCGAGATCAGCCCGGGGAGGATCAGCAGCAGGCCGCCCAGCATCGTCAGGCCGTTGCCCTCGCTGTTGGGCCGGGCCGCGTCCGGCATCACGCCCGCCTGCTGCTGTTGCAGCGTCTCGGTCAGGTTGCGGAAGGCCCGGCGCCCGGCCGCCTTGATGACCACGGAGCCCAGGACCAGCCCGGCCACGAGGAGCAGGAAGACCACGAAGCCGTTGGACGCCCCCGCGACCACCGTCAGCAGCCAGATCTCCAGCACGAGCCACGCGGCGACACCGAGCGGCAGGAACGTGCGCAGTCGCGAGCGCCGGGGCCGGGCCGGGTACCTGGGGGTCTGAGCGCCAGTCGTCATACTCCCCAGTGTGCCTGGCGCCGGCTCAGGGCGGGATAAGCGGGGATCAGGGATTGCGGTCGCGGTCGCGGATCTTGCCGACCCGCTCCCCCACGCCCCACACCGTGACCCGCCACAGCGCCTCGACCAGGATGTCCCGGCTCATCTTGGAGTCGCCCAGCTCCCGCTCCACGAAGGTGATGGGCACCTCGACGACGTGGTAGCCGGCCTTGACCGCGCGGCGGGCCAGGTCGACCTGGAAGCAGTAGCCCTGGGAGGCGACCTCGGTGAGGCCCAGGCCCTCCAGGGTCTCCCGGCGGAAGGCGCGGTAGCCGCCCGTGATGTCACGCAGCGGCAGGTCCAGGGCGAGGCGCGAGTACAGGCTGCCGCCGCGGGAGATGAACTCCCGGGACTTCGGCCAGTTCACCACCCGGCCGCCGGGCACCCAGCGGGAGCCGAGGACCAGATCGGCGCCCTTGAGGGCGGTCAGCAGCCGGGGCAGTTCCTCGGGCTGGTGGGAGCCGTCGGCGTCCATCTCGATCAGCACGCCGTAGTCCCGCTCCAGGCCCCAGCGGAAGCCGGCCAGGTAGGCGGCGCCCAGGCCCTCCTTGCCCTTGCGGTGCAGGACGTGGACGTGATCGTCCCCGGCGGCCAGTTCGTCGGCGAGCTTGCCGGTGCCGTCGGGGCTGTTGTCGTCGGCGACGAGCACATGGGCGTCGGGGACGGCCTCGCGCACCCGGCCGACGATCGCCTTGATGTTCTCCGCCTCGTTGTAGGTCGGGATGATCACCAGGGCCGTGCCGAGCGGACCGAACCGTCGTTCCCGGCCCGATGCCTCGCGCGTCCCGTCGCCGTCGTTCACTGCTGCCCCTTCACGTCCACCAGCGCAGAGAACCACCATAGTGGCCGCGGCCTGCGATGACGCGTCGGGACGTGCGAAAGGGAGTGTGATCCGGCGAGATCCGGGTAGGAATGCGGTCTTCGACACGCCGCAGCGCTGCGGATGGGGGCCCGGCGCCCTTCGGGCCGACCTGGGACCCGCTGGCTGCGGGTCGACCGAAAGCCGTTGTCTACTGAGCGCCCGGGCCCCACCCGGGTCACACCTCCCGACCGGCCGGAACGTTCCCTCGTAGCGGCGTGAGCGCTGAGCCTGGCTCCCAGTGGCGGTGCCCCGGTGCGGCACACCGTCCCTGACCCAGCGGCGCCGCGACGGTGCGCGGAGGTTCCCCGGTCGGGCGTCCGGTGGTGGACTCGGCCGAACCTATCGGCCTTCGGCCATCGCCTGTCAACAGCCGTGCGACCTGCGGCTTTTGCATCAAAGCGCTGGTCAGCGGGGAGGACGCCCAGGTGAGGCGACACAGCCACGGGCCAAAGATCGTCGCCCCGTCGGAGGTGTGGATCACTCGCCCGGCCGTACGAAGATCGTCCGTCCGCCCACGACGGTCCGCAGACAGACCGGCAGTTCCCTGCCGGGGCCGAGATCGGGCAGGCCGGGGGTGCCGGAGCGGGGGTCGGTGGACCAGCGGGCGACGCGGTCGTCCGGGGCCTGCACGACCAGTTCGCCGGTACGCCAGACGGCGTAGTCCGCGGGTGCGCCCGGCACCAGGACGCCGGCGTCGTCCCGGCCGACCGCCCGCCAGCCGCCGCGGGTGTGCGCGGTGAACGCGGCGCGCACGGAGATCCGGTGCTCCGGCGTGCGGTGGAAGGCGGCGGCGCGGACGGTGCCCCACGGGTCGAACGGGGTGACCGGGCTGTCCGAGCCGAAGGCGAGCGGGACGCCGGCCCGCAGCAGCGCGGCGTAGGGGTTGAGGGTGCGGGCGCGTTCGGCGCCCAGACGCCGGGCGTACATGCCCTCCGCACCGCCCCACAGGGCGTCGAAGGCCGGCTGCACGGAGGCGGTGAGGCCGAGGTCGGCGAAGGCGGCGACGGCGTCGGGGGTGAGCATCTCGGCGTGCTCGACGCGGTGGCGGGCGGCGCGGACGCGGGCGAGGCCGGCCTTGTCGGCGGCGGCCCGCACTCCCTCCACGACGGCGGTGACGGCGGCGTCCCCGATGGCGTGGAAGCCCGCCTGGAGGCCGGCCTCCGTGCAGGCCACGACGTGGGCGGCGACGTCGTCGGCGGTCAGGTAGGCGGTGCCGGTGTGGTCGGCGTCGGCGTAGGGCCGGTGCAGGCAGGCGGTGTGCGAGCCGAGGGCGCCGTCGACGAACAGGTCGCCTGCCGCGCCGATCGCGCCCAGTTCCCGGGCCCGTTCGACGTTCCGCTCGGCCCAGTAGCCGATGACGCGCGGACCGGGTTCGTCGGCGGCCAGCCGCAGCAGGCCGGTGAGGTCGTCCTCGGAGGAGATCTCCGGGCCCGCGCACTCGTGCAGGGTGCCGATGCCGAGGGAGGCGGCGTGCGCGCGGGCGGCGCGCTGCGCCTCGGTACGCTGGGCGGGGGTGACCGCGGCGAGCGCGGCGGCCCGCACGGCGTGGTGGGCGTCGGCGGTGAGCGGGCCGTCCACGGGGCCGAGGTCCGACGGGACCAGGTCGAGCAGGGCCGTGGTGACGACGGCCGAGTGGACGTCGATCCGGCTCAGGTACAGCGGCCGGCCGCCGGTGGCCTCGTCGAGTTCGGCGCGCGTGGGCGGGCGGCCGTCGGCCCAGCGGGCGGCGTCCCAGCCGTGGCCGAGCAGCACCCGGTCCTCCGGCCGGGCGGCGGCGAAGTCCCGTACCAGGGCGAGCGCGTCCTCGCGGGAGCCGGCGCCGGTCAGGTCCAGCCCGGTCAGGGCCAGACCGGTGGAGGTGGTGTGCACGTGGGCGTCGGTGAACGCGGGGGTGACCAGGGCGCCGCCCAGGTCGACGACCTCGTCCACGCCGTCCGCGAAGGCGTCGGCGGCGCCCTCGGAGCCGACCCAGGCGACCTGGCCGCGTTCGACGACCATGGCCGTCGCGAACGGGTCGGCGGGGCTGTGGACCTCTCCACGGCGCAGCAGGACGGTCTCGGGCGGGGCGGTGGACTCACTCATGGGGACCAGTCTCACCCCTGGGCCCGGTCGTCCCGCACGCAGGTCGCCCGAGAGCGGACGGGTCCCTCAGATCCGGGGCGGACGGGCCTCGTAGGGCGTGGACAGCACCACCGTGGTCCGGGTCGACACCCCGGCGAGGGAGCGCACCCGGGCCAGCAGCTCCTCCAGCTCGTGCGGTGTGGAGACGCGCACCTTGAGGATGTAGTTCTCGTCGCCCGCCACGCTGTGGCACGCCTCGATCTCGGGGACGCCCGCCAGGCGCTCCGCGATGTCGTCGGGGGCGCTGGGGTCGAACGGCTTCACCGAGATGAAGGCGGTCATCGGCAGCCCGACGGCCTCCGGGTCGACGACGGCGGCGTAGCCGCGGATGACGCCGCGCTGCTCCAGCCGGCGCACCCGCTGGTGCACGGCCGACGTGGACAGGCCCGTGGCCTTGCCCAGGTCGGTGTAGCTCATCCGCCCGTCCTTGACGAGCAGCTGCACGATCTGTCGGTCCAGCTCCTCCATGGCGCAAGAACCTACAGTGCGGTTGATCTCCCCGGATACCTCAAAGGCCCCGCACGACCCGTGGCGGGGCACCTGCGAGCGGCATGTGACGAACGCCACATCCCTCGAACGGCCTCCGTGATGTTCTCGTGATTACCGCCGATGGGCGAAGGGAAGTGCTTGCTGTGGTCGAGGCCGCAGCGCCTTCACGGCCCAGCCCGAGGGGGAGAGTCCCATGCAGAGTCTTAAGCGCCCTGGTCGTTCCGCAGCCAAGCGGCAGCAGCCGATCGTCGAACCCGAGCCGGAGGGCGTCGAACCCGACGCCCTCGACGACGAGGAACTCGACGCGTACGACACCTTCGAGATGTACCGGGTGATCTGCCCGGACTGCGCGCAGCCCATCGCCCTGCTGGCGGACGAGGAGGTCCTGCCGGAGCACGCGCTGTGCGCCTCTCCGTGGAACCCGTTCGGCCTCACGGTCTGCGCCGGCACCGGCCGCCGGGCCACGGACGCCCGTCCCGCGGACGAGTCCTTCAAGCCCCAGGAGCAGGACACGGCCCTGCTGTTGACGCTCCCTCAGGGGCTCGACTGGCGGACGCAGCCCTTCTCGCACGTCGGCGGCCCGGGCTCGCGCCCGATGCGCGTGCCGGTGATGCGGCGCGACGCCGCCTGAGCGACCGCCGTCCGGGCGGCACCGCCCATTTCGACGACGAGCAGAACCGCACCCTCCCGGCCCGCAGGCCGCCGTGGTGCGGTTCGGCGTGACGTCTGCGGCCGGCCGCGCGATCACGTCGTGCGGGACGCGCGCAGGTACCCCCGCGAACTCACGCTCGATTCCGCGCGCCGGTGACCTGCCCGCAGTCCGCCGCGTTGCCCTGGTATGACCCCCACGTACTCGGCGACCGGGCGTCGGCGGCGCGTGTTCGTCCCGGTGCCCGCGGGAGTGGCCCCCCTGGCGCCCCCGCAGCCTCCGGACCCGCCGATCTACCGCGAGATGATGCGGACCTGGGCCGATCGCGGCCGCACGCTGCCGGGCCGGCACGACCCCGAGTGGGTCCGGCTCGCGGCGCCCCCGCGCGGGCTCGACGACCTGTGCCTCCCCCGGGACACGCTGGACGACGCGTTCGGCACGCCCGGGGAGCCGCGCGGTGACGGCTTCGGCGGGGTCCGGGACCCGCGAGGTGACGGCTTCGGCGGGATCCGGGACCCGCGCGGTGACGGCCTCAGCGGGACTCGGGACCCGCGAGGTGACGGGCGATGACCATCCGCTGGATCTGATTGGTCCCCTCGACGATCTGGAGCACCTTGGCCTCGCGCATGTACCGCTCGGCCGGGAAGTCGGCGGTGTAGCCGTAGCCGCCGAGGACCTGCACCGCGTCGGTGGTGACCCGCATCGCGGCGTCGGTGCAGTGCAGCTTGGCCATGGCGGCCTGCTTGGCGAACGGCCGGCCCGCATCCCGCAGCCGGGCCGCCGCCAGGTACAGCGCCCGGCCGGCCTCGATCTGGGTGGCCATGTCGGCGAGCATGAAGCGCAGGCCCTGGAAGTCCGCGATCGGCCTGCCGAACTGCCGCCGCTCCGTGGCGTAGCCGACGGCCGCGTCCAGCGCGGCCTGGGCGACGCCGACCGCGCAGGCGGCGATGCCGAGCCGCCCGGAGTCCAGCGCGGACAGGGCGATCGCGAAGCCCTGGCCCTCGTCGCCGAGGCGGCGGGCGTCGGGAACCCGGACGCCGTCGAAGTGCACCTGGGCGGTGGGCGAGCCCTTCATGCCCATCTTCTTCTCGGGAGCCGCCGCGCTGAGCCCCTCGGCGTCGCCGGGGACCAGGAAGGCGCTGATCCCGCGGGCGCCCTCCCCGCCCGTGCGGGCCATGACGGTGTAGAAGTCGGCGACGCCGCCGTGCGTGATCCACGCCTTGGTGCCGGTGATCACCCAGTCGTCACCGTCGCGCACCGCCTTGGTGCGCAGGGAGGCGGCGTCCGATCCGGAGGCGGGCTCGGAGAGGCAGTAGGCGCCGAGCAGACCGCCGCCGAGAACCGCGGGCAGGTGCTCGACCTGCTGCTCCTTGGTGCCGTGGGCGGCGAGCGCGTAGGAGGCCAGGGTGTGCACGCTGACACCGAGGCCGACGGTGAGCCGGGCGGCGGCCAGCTCTTCCAGGACCTGGAGGTACACCTCGTAGGGCTGGTCGCCACCGCCGTACTCCGAGTCGTAGGGCAGTCCGAGCAGGCCGGACTCGGAGAGCAGGGTGAAGACCTCGCGCGGGAAGTGGCCGGCGTCCTCCTCCTCGGCCGCCCGGGGCGCGATCTCGCGCTGCGCGATGTCACGGACGAGCGAGATCAGATCCCGTGCCTCGTCCGTGGGCAATTGGCGGTCCACCGGCTGCGGGGCGCGGTCGGGCATGGCGACGCTCTCCTCCCTGTCGGGCGCATCGGCGGACGTGCGCCTTGGGTGGGCGGCTCCGCCGGGTCGTTCTGAGGCTTGGCCGAAGCCCGCACTTCCGGGTCGCGGAAGCTGCTGACCAGCGGCTGTGCGCTGTGAGTATGCCCGATCCGGGGCATCGAGTCACCAGTTAACGACCGCTTACTTCAGGAAACCTCGACGCGCTCTCCGGCGCCCGGAAGGGCCGTGCCGTGGGCCGGGTGGCCCAGCCCCACGACGGTGCCGGGAGGCGGGCCTCAGCCGTCCCGGCGGGCGGGCGCGGGGGCCGGGTGGGCGGGGTCCAGCTCCTCGACGGCGCGCAGGGCACCGCCCAGCGTCTTCACGAGCAGTCCGCACAGGGTCGCCCGGGGCAGCTCCGGACGGCCGATCCAGTCGAGGGTGGCGCCCTCCACGCTGCACACCCACGCCAGCAGCCCCGTGCGGGCCACCGGTGAGATGTCGCCGTGTCCGTACGCGCCCTCGGCGATGGCGGCGATGATCGCCTCGCGCACGCCGTCCCGGATGGCGTGCACCTCGGCGTCGAAGCCGACGCCGCCGCTGACGATCGTGCGGTACGCGGCCTGGTTCTGCTCGGCGTAGCGCAGATAGCGGTCGATGGTGCGGTGCACCCGCTCCGCCGGCGGCCGGTCCGGGCCGCCGGCGGCCGAGGTGAGCAGCTCGTCGACGGCGTCCTGGATGATCGCCAGGTAGTAGCCGCGCTTGGACCGGAAGTAGTAGTAGATGAGCCCCTTGGCGACGCGCGCCTGGCGGGCGATGTCGTCCATCGACAGCGCGTCGTAGGAGGTGTCCGCGAACAACCGGCGCCCGATCGCGATGAGTTCGGCGCGGCGCGCCAGCGAGCGCTCGGTACCGCGCGCCCGGGGGCGGACGGGCGGCGGGGGTTGCTGACTGATACGCAATTCGACCCTGGTCTCCTGCGGGCGGCGGGACATCCGCAGTATGGCAGGTCGTCCGGTGAGTCAGGTCACAGCAGCCCGAGCTGGGCCACGAGCATCGCGAGCACCACGACGAGAGCCCACCCGGCGACATGTTCGGCGATCTTCGGACCGTCGTCCCGGGGGCCGCCGGTACGGGCACGGACTGCGGTGGCGGTGTGTGCGCTCATGGATTCTCGCTGCTCTCGGACGGGCAGGGTGGACATCGGTCCGTCCACCCTGCCACCGAAATGAGCCGTTGCGGCGGAGATGTCCGTCACAGGCGACGGCTCAGCGCACGCCCACCGCGGCGAGCGCCTTGCGCTGGCGCGGGGTCGGGTGCGCCGGGAAGTACAGGTAGCAGACGCCGCCCGTGCCGGAGACGACCCTGCCGGAGGCGTTGTACCGCTTGGTCCGCAGCCAGATGTTCTCCCATTCGCGCCGCTTGTAGACGCGCCGCACCGCCTCGTTGCTGTCCGAGGCCGGGTCGTTGGCGATCACGTCGCCGTCCGCCGTGAAGCCGATCACGGTCATCAGATGGCCTGCGGTGCCGTACCCGGCCCCGGTCAGCTCCTCCTGGAGGAACGACTGGGAGGTGATGGCCGGGATGCCGGCCGCGATCAGCGTCTCCAGGTCGGTGAGCGAGCCGAGGCGGGTGACGACGCCCTGGAGGCCGTCGAAGGTGGCCGCGTAGGCGGCGTTGAAGGGCCAGTTGCCGCAGCCGGCGTACTGGTAGTCGTAGGTGTACCGGGCCGCGTGGCACACCTGCGGGTCGGCGTAGGACGGGTCCACCCAGGAGAGCTGCTCCTCGGTGAGCCGTCCACCCCAGTACTCGATGATCATCTGCGAGGAGGTGGGGCTGCACCAGGCCTCGCCGCCGTTGTCGTACTCGGGGTACTGGCCCTTGTGGATCTCCTGCGAGTAGCGGGGGACGATCAGCTCCCGGGCCAGGCCGGGGGTGGAGGCCGGGACGGTGAAACGGTCGGGGACGTCCGAGCCCATCGCACCGAGCCGCCAGACCGTGGGGGTGGCCCGGCTGCCGGGCCGGCGGTACAGGGTCAGGCGCAGCCGGTAGGCGGTCAGGCGCAGGCCGGTGGAGGCGTCGTCGATGGCGAAGGTGTCCGTCCAGACACTGCTCCTGCCGTCGCCCTGGTCGTCGACCGAGGTCCGCCGGATGTCCTGGTCGCCGGCGGCCCAGCGGCCCATCACGTACCAGGGTGTGGCCGTGCCGTCGGAGTACGTGCCCTTCAGCTCGACCTGGAGCCAGGTCCCGGCCGGTGTGTCGGCGTTCCAGGAGGCGATCACCTCCGTGGCGGGTACGGCGAGCCGGTGGACGGGCGAGGTCCAGGTCGCGTACGCCCACTCCTGCGTGCGGCCGGTGTGCGGGTCGGTGTAGTCCATCGTGCCCGCCGGGGTGCCGATCACGACGCCGGGCCGGCGGCCCGCGACGGCCCGGGTGCCCTGTGCGCCGCCGGCGCGCCAGTCGCGGAAGGAGGTCCAGGCCCGGTAGTCGACCTGGCGGTCACGGGCACGGTCGGCGTTCCCGTCGGCGGCCGTGCCGCCGGGGGCGGCGACGGCCGGGGCCGCGGTCCCCGCCATGGCGGCGACGGCCACGGCGGCCAGGACGGTTCTGCGGGACGGCTGTTCGGCTCTGCTCATGGGCGGAAGGCTCCCGGGTGTCCGAGTCGGGGCAGGTCCGTTGCACGGTGGTGCGCCAACTATGGCCGCAGGCGCCTGCTCCTGCCAGCACTTCAGCGCATGCCACGCCCGGCAATATTGGTGTGGTCCACTGAAGGAACCCGGGCCGCGACCCGGCCCACGGGCCCCGGCCCGCGGCCCGCCTCACAGGGGCGCCCGCCTCACGCCCCGGACGGAGTCGCGCCTCCCGGATAGAGTGCTGGGCGTCCGCCGTCCCCCCCTTCCGCACCAGGACCCGTGATCCGTCACCTCGCCTCCCGGCTCCGCCGGCTCCCCCCGTCCTGCGGCCCCGTCCGCCTCGTCGGCGTCGACGGGCACGCCGGCTCGGGGAAGTCCACCTTCGCCGGGCGGCTGGCCGGGGAACTGGGCGGTGCCCCGGTCCTGCGCCTGGACGACATCGCCAGCCACGCCGAGCTGTTCGACTGGACCGGCCGGCTGCTGGCGCAGGTGATCGAGCCGCTGAGCCGCGGCGAGAGCGCCCGCTACTCCTCCTACGACTGGCGGGCCCGCCGCTTCGGACCGCCCCGCCCGCTGCCGCCCGCCCCGGTGGTCCTGGTGGAGGGCGTCGGAGCGGGCCGCCGGGCACTGCGCCCGCACCTGGCCGCGCTGCTGTGGATGGAGCTGCCCGCCGAGGAGGCGTGGGCCCGCGGACGGGCGCGGGACGGGGAGGAGCAGCGGGAGTTCTGGAACCGGTGGGTACCGGCGGAGCGCGAGCACTTCGCGGACGATCCCTCGCGCCCCTTTGCCGATCTGCTGGTACTTCAGCGGGAGGAGTGGCCGGAGGGGTACGAGGTGCTGGAGGGACCCGCCGGGAGGCCCTTGGACCGGACCTGAAATTCACGGAGAGTGACGAGACGGCGGCGATGTGCCGACCTTGTGAAGATCTCCTCAGGCAACTTCCCGGAGTGCCTCAACTCCGCTTGACCCAAAGGCCGTACAGGTCTTACGTTCTCAATGTGCGGCCCATCGAGAGCCGCCGGCAGACGCGAAGCCCCCGGTTGTTCCCCCGTGATCGGGGGCTTCGTTCTGCCCACGTCACTTTTTCCGCCGCCGCGCGACGCCGATCGCTCACCCTCGGTCACCGGCCGCCTGCGCCTCGCCCGCCCCCGCCGTGCCGGACGGCCTCTCGCGGCCCCCTTCGGAGGGAACACCCCCGCAGGTACGATGCCCTCGGTGCGATCTACGGACGACTGCTGCGCGCACCTGCAACTCCGGGCTGTGGCACGACGGTTCGGCGGTTCGGCGTTCGGCCGGGACGGCCGGAGGGCGACGGCTCGGCGGCATACCGACGGGGGCACCGGTTTGTGGGGGACGTGATGGACTTCGGCACGCAGAGCCCGCCCGCCCCGGCCGATCTCGCCTGGCTGCGCGGCGTGGACGCCTACACCATGGGCTCCTATCCGCAGGCGGAGGAGGAGTTCCGGGCCGCGGTGCGCATCGATCCCGGGATGGCCGACGGCTGGCTCGGGCTGCACGCGCTGCGGGTGGACACGACGACCGCGCTGCTCAGGATGTTCCGGCACCGCGACCGGTTCGGCGAGCAGCGCGCCCGCCACCGTCGCACGCTCAACTCCTGGTACTGGCTGGGCTGGTGGGTGCAGCCCGAGCTGGAGAGCCCGCGCGACCTGCTCCTCGCCCACGCCTCGCACTGGCTGGACGGCCGCCACGTCCCGGAGCTGGACCGGGCCCTGGCCGGGCTGCCGCCCGTCGACACCGACCCGCAGGTCCGCTTTCTGCACGCGTGCCGCGCCTACCTCGTCAAGGACTGGGAGCAGCTGGTCCGGCACACCGACCCGCTGCTCGGCGATCCCATGCTGGGCATCGAGGCGGGGCTGTTCGGTGGCATGGCCCGGGTCCGGCTGGAGATGTACGGGCAGGCCGCGCCGCTGCTGTCGGCGGCGCTGATGCGGTGCCGCAGCGAGCAGCCGCAGCGCAAGGAGCTGCGCTACTGGCTGGCCCGGGCCCACGAGGGCACCGGCCGCAGCGCCGCCGCGCTGCCGCTGTACCGCGCCGTGCACCGGGTCGACCCCGGCTTCATGGACACCTCGGCCCGGCTCGCGGCGATCGCCGAGGGCGACGGGTACGACGACTCGGCCGACCTCACGGCGCTCACCCTGACGGGTGCCGGGCAGGACGGCGTGGACGGCACGCCGGACGGGCTCGACCCGCTGTTCGGCACCGAGGAGAGGGACCTGAAGCTGTCCTACCCCCAGCCGCCGGCCCCCGCCTCCCTGGTGTCGGTGACCGGACCGCCCGTGCGGGAGCGGACCGGGGGCCCGGAGCCGTCGCTGCCCACCGGCCCGACCGACCCGGCGTTATTGGAGGAGGCGCTCGCCGAGCTGGAGCGCATGGTGGGCCTGGAGCCGGTGAAGCGCCAGGTCAAGGCCTTGTCGGCGCAGCTGAACATGGCCCGGCTGCGGGCCGGGCAGGGGCTGCCGGTGCAGCCGCCCAAACGGCACTTCGTCTTCTCCGGCCCCTCCGGCACCGGCAAGACCACGGTGGCCCGCATCCTGGGCCGGGTCTTCTACGCGCTCGGGCTGCTGGGCGGGGACCACCTCGTGGAGGCGCAGCGGGCGGACCTGGTCGGCGAGTACCTCGGGCAGACCGCCGTGAAGGCGAACGAGCTGATCGACTCGGCGCTCGGCGGCGTGCTCTTCGTCGACGAGGCCTACTCCCTGTCGAACTCCGGGTACGGCAAGGGGGACGCGTACGGGGACGAGGCCCTCCAGGTGCTGCTGAAGCGGGCGGAGGACAACCGGGACCACCTGGTGGTGATCCTCGCCGGCTACCCGGAGGGCATGGACCGGCTGCTGGCCGCCAACCCCGGGCTGTCCTCCCGGTTCACCACGCGCGTCGACTTCCCCTCGTACCGGCCGCTGGAGCTGACGGCGATCGGTGAGGTGCTGGCCGCCGAGAACGGCGACGTGTGGGACGAGGAGGCCCTCGACGAGCTTCGGTCGATCGCCGGGCACGTGGTGGACCAGGGCTGGATCGACGAGCTGGGCAACGGGCGGTTCCTGCGGACGCTGTACGAGAAGAGCTGTGCCTACCGCGACCTGCGGTTGTCCGTGTATCCCGGGGAGCTGACGCGGGAGGACCTGGCGACGCTGCGGCTGCCGGACCTGATGCAGGCGTACGGGGAGGTCCTCTCGGGGCGCGGGCCGCAGGACCCGCCGGGGACGTGAGCGCCCCGGGCAGCCCCGGCGACACAGGCCGCCCCGACGACACAGGCCGCCCCGGCGGCACGGACCGCCCCGGCGACAGGGGCCGCCCGCGACCACCGCACCCTTCGGGGGTGGCCGCGGGCAGGGCGCGGGTCACGTCGCCAGCGTCACCTCCCCGACCTCCCGGTGGGCCGGGTCGCGCACCTCGCCCACCAGGAGTTCCAGCACGTCCTCCAGCGCCACCAGCCCCAGCACCTTCCCCGGGCCGTCCGCCACCTGGGCCAGGTGGGTGGCCGCCCGGCGCATCACGGTGAGCGCGTCGTCCAGCGGGAGGTCGGGGCGCAGGGTCGTCATGGGGCGCCAGTAGCGCTGGGGCACCGCCCGGTCCGGGTCCTCCAGATCCAGGACGTCCTTGACGTGCAGATAGCCCAGGAAGGCGTCGCCCGGCGCGGCGACCGGGAAGCGGGAGTAGCCCGTACGGGCGGTCAGCTCGACGATCTGGCCGGGGGTGACCGCGGGGCCGACCGTCACCAGCGACCGGCGGGGCAGCAGGACGTCGGCCACCGTGCGGGAGCCCAGCTCCAGGGCGTCGCCCAGCCGCTCCCGCTCCTCGGGGTCCAGCAGTCCGGCCTGGCCGGCGTCCTCGACCAGCCGGTTGAGCTGTTCGCTGGTGAAGACCGCCTCCACCTCGTCCTTGGGCTCGACGCGGAACAGCCGCAGGACGCCCCGGGCGCAGGCGCCGAGGGCGACGGTGAGCGGCCGGCACAGCCGGGCGAAGGCGACCAGGCCGGGGCTCAGCCAGAGCGCGGCCTTCTCCGGGGCGGCCATCGCCAGGTTCTTCGGGACCATCTCGCCGATGACGAGGTGGCAGAAGACGACGACGGCCAGAGCGATGACGTAGCCGAGCGGATGGATCACGCCGTGCGGCAGGTGCAGCCAGGTGAAGACCGGCTCCAGCAGCCGGGCGACCGTCGGCTCGGCCACCGCCCCGAGCGTCAGCGAGCAGACGGTGATGCCGAACTGGGCCGCCGCCATCATCTGCGGCAGGTGCTCCAGGCCGTACAGGACCCGGCGGGCGCGCGCGGTGCCCAGCGGTTCGATCTGGCTGCGGCGCACGGAGACGAGGGCGAACTCGGCGCCGACGAAGAAGCCGTTGGCGAGCACGAGCAGCGCCGCGAGCAGGAGCTGGAGGGCGCTCATCGGGCTCCCTCCGGCGCCGGCGCGGGTGCCGTGCGCACCAGCCGCACCCGCTCGGCGCGATAGCGGCCGACCCGGCGGACGGACAGCCGCCAGCCGGGCAGTTCGGCCCGGTCGCCGACGGCCGGGATGCGCCCGAGCAGATCGGCCACCAGACCGGCGACGGTCTCGTACGGCCCGTCGGGCACGTCGAGCCCGATGCGCCGCAGGGCGTCGACGCGGCAGCCGCCGTCGGCGTCCCACGTGGGCCGGCCGTCCTCCGGCGCGGCCGGGGCGAGGTCGGGGAGGTCGTGTCCGTCGTGCTCGTCACGGACCTCGCCGACGAGTTCTTCGACGATGTCCTCCAGGGTGACCACGCCGGCCGTGCCGCCGTACTCGTCGACGACCACGGCGATCGGCTGCTCGCTGCGCAGCCGGGCGAGCAGCGGTCGTACCGGCAGGGTCTCGGGCACCAGCAGCGCGGGCCGGGCGATCCGGCCGACCGGGGTGCGCAGCCGCTCGTGGGCGGGCACCGCCAGGGCGTCCTTGAGGTGGACCATGCCGGTGATCTCGTCGATCCGGTCCCGGTAGACGGGGAAGCGGGACAGGCCGGTGGCGCGGGTCAGGTTGACCACGTCCTCGGCGGTCGCGGACGCCTGGAGGGCGCCGACCTTCACCCGCGGGGTCATGACGTGCTGCGCGGTCAGCTCGCCGAGGGACAGGGTGCGGACGAAGAGGTCGGCGGTGTCCTGCTCCAGGGCGCCGGCCCGGGCGGAGTGCCGGGCCAGGGACACCAGTTCGCCGGGGGTGCGGGCGGAGGCCAGTTCCTCGGCCGGTTCCAGGCCGAGGGCGCGCACGAGCCGGTTGGCGACGGCGTTGAGCGCGGCGATCACCGGGCGGAACAGGCGGGCGAAGACGTACTGCGGGCCGGCCACGAAGCGGGCTACCTGGAGGGGCCGGGACACCGCCCAGTTCTTGGGCACCAGTTCGCCGATCACCATCTGCACGGCCGAGGCCAGCAGCATGCCGACGGCCACCGCGACGCCCGGGACCGCGCCTTCGGGGATGCCGGCCGCGGTGACCGGGCCGTCCAGCAGCCGGGCCAGCGCGGGCTGGGCGAGCATGCCGACGACCAGCGAGGTGAGGGTGATGCCGAGCTGGGTGCCGGAGAGCTGGAAGGACAGTTCCTTCAGAGCCTCGACGACCCGGCGGGCGCGGCGGTCGCCGTCCGCGGCGGCCCGCTCGGCGTCGGCGCGTTCCACGGTCACCAGGCCGAACTCGGCGGCGACGAAGAAGCCGTTGGCGAGGATCAGCAGGAAGGCGGCTGCCAGGAGCAGCAGGGGGAGGGTCATGATGCCGCCGCCTTCGCACCGGATCGGGCGGGGGCGGCGCAGGTACTGCAGGACGATCCGTCCATCGCCGGAGGGAGTCACTCCTCGGATAGCAGGAACCCCCGGCTCCGGGCGGAGCGGCAGGGGCGCAGCCGCGACGGCCGTGGCTGCGCACCCAGATTAAGGGCGAGCGGGCCGGCCGCGGCAGGGTGGACGGCCCCGATCGGCCCCCGGCGTTCCCCCGTCACGGTCCGAACGGAGCATCCGTCACGGTGGGGATCGGGCTCCCGTCACCGTCCGGGCCGGGCAATCGTGGCGGTCCGGGCCGGGCACCCGGCACCGTCCGGACCGGGCTTTCGTGACGGTCCGGACCTGGCTCCCAAGGCGGTCCGGGCAGGGTGCCCGATCAGCCCTGCCCCTGCTGGGGCCCCGCGGCGGAGCGGGCCTCGGCGAGGGCGCGCAGGGCCCGGGCGTCGGCGATGGCACGGGCCTTGGCGATGCCGGGCTGGATGCCCAGCGCGGGCAGGCTGGTGCCGTCGCTGAGGTCGAGGAAGACCCAGGGGTCGCCGGGCCGCAGGTTCACCCGGATGATCTCCGCCCACTCCAGCCGGCGCTTGCTGGTGAGGTTGACGACGGTCACCCCGGACTCCTCGGCGACGACCTTGGGCCGGGCCAGCAGGACCAGGACGGCGCCCAGCAGGAGGGCGGTCAGCACGAAGCTGAGCCGCTCCCCCGGTCCGAGCCGGTCCAGCAGCACCGCGACCGCCGTGATCGCGGCGAAGCAGGCGACGGCCGCCGTGTACAGGACGGCGCGGGTGCGGCCCGGCCGGAAGGTGACCGGGAGCGTGGGCAGGGCGGACGGGTCGGACATCGTCGCGGTCTCTCGAATCGTCATGCGCGGCTGTGCTCGTCCTGAACGGATCGCGCGCTCAGAGCCGGCAGGCGTGGATGGCCGTGGTCAGGATGGCGCGGGCACCGATCTGGTACAGGTCGTCCATGATCCGCTGGGCGTCCTTGGAGGGGACCATGGCGCGGACGGCGACCCAGCCCTCGTTGTGCAGCGGGGAGACGGTCGGGGACTCCAGACCGGGGGTGAGCGCCACGGCCTTCTCCAGCTGCTCGACGCGGCAGTCGTAGTCCATCATCACGTACGTCCGGGCCACCAGGACGCCCTGGAGGCGGCGCAGGAACTGCTGCACCTTGGCCTCTTCGGGGTCGGCGCCCGTACGGCGGATGACGACCGCCTCGGACTTCATGATCGGCTCGCCGAAGACCTCCAGGCCCGCGTTGCGCAGCGAGGTGCCGGTCTCCACGACGTCGGCGATGACCTCGGCGACGCCCAGCTCGATCGCGGTCTCCACGGCTCCGTCGAGGTGGACGACGGAGGCGTCGATGCCGTTGTCGGCCAGGTGCTTGGCGACGATGCCCTCGTAGGAGGTGGCCACCGTCCGGCCCTTGAGGTCCGCGACGCCGGTCGCCGTGCCCGGCTTGGCGGCGTAGCGGAAGGTGGAGCGGGCGAAGCCCAGCGGGAGGATCTCCTCGGCGTCGGCGCCGGAGTCGACCAGCAGGTCGCGGCCGGTGATGCCGATGTCGAGCATGCCGGAGGAGACGTAGATCGCGATGTCGCGGGGGCGGAGGTAGAAGAACTCGACCTCGTTGACCGGGTCGACGATGCGCAGTTCCTTGGACTCGCGGCGCTGCTGGTAGCCGGCCTCATGCAGCATCTCCGCCGCAGGGCCGGACAGTGAACCCTTGTTGGGGACGGCGATGCGCAGCATGAGGTCGGCTTCCTTTGTGTGAAGGGTGTTTCTACGGGCTGGTTCGGGACTGCGGCGGAGCGTGGTCCTACAGGTGGGCGTAGACGTCGTCGAGGCTGATCCCGCGGGCGACCATCATCACCTGGACGTGGTACAGCAGCTGCGAGATCTCCTCGGCGGCCGCCTCCTTGCCCTCGTACTCGGCGGCCATCCAGACCTCGGCGGCCTCCTCGACGACCTTCTTGCCGATGGCATGGACGCCCTTGTCCACCAGCTCGGCGGTGCGGGAGGTGGCGGGGTCGCCGTGGGCGGCCTTGTGCTGGAGCTCGGTGAACAGCTCCTCGAACGTCTTCTTGGACATGGTGGTCCTTACCCTACGCGCTCCGGCCGACTGCTCAGCGCCAGGGTTCGGATACTGAACGCAGGGTGGCCGCCGTGGCGACCGCCGCCGTCACCGCCTCGTGGCCCTTGTCCTCGCTGGAGCCCTCCAGGCCGGCCCGGTCCAGGGCCTGCTCCTCGGTGTCGCAGGTCAGGACGCCGAAGCCGACGGGCACGCCGGTGTCGACGGAGACCTGGGTGAGGCCCTGGGTGACGCCCTGGCACACGTAGTCGAAGTGGGGGGTGCCGCCGCGGATGACGACGCCGAGGGCGACGATCGCGTCGTAGCCCCGGCCGGCGAGGACCTTGGCGACGACGGGCAGCTCCCAGCTGCCGGGGACCCTGAGCAGGGTCGGCTCGTCGATACCGAGGTCGTGCAGGGCGCGCAGGGCGCCGTCCACCAGTCCGTCCATCACCTTCTCGTGCCACTGCGCCGCGATCACGGCGACCCTGAGGTCGCCCACATTGCGTACGGACAGTTCCGGTGCGCCCTTGCCGCTCACGTCTCTCCTCGTGTGCCTTGGTGTGCCTTGCTGGTGTGGCTCTACTGGTTGCCGCAGGTGGACACGGCGGTGGTGTCCAGCCAGGGCAGGTCGTGGCCCATCCGGTCGCGCTTGGTGCGCAGGTAGCGCAGGTTGTGCTCGCCGGCCTGGACGGGCATCGGCTCGCGCCTGACGACGTCGATGCCGTGCCGGGCGAGGGCCTCGGACTTCTCGGGGTTGTTGGTCATCAGCCGGACGGTGCGCACCCCGAGGTCGGTGAGGATCTGCGCGCCGGCGCCGTAGTCGCGGGCGTCGGCGGGCAGGCCCAGTTCCAGGTTGGCGTCCAGGGTGTCCCGGCCGCGCTCCTGGAGTTCGTAGGCGCGCAGCTTGGACATCAGGCCGATGCCGCGTCCCTCGTGTCCGCGCAGGTAGACGACCACGCCCCGGCCCTCGGACTGGATACGGGCGAGGGAGGCGTCCAGCTGGGGGCCGCAGTCGCAGCGCTGGGAGCCGAAGACGTCGCCGGTGAGGCACTCGGAGTGGACGCGGACCAGGACGTCCCGGCCGTCGCCGAGGTCGCCGTGGACGAGCGCGACGTGCTCGACGCCGTCGACGGTGGAGCGGTAGCCGTACGCCGTGAAGGTGCCGTGGGCGGTGGGCAGGTGGACCTCGGCCTCGCGGCGGACGGTCGGCTCGGCGCTGCGGCGGTAGGCGATCAGGTCCTCGATGGAGATGATCGTCAGGCCGTGCTTGCGGGCGAACGGGATCAGCTCGGGCAGCCGCAGCATGCGGCCGTCCTCCCCGGCGATCTCGACGATGGCGCCGGCCGGGCGCAGTCCGGCGAGGCGGGCGAGGTCGACGGCGGCCTCGGTGTGGCCGTTGCGGACGAGGACGCCGCCGGAGCGGGCGCGCAACGGGAAGATGTGGCCGGGGCGGACCAGGTCGGTGGGCTCGGCGGTGCCGCTCGCGAGCAGCTGGAGGGTGGTGGCGCGGTCGGAGGCCGAGATGCCGGTGGTCACGCCGTGCGCGGCGGAGGCGTCCACGGAGACGGTGAAGGCGGTCTTCATCGACTCGGTGTTGTCCTGGACCATCTGGGGCAGCTTCAGCCGGTCCAGTTCCTCGCCCTCCATGGGGGCGCAGATCAGGCCGCGGCACTCGGACATCATGAAGGCGACGATCTCCTCGGTCGCCTTCTCGGCGGCGATGACGAGGTCGCCCTCGTTCTCGCGGTTCTCGTCGTCGACGACCACGACCGGGCGGCCCGCGGCGATGTCGGCGATGGCCTGTTCGACGGGGTCGAGCGTGAGGTCCTCGACGCCGTCGGTGCTGTAGAGGATGGGGGCCGTGCTCATGCGGGGGCTCCTTCCAGGACGGGCTGCGCGGCCCGGCGGGAGCGCAGCCACCAGTCGCGCATGCCCCACAGGACGAGCGCGCCGTAGAGGATGTAGACGAAGCCGGAGAAGGCGAAGCCGTTGGCGAAGTTCAGGGGTACGCCGACCAGGTCGACGAGCAGCCAGGCGAACCAGAACTCGACCATGCCGCGCGCCTGGGCGTACATGGCGACGACGGTGCCGACGAAGATGTAGGCGTCCGGCCAGGGGTCCCAGGACAGCGTGGGGAAGGCGGTGAACAGACCGCCGACCGCGAGGGTGCCGAGGGCGGCGCCGCCGGCGAGGACGGCGCGCTCGCGCCAGGTGGCGAAGCGGACGGCGATGGAGCCGTCCTGCGCCTGCTGCCGGCCGCGGTTCCACTGCCAGAAGCCGTAGCCGGCGACCGCCATGACGACGATCTGCTTGCCCGCGCTGCCGGAGAGGTGGGCGGTGGCGAAGGCCGCGAAGAGGATGAGGCCGGAGACGAACTGGGCCGGCCAGGTCCAGATCGAGCGGCGCCAGCCGAGGGCGAGGGCCAGCAGACCGATCACGTTGCCGATCATGTCCGACCACTTGATGTGCTGGTCGAAGAGGGTGAACGCCTCGGAGTTCAGCCAGTTCACCGGGCGTCTCCCTCTCCGACGCGGTCGCCGAGCATCCGCTCGACGTATTTGGCGATGACGTCCGCCTCGAGGTTGACCGGGTCGCCGGGCTGCTTGATGCCGAGCGTGGTCAGGGCGAGCGTCGTCGGGATGAGGCTGACGGTGAAGAAGTCGGGGCCGGCGTCGACGACGGTGAGGCTGATGCCGTCGACGGTGATGGAGCCCTTCTCGACGACGTAGCGGGCGAGGGCGGCGGGCAGGGAGATCTTGACGATCTCCCAGTGCTCGGACGGCTTGCGCTCGAGGATCTCGCCGGTGCCGTCCACGTGGCCCTGCACGATGTGCCCGCCGAGCCGGGCGCCCACGGCGGTGGGCCGCTCGAGGTTGACGCGGGAGCCGACGGCGAGGGCGCCGAGGCTGGAGCGGTTCAGGGTCTCGGCCATCACGTCGGCGGTGAACTCGTCGCCCTCGTGGTCGACGACGGTGAGGCAGACGCCGTTGACGGCGATGGAGTCGCCGTGTTTCGCGCCCTCGGTGACGACAGGGCCGCGCAGGCGGAAGCGACAGGCGTCGTCGAGGGTCTCGACGGCGGTGACCTCGCCCAGCTCTTCGACGATTCCGGTGAACACTTCCCGGGTCCTCCTGCCTCTTCGGGCACGGACTCCGGGGCTGTCGATGACGACAGAAGGAGCGGGGAGGACTCACGGGGACGACGACGCCGGATGCCGGCCGTCCTGGGGGCTGCCCCATGGACGTACGGGTACGGCGGCGCGCACGTGTGCCCGCCCGCCGCGCACTGCCTCCCATCCGGACTTTAACCGTCGGTCCAGGAATTTCACCTGGTCAACCGGCCGCTGGAGGCGACCGGGTCGCGGACTGTAACCGCCGGTTCGGACTTTCACCGACCCCGGAGTGCGCTGCTTCTGGTACAGGGCCAGTGTGCCACGCCTGATCGACGCCCATACGGGTGAGCGGTGTGGAGTGGCTCACACTCCGTCCCGCGGGCTTCACAGCGTGTGTCCCGCCCCCGCCAACTCGCCCGGCTCCAGGCGGCCTTGCGATTGGTCCATACCTATTGACTCACTGGTCTAGTCCTCTCTAGGGTCTGCGCAACTTCCGTGGAGAGGAACCGACTGTGCCTTCCCCCTCGCGCCCCTCAGTCCTCCGAAGAGCCAGACCCGCCCTGTTCGCGGCGGCCGCGGCGGTGGCCGGCCTGGTGCTCGCCGGTCTCCCGGCGACCGTCTCGCACGCGGCCGACCAGGAGTCGTGCCGGCCGGACGGCCTGTACAAGACCCCCGGCGTCGACGTCCCCTACTGCTCGGTCTACGACTCGGCGGGCCGGGAGAAGATGGGCGCCGACCACCAGCGCCGGGTGATCGGCTACTTCACCGGCTGGCGCACCGGCAAGGACGGCAAGCCCGCCTACCTGGCCTCCGACATCCCGTGGGACAAGATCACCCACATCAACTACGCCTTCGCGCACGTCGACTCCGGCAACCGGCTCTCCGTCGGAAAGGAGAGCGCGGCCAATCCGGCGACCGGGATGACCTGGCCGGGGGTCCCCGGCGCCGAGATGGACCCGGGGCTGCCCTACAAGGGCCACTTCAACCTGCTGAACAAGTTCAAGAAGCAGTACCCGGACGTGAAGACGCTGATCTCGGTGGGCGGCTGGGCCGAGACGGGCGGCTACTTCGCCGAGGACGGCTCGCGCGTCGACTCGGGCGGCTTCTACTCGATGGCCACCAACGCCGACGGCTCGGTCAACCAGGCCGGCATCGACACCTTCGCGGACTCGGCGGTCGACTTCATCCGGAAGTACGGCTTCAACGGCGTCGACATCGACTACGAGTACCCGACCACCATGAAGGACGCGGGCAACCCGCTCGACTGGTCGATCGCCAACGGCCGCCGCGCCGGGCTGGTCAAGGGCTACGCGGCGCTGATGAAGACGCTGCGCGTGAAGCTGGACCGCGCGGGCGCCGCCGACGGCAGGCACTACCTGCTGACGGTGGCCGCCCCCTCCTCCGGCTATCTGCTGCGCGGCATGGAGACCTTCCAGGTCCAGAAGTACCTGGACTACGTCAACATCATGTCGTACGACCTGCACGGCGCCTGGAACGAGTACGTCGGCCCCAACGCCTCCCTCTTCGACGACGGCAAGGACGCCGAGCTGGCCGCCGCGGGCGTGTACACCACCTCCCAGTACGGCGGCATCGGCTATCTGAACACCGACTGGGCCTACCACTACTTCCGCGGTTCGATGCCGGCCGGCCGCATCAACATCGGCCTGCCCTACTACACGCGGGGCCACAAGAACGTCACCGGCGGCACCAACGGGCTCTGGGGCAGGGCTCCCTCCTCCACCTGCCCGGCCGGGTCCGGGCTGACCAAGTGCGGCGACGGCGCCACGGGCATCGACAACCTGTGGCACGACCTGGACACCGCCGGCAAGGAGTCGCCCGCGGGTTCGAACCCGATGTGGCACGCCAAGAACCTGGAGAAGGGCATCGTCGGCGACTACGTCACCGACTACGGCTTCCCGGCCGGCACCGAGCTGACCGGGACCTACCAGCGCCACTACGACGCCACCCTGGTCGCGCCCTGGCTGTGGAACGCCGAGAAGAAGGTGTTCCTGTCCACCGAGGACGAGCAGTCGGTGAAGGCCAAGGCGGACTACGTCGTCGACCGGGGCATCGGCGGCACGATGGTGTGGGAACTGGCCGGCGACTACGCCTGGGACGCGGCCGAGGGCCAGTACGGGCCGGGGTCGACGCTGACGACGGCGATGTACGAGAGGTTCAAGAACGCCTCCCCGTACGGCGCCACGCGCGCGACCATCGACATGCCCGCCGAGGCGCTCGACATCGACGTGGAGTTCGGGGAGTTCCCGCTCGGGGACTCCAACTACCCGATCAGCCCCAAGCTGAAGATCACGAACAACACGGGAACCACGCTGCCCGGCGGCTCGGAGTTCCGGTTCGACTACGCCACCTCCGCGCCCGGCAACGCCAAGGACCAGTCCGGCTGGGGAACGTCGGTGATCCGCAGCGACCACACCGGGAGCAACGTCGGCGGGCTGAAGGGCGACCACCACCGCGTCTCGCTGAAACTGCCCTCCTGGCAGTCGCTGGCGCCGGGCGCCTCCACCACCGTGGACTTCGTCTACTACCTGCCGGTGTCGACGCCGTCGAACTGGACGGTGACCTTCGGCGGGAAGACGTACGCCCTGAAGGGTGACCTGGCCCGGGGCACGACCGTGGTGGACCCGGGCACGGGCACCCCGACGCCCGATCCCACGCCCACCCCCACTCCGACGCCGACCCCGACGGACGGTCCCGGGGAGTGCGCCGCCCCGGCCTGGGCCGCGGGCACGGCGTACGGCGGCGGCAGCACCGTGTCCCACGAGGGGCACACCTGGAAGGCCAAGTGGTGGACGCGGGGCGAGGAGCCCGGCACCACCGGGGAATGGGGGGTCTGGCAGGACCTCGGCGCCTGCTGACCATCCGCACGAGACCGGCCCGGCGGCGGTGACGACGGCCCTTGCCCGCCGCCGGGCCTCCCAGCAGCCCTCGCCGGGTCCGGCGGAACAGGACAAGCTGGACTTCGTACGCCGTCGGCGCGGGCGGTCCGGACCTTCCCTCGCGGGTCATGTCACGTTCGGCACCCGCCGGTCCGTCCGAGCCGACGAGGGGCGTTCCGTCCGGGAGCGTCCGCCGTGACGAAGGGCTGAACAGCATGAGCACGATCCTGGTGACCGGCGGTACCGGAACCCTCGGCCGGCTCGTCGCCGAACGGCTGCGGGCGGACGGGCACGAAGTGCGGGTGCTCAGCCGGCACTCCCCGCCCCACGCGGTCGACCTCCGGGAGGGCGGGCCCGCGCTGGACACGGCGGTCGCCGGCGTGGACACGGTGGTGCACTGCGCCACCTCCCCGCGGGGCGACGAGCGGGCGGCCACGAACCTGATCGCGGCGGCACGGCGGGCCGGGGTGCGGCACCTGGTCTACATCTCGATCGTCGGGGTGGACCGGGTGCCGTTCGGCTATTACCGGACCAAGCACACCGTCGAGCGGCTCGTCGAGGAGTCGGGGCTGGGCTGGACCGTGCTGCGGGCGACGCAGTTCCACGATCTGCTGGCGTCGCTGTTCCGGGTGCTCGCCAAGCCGCCGGTCATGCTGTTGCCGGCCGGGGTGCGGGACCAGCCGGTGGAGGTGGCCGAGGTCGCGGACCGGCTCGCCGAGCTGGCGGCCGGTGAGCCCGCCGGGCGGGTGGCGGACATGGCCGGCCCCGAGGTGCGCACCCTGGAATCGCTGGCCCGCGCCCATCTGGCGGCGACGGGGCGCCGGCGGGCGGTGCTGAACGTGCCGCTCGCGGGCAAGACCTACCGGGCGTTCCGCTCCGGCGGCCACCTCGCGCCGCAGCGGGCGGTCGGCAAGGGGACCTTCGAGGAATACCTGACGCGCCGGCCCGGCGACCGGCCGGGGGAGGAGCGGCGTGGCTGAGCCGGCGGCACCCGCCCCTCGCGGGGGCTGAGGCGGCGCGGGTCCCGCCCCGGGGGTGGGCGGGGCTGAGGCGGTGGCTTGCCGGCGCGGGTCCCCTGCCGGGGGGCGCGTCCCCCCGGCGCGGGTCCCCTGCCGGGGGGACGGGCCTGAGGCACCGACGCGGGACTGTCATCCGGACCGCGCGGCAGCGAGCCGCGGCCGGTCGCGGTCGTGAGCCCGCGTCCGCGGCCGGTACGAGGCGCCGGCGCGGGCCGGTCACCCCGACCCCGCGGCAGCCAGCCGCGACCGGTCGTGAGCCCGCGTCCGCGGCCGGTACGAGGCGCCGGCGGCGAGCCCTGCCCCGCCGGGCCGTCGTGCCACGAGCCGGCGTCCCGTCACCACACCTGCGCCGCCGGTCACCCCGACCCCGCGGCAGCGAGCCACGGCCGGTCGTGAGCCCGCGTGCACGGCCGGGCGGCGCTATCCGGCCTGGTTGCGAGCCCAGCCCTGGTCCGGGCGTCCGGCCCTGTACGGGCATCCGGCCCCGTCCAGGCATCCGGCCCTCTCCGGGCGTCCGATCCTGGCCCGGGCGTCCAGTCCGGGCCCGCGCGCACTGGCCTGTTCCGCCCCGGTCCTGTTCCGCTCGCCCCGCCCTATCTCGCCGGCGGGGCGAAGAGTTCGTCCTGGGCCGTGTCCCGGGCCGTCAGCAGTGCTCCGCGCAGGACGGCGCCGCCGCCCAGGACGCCGGCCCGCACCTCGGTGGCGAGCGGGGACATCCGGGCGAGGCAGGCCTCCACGCGGCCCGCGAGCGCGTCGCCGCCCGCGAGGCCGACCTCGCCGGCCAGCACCACGCAGCCGGGGTCCAGCACCGAGACGACGGCCGCGGTCCCCAGGGCGACCCGGTCAGCGAGGGCGGCGACGAAGCGCTCGGCGGCCGGATCGGCGTCGAGGACCCGCACCGCCTCCCGGACCAGCCCGGCGGCGTGCGGCAGGCCGGCGGCGGGAGGTGCCGTCAGTCCGTGCTCCGCCGCGAGCGCCGCGACCGCCGCGGCACCGGCGAGGGAGTGGAAGCCGCCGTCGCAGTCGGTGGCCGACGGCGGCCCCGACGTGCCCGGCACCGGCAGGAAGCCGACCTCGCCCGCACCGCCGGACGCCCCGCGCCGCAGGGTGCCGTCGAGCACGACGGCGGCGCCGACGCCCAGGCCCAGCCAGAGCAGCACGAACGTGTCGCGGTCCCGGGCGGCACCGTCCCGCTGTTCGGCGAGGGCGGCGAGGTTGGTCTCGTTCTCCACGCTGACCCGCGCCCCCGGGAACCGCTTCTCCAGTGCCGCCGCCAGGCGCCGGTGCCAGGCCGGCAGCCCGGTGGTGTCGCGCAGCTCACCGCTGACCGGGTCGATGAGGCCGGGCGCGCCGATGCCGACGGTGTGCAGCCGGTCGGCCCCCGCCTCCCCGGCGACCCGCTCGACCAGCGTCACCGCCTGCTCGAGCGCCGCACCCGTACCCAGATCGCCGCCGATCGGCACCGACGCCTCGGCGAGCACCCGGCCGACCAGATCGGAGACGAGGACGGAGACGCCCTCGGTGCGGACGTCGAGGGCGGCGAGATGGGCCCGGTCGGCCACGATGCCGTACAACCGGGCGTTGGGCCCGCGGCGCTGCTCGCCCGACTCCCCCACCACGGCGATCAGTCCGGCGGCGGTGAGCCGCTCGACCAGGTCGGCCACCGTCGGCCGGGACAGGCCGGTGAGCCGCTTGAGCTGGGCGGCCGTCAGCGGACCCTCCTGCTGGAGCAGACGCAGGGCGAGCCGGTCGTTGATGGCCCGGGCGGTGCTCGGGGATGCGGGCATGCCGGGATCCTTCCAGATCGACGGGCGCGGGGCTCCTCGTGACGGCCGGGGCTCCTCGTGACGGCCTGCCCCCCCCCGCGGCGGCCCCGCCCGTTAATCCCTATCTATCAGGCAGGGTCCCTGATAGTTTACGCCCGCGGCCGGGCAACCGGACGACCGGGAGCGAGGTCTGGGAGGGCCCCGAGAATGAGTGCAGTGACCTATGGGCAGCGCGAGGTGCGGCGCGCACGGTACGCCGTGGCGGCCGTCTTCGCCGCGCACGGCGCCGTCACCGGTTCGTTCGCGACCCGGGTGCCGTGGATCCAGGACCATGCCGGGGTGAGCGCCGGCCAGCTGGGGCTCGCGCTCGCCTTCCCCGCGCTCGGCGCCTCGGTCGCCATGCCGCTGGCCGGGCGCATCAGCCACCGGTTCGGTGCCCGTACCGCCCTGCGCGGTCTGATGGCGCTGTGGACCCTGTCCCTGGTCCTGCCCTCCCTCGCCCCCGGCCTGCTCACCCTCTGCCTGGCGCTGTTCGTCTACGGCGCCACGGCCGGCATGGCCGACGTGGCGATGAACGCGCTCGGCGTCGAGGTGGAGAACCGTCTCGGCAAGTCGATCATGTCGGGACTGCACGGCATGTGGAGCGCCGGCGCGCTGCTCGGCTCGGCCGGCGGCACGCTCGCCGCCCACCTGGGCACCGACGCCCGGCTGCACCACGCGCTGGCCGCCGCGGTGCTGACCGTCCTGGGCGTCGTCGCCTGCGGCTGGGTGCTGGACCTCCAGCCGGCCGAGGACGAGGACCCGCCGCCGAGGTTCGCGCTGCCGCCGAGGTCGGCGCTGCTGATCGGCGCGGTCGGGTTCTGCGCGGTGTTCGCGGAGGGCGCCAGCCTGGACTGGTCGGCGGTCTATCTGCGCGACGAGCTCGGGACCTCGGCCGGGCTGGCGGCGGCGTGCACCACCGGTTTCACGCTGACCATGGCCCTGGCCCGGCTGGCCGGCGACAAGGTGGTGGACCGGTACGGCTCGGTGCGCACGGTCCGGGTGAGCGGTGTGCTGGCCACCCTCGGCGGGCTGCTCATCGTGTTCGGCGGCAACCCGGCGGTGGCGATGACCGGCTTCGCACTGATGGGCCTCGGCATCGCCGTGGTCGTGCCGCTGTGCTTCGCCGCGGCCGGGCGCAGCGGCGCCAACCCCAGCCTGGCCATCGCGGGCGTCGCCACCATCACCTACACCTCGGGGCTGGTGGCGCCGAGCGCGATCGGCGGGCTGGCCCAGCTGACCAGCCTCGTGGTGTCGTTCGGTCTGGTGACCCTGCTGTCCTGCGGGCTGGCCGCGTTCGCGGGCGTGCTGCGCTCCGGGGACCGGGATCGCCCGAAGGTCACCTCTCCGGGCGCAGCAGTTCCCGACCCGCGGCCCTGAAGGCCTCGCTCCACGGCGCCGGGCGCAGCGTGGCAGCGTCCAGCCGGACCAGCACCCGGCTGCCGTGGGCGTAGGTGAGGGTGCCGTCCGCCGAGCAGAAGCGGAAGCCGTACGTCAGCCCGGTCCTGCCGAGCCGCTCCAGCCACAGGTGGACGGCGTACGTACCGGGGGCGGTGACCGGCGCCTCGTAGGTGATCCGCAGTTCCTTCACCGCGTTGCAGGCGTCGCCGGCCGCGGCCCAGTCGCCCTCGAACCGGAAGCCGTGCTCCTGCCACAGCTCGGCCCAGGCCCGCTCGACCATCAGCGGGTAGCGGGCGTTGTGCAGCAGGCCGAGCGCGTCCAGGTCGTCGAAGTGGACGGTGACGGGGACGAGCCGGCCGTGGGCGATGGCGGGGGCGGCCGGGGCTTCGGCGGTCATGGGTGGTGCTCCTGGGACGTACGAGTGCGATGTGCGGCACGGCAGGGCGCCGGCAATGAGTGCCGCCTACAAGGACCGGCGGCGCGGCCCTCATCCTAAGCGGTCGCTTTGGGTGGGCGGCCGGGTGTCCGGAGCATCCCCGGCGAGCCCCGACAATGGACCCCGGCATCTGCACAGACGAGGAAAGCGACACCCCATGGATCTCGGCGTCCGCTGGAAACTGCACGGCGACGGGCGGACGCCCGCACCCGGTGCGGTGGTCCGCCCCGACGAACGGCTGTCCTGGCCGCGCACCGCCGGGCTCGGCGCCCAGCACGTGGTCGCCATGTTCGGTGCCTCGTTCGTCGCGCCGGTGCTCATGGGCCTGGACCCCAACCTGGCGATCATGATGTCGGGCGTGGCGACCGCCGTGTTCCTGCTGGCGACCCGCGGCCGGGTGCCGAGCTACCTCGGCTGTTCGCTCTCCTTCGTCGGCGTCGCCGCGGTGATCCGGGCGCAGGGCGGCACCAGCGCCACCGTGACCGGTGCGGTCTTCGTGGTCGGGGTCGCGCTCTTCCTCGTCGGCCTCGCCGTGCAGCGGTTCGGGGCGCGGATCATCCACGCCGCGATGCCGCCCGTCGTCACGGGAGCGGTGGTCATGCTGATCGGCTTCAACCTGGCGCCGGTGACCGCCTCGACCTACTGGCCGCAGGACCAGTGGACGGCCCTGCTGGTGATGCTGTTCACCGGGCTGGCCGTGGTCTGCCTGCGCGGTTTCTGGTCCCGGATCGCGATCTTCCTGGGGCTGGTCTTCGGATACGTGATCTCGTGGGTCTTCGACCGGATCTTCGGCCGGATCCACTCGATGGACGGCAGCGGCAAGGTCACCGACCACTGGCGGCTGGACCTCTCCGCCGTCGGCCAGGCCGACTGGATCGGCCTGCCGTCCGTCCACGGGCCCAGCTTCGAGTGGTCCGCGATCCTGGTCGCCCTGCCGGTGGTGATCGCCCTCGTCGCCGAGAACGCCGGGCACGTCAAGGCGGTCGGCGAGATGACCGGCGACCCGCTCGACGACAAGCTCGGCACGGCCATCTCCGCGGACGGCGTCGGCTCCATGCTGTCCACCGCGGTCGGCGGCCCGCCCAACACCACGTACTCCGAGAACATCGGCGTGATGGCCGCCACCCGCGTCTACTCCACGGCCGCCTACTGGGCCGCCGCCGGCTTCGCGCTGCTGTTCGGCCTGTGCCCGAAGTTCGGCGCCGTGGTGGCCGCCATCCCCGGCGGCGTCCTCGGCGGCATCACCGTCATCCTGTACGGCATGATCGGCCTGCTCGGCGCCCAGATCTGGCTCAACGCGGGCGTCGACCTGCGCAACCCGCTCAACCTGGTCCCGGCGGCGGCCGGCATCATCATCGGCGTCGGCAACGTCAGCATGGAGATCACCGACAACTTCTCCCTCAGCGGCATCGCGCTGGGCACGCTCGTCGTGATCACCGGCTACCACGCCCTGCGGGCCTTCGCCCCGCCCCACCTCAAGACGCAGCAGCCGCTGCTGGACGAGGGCACCTCCACCTACGACACGCAGGGCGAGGACGGCCAGGAGGGCGACGGGCCTCAGCGGGCCAGGTCGTAGGCGTACGACGGCGTGAACGTGCCCGGCCTGCCCCGGCAGCCGTCCGACTCCCCGGGCAGCTTCACCCACAGGTAGGCGTCGATGCGGGCCTCGCCCGTGCGCAGCGTCGGTGTCCGGCCGAGCGCGCGGCCCGCCGGGTCGCACCACTCGCCGTCGGCAGGGGCGCCGTTGCCGTTGCGGCTGGTGTCGACGACGGCGCCCAGGCTCTCCGGACCGCCGAGGGCGGCGAGGACCGCCCGGTCGTAGGCGATCTCGTCGGCCGTGGTGTGGAAGTTGGAGACGTTGCTGAACACGCCGTCGGAGGAGGCGGCCGAGGCGGCGCCGGCCTGCCGCAGCCAGTCCGCCTGCCGGGCGGGCGCGTGCCAGCCGGAGTGGCCGGCGTCGTAGTAGACCCGGGCGCGCGGGTTGGCCTCCTTCATCACGCGCCCGGCGCGGGCGAGGGAGGCGAAGCGGTCGGCGCGGGCACCGGCGGGCAGGCACTCGGCCTGGGAGACGGAATCGGGTTCCAGGATCACGACGACCTCTTCGGAGCCGAGTCCGGCGGCGAACCGGTCGATCCAGTCGTCGTAGGCGTCGAGGCCGGGCGCTCCGCCCTGGGAGTGCCCGCCGCAGTCCCGGTCGGGGATCGTGTACGGCACGACGACGGGCACCCGGCCTTCGGCGGCGCCGCCGGAGGTCACCGCCCGCACCCGCGCGGTGATGGTGGCCGGCGTGAAGTCGGCGAACCACACGGCGGCCGGGTGGGCCGCGATGCGGGACTCGATGACGGGCCGCATCGGGTCGCCGGGGTGGGCGCGGACCCAGGCGAGTACCTGGGACTCGGGGTGCCGGTACAGCCCGGTGACGGGGGCGCGCTCGGCGGCCCGGGTCCGCTTCGGCTCCGGACGGGGGCTCGCCTGCGTCGCCGCGGGCGACGGCGAGGCGGGCCGGGACGACGAAGGGGACGGGGTCGCCGTCGGTGGGGGCGGCGACGGCGCGATCTCGGGCGGGGAGGCCAGGCGTGGCGAGCGGGTCCCCTCCGGGCGGGCCTCGTCGGTGCGGCCGTCGCCGTCGAGCGCGGACAGCATCCCGGTGACGGTGCCGACGGCGACCACGACGGACGCCACCACGGCCATGGCGCCCCGGCGGGCGGCGCGTCTGCGCTCGGCCCTGCGGTCGGCCAGGCGCCGGGCACGAAGGCCTGACACGTACGTTCCCCCTCCCCCACGCGGCGGGCGCGTTACCCCGTTCCGGGGAAGCACCGGGCCCGCCGGCACTCCCGCCAGCCTAAAGCTGCGACCCTGCCGCCATGGCGCACTGCGAGCAACTCACCACGGACCCGGGCACGGTGGACGCCGTCCTGTCCCGGATGCGCGCCCTCGACGCCGGCCTGCCGGCCCGGGACGGGATCGCGGTGTTCAACCGCGTCTACCTGACCGTCACCGAGGCGGTGGCCCGGCACATCGGCACCGGACGGTTCGCGGACGCGCGGGCCGCGATCGCGCTGGACGTGCGGTTCGCCGAGCGGTATCTGGCCGCCGTCGACGCGGTGGCCGCCGACCGCCGGCCACCGGCCTGCTGGCGGCCGCTGTTCCAGTTCCGCCGCCACCCCGGTGTACGCCCGTTGCAGTTCGCCCTCGCGGGCATCAACGCGCACATCGGCCACGATCTGGCGCTCGCCGTCGTGGACACCTGTCGTACGCTCGGCTGCGAACCCGCCGACCTGGAGGACGAGTTCGACCGGGTGGGCGATCTCCTCGTGTCGCTGGAGGAGCGGATCCGCGAGGATCTGATGCCGGGCCCCGATCTGCTCCAGATCGCCGACCCGCTCACGCACCTTCTGGGCTCCTGGAGCCTGGAGCGCGCCCGGGACGCCACC
Organism: Streptomyces sp. NPDC031049; assembly: GCF_055571015.1. Taxonomy (NCBI): domain Bacteria; kingdom Bacillati; phylum Actinomycetota; class Actinomycetes; order Kitasatosporales; family Streptomycetaceae; genus Streptomyces; species Streptomyces sp. NPDC031049. The sequence goes on from NZ_JBVIGC010000010.1 coordinate 77,895, forward strand.
TGGGCGGCGGCCCGCGCGCTGTGGGCGCTGCGCCGGACGCCGGAGGTGGCCGGGGAGTTCACCGAGCGGCTGGACGCGGCCGTCGGCTTCGCGGGCCGCATGCTTCTCACGCCGTTGCCGCACTGATCCGGCCATCCGCGGTCGGCCGCGCCCTGCCGCGCCCGGTGTTCCGGTTACGTTGGCGATTCGGGTACTTCGACGGCGAAGGAGCACAGGCATGGCGATCCGGCTCGGACTCGGCCTCCCCCAGATGCGTCAGTACGACCTCGGCAGGGACGTCCCCGACGTCGCCGGCGCCGCCGAGCGCACCGGATACGACAGCCTGTGGGTGTTCGAGCGTGCCCTGTTCCCGGAGCCCGCGACCGAGGGGCTGTACGGCGTCGAGGGCCTGCCCTGGCCCGACTCCTACCGGGCCGTGGCCGAGCCGCTGGTCACGCTGACCCTGGCGGCGGCCGTCACCGAGCGGGCCCGGCTGGGCACCAGCGTGCTCGTCGCCCCGCTGCACGGGCCGTTCCAGCTCGCCAAGGCGCTGGCGACGCTGGACGCGGCGAGCGGCGGCCGGGTGGTCGCGGGCTTCGGCACGGGCTGGTCGCGCCACGAGTACGCGGCGGCGTCGGCGCGCCCGTTCGAGGAGCGCGGGCAGGCGCTGGACGAGCTGATCGAGGTGTGCCGTGCGGTGTGGGGCCCGGACCCGGTGGCGTACGAGGGGCACCTGGCGAGGATCGCGCCCGCCGTCGTCGGGCCCAAGCCCGCCCGGCCCATCCCCATCCTGCTGGCCGCGGGCAGCGCGCGGGCCCGGCGCCGGCTGGTCGACCACGCCGACGGCTGGCTGCCGGTGGGCATGGGGGCCGAGGCGGTGGCCGAGGAGTGGCGGCGGCTGCGCGACCTGGCCGCCGAGCGCGGGCGGACGGCGCCGATCCGGACGGTGCTGCGGGTCAACACCCAGTACCGGAAGGCGGCGTACGACGGTGCCGGGCGCCGCCCGTTCCAGGGCAGCGTCGACCAGATCGTCACGGACCTGGCCGCCCACGCCGAGATCGGCCTCGACGAGATCCTGCTCGACCTCCAGAGCGACGTCCGGGACGCCGAGGAGCTCAAGGACCTCGCCGCCGAGGTCTACGAGAAGGCGCGGGCGGCCGGGATCTGAGACCGGTTCAGTCCTCGGGGAGTTCGACCGGCGCGATCTCGTCGTAGACGTCGCCGGGGCCGGGGTTGGCCGGGTCGGTCGTCCCGCCGAAGTGGTGCATCACGCCCCAGACCGCGTTCAGCGCGGTCTGGACGGCTCCCTCGGCCCAGCCGGCCGTCCAGGAGATGTCGTCGCCGGCGAGGAAGATGCCCCGCTTGTCCTCGGGCAGCCGGTCCTGCATGAAGTGGGTGAACAGGCGCCGCTGGTAGCGGTAGTGGCCGGGCAGGTTGGCCTTGAACGCGCCCATGAAGTAGGGCTCGTTCTCCCAGGAGACGGTCACCGGGTTGCCGATGATGTGCTTCCTGATGTCGACCTTCGGGTAGATCTCGCCGAGCGACTTCAGCATGACCTCCATCCGCTCGTTCGCGGACAGCGGCAACCACTTCAGGCTGTCGTCGCACCAGGTGTACGACAGGCAGATCACGGCCGGCTTGTCGGGGCCGTCGTCCAGCAGGTAGGTGCCGCGGGTCATGCGGTCGGTGAGCGTCATCGACATGACGTCCCGGCCGGTCTCCTCGTCCTTGTCGAGCCAGAAGGGCCGGTCGACGGGCACGAAGAGCTTCGAGGACTCCATGTAGTGCGTGCGCTCGATGGCGGTCCAGTGGTCGATCGGGAAGAGCGAGTCGTCGCAGGCGATCTTGGAGAGCAGCATCCAGGACTGGGCGGTGAAGATCGCCGCCCGGTAGGTGCGGATGTCGCCGTTCGCGTCGGTCACCGTGATGTGGTTGCCGGCGGTGCGGTGCAGCCGGGTCACGGCGGGGCGCGGCTCGCCGTCCACGTGCAGGGACTTCAGCGAGGTGCCGTGCGGCCAGTGGACGATCTTCTCGGGCTCGCGCTCCCAGAGCCGCAGCGGCAACTGCTGTGAGCCGCCGACGATGCCGCGGTGGTGGTCGTCGGCCTCGGTGTAGACGACGCGCAGGATCTCCAGGATGGAGTTGGGGAAGTCGGTGTCCCAGCCGCCCGTGCCGAAGCCGACCTGGCCGAAGATCTCGCGGTGCCGGAAGGACTTGAAGGCCTCGGAGTCGCAGAGGAAGCCGTAGAAGGTCTGGTTGTCGAGCTTCTCGACCAGCTTCGCCCAGATCTCGCGGATGCGCGGGACGTCGCGCTCGCGCAGGGCGCGGTTCATGTCGGAGAAGTCGGCGCCCTCCTCCAGGCACCGGTTCCACGCCTCGGCGACGTCCCGGTACACCTGGGGCAGGTCGTCGATGGTCTCGGCGTAGTGCGACTCGCCCTTGAGGTCGACCACCGTCGAGGGGGTGGCCTCGGCCAGCGGGTTGGGGAAGGGCTTGGTCTTCAGGTCGACCAGGTCGATGTAGTGCTGGAGCGCGGTGGAGGACGGCGGGAAGCGCATCGCGCCCATCTCGGCGGTCAGCCCGTCCGTGCGGTCGCCGGCGCCGTCGAAGCCGACGGTGCGCAGCCGGCCACCGATCCGGTCGGCCTCGTACACGACCGGCTTCAGGCCCATCTTCATCAGCTCGTACGCGGCCACGATGCCGGACAGACCGCCGCCGATGACGGCGACCTCGGTGCCGTGCTCGGTCGCGGGTATCTGCCCGAGGCCGGCCGGGTGGGCGAGGAAGTCGTCGTACGCGTACGGGAAGTCCGGGCCGAACATCGTGATCGGCGGCAGCTGCTCGTCGGCGTGCTCGACGGCGTTGGGCACGGTGGACGTCATGGGGTGCGGACTCCTTGCACGGGTGAAGCGGGGGTGGGGTTCGTGGCGCGGCTCAGAGCTCCGGGCGCGGCTCAGAGCAGGGACCCGTAGAGGCCCGGGCGGCGGTCCTTCAGATACGGGTTCGCCTCCCGGGAGGCGGCGAGGAACGCCGGGTCGGCGTCGGCGAGGAGGAGTTCCTCCGCCCGGCCGCCCCGGGTGCGGGCCACTCCGTCGGGGCCGGCGAGCGTGGAGAGCCCGACGAACTCGAACTCGCCCTCCTGGCCGACCCGGTTGACGTACGCGACGTACATCTGGTTCTCGAAGGCCCGCACGGGGACCATGTGCTCGGCGACGAACTGGAACGGGTGCATCTGCGCGGTCGGCACGAGCAGCAGGTCGGTGCCGGCGAGGGCGTGGGCGCGGACGTTCTCCGGGAACTCCACGTCGTAGCAGATCATCAGGCCGACGGTGAGGCCGCCCAGCTCGGCCTGGACCACCGGCTGCTCGCCGGGCGTGAAGTGCTCCTGCTCGAAGCAGCCGAAGAGGTGGGTCTTGCGGTAGTTGGCCTGCCGGGTGCCGTCGGCGGAGATCAGCTGGAGCGCGTTGTACACCGCCTGGCCGTCCCGCTCGGGGTAACCGTAGGCCACGGCGAGACCGTGCCGGGCGGCCGTCTCGGCGACCGCGTCGGCCGCGTCGCCGTCGGCGGGCTCGGCCAGCCGGGCGATGTCGTCGCCGATCGCGTAACCGGTCAGGAACATCTCCGACGTCACCAGCAGCCCGGCGCCCGCGGCGGCGGCCCGGCCCGCGGCCTCGTCGAGGACCTTGAGGTTCTCGGCGGTGGAGCCGGGGCGGCCGGAGCTCTGGAGCAGGGCGGTGCGCATGCGTGTTCCTCACCGGTGGGCGGGGGGTTCTGGGGCCAGATAGACCGTACGGTCGGTGGTCCGGGCCGGACAAGGAGAAGCCGTTGCGCGCCCGTGAGCGGATCATTGCGTTCGGCCGGGCGCCCGCGGCGATTCGTTGCGCCCGCGGTGCGCCCCGGCTCCTCCCCGGGACGCGGACCGGGTGCCCTCTCCCCCGCCGCGCGGCGGAGGCGGCCCCGGTGCCGAGGGCCGGCGGGTCGGCGTCACGGTGCACGACGTCGGCCGGCACGACCGGCTGGGTTACGGCCGGGCCGCCACGGGCAGCCCCGCGGAGGGCGGGGACCTGCCCCGATGCGTGAGCTCGGCGCCGTCCGAGACGGTCAGGAAGGGGACCGGCGACTTCACGGTCGTGCCCTGGCAGCCGCGGCTGCAGTCCGGGCCGCCGCCGCCAGCGCCAGCGCCGTCAGCAGGTACGGCACCGCGGACCAGGCGAACGCGGTGCCGTGCCCGGTCGCCGTGGCCGTCGCCGCGTAGAGGCCGTAGGTGGCGAGCGTGCCCAGTTCGGTGCCCAGGCCCGCGAGGGAGGTCAGCGTCGCCCGTCCGGTGTCCTCGATCCGCTCCTGGAGGCGGGCGTCGGCCAGGACGGTGGCCAGCTGGAACCCGCCGAAGGCCACCGCCACGAGCACCACGGCGGCCGGGGTGCCCGCCACGGCACCGACCGCCAGGGCGAGCGCGGAGCCGGTGAGCAGGGCGGCGAACCCGCCGGTGGTGAGCCGCTCGGCGACGCCGGCCAGCAGGCCGCCGGCCGTGGCGCCGGCCCAGATCACCAGCAGCAGCCAGGGGACGGTCTCGTGCGCCACACCGGTGTCGTGCACCAGCAGCGGGGTGTACTCGTCGAGCGCTCCCCACACGGCGGTCACGGCCGGCACCAGCAGCAGGGCACCGAGCACCGAGCGGTCGGCGCGGGCCTCGGCGAGCCCGGTGCGCAGGGTCGCCGTCCAGCGCTCGCCGCCGGGGGCGGGCACCCGGTGCTCCGGGAAGCGGGTCGCCACCACCGCTCCCAGCAGGCAGACCAGCACGCTCGCCGCGCCCACGGCACCGTAGCCGCCCCGGTCGAACACCGGGCCCGCCAGGCCCATCGCGGTCATCGTGGCGGCGATGCCGACGGCGCGGGCCCGGCCCATGACGCGCGCGTAGCGGCGTGCCTCGCCGAGCCGGTCCAGCTCGTCGTAGACCAGTGCCTCCAGCGCGCCGGAGCCGAGCGCGCCGCCCGCGCCCCACAGCACGAAGCCGAGGGCGAAGGCGCCGTAGGACGGCACCAGCACCCACAGGGCGAAGCCGGCGGCGGTGAGCAGCGGACCGAGGATCAGCAGCAGCCGGCGGGAGACCGCGTCGGCCCAGGCACCGGAGGGCACCTCCAGCAGCACGCCGGTCAGTGACCACAGCGCGAACAGGGAGGAGATCTGCCAGACGGACAGCCCGGCGTCGCTGAAGAGCAGCGCGTACACCGGGTAGAGCAGGACGAACTCGTCGCAGAACGCGGAGGCGTAGAGCGTGCGCGTCAGCCGCCGGGCGTCGGCGGCGGTGCGGGCACGCTCGGGTGAGAGAGTCATGAGGCCTTCCCGAGGAAGCGGATCGGACACCGTCAGGGGCGGTGTCCGAGGCGGTCCTCGGGAGGCACGGCGGGTGGATCAATGTCGCCAGGTCATGCCACCGATGTTACGGGCCGCGGGGCCCGCTGGGGATCAGGTGGGCGATCCCGACGAAAATCGCCGCAGCAGCGGCGACAGCACGAGCACGGACTTGGTCCGCTCCACGAACGGCTCCCCGGCGATCCGCTCCAGGACCCGTTCGAAGTGCCGCATGTCGGAGGCGAAGACCTGGGCGACCGCGTCCGCGTCCCCCGTGACGGTGGACGCGGCCACGACCTCCTGGTAGCGCTCCAGGCCCCGCTGGATGGTCTCCGGCGAGGTGTTGCGGCGGCAGAAGATCTCGACGAACCCCTCGGTCTCCCAGCCGAGCGCGGCCGGGTCGACCCGAACGGTGAAACCGGTGATGGCGCCGGTGGCGCGCAGCCGGTCCACGCGCCGCTTGACGGCGGGCGCGGAGAGGCCGACCAGCTGCCCGATGTCCGCGTAGGAGCGGCGGGCGTCCTCGGCGAGGGCGTGCACGATGCGTTCGTCGAGATCGTTCAGCACTGGGGGTGGTTCACTTCACTTCTGATGCGTCCGGTGCGCCCGCGGTGGCGAGGCGCGAACGGCGATAGCCGTAGAGGAAGTAGAACACGAGACCGGCGGCCATCCAGAATCCGAAGACGACCCAGGTGACGGTGTCGAGGCTGAGCATGTTGTAGGCGCAGAACAGGAAGCCCAGCACCGGCAGCAGCGGCCCGAACGGCACCTTGAAGGTGCGCTCCAGCTCCGGCCGCTTCTGGCGGAGCACGATCACCGCGACGTTGACCAGGGCGAAGGCGAACAGCGTGCCGATGCTGGTGGCGTCGACGAGCTTGCCCAGCGGGATGAGGGCGGCGAGGACTCCGCAGAAGAGGGACACGATCACCGTGTTGAGGCGGGGCGCGCCCGTCTTCGGGTTGATCTTGCCGAGCGCCTTGGGCACCAGGCCGTCGCGGGACATCGCGAAGAGGATGCGGGTCTGGCCGTAGAGCACGGTGAGGACGACGCTCGCGATGGAGATGACCGCGCCGAGGGCGAGCAGCGTGCCCCAGAAGGACTGGCCGCTGACGTCGTTCATGATCGCGGCGAGGGAGGCGTTGGAGCCCTCGAACTTCGTCCAGTGCCAGGCGCCGACGGCGACGCCCGCGACGAGCACGTACAGCGCGGTGACGATGATCAGCGAGAGCATGATCGCCCGGGGCAGGTCCCGCTTGGGGTCCTTGGCCTCCTCACCGGCGGTGGAGGCGGCGTCGAAGCCGATGTAGGAGAAGAAGAGCGTGGCCCCGGCGGCGCTCACGCCCGCCATGCCGAGCGGCATGAAGTCGGCGTAGTTGCCGGACTTGAAGCCCATGAAGCCGACGGCGCAGAACAGCACCAGCGCGGCTATCTTCACGGCGACCATGACGGTGTTGGCGCGGGCCGACTCCCGGACGCCGCCGAGCAGGAACACCATCGCCAGCAGGACGACGAGCAGGGCGGGCAGGTTGATGACACCGCCCTCGCCGGGGGCGGAGGACAGCACGGACGGGATGGTCACCCCGATGGTCCCGTCGAGCAGCTCGTTGAGGTACTCGCCCCAGCCGACGGCGACGGCGGCCACCGACACGCCGTACTCCAGCACCAGGCACCAGCCGCAGACCCAGGCGACCAGCTCGCCCATCGTTGCGTACGCATACGAGTACGAGGAGCCCGCGACCGGGATGCTGCCCGCCAGCTCGGCGTAGGACAGGGCCGAGAACAGCGCGGTCAGGCCGGCGATCACGAAGGAGACGGTGACCGCGGGACCGGCCTCCGGAACGGCGTCGCCGAGGACCACGAAGATGCCGGTGCCGAGGGTGGCACCGATGCTGATCATGGTCAGCTGCCACAGGCCGAGGGACCGGCGCAGGGAGCCGCCCTCCCCCTGGCCGCCCTCCGCGACCAGGCGTTCCACCGGTTTGCGGCGCATCAGGCGGGCGGCGGGACCCGGGGACGGTGAGGCGGCGGGTGCGCCCTGCTTCGAGGGTGCGCCTTGGTCGAGCACGCGTGGACTCCTTCGTCGCTGCCGGTGTCGGGCGACGGAGACCTGGAGGAACCCCGCGCAAGCGAGGACCCACCGAGCGGGGTCTCCGCCGCGCCACGTACAGCGCAGAACTCTAGAAGCAGGCGGTTGCCCGTGTAATGCAGCAACCTTGCGCACCGCCGCAAGATCGTTGCGTTGGCCGGGGCCGGACGTCCGTTCGTTGCGCGAGGGTGCTCGGACCGTTGCATCCGGGGTCGTCCGGGCCGCCGCGGGCCCGGGAACGCCGACGGCCCCCGCCCTCCCGGTCGAGAGGAGGCGGGGGCCGTACGGGGTGCCGGGGCGGGGCGCCGGGCGGGGTGGCTCAGCTCCAGCTGGCGTGCAGCGGCTTGCCCTCGGCGTAGCCGGCGGCGCTCTGGACGCCGACCACGGCCTTCTCGGCGAACTCCTCCAGGGAGCCGGCGCCGGCGTAGGTGCAGGAGGAGCGGACGCCCGCGATGATCGAGTCGATCAGGTCCTCGACGCCGGGGCGGGCGGGGTCGAGGAACATCCGCGAGGTGGAGATGCCCTCCTCGAACAGCGCCTTGCGGGCGCGGTCGTACGCCGACTCCTCCGAGGTGCGGTTGCGCACGGCACGCGCGGAGGCCATGCCGAACGACTCCTTGTAGGCACGGCCGTTGGCGTCGTGCTGGAGGTCGCCCGGGGACTCGTAGGTGCCGGCGAACCAGGAGCCGATCATCACGTTGGAGGCGCCCGCCGCGAGCGCCATCGCCACGTCGCGCGGGTGCCGGACGCCGCCGTCGGCCCACACGTGCTTGCCGTACTTCTTCGCCTCGGCGGCGCACTCCAGGACTGCGGAGAACTGCGGCCGGCCGACGCCGGTCATCATCCGGGTGGTGCACATGGCACCGGGGCCGACGCCGACCTTGACGATGTCCGCGCCGGCCTCGATCAGGTCGCGCACGCCCGCGGCGGCGACGACGTTGCCGGCGACGATCGGGACCTGCGGGTCGAGGGCGCGCACCGTCTTCAGGGCGCTGATCATCGATTCCTGGTGGCCGTGCGCGGTGTCGATGACGAGGGTGTCCACGCCCGCGTCCAGCAGTTGCTTGGCCTTGCCCGCCACGTCGCCGTTGATGCCGACGGCGGCGGCGATGCGCAGCCGGCCCCGGGCGTCGAGGGCCGGGGTGTACAGCGTGGCGCGCAGGGCGCCCTTGCGGGTGAGGATGCCGGCCAGCCTGCCGTCCCGGTCGACGGCGGGGGCGTAGCGGCGGTTGGCGTGGTCGAGGGTGTGGAACGCCTCGCGCGGGTCCAGGTCGGCGTCGATCAGCAGCAGGTCCTTGGACATGACCTCTTCGAGCTGGGTGAAGCGGTCCACGCCGGTCAGGTCGGTGTCGGTGACGACGCCGATCGGCTTGTGGTCCTCGTCCACGACGACACCGGCGTTGTGCGCCCGCTTGGGCAGCAGGGACAGCGCGTCGGCGACGGTCTGGTGCGGGGCGAGCATGATGGGGGTGTCCAGCACGTGGTGGCGGCCCTTGACCCAGGAGACCACCTCGGTGACGACCTCGATCGGGATGTCCTGCGGGATGACCACCAGGCCGCCGCGGCGGGCCACGGTCTCGGCCATCCGGCGGCCGGCGATGGCGGTCATGTTGGCCACGACGAGCGGGATGGTGGTGCCCGTGCCGTCCGGGGAGCTGAGGTCCACGCCCTGCCGCGAGCCGACGGCGGAGCGGCTGGGGACCATGAAGACGTCGTCGTACGTCAGGTCGTACGAGGGCTGGATGTCGTTGAGGAAACGCACGTGCTGCACATCCCAGTCGATCAGAGGTGGCCCCCGGACAGGTCAGCCAGGGGGAAAGAGCACGTACTTCATTCTCCCATGACCGGGGACGCATCATGCCCCGGCAGATCGTCCAGGCTGGTCAGAGGGGCTCTTGGAGGATCATCCAGGCCCGAGCGTGACGAACAGTCCGGGGCCCCGGTCGGTCGCCTCGGCGAACACCTCCTCGGCGACCCGCCACTCGTCGGGCCGGGCCCGCGCGTAGGCCCCCCAGCCGCGCACGACCACCAGCAGTCCCCGGTCCTCGGAGCCCTCGGGCCACAGGGAGGGGTCGGACAGGCAGTCGGCGAGGGCGTCCCAGTTGCGGCCGAACCACTCCGGCAGCCCCAGGTCACGGGCGCAGCGGTCCATCAGCCCCGCCTTGTCGATGGCCCCGTCCAGATCCACCGTGACCACGATCCGGCCCGCCGGGTCATCCGTCGTCATCTCTCAGCACCGCCTGAACGTTCGGTAGGGGTTCCTGGGTGGAGGGCGTCTCCCCGGCGAGGCCCCGCAGGCCGTGCCGCGGCAACACGCCTCCGGCGCTGCCACGGCCGTGCGCGGGCGACCCGCGGTCGGGGGCCGTCCGAGGCCGGGCGCCCCGCGGTCAGGGGCCGTCCGGGTCGGCGCGGTCGAGCGCCAGGCGCGGCGCGGGACCGGCGGCCATCAGGTGGTCCGCGGCGGACGTGTCCGTCACCAGGCTGGTGACGAGCCCGGAGCGCAGCACGGCGTCGATGGCCGCCGCCTTGCGCTGCCCGCCCGCGATCGCGACGACCTCGGGGATACGGCGGAGCTGGTCGGCCTTGACCGTGATGCACCGCTCCCCCAGGTCCCGGCCGACCCGCCGCCCCTCGGCGTCGAAGAGGTGCGCGGACATCTCGGCGGCGACGCCGAGCGAGGCGTAGTGCGCCCGCTCCTCGTCGCTGAGCATGTCGTGCACCGTCGAGATGCCCGGCTCCCAGGAGCCGATGGAGACACAGGCGACCGTGACCTTGTCGAAGTACTCGAAGGCCCTTGCGATGCCCGTCTGGTGTCGGAGCGCTCCCGCGGTGGCCGCGTCCGGCAGCAGCATCGGCGCGTAGATCGGGTGGGCGTCGCCGCCCGACACCTGGGCGGCGCGGCGCACCGCCTCCACGGAGCCGCGCTCGGCGGTCCCGGCGTCGTACACACCCGTCAGCTGCACCACCGTGCAGGGCGGCAGCCGGTCCAGCGCCGCCGCCATGTGGATGGTGGACCGGCCCCAGGCCAGGCCCAGCACGTCCCCTTCGTTGACCAGCTCGCCGAGCAGGTCGGCGGCCACCTCTCCCAGGTTCTCGGGGTCGGGGGTCTCCTCGGCGTCCGCCGGCGACTCCACGACGACCGCGTGCCTGAGGCCGTAGCGGGCACGCAGCGCGTCCGAGCGCTCGGCGTCCAGCTCGGCCGGCACCCGGATCTCGATCCGTACGAGATCCCGTTCGAGAGCGGTCTCCAGGACCCGTGCCACCTTGAAGCGGCTGACGCCGAACTCCTCCGCGATCTGGATCTTGGACTTGCCCTCGAGGTAGAAGCGGCGGGCCATGGCCGCCGCCTGCACCAGCTCAGCGGGTCCCATCCGCATGGCTGACCGGCCCGCCGACATACCCGACACGGCGTTCTCCTCACTGCTGTTCACATACTGGGCTGTTCACTCACTGGATTCGCCGTTCATCCTTGCAGATCCTGCGCGTGTGATCAGCCCTGATGGGCGCCGTTCACTTGTCGTTCTTCAGTGGGCGCAGGCCCAGGAGGCGTCGGCGGTCGCGGCCTCGGCCTGTGTGCGCAGTGCACGTACCGCCTCGGCCGGGTCGGACGCGCCGTACACGGCCGAACCCGCGACGAAGACATCGGCGCCGGCGTCCGCGCACCGCTCGATCGTGGACGCCGACACCCCGCCGTCGACCTGGAGCCACAGCTGAAGACCGTGCTTGTCGATCAGCTCCCTGGTGCGGCGGATCTTGGGCAGCATGATGTCGAGGAACGCCTGCCCACCGAAGCCCGGTTCAACCGTCATGATCAGCAGCATGTCCAGTTCGGGCAGCAGGTCCTCGTACGGCTCGATCGGCGTCGCCGGCTTGAGCGCCATGGAGGCGCGCGCGCCCTTGGCCCGGATCTCGCGGGCGAGGCGCACCGGGGCGGCGGCGGCCTCGACATGGAAGGTGACGGACCCGGCGCCCGCCTCCACGTACTGGGGCGCCCACCGGTCGGGGGCCTCGATCATCAGGTGGCAGTCCAGCGGGGTGTCCGTGGCGCGGGCCAGGGACTCCACGACCGGCACGCCGAGCGTGAGGTTGGGGACGAAATGGTTGTCCATCACGTCGACGTGGAGCCAGTCGGCTCCGTCGACCGCCTTGGCCTCGTCCGCGAGGCGGGCGAAGTCGGCGGACAGGATGCTGGGGTTGATCTGCACGGCCATGACCCAAGCCTGCCATGCCCTCCGGGGGTTGTTCGCATCGGTCTCGGGTGGGGGCGGTACTCGTACGGGTGCGGGTACGTTGTGGCTGGTCGCGCCCACGCGGCGGAGCCGCATACGGACACGGCCCCGCGCCCCTTCCGGGGCGGAGAGGCGTCCGGCGTCATGCTGTACGGCGCATCAGGGCCAGGTACATGGCGTCGGTGCCGTGGAGGTGGGGCCAGAGCTGGACGTCGGGGCCCTCGCCGAGGTCGGCGACGCCGGGCAGGAGGGGGCGGGCGTCGATCAGGTCGGTGCCGGGGTACTGCTTGAGCACGTCCGCGACGACGGCCCGGGTCTCCGCGAGGTGGGGCGAGCAGGTGGCGTAGCCGACCACGCCGCCGACCCGGACGGACTCCAGGGCGCTGCTCAGCAGGCCGCGCTGCAGGGGGGCGAAGCCGTCCAGGTCCTCCGGGCGGCGCCGCCAGCGCGCCTCGGGGCGGCGGCGCAGGGCGCCGAGGCCGGTGCAGGGCACGTCGACGAGCACCCGGTCGAAGGCGCCGGCCCGCCAGGCCGGACGGGTGCCGTCGGCGGCGATCACCTGGTAGGGCCCGGGGTTGCCGGCCAGTGCCTTCGCCACCAGGCCGGCCCGGTGCGGCTGCTTCTCGGAGGCGACCAGGGCGGCACCCCGCTCGGCGGCCAGGGCACCGAGCAGCGCGGCCTTGCCGCCGGGGCCGGCGCACCCGTCCAGCCACAGCCGGTCGGGGCCGTCCAGCGGGGCGTTGGCCAGTGCCACGGCGACGAGCTGGCTGCCCTCGTCCTGCACACCGGCGCGGCCCTCGCGCACCGCCTCTACGGCGCCGGGCTCGCCGCCCTCGGTCAGCCGCACGGCGTACGGCGACCAGCGGCCCGGCACGGCGGCGTCCTCGCCGAGGAGTTCGCCGGTGGTGGCCCGGCCGGGCCGGGCGACCAGCGTCACCTCGGGCCGTTCGTTGTCGGCCGCCAGCAGCGCCTCGATGCCGGCCCGGCCCCCGCCGAGGGAGTCCCACAGGGCGGAGACGACCCAGCGCGGGTGGGAGTGGACGACGGCGAGGTGGTCCTCCGGGTCCTCGTCGTAGGGCGGCGCGACCCGTGCCAGCCATCCGTCCAGGTCGTCCTGGGCGATCTTCCGCAGCACGGCGTTGACGAACTTGGCCCGCCCGTCGCCGAGGACGACGCGGGCCAGCTCGACGGTCGCGGAGACCGCGGCGTGCGTCGGGATGCGGGTGCCGAGCAACTGGTGGGCGCCGAGGGCGAGCACGTCCAGCACGGGCGGGTCGACCTCGCGCAGCGGCCGGTCCACGCAGGCCGCGATGACCGCGTCGTAGGTCCCCTGGCGGCGCAGCGTCCCGTACACCAGTTCCGTCGCCAGGGCCGCGTCCCGCGCGTCGAACTTCTCGGGCCCCTCCTTCTCCCGTGCCTTGCGCAGCAGCGGGGGCAGGACGAGGTTGGCGTACGCGTCCCGCTCGTCCACGGCCCGCAGCGCCTCGAAGGCGAGGATGCGGACGGGGTCCTTCTGGGGCCGGCGGTAGGGCTTGCCGGGTTTGCGGGGACGACGGGACTGGTCGCTCACGAAAAGGTGCTCCGGAGGGTGAGAAGGCGTGCCCCACCAGCGTACGCGCGGCGGGGGCGCGGGCGGACCGGGAGGTCGCGCCGGGTCAGCCGCCGACCTGCTCCCCGTCGGCGATCCGCACCCCGCGGGCCCAGTCCGCCGCCCGCATCGGCTTCTTGCCCTGGGCCTGCACCCACAGCAGCTCCACGGCGTACGAGCCGGTGCCGACGTAGACGTTGTTCTTGCCGGCGGCGAGCTGTCCGGGGGCCAGGTCGGTCCGGTCGGGGACGGCCACGGCCTGGACGATCTTGAGCCGCTCACCGCGGAAGGTGGTCCAGGCGCCGGGTGCCGGGGTGCAGCCGCGCACCAGCCGGTCGACGCGCAGTGCCGGGGCGTTCCAGTCGACGTGCGCGTCCTCGACGGACACCTTGGGGGCGAGGCTGACCCCGTCCGCCGGCTGCGGTACGGCCTTCAGGGTGCCGTCCTCGATGCCGTCCATGGTCGCGGCGAGCAGCCCGGCGCCGGCGAAGGCGAGCCGGGTCAGCAGGTCGCCGCTGGTGTCGGTGGGCCGGACGGTCTCGGTGACCGTGCCGTAGACGGGGCCGGAGTCGAGTCCCTCCTCGATGAGGAAGGTGGAGGCTCCGGTGATCTCGTCGCCGGCCATGATGGCGTGCTGCACGGGAGCCGCGCCGCGCCAGGCCGGCAGCAGCGAGAAGTGCAGATTGACCCAGCCGTGCGCGGGGACGTCCAGGGCGACCCGGGGCAGCAGCGCGCCGTACGCGACGACGGGACAGCAGTCGGGCCCGATCTCCCGCAGCCGCTCGAGGAACTCCGGGTCCCTCGGCTTCGCCGGCTTCAGCACCTCGATCCCGGCCTCCTCGGCCCGCTCGGCCACGGGAGAGGTGACCAGCCGGCGACCGCGTCCGGCGGGCGCGTCCGGCCGCGTGACGACGGCCGCCACCTCGTGCCGCTCGGAGGCGATCAGGGCGTCCAGGGAGGGAACGGCGACCTCGGGGGTACCGGCGAAGACGAGCTTCATGGGCAGGAGAAGCCTCTCGAGCGGGAACGACGGGGCAACGCCCCAGTCTATGTGCGCACCCCCGACAACAGACACGCCACGGCCCCTCCCCGACGCCCGTTCCCGCCCCGGCTCCCCCACCCTCCCGCTGACTCCTCGCCGGCCCCTCCCGACTCAGACGCCCCCCTGACTCCTCGCCCGCCCCTCCACCTCCGCCACCTCCGAAGCTCCTCCACGACTCCCGACTGAACTCCCCCGCCGCCGATGACTCTTCACCGAGCTCACTCGACTCAGCTCCCCACCCCCAACGCCTCCTCGCCGATCCCTCCCGACTCAGCTCCCCACCCCCAATGCCTCCTCGCCACCCCCTCCCGACTCAGCTCCCCACCCCCAATGCCTCCTCGCCGACCCCTTCCTCCCTCGCTCGCCGAGGTGGCCCCGCACGACTCCACCGCTCCCCAGGCTCCCCGACGACGGAAAGCCGCCGACGGCGCTCCGCCCCCACGGGAGACGCCCACCTCTCGGCCGACTGGAAACGGGTGGTGCGCGGGCGGGGAACCGCCCCCCGAGGCCGAAGGCCGAGGGGGCGTACGCATATGCCGCCACGCCCCCACCCCGTGACCCGCGAAGCCCTCCCGCGTTGGTCAAGAAAGAGTTGACCAACGGGCCGCCCCAGCGGCCCGATTCCTTTCAACGCCGGTTCGAGAGGCTTGTTCATGGCCGACCACGCAACCCACGACGCCCAGGCTCGGGCCAGCCTGCACCTGCTGGTGCGGGACATCGAGCGGGTCCGCCGGCAGGTGGACGCTTTGCGCACGCTCACCGCCCAGCTCGGCAACGTCTACCGCCCCCGCCGCTCCGGCCCCTCCACGGGCTTCGTCGTCTACGGACGCGCCCCCGCCCCGACCGTCCGCCTCGCCCAGGAGCTGCGGGACAGCGTCGAGACCCTGGTCACGGCCGCCGTGGACTTCGACCGCTCGCTCGGCTTCTCGTGGGACGCGGTCGGCTCCGCCCTCGGCGTCACCAAGCAGGCCGTCCACCGCCGCTACGGCGCCCGCCGCGCCGCCGCCCAGGCGGCAGCCACCGCCGACACGGCCGAGCGCCCCGCCGAGCCGTCGGGCACCCGCACGGTCAACGTGGGCACCGGCGTCCCCACGGTCCCGACGGTCCCCGCCGCCCGCTCCATGCCGACCCAGCCGACGGCGGGCAGCCCGTCCCTGCGCGACGAGGCACGCCCCACGGCCTTCCCCGGCCCGCGCAACGGCTGACCCGGCCGACCCCGCACTGCCCTCCCGGACAGCCCCGGGAGGGCAGCCGTACGTCACCCGATGTCCGGCGGATCGATCCGCACCCGCACCGGAGCCGCAGCCGCAGCCGCAGCCGCAGCCGCCCCAGACGAACCCGGCACCCCCGACGCTCCGGACGTCCCCGGTACTCGAGACGTGCCCGACTCCCCGGACGTCCCTGATCCCCCGAACATCCCCGACGCTCCGGATGCCCCAGAAGCTCCGGTCGCCCGGGAAGACCCGGGCACCCCCGCGCCGCCACCGGCACCCCCGCGTCCCGCGCCCCCCGCACGCGCCATCCGTGCCGCCTGCGCGGCCTTCAGCGCACCGGCCAGCGCCGCCCCGCGCCCCGGCGGCACCCGCACCAGTGCCCGCTCCCAGTGCTCCCCCGGCGGCGGCGCCCCGGGCCTGCGCGCCCGCCCGGCCGCCGTGACCGGCATCGGCACCGGCCCCAGCACCTCGGCCTGAGGGGGCAGCTCCACCGTGCGCAGGAAGTCGGCCACCGCCTCCCCGGGCCCGGACACGGCCGCCATCCGCGACACCGGCGGGAACCCCAGCTCGGCCCGCTCGGCCAGCTCCCGTACGGCATGCCCGACCGGGTCCCACCGCACCAGCGCCTGCACCGGCCGTAGCGTCGGCTCGGCCACGACGACCACCGTCCCCCCGGCCCCCTGCGGCCGGACCAGCGCACCGGCCGCGAGCCAGCGCCGCAGGGCGTCCTCACCGGCCCGCAGATCGGGCCGGCCGAGCATGGCCCAGCCGTCCAGCAGCAGCGCCGCCGCGTAGCCGCCCTCGGCGACGGGTTCGGCGCCCGGCGTGCTCACCACCAGCGCGGGCGTGCCCGGCACGGTGTCCAGCACGTGCTCGCGCCCCGAGGTGCGCACCGGCACGGCGGGGAAGGCCCGGCCCAGCTCCTCCGCGGTGCGCCGGGCCCCCACCACCTGGGCCCGCAGCCGGAACGCCCCGCACTCCGGGCAGTGCCAGCCGCCCTCCTCGCGTCCGCACCACCCGCACCGCAGCGCCGCCTGGGACTCCTGCCCCTCCAGCGGACCGGAACAGTGCCGGCAGCGCGCCGGCGCCCGGCAGGCCGCACACGCCATCCGCGGCACATAGCCGCGCCGGGGGACCTGCACCAGCACCGGACCCTGCCGCAGCCCGTCCCGGACCGCCTGCCAGGCGAGCGTCGGCAGCCGGGCGGCCCGGGCGGCCTCGTCCCGGGCCAGATCGGCGTCCCCGACCGTACGGACCAGCGGCGCCGCGGCCCGCACCTGCTCCCGGGAGGCGACCAGCGGCCGGGCCCAGCCGCTCTCCACGAGCTGGGCGGCCTCCACCGTGCAGCCGAAGCCGCCCAGCAGGAAGCCGCACCCGTCCTGGGCCGCCCGCAGCAGCAGCACCTCGCGCGCGTGCGGCTGCGGCGCGTGCTGCTCGCTGTGGCTGTCGTCGCCGTCGTCCCACAGCGCGACCAGGCCGAGGTCGTGCACCGGGGCGAACATGGCGGCACGGGTGCCGATCACCGCCCGCATCGCGCCCCGCCGGACCGCGAGCCACTGCGCGTACCGCTTCTCGGGCCCGGCGTCGGCGGTGAGCACCGCGTGCCGCCCCTCCCCCAGCACCGACGTCAGCGCCGCGTCGACCCGGGCCACCGCCCGCCCGTCCGGCAGGACGACGACCGCACCTCGCCCGGAGGCCAGCGTGGCGGCGACGGCCCGCGCCAGTTCCTCGCTCCAGGCCGGGCCGGGCAACGCGTTCCACACGGCGCGCGGCGAGCCTCCCGAGGCCAGGGCCTGAAGGAACGCCGGCCCGTGCTCGTACCGGCCCCAGGGGCCCGGCGCCGGGGGCGGCGGGGGCGGCAGCGGGGCGGGCGAGGGGCGCCGCTCGGCGCGGGCGCTGCGCGGCGGAACCGCCAGTTGCAGCACGTCGGCCAGGCTGCCCGCGTACCGGTCGGCGACGGCCCGGGCGAGTCCGAGCAGTTCCTCGCTGAGCACGGGCTCCGGCGAGACGACCTGGGCCAGCGCGGCGAGCGGACCGGAGTAGTCGGAGGCGGCGAGCCGCTCGATCAGGAAGCCGTCGACGAGCCCGCCGCCCTCCCGGCGCCCGTCCCTGACCCGGTGCCGCCCGGCCCCGAACCGCACCCGCACCCGCACGCCCGGCTGGGCGTCGGCGTCCAGTTCCTCGGGCACCGCGTAGTCGAAGTACCGGTCGAGATGGAGCACCCCCTTGTCGACCAGGACCCGGGCGACGGGCAGCTCCTTGGCGAGGGCGGCGCCCCGCCAGGTCCGCGGCTTGGCCCGCGGCACCGGGGCCTTGCGCACGCTCTCCCGGATGAGCGCGAGCTGCTCGGGCGGCGCCCCCTCGGCGCCACCGCCCGTCCGCCCGTCGTCGCTGCTCACGCCTGCATTCTTACCAAAACCCACTGACAACCGTCGGCGCCCCCGACCCCGGACCGACGGAACGCCCCCTGCCTCGGACCACGGCACCGCACACGTCCGGCCGCCCCGGACGCCACCCACCCGGGCCGATCCCCGCCCCATCGACGCCGGGCCGATCACACCCCATAGAGCCAGGCCGGTCCACACCCTGTCGGCGCCAGGGCGATCCACGCGCCCACCCACGCCGGACCGGACCCCGCGCCGCGCGCGCCACTGCCGGTCCGGCCGCCGTCACGCACCGGGGCCCGGCCCCCCGAAGGGAAGCCGGGCCCCGGTGGACGACCGTTCGCGGGCTACTACAGCCCCGCCGCCCGGCGCAGCGCGTCCACGCGGTCGGTGCGCTCCCAGGTGAAGTCGGGCAGCTCGCGGCCGAAGTGACCGTACGCGGCGGTCTGGGCGTAGATCGGGCGGAGCAGGTCGAGATCGCGGATGATCGCGGCCGGGCGCAGGTCGAAGACCTCGTCGATCGCCTTCTCGATCTTCTCCACGTCGACCTTCGCGGTGCCGAACGTCTCGACGAACAGACCGACCGGCTCGGCCTTGCCGATGGCGTACGCCACCTGGACCTCGCAGCGGGAGGCCAGACCCGCGGCGACGACGTTCTTGGCGACCCAGCGCATCGCGTACGCGGCCGAGCGGTCCACCTTGGACGGGTCCTTGCCGGAGAAGGCGCCGCCGCCGTGGCGGGCCATGCCGCCGTAGGTGTCGATGATGATCTTGCGGCCGGTGAGGCCCGCGTCGCCCATCGGGCCGCCGATCTCGAAGCGGCCGGTGGGGTTGACGAGCAGCCGGTAGTTCTCGGTGTCCAGCTTGATGCCGTCGTCCAGCAGCGCCTTCAGCTCCGGCTCCACGACGAACTCGCGGATGTCGGGCGCCAGCAGCGAGTCCAGGTCGATGTCGGACGCGTGCTGGGAGGAGACCACCACGGTGTCGAGGCGGACGGCCTTGTCGCCGTCGTACTCGATGGTGACCTGGGTCTTTCCGTCCGGGCGCAGGTAGGGGATCGTGCCGTTCTTGCGCACGTCGGACAGGCGCTTGGACAGCCGGTGCGCGAGGAAGATCGGCAGCGGCATCAGCGTCGGCGTCTCGTCGGACGCGTAGCCGAACATCAGGCCCTGGTCGCCGGCGCCCTGCCGGTCCAGCTCGTCCTCGTCGCCCTCGACGCGGGTCTCGTAGGCGGTGTCGACGCCCTGCGCGATGTCCGGGGACTGTGCGCCGATGGAGACGGACACGCCGCAGGAGGCGCCGTCGAAGCCCTTCTTGGAGGAGTCGTAGCCGATCTCCAGGACCTTGCCGCGGACCAGGGTCGCGATGTCCGCGTAGGCCTTGGTGGTGACCTCGCCGGCCACGTGCACCAGACCGGTGGTGATCAGGGTCTCGACCGCGACCCGGGAGGTCGGGTCCTCCCGCAGAAGCGCGTCGAGGATGGTGTCGCTGATCTGGTCAGCGATCTTGTCGGGGTGACCTTCGGTCACGGACTCCGAGGTGAACAGGCGACGGGACACAACGCTCCCTGGGGTTGCAGCGGCTGCTGGCTGATCATTGGCGGACGGCGCGGGGAGCTGCACCCGGCGCGTCCTGGGACAGTTTATCGGTCGCATTCGGCCGTGGCCCCACCCGTCTCGCCTCTCGGGAACGCTGTGACCTGCGGCACGGGCATTCTGCCCAACGCGAGCGCCCTTGGCCAGGGGCGCCACGCTCGAATGTGTCAGGTACGGATCGGCGGCGGCCCGGCAGGCGGGCGGTCAGCCCAGCCGGTCCGCCACGAGGTCCCAGACGGTGTCGGCGAGGGCCTCCTTGGGGCCGTGCGGGACGGGGGTCTCGCTGCCGTCGGCGCCGAGCACCACGGCCTCGTTCTCCTCGGCGCCGAAGGTCTTGCTCTCGCCCACCTCGTTCACCACGAGGAGGTCGCAGCCCTTGCGCTTGAGTTTCGCCCGGCCGTTGGCCAGGACGTCGTCCGTCTCGGCGGCGAACCCGACGACGACCTGCCCGGGGCGGGCGCGGCCGGCGGAGATCTCCGCGAGGATGTCCGGGTTGCGGACCAGGGTGATGGGCTCGGGCTCCCGGTCGTCCTTCTTCTTGATCTTCCCGGAGGCGTAGACGGCCGGGCGGAAGTCCGCGACCGCGGCGGCCATGACGACCGCGTCCGCGTCCGCCGCGGCCCGCAGCACGGCCTCGCGGAGCTCCACGGCGGTGCCCACCGGCACCACGTCCACGCCGGCCGGGTCCGGCAGCGAGGTGTTGGCCGCGACCAGGGTGACGCGGGCACCCCGGGCGGCGGCGGTGCGGGCGAGGGCGTAGCCCTGCTTGCCGGAGGAGCGGTTGCCGAGGAAGCGGACGGGGTCGAGGGGCTCGCGGGTGCCTCCGGCGCTGACGACGACGTGCCGCCCGGCCAGGTCCGGCCCGGCCTGGCCGCGGGCCAGCACCCGCCGGCAGGCCTCGAAGATCTCGGCGGGGTCGGGCAGCCGGCCCTTGCCGGTGTCGACGCCGGTGAGGCGGCCGACGGCGGGTTCGACGACGACGGCGCCCCGGCGGCGCAGCGTCGCCACGTTGTCCTGGGTGGCGGGGTGCTCCCACATCTCGGTGTGCATGGCGGGCGCGAAGACCACGGGGCAGCGGGCGGTGAGCAGGGTGTTGGTCAGCAGGTCGTCGGCGAGGCCGTGGGCGGCCTTGGCGAGCAGGTCGGCCGTGGCCGGGGCGACCACGACCAGGTCGGCGTGCTGGCCGATGCGGACGTGCGGGACCTCGTGGACGTCGTCCCACACCTCGGTCGAGACCGGGTTGCCGGACAGGGCGGACCAGGTCGGGGCGCCGACGAAGTGGAGCGCGGAGGCGGTGGGCACGACCCGGACGTCGTGTCCGGACTCCGTGAATCTGCGCAGCAGCTCACAGGCCTTGTACGCGGCGATGCCGCCGCTGACCCCCAGAACGACCTTCGGCTTGTCCACCGTCTCTCCCCGGACCTCGGAAAACGTACACCCCCATCACACACCACAGGCCTGGCAGAAGGGCTGCCAGGCCTGTGGAAAAGTCAGCGTGAGGCTGAAAATACTACTGCGCGGGGCCTTCGACGGCCTCGGACGTCAGCAGTCCCGCGTTGATCTCGCGGAGCGCGATCGAGAGCGGCTTCTCGTGGACGTGGGTGTCGACGAGGGGACCGACGTACTCGAGGAGGCCCTCGCCGAGCTGCGAGTAGTACGCGTTGATCTGGCGGGCCCGCTTGGCCGCGTAGATCACGAGGCTGTACTTCGAGTCGGTGGCCTCGAGGAGCTCGTCGATCGGCGGGTTGATGATGCCCTCGGGCGCGGAGATGGAAGAGGACACGCTCTACCTTCCGATGGATGGGAAAGAATCAGTCCGGACGGCCGGCCGCCGGTCTCGGGGACCGGCGACGATCACAGGACGTTCATCAAGGCTAGCAGCTCTCGCGCCACGTCCTGGACGGAGGTGTTGACCAGGGTCGTGTCGAACTCCGGCTCGGCCGCCAGCTCGGTCTTCGCCGCCGCCAGCCGGCGCTCGATCACCTCCGGCGGCTCGGTGCCGCGGCCGGTGAGCCTGCGCACCAGCTCCTCCCAGGAGGGCGGAGCCAGGAACACCAGCTGGGCCTCCGGCATGGACTCGCGGACCTGCCGCGCGCCCTGGAGGTCGATCTCCAGCAGCACCGGCTCACCCTTCTCCAGGCGCTCCAGTACGGCCGTACGCGGCGTGCCGTAGCGGTTGCCGGCGAACTCCGCCCACTCCAGCAGCTCGCCGTTGGCGATCAGCTTGTCCATCTCCTCGTCGGTGACGAAGAAGTAGTGGACTCCGTGCTGCTCGCCGGGACGGGGCCTGCGGGTCGTCGCCGACACCGAGAGCCATACCTCGGGGTGTTCCTTGCGCATATGGGCGACGACCGTGCTCTTGCCGACCCCCGAGGGGCCGGAGAGCACGGTCAGCCGCGGACGTTCACTCATGCAGCGATTATTCCAGTTGAACCGGAGTGGTCCGGACTCAGTTGCCGGTGCTGCCGAACTCACGCTCCAGGGAAGCGATCTGGTTGGAACCGAGGCCACGCACGCGGCGGCTCTCGGAGATGCCGAGTCGCTCCATGATCTGCTTGGCGCGGACCTTGCCCACGCCCGGCAGGGACTCAAGGAGGGCGGAGACCTTCATCTTGCCGATGACGTCGTTCTCCTGGCCCTGCTTGATGACCTCGTGGAGGGAGGCGCCGGAGTGCTTGAGTCGATTCTTGACCTCGGCCCGCTCCCGGCGAGCCGCGGCGGCCTTTTCGAGCGCGGCTGCGCGCTGTTCAGGGGTAAGGGGCGGAAGAGCCACGCCTACGTCACCTCGGATGTCGAACTGTCGGATACGGACCGGTGAGGAACCTAGTCGCCCCACACCTGGGGAGCCACGAGCAACACGCTTGCCCGCTGTCCCCCACTGCCTGGAGGGCGTGGGAGGCGCCCCCACTCGACGGAGACTAGCGGTCAAGGCCGCCAGAGTCAGCGAGAACAGCGGAAAAGTCCTGGTCAGCCTCCGTCAGGGCGGACATTTAGGACATATTGCCTCGGATTTGTGACGGTATCCAGACTCAGGAGGAGACCAGGGCGGCCCGGATCTCCTCCGCGAACCGGTCCGCGGACGCGCGCAGCGCCCCGGCGTCGGGTCCGTGCCGCAGCACGCCCCGGCTGACGTTCGGCACCACGTCGCGCACCGCCGCTCCGAAGACCCGCGGCAGGTCCGCCGGGGTGGCACCCTGGGCGCCGATGCCCGGAGCGAGCAGCGGACCGTTGATCGCCAGGTCGTACGAGGACAGGTCGCCCAGGGTGGCGCCCACCACGGCGCCGAAGGAGCCGAGGGTCTCCTCCCCCGCGTTCTCCGCCGCCAGGTGCGCCAGCATCGTCGCCCCGACGCTCCGTCCGTCCGGCCGGACGGCGTGCTGGACCTCGCCGCCCTCGGGGTTGGAGGTCAGCGCCAGCACGAACAGCCCGGCGCCGTTCTCCCGCGCCAGCTCCACGGCCGGCTTCAGCGAGCCGTAGCCGAGGTACGGCGAGACGGTCAGGGCGTCCGAGAACAGCGGGGCGTCCTTGTGCAGGAACGACTCGGCGTAGGCGGCCATGGTGGAGCCGATGTCGCCGCGCTTGGCGTCCATGACGACCAGTGCGCCGGCCGCCCGCGCCTCCTGAACCGACTTCTCCAGGACGGCGACGCCGCGGGAGCCGAAGCGCTCGAAGAAGGCGCTCTGGGGCTTCAGGACGGCGACCCGGTCGGCCATCGCCTCGACGACCGTGCGGCTGAACCGCTCCAGGCCCGCCACGTCGTCGTTCAGGCCCCAGTCGGCGAGCAGGGAGGCGTGCGGGTCGATGCCCACGCAGAGCGGACCGCGCTCGTCCATGGCACGGCGCAGCCGTGCGCCGAAGGACTCAGCCATGTGTCGTCTTCCTCACGTCGGCGCCGACCGCGTCGGCGAGGGTGGCGTACGGGCTCTGCCGCAGTCGCGCGGCGAGGCCCTTGTGGACGGCGCGGGCCCAGAAGGGGCCCTCGTAGATGAACGCGCTGTAGCCCTGGACCAGCGTGGCCCCGGCCAGGATGCGCTGCCAGGCGTCCTCGGCGCTCTCCACGCCGCCGACGCCGACGAGGGTGATCCGGTCCCCCACGCGCGCGTACAGGCGGCGCAGCACCTCCAGGGAGCGGGCCTTGAGCGGCGCGCCCGACAGGCCGCCGGTCTCCTGGACCAGCGCGGGCGCGGAGGTCAGGCCGAGTCCCTCGCGCGCGATGGTGGTGTTGGTGGCGATGATGCCGTCCAGGCCCAGTTCGACGGCGAGGTCCGCGACCGCGTCGACGTCCTCGTCGGCGAGGTCGGGAGCGATCTTGACCAGGAGCGGCACGCGTCGCGTGGTGACCACCCGGTCGGCGGCCTCGCGCACGGCGGTCAGCAGGGGGCGCAGGGCCTCGGTGGCCTGGAGGTCGCGCAGGCCGGGGGTGTTCGGGGACGAGACGTTGACGACCAGGTAGTCGGCGTGGGGCGCCAGCCGCTCGGCGGACTTCACGTAGTCGCCGACGGCCTCCTCCTCCGGGACGGCCTTCGTCTTGCCGATGTTGACGCCCACGACGGTCCTGAAGACGGGCGTACGGGAGGCGAGGCGGGCGGCGACGGCGAGGGAGCCGTCGTTGTTGAAGCCCATGCGGTTGATCAGCGCCCGGTCGGGGACCAGGCGGAACAGCCGCTTCTTGGGGTTGCCGGGCTGGGGCTCCCCGGTGACGGTGCCGATCTCGACGTGGTCGAAGCCGAGCATCGCCATGCCGTCGATGGCGACGGCGTTCTTGTCGAAGCCGGCGGCGAGCCCGAAGGGGCCGTGCATCCGCAGGCCGAGGGCCTCGGTGCGCAGCTCCTTGTGGCGCGGGGCGAGCAGGGCCGCCAGGAAGGTGCGCAGGACGGGGATGCGCACGGCCAGGCGGATCCAGCGGAAGGCGAGGTGGTGGGCCCGCTCCGGGTCCATGCCGGAGAAGCAGAGCCGGAAGAAGATCTTGTACATGTGTCCTCGTGGAGCCTCGTCGAGAGCCCCGCTCCGGGAGCGGCGCTCATGAAGAGGGGGACACCGTTTCCGGTGTCCCCCTCCTGGGCCGCTAGTCGCGGGCCGCGGTCAGGAACTCGGCGTGTTCCTGGAGGGAGCGCACCCCCACGTCGCCGTGGTTGAGGGCGTCGATGCCCTGGACCGCCGCCGCGAGCGCCTGCACCGTGGTCAGGCACGGCACGGAGCGCGCCACGGCCGCCGTACGGATGTCGTAGCCGTCGAGGCGGCCGCCGGTGCCGTACGGGGTGTTGACGATGAGGTCGACCTCACCGTCGTGGATGAGCTGGACGATGGTCTTCTCGCCGTTCGGGCCGGTGCCCTCGGACTGCTTGCGCACCACCGTGGCGTGGATGCCGTTGCGCTTGAGCACCTCGGCCGTGCCGGAGGTGGCGAGCAGTTCGAAGCCGTGGGCGACCAGCTCACGGGCCGGGAAGATCATCGAGCGCTTGTCGCGGTTGGCGACCGAGATGAACGCCCGTCCCTTGGTGGGCAGGGGTCCGTAGGCGCCCGCCTGCGACTTGGCGTAGGCCGTGCCGAAGACGGAGTCGATGCCCATGACCTCACCGGTGGAGCGCATCTCCGGGCCGAGGACCGTGTCGACGCCGCGGCCGTGGATGTCCCGGAAGCGGGACCACGGCATGACGGCCTCCTTCACGGAGATCGGCGCGTCCAGCGGCAGCTCGCCGCCGTCGCCCTGCGCCGGGAGCAGGCCCTCGGCGCGCAGTTCGGCGATGGTCGCGCCCAGCGAGATGCGCGCGGCGGCCTTGGCCAGCGGCACGGCCGTCGCCTTGGAGGTGAACGGCACGGTCCGCGAGGCGCGCGGGTTGGCCTCCAGGACGTACAGGATGTCGCCGGCCAGCGCGAACTGGATGTTGATCAGGCCGCGGACGCCGACGCCCGCCGCGATGGCCTCCGTGGAGGCGCGCAGCCGCTTGATGTCGAAGCCGCCCAGCGTGATCGGGGGCAGCGCGCACGCCGAGTCGCCGGAGTGGATGCCGGCCTCCTCGATGTGCTCCATGACGCCGCCGAGGTACAGCTCCTCGCCGTCGTAGAGCGCGTCGACGTCGATCTCGATGGCGTCGTCGAGGAACCGGTCGACCAGGACCGGCCGCGAGGGGCTGATCTCCGTCGACTCGGCGATGTACGCCTCCAGGCGGGTCTCGTCGTAGACGATCTCCATGCCGCGTCCGCCGAGGACGTAGGAGGGCCGGACGAGGACCGGGTAGCCGATCTCGTCGGCGATGGCCTTGGCCTCGGCGAAGGTGGTGGCGGTGCCGTGCTTGGGGGCGGGCAGGCCGGCCTCCTTGAGGACCCGGCCGAAGGCGCCGCGGTCCTCGGCGGCGTGGATGGCCTCGGGCGAGGTGCCGACGATCGGCACGCCGTTGTCCTTCAGCGCCTGCGACAGGCCCAGCGGGGTCTGCCCGCCGAGCTGGACGACCACGCCCGCGACCGGGCCGGCCTGCTGCTCGGCGTGGACGATCTCCAGGACGTCCTCCAGGGTGAGCGGCTCGAAGTACAGCCGGTCGGAGGTGTCGTAGTCGGTGGAGACCGTCTCCGGGTTGCAGTTGACCATCACGGTCTCGTACCCGGCGTCGCTCAGCGCGAAGGAGGCGTGGACGCAGGAGTAGTCGAACTCGATGCCCTGGCCGATGCGGTTCGGGCCGGAGCCCAGAATGATCACCGCGGGCTTCTCGCGCGGCGCGACCTCGC
This sequence comes from Streptomyces sp. NPDC031049, assembly GCF_055571015.1. Taxonomy (NCBI): domain Bacteria; kingdom Bacillati; phylum Actinomycetota; class Actinomycetes; order Kitasatosporales; family Streptomycetaceae; genus Streptomyces; species Streptomyces sp. NPDC031049. The sequence continues at coordinate 104,087 of NZ_JBVIGC010000010.1, forward strand.
TCTCCTCGTCGTAGGAGGAGTAGAAGTACGGCGTCTTGGCGGCGAACTCGGCGGCGCAGGTGTCGACGGTCTTGTAGACCGGGCGGACGCCGAGCGCGTGGCGGACCTCGCGGACCACGTCCTCGCGCAGGCCGCGGATCTCGGCGACCTGCTGGTCGGAGAAGCCGTGCCGCTTGGCCTCGGCCAGCAGCTCGCGGGTCAGCTCGGGCGCCTCGGCCAGCTCGTCGGCGATCTCCTTGATGAGGAAGAGCTGGTCGACGAACCAGGGGTCGATCTTCGTGTAGGCGAAGACCTCCTCGGGCGTGGCACCCGCGCGGATGGCCTGCATGAGCGTGTTGATGCGGCCGTCGGTCGGGCGGACGGACGCCTCGAGCAGGTCCTTCTTGTCGCCGGGCTCGCCGGTGAAGGTGAACTGGCTGCCCTTCTTCTCCAGCGAGCGCAGCGCCTTCTGGAAGGCCTCGGTGAAGTTGCGGCCGATGGCCATGGCCTCGCCGACGGACTTCATCGTGGTCGTCAGCGTGGAGTCCGCCGACGGGAACTTCTCGAACGCGAACCGCGGCGCCTTGACGACCACGTAGTCGAGCGTCGGCTCGAAGGAGGCCGGGGTCTCCTGCGTGATGTCGTTGGGGATCTCGTCCAGCGTGTAGCCGACGGCCAGCTTGGCGGCGATCTTCGCGATCGGGAAGCCGGTCGCCTTGGAGGCCAGGGCGGACGAACGCGACACGCGCGGGTTCATCTCGATCACGATGACGCGGCCGTCGGCCGGGTTCACCGCGAACTGGATGTTGCAGCCGCCGGTGTCCACGCCGACCTCGCGGATGATGGCGATGCCCATGTCCCGCATGATCTGGTACTCGCGGTCGGTCAGGGTCATCGCGGGCGCGACGGTGATCGAGTCGCCGGTGTGCACGCCCATGGGGTCGAAGTTCTCGATGGAGCAGACGACCACGACGTTGTCGTGCTTGTCGCGCATCAGCTCCAGCTCGTACTCCTTCCAGCCGAGGATGGACTCCTCCAGGAGCACCTCGGTGGTCGGCGAGAGGGTGAGGCCCTGCCCGGCGATGCGGCGCAGCTCCTCCTCGTCGTGGGCGAAGCCGGAGCCGGCGCCGCCCATGGTGAAGGAGGGGCGCACGACGACCGGGTAGCCGCCGAGTTCCTCGACGCCCTTGAGGACGTCGTCCATGGAGTGGCAGATGTAGGAGCGGGCGGACTCGCCGTGCCCGATCTTCTTGCGGACCTCCTCCACGACCTCCTTGAACTGGTCGCGGTCCTCGCCCTTGTGGATGGCCTCGACATTGGCGCCGATCAGCTCGACGCCGTACTTGTCCAGGACGCCGTTGTCGTGCAGGGAGATCGCGGTGTTCAGGGCCGTCTGGCCGCCCAGGGTGGGCAGCAGGGCGTCGGGACGCTCCTTGGCGATGATCTTCTCGACGAACTCGGGGGTGATCGGCTCGACGTAGGTCGCGTCGGCGATCTCCGGGTCGGTCATGATCGTCGCCGGGTTGGAGTTGACCAGGATGACGCGCAGGCCCTCGGCCTTGAGCACGCGGCACGCCTGGGTGCCGGAGTAGTCGAACTCGGCGGCCTGGCCGATGACGATCGGGCCGGAGCCGATGACCAGGACGGACTGGATATCGGTGCGCTTAGGCACGCTGGCCCTCCATCAGGGAGACGAAGCGGTCGAACAGGTAGGCGGCGTCGTGCGGGCCGGCCGCCGCTTCGGGGTGGTACTGGACGCTGAAGGCCGGCTTGTCGAGCAGCCGGAGGCCCTCCACCACGTTGTCGTTGAGGCAGACGTGGGAGACCTCGGCGCGGCCGTAGGGGGTCTCGGAGACCTTGTCGAGCGGGGCGTCGACGGCGAAGCCGTGGTTGTGCGCGGTGACCTCGACCTTGCCGGTCGTACGGTCCTGCACCGGCTGGTTGATGCCGCGGTGGCCGTACTTCAGCTTGAAGGTGCCGAAGCCGAGGGCGCGGCCGAGGATCTGGTTGCCGAAGCAGATGCCGAACAGCGGGGTGCCCCGCTCCAGCACGGCCCGCATCACGGAGACCGGGTGGTCGGCGGTGGACGGGTCGCCCGGGCCATTGGAGAAGAAGACACCGTCCGGGTTGACGGCGTAGACGTCCTCGACGGTCGCGGTCGCCGGCAGGACGTGCACCTCGATACCGCGCTCGGCCATGCGGTGCGGGGTCATGCCCTTGATGCCGAGGTCGACGGCGGCGACGGTGAACTTCTTCTCGCCGATCGCGGGCACGACGTACGGCTCGGTGGTGGCGACCTCGGCGGAGAGGTCGGCGCCGGTCATCTCGGGGGCCTGGCGGACCTCGGCGAGCATGGTGCCCTCGTCGGGCAGCGCGTTGCCGGAGAAGATGCCGACCCGCATGGCGCCGCGCTCGCGCAGGTGCCGGGTGAGGGCGCGGGTGTCGACGCCGGAGATGCCGACGACGCCCTGGGCGGCCAGCTCCTCGTCGAGGGTGCGCCGCGAGCGCCAGCTGGAGGGGACGCGCGCGGGGTCGCGCACGACGTAGCCGGAGACCCAGATCCTCCTGGACTCCATGTCCTCGTCGTTGACGCCGGTGTTCCCGATGTGCGGGGCGGTCATCACGACGACCTGCCGGTGGTACGACGGGTCGGTGAGGGTCTCCTGGTAGCCGGTCATGCCCGTGGAGAACACGGCTTCGCCGAAGGTGGCCCCCACGGCCCCGTAGGCACGGCCGCGGAAGATCCGGCCGTCCTCCAGGACGAGTACGGCGGGAGTTTTGGCTCCCCTGGTGGAGGTCGTCATCGTGCGCCTTCCGTTTCCGTCTTGTTGATCATGTCGTTCAGGGTGTCGACCCACTCGGTGTGCTCGGCCGCGTGGTCGGAGCGGAATCCGGAGTCGATCAGTTTGTCGCCGTGTTCCCAGGTCAGCACCAGCAGGCCGCCCTCGGTGAGGACCTTGCCGGCGATGCCCTTGTCGAGCCGGGCCTCGCGCAGCGCGGTGAGGGGGATGAAGAAGTCGTGCGCGCCGGGGCGTACGACGTCCACTCCCGCGTCCGTCAGCGTCAGCTCGGCCCGGCTGCGGGTGCCCAGGCCGTGCGCCACGATGCGGTCCAGCCACTGCCCGGCGGTGGTGGAGCCGTGGTAGCGGCCGCTCATGCTCAGTTTCGCCGGGCCGGGGGCGTCCGGCGCGCTGGGCAGCTCGGGCAGGTCGCCCTGGAGGGTGCCGCGCCACTTCCAGCCCTCGCGCATCAGCCAGTAGACGAGCGCGACGAACAGGCCGAGGCCGACGACCCAGCCGATGCGGGCGGCCCAGTCGGTCACTTGCGCCGATTCCTTCTCGGCGGCCAGCAGGATTACAGGTGTCACGTGAGCTTCCCGTCGACGAGCGTGGCCTTGCCCCGCAGCCACGTGTGCGTCACACGGCCCGGCAGCTCGCGGCCCTCGTAGGGCGTGTTGCGGCTGCGCGAGGCGAAGCCCGCGGGGTCCACCCGGCCACGGTATGCCGTGTCGACGAGGGTGAGGTTGGCGGGCTCACCTGCCGAGACGGGACGGCCCTGGCCGGTGGCCTGTCCGATCTGCGCGGGCCTCGCGGACATCCGGTCGGCGACGCCGGCCCAGTCCAGCAGGCCCGTGTCCACCATGGTCTCCTGGACCACCGACAGCGCGGTCTCCAGGCCGACCATGCCCATGGCGGCGGCGGCCCACTCGCAGTCCTTGTCCTCCTGCGGGTGCGGGGCGTGGTCGGTGGCGACGATGTCGATCGTGCCGTCGGCGAGCGCCTCGCGCAGCGCCATCACGTCGCGCTCGGTGCGCAGCGGCGGGTTGACCTTGTAGACCGGGTTGTAGGTGCGCACCAGCTCGTCGGTGAGCAGCAGGTGGTGCGGGGTGACCTCGGCGGTGACCTGGATGCCGCGGGACTTGGCCCAGCGGACGATCTCGACGCTGCCGGCGGTCGAGAGGTGGCAGATGTGGACGCGGGAGCCGACGTGCTCGGCGAGGAGCACGTCCCGGGCGATGACCGACTCCTCGGCGACGGCCGGCCAGCCCCCGAGCCCCAGCTCGGCGGAGACGACGCCCTCGTTCATCTGGGCGCCCTCGGTCAGCCGCGGCTCCTGCGCGTGCTGGGCGATCACGCCGCCGAAGGCCTTCACGTACTCCAGCGCCCGGCGCATGATCACCGCGTCGTGCACGCACTTGCCGTCGTCGGAGAAGACGGTGACGCCGGCCGCGGACTCGTGCATGGCGCCCAGCTCGGCGAGCTTGGCGCCCTCCAGGCCGACGGTGACGGCGCCGATGGGCTGGACGTCGCAGTAGCCGGACTCCTTGCCGAGCCGCCAGACCTGCTCGACCACACCGGCGGTGTCGGCGACGGGGAAGGTGTTGGCCATGGCGAACACGGTGGTGTAGCCACCGGTGGCCGCAGCGCGGGTGCCGGTCAGCACGGTCTCGGAGTCCTCGCGGCCGGGCTCGCGCAGATGGGTGTGCAGGTCGACCAGGCCGGGCAGCAGCACCTTGCCGTCGGCCTCGACGACCTCGGCGCCCTCGGCGGACAGGCCCGGGCCGACGGCCTCGATGACCGAGCCGTCGATCAGCACGTCCTGCGGCTCGCCGCCGAGCACCTTGGCACCGCGGATCAGGGTCTTGCTCATCTGTCTTACTTCTCCTCAGTGCGGGTCTGGGCGGGCTCGTTGCCGCCGAGCAGCAGGTACAGGACGGCCATCCGGATGGAGACGCCGTTGGTGACCTGCTCGACGACGGTGCAGCGGTCGGAGTCGGCGACCTCGGCGGTGATCTCCATGCCGCGCACCATCGGGCCGGGGTGCATCACGACGGCGTGCTCGGGCATCCGCGCCATGCGGTCGCCGTCCAGGCCGTAGCGGCGGGAGTACTCGCGCTCGGTCGGGAAGAACGCGGCGTTCATCCGCTCCCGCTGGACGCGGAGCATCATCACCGCGTCGGACTTGGTGAGCGTGGAGTCGAGGTCGTAGGAGACCTCGCAGGGCCAGGTCCCGACGCCGACCGGCAGCAGGGTCGGCGGGGCGACGAGGGTGACCTCGGCGCCGAGGGTGTGGAGCAGGTCGACGTTGGAGCGGGCGACCCGGCTGTGCAGGACGTCGCCGACGATCGTGATGCGCCGGCCGTCGAGGTCCTTGCCGAGACCGGCGTCCGGGCCGATCAGCCGGCGGCGCATGGTGAAGGCGTCCAGCAGGGCCTGGGTGGGGTGCTGGTGGGTGCCGTCGCCGGCGTTGATGACGTGGGCGTCGATCCAGCCGGAGGTGGCCAGCCGGTAGGGGGCGCCGGAGGCGCCGTGCCGGATCACCACGGCGTCGACGCCCATGGCCTCCAGGGTCTGCGCGGTGTCCTTCAGGGACTCGCCCTTGGAGACGCTGGAGCCCTTGGCGGTGAAGTTGATGACGTCGGCGGAGAGGCGCTTCTCGGCGGCCTCGAAGGAGATCCGGGTCCGCGTGGAGTCCTCGAAGAAGAGGTTGACGACGGTGCGGCCGCGCAGGGTCGGCAGCTTCTTGATCGGCCGGTCGGCGACCCGGGCCATCTCCTCGGCGGTGTCGAGGATCAGGACGGCGTCGTCGCGGGTGAGGTCGGCGGCCGAGATGAGATGACGCTGCATCTGTCAGGCTCCGTAAGGCAGTTCATTCAGGAGGATTCGGGCATGCGGGGGCATGCGAGGCAGACGTACGGCGGTGGGGTGCGCCCCGTGGCGGGGTACGTCCCGTGCGTGCCCTACTGCTGCGCGCCCGCGGCGGCCGGCTTGGCGCCGAGCAGCACGGTGTCGCGACCGTCCTCCTCGGCGAGCTGCACCCTGACCGTCTCCCGCAGCGACGTGGGGAGGTTCTTGCCGACGTAGTCGGCGCGGATGGGCAGTTCGCGGTGGCCGCGGTCGACGAGGACCGCGAGCTGCACCGCGCGGGGGCGTCCGATGTCGTTCAGGGCGTCGAGGGCGGCCCGGATGGTGCGGCCGGAGAACAGGACGTCGTCGACGAGGACGACCAGGCGGCCGTCGATGCCGTCACCGGGGATCTCGGTGCGGGCGAGCGCGCGCGGCGGGTGCATGCGCAGGTCGTCGCGGTACATGGTGATGTCGAGCGAGCCGACGGGCACCTTGCGCTCGGTGATCTGTTCCAGTTTGGCGGCGAGCCGGCGGGCGAGGAAGACGCCCCGGGTCGGGATGCCGAGGAGCACCACGTCGTCGGCGCCCTTGGCACGCTCGACGATCTCGTGGGCGATGCGGGTCAGTACCCGCGCGATGTCAGGGCCTTCGAGAACGGGCCTAGCATCGGACTGCGTGTCCTGCTTGTCCATACGAAACGGACCTCCTTCTCCGCCTCACGGGACGGACCTTAAAGGACGTCGGAATTGCACCACCCACCGTAGCAGGTGCCGGTGACGCACCCCGCCGCGCCCCCGTCACCCGTTCGGCGCACGCGTATCACTCCCCTGGCGGAACCGCGTGCGGATACCACGGAAGCGTCGGTGCGGACCATTCGGCTTGACGCAGGAGAGTAACGCTGCGTAACCTCACAGTGAGTTACCAACCGCGCGGCATGGTCCCAGCCAGTCGCGTCGATCCAGTGTCCGGGGAGCCATATGTCCAGCGAATACGCCAAACAGCTCGGGGCCAAGCTCCGGGCGATCCGCACCCAGCAGGGCCTTTCCCTCCACGGTGTCGAGGAGAAGTCCCAGGGACGCTGGAAGGCCGTGGTGGTCGGTTCGTACGAGCGCGGCGACCGCGCGGTGACCGTGCAGCGCCTCGCCGAGCTGGCGGATTTCTACGGCGTTCCCGTGCAGGAGCTCCTTCCGGGCACCACCCCCGGCGGCGCCGCCGAGCCGCCGCCGAAGCTGGTCCTGGACCTGGAGCGGCTGGCCACGGTGCCGGCCGAGAAGGCGGGCCCCCTCCAGCGCTACGCGGCCACGATCCAGTCGCAGCGCGGTGACTACAACGGCAAGGTGCTCTCGATCCGCCAGGACGACCTGCGCACGCTCGCCGTCATCTACGACCAGTCGCCCTCGGTCCTGACCGAGCAGCTGATCAGCTGGGGCGTGCTCGACGCGGACGCACGCCGCGCGGTGGCGTCCCACGAAGAGGCCTGATCGTCCCACCGGCCTCAGCAGAAACGTGCCGCCGTCCCCCGCCGGGGACGGACGAGAACGCCCGAGGGCCCGCAGCGAGCGCGCTGCGGGCCCTCGGGCGTCTGTGTGTCGTGCGCCTGTGCCTTCCGGCGTCCCTCAGACCTCGTCCCTGCGGAGCGACGGCTTGAGGTCCTTCAGCCGGCCGAGCAGTCCGTTGACGAACGAGGGCGACTCGTCCGTGGAGAACTCCTTGGCCAGCTGCACCATCTCGTCGAGCACGACGGCGTCCGGCGTCTCGTCGACCCAGATCAGCTCGTAGACGCCGAGGCGCAGGATGTTGCGGTCGACGACCGGCATACGGTCGAGCGTCCAGCCGACGGAGTACTGGGCGATCAGCTCGTCGATGCGGGTCGCGTGCGCCCCGTACCCCTCGACCAGCTGCATCGTGTACTCGCTCACCGGCGGCTGCCGGGTGTCGGTCCGGGAGTGCCGGATCCAGTCCGCGAGGACCGTCAGGACGTCGGCGCCGCGCTGGTCGCCCTCGAAGAGGATCTGGAAGGCGCGTTTGCGGGCCGTGTTGCGGGCAGCCACGGTTAGCTGTTCACCCGGCCGAGGTAGTCGCTCGTACGGGTGTCGACCTTGATCTTCTCACCGGTGGTGATGAAGAGCGGGACCTGGATCTGGTGGCCGGTCTCCAGGGTGGCGGGCTTGGTGCCGCCGGTGGAGCGGTCGCCCTGGACGCCCGGCTCGGTCTCCTGGATGGTCAGCTCGACGGCGGCGGGCAGCTCGACGAAGAGCACCTCGCCCTCGTGCTGCGCGACGGTGGCCTCGAAGCCCTCGACCAGGAAGTTGGCGGCGTCGCCGACGACCTTGCGGTCGATGTGCAGCTGGTCGTAGGTCTCCATGTCCATGAAGACGAAGTAGTCGCCGTCCATGTAGGAGAACTGCATGTCGCGCTTGTCGACGGTGGCCGTTTCGACCTTGACGCCGGCGTTGAAGGTCTTGTCGACGACCTTGCCGGAGAGCACGTTCTTGAGCTTGGTGCGCACGAAGGCCGGGCCCTTGCCGGGCTTGACGTGCTGGAACTCGACGACGGACCAGAGCTGGCCGCCTTCGAGCTTGAGCACCATGCCGTTCTTGAGGTCGTTCGTGGAAGCCACGGTTGAGGAATCTCCTGGACTGGACTGACGTGGACGACCCCGGGGCAGGCACGGCGCACAGCGCGAGGGCTAGAGCGCGAGCAGCTCCTTGGTCGTGATGGTGAGTAGCTCGGGTCCGCCGTCCGCCTCGGGGCGTACGACGAGCGTGTCATCGATCCGGACACCACCCCGGCCAGGGAGGTGGACCCCCGGTTCGACGGTGACCGGCACGCAAGCGTCCAGTTTACCCATGGCCGACGGGGCCAACTGAGGGTCCTCGTCGATTTCCAGTCCGACACCGTGACCGGTGAGCGCCGGAAGGTGCTCGGCGTACCCGGCGCTGTCCAGTACCTGGCGGGCGGCGCGGTCCACGTCGCGGCAGGCCGCGCCGGGGGCGAGGGCCTCCCGGCCGGCCCGCTGGGCGGCGAAGACCAGGTCGTACAGTTCGATCTGCCAGTCGGCGGGCGAGGTGCCGATGACGAACGTGCGGCCGATCTCGCAGCGGTAGCCGCGGTAGGTCGCGCCGAGGCAGACGGTGAGGAAGTCGCCCTCCTCCACCCGCCGGTCGGTGGGCCGGTGCCCGGGCCGTCCGGCATGGGGACCGGTGCCGACGGAGGTCGGGAAGGCGGGGCCGTCGGCGCCGTGGTCGACCAGGCGGCGTTCCAGCTCCAGTGCCAGATGCCGCTCGGTGCGGCCGACCAGGATGGATTCCAGCAGCTCGCCCAGGGCCTGGTCGGCGATCTCGGCGCCGATGCGCAGGCAGGAGATCTCCTCCTCGTCCTTGACCACCCGGAGCTGTTCGACCGCGCAGCCGAGGTCGGTCAAGCGGAGGTCCGGGGCGACGGAGCGGAGCGCACGGTGGCGGGTGACGGTCAGGTGGTGCTCCTCCACGGCGAGGGAGTCGGCGCCCTCGCCCGCGGCCATGCCGGCTGCGGCCACGGCCGGGTCGCCGGTGGCGCCGGAGAGGGTGCGTACGCGCAGGGCCTCGTCGGGGCGGCCCTGAGCGGGGCGGTCCTCCAGGGGCTCCACGCAGAGCAGCAGGTCCTGGTCGTCGCTCCTGCCGAGCAGCAGGACGGCGCCGTGCGGGGCGGCGCCCGCGAGATAGCGCACGTTGGCGGGGCGGGAGACCAGCGCCGCCGCGCTGCCGCCCGCGGTGCAGCGTTCGCGTAGGCGGGTTCGGCGGGCCGCGTACACCTCTGACATGTGCCGAGCGTATGCGCTCCGCTCGGGTCACGCCGGTCGGGAGAGGCCGAGTGGGCGGCGGCCGGGCGTATGGGCGGCTGTGGGGCGCTTACGGGGGTGTGGGGGTGTGGTGCCCGCGGCTGCGGGCGGTGCGGGAAGCCGTGGTGCGCGGCTGCGGGCGGTGTGCGGCTCGGCGCGCGGTTCCCCGCGCCCCTTCAGGTCGGCTCAGTCCCCTGCGTCACCAGCTCGGTGGGCTGGCTATCGACCTCGCCAGCACCTCGTCCAGGACCCGGGCCGTCTCGGGTACGTCGAGTTGCGAATTGTCGATGATCGGCAGTCCCGAGCCGTACCAGCCGGCCATGCGGCCGTGGATGCGGGCGACCTCCTCGTCGGTGAGGCGGCGGTTGCCGGAGCGTTCGGCGTTGCGCTCCAGGACGATGTCCAGTCCGGGCAGCAGGACCACCGGGAGCAGGCCGGGTCCGACGTGCCGCTTCCAGCCGCCGAGGCCCACGACGGGACGGTCGGGGAAGACGGCGTCGTCGAGGATGCACGAGATGCCGTTGGCCAGGAAGTTCCGCGCGGCGAAGCCGCAGGTGCGGCGGGCCAGGCGGTACTGCGCCTCGGAGTTGTCGTTCCAGCCGGACTGGGGGTCGGCGAAGCCGGAGCGGACCCACTCGCGGACGTCGTCGAGGCTGATGTGGGCGGTGGGGACCCGCCGGTGATCCGCCCAGTACTGGGCGACGCTGGTCTTGCCCGCGCCCGCGGGCCCGATGAGCAGCACCGCGAGGGTGGTGCCGGACGGGTCCGGTGCGGTGGCCGCCGCTGGCGGTGCGCTGGGGGCGGCGACGGGGCCGCCGGGAGGCAGCGGTACGTGACCGGTGGTGTCCGGCGGGGGCGGGCCCGGGACGGGCTGCGGCGCTCCGGCGGACTGCGGGGCTCCGGCCGCGTGCGGTGCCGCGGCGGGGTGCGGTGGCCGGGCGGGGTAGCCCTGTGCCGGAGGAGGCGGGGGCACGGGGGCGGAGGTCTGGTGCGCTCCCGGGTGCGCTCCCGGGTGGTGTGCGGCCGGTGACCAGCCGAGGGCCGGTCCGTGCCCCGGCTGGTGGGGCGGCGGCAGCGGAGAACCCACTGCGTGCTGCATCCGGTGCCACTCCGTCTCGTTCTTCTGGACTCGGGCGATGGCTCTGACAGCGGGCGGACCCGCTGCTACCGAACGGTACCGCCCCCGGTCGTCGTTTGGTGAACGGCCGGGGGCGGTGCGAAGTGCCCGTGCCTACTGGCCGACTTCACCGTAGGCGGCGAGGAGGACGGCCGGGTCGGGCCCTTCCAGCACGGTGGGTTTGGCCAGGCCGTCCAGCACGATGAAGCGCAGCAGGTCGCCGCGGGACTTCTTGTCGACCTTCATCGTCTCCAGCAGCTTGGGCCACTGGTCGTGGCGGTAGTGCAGCGGGAGTCCGACCGCTTCGAGGACGGTGCGGTGGCGGTCGGCGGTGGCGTCGTCCAGCCGGCCCGCCAGGCGGCCGAGTTCGGCGGCGAAGTGCATGCCGACGGCGACGGCGGCGCCGTGCCGCCACTTGTAGCGCTCGTTCTTCTCGATGGCGTGACCGAGGGTGTGGCCGTAGTTGAGGATCTCCCGGCGGCCCGACTCCTTCAGGTCGGAGGAGACCACCTCGGCCTTGACCCGGATGGACCGCTCGATCAGCTCGGCGGTGTGCGGGCCGTCCGGGGTGCGGGCGGCCTGCGGGTCGGACTCGATCAGCTCCAGGATCTTCGGGTCGGCGATGAAGCCGGCCTTGATGACCTCCGCCAGCCCGGAGACGTAGTCGTTGACCGGCAGGGAGTCCAGCGCGGCCAGGTCGCACAGCACCCCGGCCGGCGGGTGGAAGGCGCCGACGAGGTTCTTGCCCTCGGCGGTGTTGATGCCGGTCTTGCCGCCGACGGCCGCGTCCACCATGGCCAGCACGGTGGTGGGGATCGCGACCCAGCGCACCCCGCGCAGCCAGGTCGCGGCCACGAAGCCGGCCAGGTCGGTGGTGGCCCCGCCGCCGACGCCGACGATGACGTCGGTGCGGGTGAAGCCGGACTGGCCCAGCGCCTTCCAGCAGTAGGCCGCGACCTCGGCGGTCTTGGCCTCCTCGGCGTTGGGCACCTGGATGGCGATGGCCTCGTACCCCTGGCCGGCCAGGTCGGCGCGGAGGGCGTCCCCGGTGTCGGCGAGCGCCTCGGGGTGGATCACCGCGACGCGCTTGGCCCGCTCACCGACCAGACCCGCCAGCTCACCGAGGAGCTGACGGCCCACCAGCACCTCGTAGGGGTCGGTCCCGGCGGTGCCGGCCACCTGGATGCGGGTGACTGCCTCACTCATGCGCTCTTCAACTCCAGTGCGTCCAGGGCGGCTTCGGTGACCTCTTCCGGGGTGCGCCCGTCCGTCGCCACCACGACCGTGGCGACCTCCTCGTACAGGTGGCGGCGGGCCTCCATCAGCTCCCGCCACTGCTTGCGCGGGTTGACCGCCAGCAACGGCCGGGCCGCGTTGAGGCCGGTCCGCCTGACCGCCTCCTCCACGTCCATGGAGAGGTAGACGACCCGCTGCCCGGCCAGCAGCGCGCGGGTGTCCGCGTCGAGGATCGCGCCGCCGCCCAGCGCCAGGACGCCGTCGTGCTCGGCGAGCGCACGGTGCACGGCCCGCTTCTCCACGGCGCGGAAGGCGGCCTCGCCCTCGTCCACGAAGATCTCCGCGATGGTCCGGCCCTGCTCCGCGACGATGTCGTCGTCGGTGTCCCGGTAGGCGGTGCCGAGGCGCTCGGCGAGCAGCTGCCCCACGGTGGACTTGCCGACCCCCATGGGGCCGACCAGGACCAGCAGCGGTGCGGTCATCGGATGGCCAGGGAGTCGAGGTAGGACCGGACGTTGCGGCGGGTCTCGGCCACGCTGTCGCCGCCGAACTTCTCGGCGACGGCGTCCGCGAGGACGAGGGCGACCATCGCCTCGGCGACGATGCCGGCGGCCGGGACGGCGCACACGTCGGAGCGCTGGTGGTGGGCCTGGGCCTCCTCGCCGGTGGAGACGTCCACCGTCTTCAGCGCCCGCGGCACGGTGGCGATCGGCTTCATCGCCGCGCGGACGCGCAGCAGCTCGCCCGTGGACAGCCCGCCCTCGGTGCCGCCGGAGCGGCCCGAGGCCCGCCTGATGCCCTCGTCGGTGGTCACGATCTCGTCGTGCGCCTTGGAGCCCGGCACCCGGGCCAGGTCGAAGCCGTCGCCGACCTCGACGCCCTTGATCGCCTGGATGCCCATCAGGGCGGCGGCCAGCCGGGCGTCCAGCCGCCGGTCCCAGTGCACGTGCGAACCGAGGCCCACCGGCACGCCGTAGGCGAGGACCTCCACGACGCCGCCCAGGGTGTCGCCGTCCTTGTGCGCCTGGTCGATCTCCGCGACCATCGCCTTCGAGGCGTCCGCGTCCAGGCAGCGCACCGGGTCGGCGTCCAGCTTCTCCACGTCCGCGGGGGTCGGCAGGACGTCGCGGGGCGCCTTGGCGGCGGCCAGCTCGACGACATGGCTGACGACCTCGATGCCGGCGGTCTCCTTCAGGTAGGACCGGGCCACCGCGCCCAGCGCGACCCGCGCCGCGGTCTCCCGGGCCGAGGCCCGCTCCAGGATCGGCCGTGCCTCGTCGAACCCGTACTTCTGCATGCCCGCCAGGTCGGCGTGGCCGGGCCGGGGCCGGGTCAGCGGCGCGTTGCGCGCGAGGCCGGCCAGCACCTCCGGGTCGACCGGGTCGGCCGCCATGACCTGCTCCCACTTGGGCCACTCGGTGTTGCCGACCATGACCGCGACCGGCGAGCCGAGGGTGAGTCCGTGGCGGACACCGCCGAGGAACGTCACCTCGTCACGCTCGAACTTCATCCGTGCGCCGCGCCCGTATCCCAGCCGCCGCCTCGCCAGATGGTCCGCCACCATGTCCGTGGTGATCGGCACGCCGGCGGGCAGGCCCTCCAGCGTCGCGACGAGTGCGGGACCGTGGGACTCCCCCGCGGTCAGCCAGCGCAACCTGCTCAACGGTCCTCCTCAGTGCTCGCGCCCGGGTACTGCCCTGCGTACGCGTGTCCTCGCGTACGGCGACGGCGTGACCGGTGCGCGGCTCCGGCCCGCCACCCCCGATCCTCCCACGTCCGGGAAGCGGACCCGGCGGCCGGTCCATCAGGCGGACGGCTCCGTGGACGGCCGACGGCGCGGTCAGCGGGCGGCGAGTGCCTGTTCGCCGGCCTTGCGCATGGCGGCGAGCGGGGCCGGGACGCGGCCCGTCATCTGCTGGACCTGGAGCACCGCCTGGTGCACGAGCAGGTCGAGGCCGCCGACGACGGCGCCGCCGTGCGCCGACCAGCGGGCGGCGAGCGGGGTGGGCCACGGGTCGTAGAGCACGTCGAAGAGGGTCGCCGGCATCTCCGGGACCGAGGCCGCGAGCGCGTCGGTCGTACCGGCCGGCGTGGTGGCCACGACCAGTGGGGCGGAGAGCGCCTCGGCGGCGTCCGCCCAGTCGGCGATGCGCACGTCGACGTCCAGGCGCTCGGCCCATCCCCGCATCTCGGCGGCGCGGGCCTCGCTGCGTACGTAGACGTCGACGGGGCCGGGGCAGATGCGGGCCAGTGCCGCCAGCGCGGAGGAGGCCGTGGCGCCCGCGCCGAGGACGGCCGCGTGGTCGACCTCCTCGATGCCGTGTTCGCGCAGGGCCGCGACCATGCCGGGTATGTCCGTGTTGTCGCCGGTGCGGCGGCCGTCCTCGGTGAGGACGACGGTGTTGACGGCGTCGACCGAGGCGGCCGTCTCGCTGATCTCGTCGAGCAGCGGGATCACCGCCCGCTTCAGCGGCATGGTCAGCGACAGCCCCGCCCACTCCGGGCTCAGCCGCTCGAAGAAGCCCGGCAGCGCGCCCTCGTCGACGTCGAAGCGGTCGTACGTCCAGCCCTCGAGGCCCAGCTCGGCGTAGGCGGCGCGGTGCAGCACCGGGGAGAGGGAGTGGGCGATCGGGGAACCGAGCACGGCCGCCCGGCGCGCGTCAGTTGCCGGCGTTGGCATTGAACTCTTCCTTGAGCTTCTGGAACTCTTCGTAGGTCTTGGCGAACTCCGTCTTGTGCTTCCCGTCGGTGGCGACGAAGTAGATCCAGCCGTCCTTCGTGGGGTTCACCGCGGCCTTCAGCGCCTCCTCACCGGGGTTGCCGATGGGTCCGGGCGGCAGGCCCTTGTTGGTGTAGGTGTTGTACGGGTCCTTGTTGCTGTTGATCTCGGACTCGCTGATGTGGATGTTGCTCTGCTTCTTGAGGTAGTTGTACGTCGAGTCGAACTGGAGCAGCTGGTTGGTCTCGGTGTTGGTGGGCTTGAGCCGGTTGTAGACCACCTCGGACATCTTGCGGAAGTCGTCGTGGGTCTTGCCCTCGGCCTGCACCAGGCTGGCGACCGTGACCAGCTGCCAGGGGCCGTCCAGGCCGAGGCTCTCGGCCTTCTTCTCGAAGCCCAGCTCCTCGTACTTCTCGGTGGCCCGCTCCACCATCTGCTTCAGCACGTCCTCGGGCTTCTGGCCCTTGGCGACCGCATAGCTGGAGGGGTAGAGGAAGCCCTCCAGGGGATCCTTGACGTTCTTGCGCTCCAACGCCCAGTCGGGCAGTCCGAGGCTCTCGTACTCGGTCTTGGCGACCTCCTCGGTGGTGCCCTCCTCCAGTTCCAGCCGCTTGTCGATCAGCTCGTAGACGGTGGAGTTGCGCCGGCCCTCGGCGATGATCAGATTGTTGCGGCTCTCGGGACTGAGCATGAGGTCGATGGCGGCGTCGGCCGACATCTCCTTCTCCAGGGTGTAGACGCCGTCCTGGATGCTCTTGGCCGCCGGGTTGCTCTGCAGGGCCGCGATGAAGGCGTCGACGCTCTTGATCACGCCCTTGCGTTTGAGCTCCTGCCCGATGACCGAGCCGCCCGCGCCCTTGGGGATGGTGACCGTCACCTGTTCGCCGTTGCCGTCGCCCGCGAAGTCCGGGGCGGAGCCGAACCGGTCCTGGTAGTACTGGTATCCGACATAGCCGATGCCCGCGACGCCGCCGCCGAGCACGAGGCACACCACGAGGCACGCAAAACCGTTCCGGCTCTTCTTCTTGCCGCCGCCCCGGCCGCCCCTGCGGTCGCCCCGCCCGCCGCCGGGCCCGTCGTCGCCCTCGTCGCCGTCACCGTTCCCGCCTGCGAAGAAGGCGTGCTCTCCCTGGTCGGGGCCCGGGTCCCAGTCGGTCGTCTCCGGCTCCGGTTCGGCGCGCCTGCGGCCGGGCGGCTCAGGCGGCGGGTAGGCCTCCTGGGTGCCGTAGTAGTCGTGCTGCTCGGCGCCGTAGCCGGGCCCGGCCTGCTGCCCGTACGGGTCGGCCGGGTCCGGGTACTGGGCGCCGGTGGGCCAGCCCTGGTCGTCGTACTGCTGCTGGTGCTGGGCCTGGGCCGCGTACTGGTCGTACTGCCCGTCCTGCTGCCCGTACTGCCCGTTCTGCTGCTGCCCGTAGTGGCCGTACTGCTGCTGGTACTGCTGCTGGTCCTGGCCGTACGCGGGCTGCCCGCCGTCACCCCAGTCGCCGTACTGCGACTGCTGCGGCTGCTCCGGACTGTGCTGGGGCCGGCCGCCGTAGGGGGACTGCGCACCCGTCGGGGCCTGCTGTCCTCCCCATCCGCCGTCCCCGTACAACGGGTCCTCCGGATGCCACGGTTCGGAGCCTTGGCCCCGGCCATACTCAGTCATCGATCCCCTAGAGCCGCGAGACGGCGGGCGCGCGGCTGGTGCGGCCGGCCTCCGTTCCGCCTCTTGCTGTGCGGCGGCTGTTCGAACGCCGCCGCATCGCGCGGAACGTTACCGTATCGCGATCAGATGACCACTTCGACGCCCTCGCCGGGTGCTTTGCCTGACACCCGTTCGGATTCCAGGGCCTGCTGGAGGATGATCACAGCGGCGGCCTGGTCGATCACGGAGCGCCCCTTCTTGGACTTCACTCCCGAGGCGCGCAGTCCCTGGCTTGCCGTCACGGTCGTCATCCGCTCGTCGACCAGCCGCACCGGGACCGGCGCGATGCCGCGCGCCAGCTCCTGGGCGAAGCCGCGCACCTTGGCGGCGGCCGGGCCCTCGCCGCCCTTGAGGGAGCGCGGGAGCCCGACGACGACCTCGATCGGTTCGTACTCCTCGGCCAGCTGCTTCAGGCGGCGGTGCGCCGCCGGGAGGTCCCGGCCGGGCACCGTCTCGACCGGGGTGGCGAGGATCCCGTCGGGGTCGCACGAGGCGACCCCGATCCGGGCGTCCCCGACGTCGATCGCGAGCCGACGTCCTCGGCGCATTACTTGGCCGTCTCCGCGACCAGGCGCTCGACGGCCTCGACGGCCTCACCGATCGCGGCCGGGTTCTGGCCGCCGCCCTGGGCGACGTCCGGCTTGCCGCCACCGCCGCCGCCGAGAGTCTTGGCGGCCGTGCGGACCAGGTCGCCGGCCTTCAGGCCGCGGTCGCGGGCGGCGTCGTTGGTGGCGATGACCGTCAGCGGCTTGCCGTTCACCGTGGAGAACAGGGCCACCACGGCGGCCCGGCCGCCCTGGATGCGACCGCGCACGTCGAGGACCAGCTTGCGCAGGTCGTCGGCGGTGGTGCCGTCCGGAACCTGCCCGGTGACCAGGGCGACGCCGCGCACGTCCTTGGCGGACTCGGCGAGTCCGGCGGCGGCCTGGAGGACCTTCTCGGCGCGGAACTTCTCGATCTCCTTCTCGGCGTCCTTCAGCTTGCCGAGCATGGCGGAGACCTTCTCCGGCAGTTCCTCCGGGCGGCCCTTGAGCAGCTCGGTGAGCTGGTTGACCACGGTGTGCTCGCGGGCGAGGAAGTGGTAGGCGTCCACGCCGACCAGGGCCTCGATCCGGCGCACACCGGAGCCGATGGAGGACTCGCCGAGCAGCTTGACCAGGCCGAGCTGGGCGGTGTTGTGCACGTGGGTGCCGCCGCACAGCTCCTTGGAGAAGTCGCCGATGGTGACGACGCGGACCCGGTCGCCGTACTTCTCGCCGAACTCGGCGATGGCGCCCTGCTTCTTGGCCTCGTCGATGCCCATGACCTCGGCGTGCACGTCGAGGTCCCGGGCGAGCACCTCGTTGATCTTCTGCTCGACATCGGTCATCACGGCCGTCGGGACGGCGGACGGCGAGCCGAAGTCGAAGCGGAAGCGGCCGGGCTGGTTCTCGGAACCGGCCTGGGCGGCCGTGGGGCCGAGGGCGTCGCGCAGGGCCTGGTGGGTGAGGTGGGTGGCCGAGTGGGCGCGGGCGATGGCCGCGCGGCGGCGGGCGTCGATCGAGGCGTGGGCCTTGGCGCCCACGGTGACCTCGCCGACCTGGACGACGCCCTTGTGGACGTAGACGCCCGGGACCGGCTTCTGGCAGTCGCGGACCTCGATCACGGCACCGGAGTCGGTCCTGATCTTTCCGGTGTCGCCGATCTGGCCGCCGCCCTCGGCGTAGAACGGGGTGCGGTCGAGCACGACCTCGACCTCGTCGCCCTCGGTGGCGGCCGGCGAGGAGAGGCCGTCCACGAGGATGCCGACGACCGTGGACTCGCCCTCGGTGTCGGTGTAGCCGATGAAGTCGGTGGCGCCCGACCGGTCGGCGATCTCGCGGTAGGCGCCGAGATCGGCATGGCCGGTCTTCTTGGCCTGGGCGTCGGCCTTGGCCCGCTCCCGCTGCTCCTTCATCAGGCGCCGGAAGCCGTCCTCGTCCACGGACAGCCCCTGCTCGGCGGCCATCTCCAGGGTGAGGTCGATCGGGAAGCCCCAGGTGTCGTGGAGCAGGAAGGCCTTGTCGCCGGGCAGGACGGTGGAGCCGGCGGCCTTGGTGTCGGCGACGGCGGTGTCCAGGATGTTGGTGCCGGCCTTCAGCGTCTTGAGGAAGGCGTTCTCCTCGGCCAGGGCGACCTTCTCGATCCGCTCGCGGTCGGTGATCAGCTCCGGGTACTGCCGGCCCATCATGCCGATGACGACGTCGATCAGGTCCTTGACGACCGGACCGGTGGCGCCGAGCAGGCGCATGTTGCGGATGGCGCGGCGCATGATGCGGCGCAGCACGTAGCCGCGGCCCTCGTTGCCGGGGGTGACGCCGTCGCCGATCAGCATCACGGCGGTGCGGATGTGGTCGGTGACCACGCGCAGGGAGACGTCCGACTCGTGGGCGTCGCCGTAGGCCACGCCGGTCAGCTCGGTGGCCTTCTTGATGACGGCCATGGAGGTGTCGATCTCGTACATGTTCTGCACTCCCTGCAGAATCATGGCGAGCCGCTCCAGGCCGAGGCCCGTGTCGATGTTCTTGGCGGGCAGGTCACCGAGGATCTCGAAGTCCTCCTTGGAGGTGCCCTCGCCGCGCTCGTACTGCATGAAGACCAGGTTCCAGATCTCCACGTACCGCTCGTCGTTGACGGCCGGGCCGCCCTCGGCGCCGAACTCCGGGCCGCGGTCGTAGTTGATCTCGGAGCAGGGGCCGCAGGGGCCGGGGACGCCCATGGACCAGAAGTTGTCCTTCTTGCCCAGGCGCTGGATGCGCTCGGCGGGGACGCCGACGACCTCGCGCCAGATCCGGTCGGCCTCGTCGTCGTCCTGGTAGACGGTGATCCACAGGCGCTCCGGGTCGAGGCCGTAACCGCCCTTGTCCTGGGGGCTGGTCAGCAGCTCCCAGGCGAGCTTGCAGGCGCCTTCCTTGAAGTAGTCACCGAAGGAGAAGTTGCCGCACATCTGGAAGAACGTGCCGTGCCGGGTGGTCTTGCCGACCTCTTCGATGTCCGGCGTGCGCACGCACTTCTGCACGCTGGTGGCACGGGCGTAGGGCGGCTTGACCTCACCGAGGAAGTACGGCTTGAACGGCACCATGCCCGCGTTGACCAGCAGCAGAGTCGGGTCGTCCGCGATGAGCGACGCCGAAGGCACGACGGTGTGCCCGCGCTCCTCGAAGAAGCTCAACCAGCGGCGGCGGATCTCGGCCGACTCCATCAGTGGTCCTCATTCCGGTTGTACGAGTAGGTCGTCCTGTCCGGGTGCGACAGGGGCGACTTCGGGTTGTTGCGGTTCTCGATCGCGGCGTGGTGCCGCGGGGCCGGCAGTTCACGGTCCGGGTCGACGGGGGCGTTCAGCCCGAGCGCGTCGCCCAGTTCGGCCTCCCGCCGGGCCATGTTGTCGCGGACGTCGAGGGCGAAGTCCACCGCTCGGTCCTTCAGCCGCTCGCCCGCCTCGATCGCCTTGTTGGCCGCTGTCGCGGCGAGGCTCTCGGGGGTCAGCTGCTTCAGCTTCCGGTTGACCTTGGTGGTGGCCCACACGCCGGCGGCGACGCCGGTGGTGAACCAGAACGTACGGCGGAACATTCCTGGGCTCAGTCCTTCTTCCGCTTCGTCCGCCGTGCGGCCGGGACGGTCCGGCCCACGATCACGGTACGCCTCGACCGCCCGGCCGGCACGTCCTCCTTGCGGCCCGAGAGCGCCCGGCGCACGCCGTAGCCGAAGGCCGCGACCTTGACCAGCGGGCCGCCGAAGGTGGAGGCGACGGTGGTCGACAGCGCGGAGGCGTTCGACGTGACCTCCTGGACGTCGGAGGCGATCGCGTCGACCCGGTCGATCTGGGTCTGCGCGGAGCGCACCGCCGAGGAGGCGTCGGCCAGCAGCGGGACGGCCTGGTCGGTCACGTCCGCCACGAGCTTGGTGGTCGCCTTGAGCGTCTGGGCCAGCCTCGCCAGGGCGACGGCGAGGAAGGAGACCAGGATCGCCCAGAAGACGGCCACCAGGATCCCGGCAACCTCTCCACCGGACACTGTGTGCACCCGCTCCCTGAAACGTGCCTGAACATCGAGAACATCGAGAAAGTCGTCCCCCGAGCCTATCGCGCCGGGCGTCGGGCTCCGTACCGGATTACCGTCCGCGGCAGGCGGAGTTGCGGGAAGCGATTGTACGGACCGAAAACGCTTCAGTACGCTCCGTGTTCCATGCGAGATCATGGCTCCGCCGACGCGTCACCGCCCGGGAATCTGCCGCTGGAACTGGACGCCTTCGTGGGGCGTGCCGCGGAACTCGCCGGGCTGGCGGACGCGCTGGGGTCGGCGCGGCTGGTGACCGTGACCGGGGTCGGCGGGGTCGGCAAGTCCCGGCTGGCCGCGCGGGCCGCCGCGCGGTCGGCGCCGCGGGACGGCGTGTGGAGGGTGGAGCTGGCGCCGCTGCGCGACGATCAGTTCGTGGACTACGCGGTCGTGGAGGCCCTGGGTCTGACCGACCACACCACGCGGCTGCCGCGCGAGACGCTGCGCGGCCATCTCGCCGGGCGGGAGGTCCTGCTGGTCCTCGACGGGGTGGAGCACCTGGTGGAGGCCTGCGCCGAGCTGGTGGCCGATCTGCTGGGGCACGCCCCGGGGCTCACGGTGCTGGCGGTGGGGCGCAGGCCGCTCGGGGTGGCCGGGGAGCGGCTGTTCCCGCTGGCGCCGCTGTCCGAGGACGAGGCGGTGGAGCTGCTGACGGTGCGGGCGGCGCAGCGGCGGCCCGCGCCTCTCGACGACGGGGAGGCCCGGCGGCTGTGCCGGCGGCTGGACGGGCTTCCGCTGGCGATCGAGCTGGCCGCGGGGCGGCTGGGCGTGCTGTCGCCGGGGCAGGCGCTGGAGCGGCTGGACGACCGGTTCCGGTTGCTGTCCGGGGGCGACCCGACGGCGCTGCCCCGGCACCGGGCGCTGCGCACGGCGATCGGCTGGAGCCACGAATTGTGCACGCCCGGGGAGCGGCTGCTGTGGGCGCGGCTGTCGGTGTTCGCCGGCCGCTTCGACCTGGAGGCCGCCGAGTACGTGTGCAGCGGGCACGGGCTGCCCGCCGAGGACGTGCTCGACGTGCTGTCGGCGCTGCTGGCGCAGTCGGTGGTGACGCGCGAGGAGTCGCCGGCCGGGGTCCGCTACCGGATGCTCGACACGGTGCGCGCGTACGGCGCCGGCTGGCTGGAGGCGACGGGTGACGCGGCGCGGCTGCGCAGGCGGCACCGCGACTGGTACGTGGGCCTGGCGACCTGGTGCGAGCTGGACTGGTTCTCGCCCCGCCAGGCGGAGGTCGCCGCGCGTGTCGAGACCGAGCTGCCGAATCTGCGCGCCGCCCTGGAGCACTGCCTGGCCGATCCGGAGGCCACGCATCTCGGCCAGTACCTGGCGGGCTCCCTGTGGTTCTACTGGGCCGGCTGCGGGCGGCTGTCGGAGGGGCGGCACTGGCTGGAGCAGGCGGTGGGCCTGGAGGCGGAGCGGACGGCGCGGGAGCAGTCGCGGCTGAAGGCGCTGTGGGTGCTGGCCTACGTGGCGATCCTCCAGGGCGACACGGTGCCGGCGCTGGCGGCGCTCGGGGAGTGCCGCGAGGAGGCGGAGCGGGCCGGCAACGCCACGGCGCTGGCCTACGCCGAGCACCGCACGGGCTGTCTGGCGCTGGTCACCGACGACATGGCGGGCGCGGAGGCCCTGCTGCGCTCGGCGCTGGAGCGCTATCAGGAGATCGGCGAGCTGAACAGCAACGTCCTGATGGGCCAGGTGGAGCTGGCGATGGCGCGGGCGTTCCAGGGCGATCTGCCGGACGCCGTGCGCCTGTGCGAGGACGTACGCCGGGTCTGCGAGGACCACGGGGAGCGGTGGGCCCGGTCGTACGCGCTGTACGTGCTGGCGTACGCGGCCTGGAGCGAGGGCCGCCCGGGGCGGGCCCGGGAGTTGCTGACCGAGTGTCTGGACGCCGCCCACGGCTTCCGCGACCTGCTGGGCTCGGTGCTGGCGGTGGAGCTGCTGGCGCTGGTCACGGTGACGGAGGGCGACCCGGAGGAGGCGGCGGTGCTGCAAGGGGTGGCGGCGCGGATGTGGCCGTCGGTGGGGCTGCCGCTGTTCGGTTCGGCGCACTACAACGCGCCGCACGAGCTGTGCGAGGCGACGGCCCGGGAGCAGCTGGGGGACGACCGGTACGAGGAGTGCGTGCGGCGGGGCGCGCGGCTCGGCCGCACGGAGGCGGTGTCGCGGGCTCTGTGCCCGGCCGGCACCGCGGCCGGGATCCCCTCGCCGCACGGCCCGGTGCGGCAGGGGACGGCGGCGCGCACGGCGAAGCCCGCCGCCTCCCGCACCCGGAAGGGCGGGGAGACGGCGGGCTGAGGTACCGCTGCGGTACTGCGCCCTGCTGGGGTCAGCGGGCGTAGTACTCGACGACGAGCTGCTCGTCGCAGACCACCGGGATCTCCTTGCGGTTCGGCTCGCGGTCCAGGCGGAACGCCAGGGCCTTGAGGTTCACCTGGAGGTAGCGCGGGGTCTCGCCGTCGGGGGCGAAGCCACCCTCACGGGCGATCGTGAAGAGCGTCTTCTCCTTGGAGCGGTCGCGGACCTGCACCACGTCGTCCGGGCGCACGACGAAGGACGGCTTGTCGACCTTCTTGCCGTTGACCTGGATGTGGCCGTGGACGACCATCTGACGGGCCTGGTAGATCGTGCGGGCGATGCCCGAACGCAGGACCAGCGCGTCGAGGCGCTTCTCCAGCTCCACGATCAGGGCCTCACCGGTCTTGCCCTGGACCTTGGACGCGCGCTCGTAGGCACGGACCAGCTGGCGCTCGGAGATGTCGTACTGAGCGCGCAGGCGCTGCTTCTCCAGCAGACGGACCTTGTAGTCCGAGTTCTGCTTGCGGCCGCGGCCGTGCTCACCCGGCGGGTAGGGGCGGGCCTCGAAGTACTTGACGGCCTTGGGGGTCAGCGCGATGCCGAGGGCACGCGACTTCTTGACCTTGGGGCGGGACTGGTTCGCCACTGTCTTCTGTCTCTTTCGTAGTGTTCCGGCTCGTCAGGGTTGAGGGAGGTCGCATCCGCAGCCGGGGAATCCCGCCGGGTCCGCGTGGGACCTGCCGGGCAGCCGCTTCCCTGGTCTGGGCACATACGTGCAGCACGCGAGTGGCCCACCTACCCTTCCCAGAGCTCTGGGCGGTGGTGGGCTGCCCGCGACACCGTTCGACGGTGCGCGACGCTCCTGGAGTCCCTTCCCTGAGGTCGCCCCAAGGGTCGGATCTCCGGCTGGTCGTCCCGTTCTGACTGCACGGGACTCAGCGCTCCGGCCGAGTCTACAGGGTGCTCAGGACCGCCTGCGACCGAGGTGCTTCCGCGTCCACTCCACGGCGTCGGCGTACCGCGCCTCGGCGCCGTGCCGGGTGGGGGTGTAGTACTCGCGGTCCTTCAGCGCGTCCGGGGCGTACTGCTGGGCGGCGATGCCCTCGGGCAGGTCGTGCGGGTAGACGTACCCCTGGCCGTGGCCGAGCTTGCCCGCGCCCTTGTAGTGGCTGTCGCGCAGGTGCGGCGGGACCGGTCCGGCCTGTCCCTTGCGCACGTCCTCCAGGGCGGCGCCGATCGCGGTCGTCGCGGCGTTGGACTTCGGGGCGAGGGCGAGGGCGATGGTGGCGTGGCTGAGGGTGAGGGCGGCCTCGGGGAAGCCGATCATGGCGACGGCCTGGGCGGCGGCGACCGCGGTCGGCAGGGCGTTGGGGTCGGCGAGGCCGATGTCCTCGCTGGCGGAGATCATCAGGCGGCGGGCGATGAAGCGGGGGTCCTCGCCGGCCTCGATCATCCGGGCCAGGTAGTGCAGCGCGGCGTCGACGTCGGAGCCGCGGATGGACTTGATCAGGGCGCTGGCGACGTCGTAGTGCTGGTCGCCGTCGCGGTCGTACTTCACCGCGGCGCGGTCGACCGTCTCCTCCAGCGTCGTCAGGCCGATCTCCGTCTCGCCCTTGTCGAGGGCGGCGCCGGCGGCGGCCTCCAGGGCGGTCAGGGCGCGGCGGGCGTCGCCGCCGGCGATGCGCAGCAGGTGCTCCTCGGTCTCCGCGGGAAGCGTGACGGCGCCGGCCAGGCCGCGCTCGTCGGTGAGCGCGCGTGCGAGCAGGCCGCGGATGTCGTCGTCCGTGAGGGGCTCGAGGGTGAGCAGGAGGGAGCGGGACAGCAGCGGGGAGATCACCGAGAAGTACGGGTTCTCCGTGGTCGCCGCGATCAGGGTGACCCAGCGGTTCTCGACGGCGGGGAGCAGGGAGTCCTGCTGGGCCTTGCTGAAGCGGTGGATCTCGTCGAGGAAGAGGACCGTCTCCTTGCCGTACCCGCCGACGGCGCGGCGGGCGCCGTCGATGACCGCGCGGACCTCCTTGACGCCCGCGGTGATCGCCGACAGCTCCACGAAGCGCTTGTTGGTGGCCTTGGAGACGACGTACGCCAGGGTCGTCTTGCCGGTGCCGGGCGGGCCCCAGAGGATCACCGAGGAGGGTCCGGCGGGACCGGCGGCGCCCTCGCCGACGAGACGGCGCAGCGGCGATCCGGGCTTCAGCAGATGCTGCTGGCCCACGACCTCGTCGAGGGTGCGCGGGCGCATCCGGACGGCCAGGGGGCTGCCGGCGGGCTCTTTCTCCTGGCGTTCTTCTGCTGCGGCGGTGAACAGGTCGGGCTCCACGCCAAAACCCTAAATCACCGCACCGACAACGCCCCGGGGCCGGGTCAGGCCCAGAGCGCGCTGCCCCAGCGGGTGAGGATCAGCATGGCGATGACGCCGACGTGGGTGACCGGCAGCACCCAGGTGAACTCGCCGAGGAAACGCTTCAGCCATCCCGGCGCGGGCAGGTGGCCGGCGCGGATGTTGAACGAGGTCACGTACCAGAACATGACGATCGTGGCCACCCAGGCCAGGCAGCACCACAGGCAGAGCGCGTTGATCCGGTACAGCGACTGGAACATCAGCCACATGCAGAAGCCGACGCCGAAGAGCGTCCCGGCGTTGAAGGTCAGCCAGTACCAGCGCGGGAAACGGGCCCCGGCGAGCAGGCTCATGCCGACGCAGACGACGATGCCGTAGGTGACGAGGCCGAGGACGGGGTTGGGGAAGCCGAACACGGAGGCCTGGTCGCTCTCCATGACACTGCCGCAGGAGACGACCGGGTTGATGCCGCAGCTGGGGGTGTAGGTCGTGCCCGCGACCTTGGCCTCGAGGATCTTGAACTTGTCGAGCGTGATGATCCACGCGGCGAGGACGCCCGCCGCTCCCGTGATCACCAGCAGCAGGGCGAAGGCCCGGCTGCCGCCGACCCTGCTGGGCGCGGCAGCGGAGTGCGGGGGCTCGGACACTGCGGAGACGTCCTTCACTGTCGTCTTGCTCATCACGCCGATTCCGTCACTAGAGAGCGGGAGTGCTTCGGGCACGGACATTGTGCCGCACCCGGCCGTGTGCGCACCGTTCGCGGAACATAAAGGCCTGAACACACAGGGGGGACGCCCGTGGACGGAAGTTGACGGGGACACCGGATCTCCGGTGCCCCCGTCCCGCGCTCAGCCGAGCCGCGACTCCAGTTCCGCCACGATCTCGTTGACGCCGACGGCCGTCTGCTCGCCGGTCTCCATGTCCTTGAGCTGGACGACACCGTCGGCGAGGTCCCGCTCACCGGCGACGATCGTGTAGCGGGCGCCGCTGCGGTTGGCGTTCTTCATGGCGCCCTTGAGGCCCTTGCCGCCGTAGGAGAAGTCGGTGGCGATGCCGTTCTTGCGCAGCTCGGTGACCTTGCCGAACAGGATCCGGCGGGCCTCCTCGCCGAGCGGGACGGCGAAGACGGCGGTGGTGGCGGGGATGTCCAGTTCGACGCCCTCCGCCTCCAGGGCGAGCACCGTGCGGTCGACGCCGAGGGCCCAGCCGACGGACGGCAGCGCGGGGCCGCCGATCATCTCGGACAGGCCGTCGTAGCGCCCGCCGCCGCCGACCGCGGACTGGGAGCCGAGGCCGTCGTGGACGAACTCGAAGGTGGTGCGCGTGTAGTAGTCCAGGCCGCGCACCAGCTTGGGGTCGTCCTCGAAGGCGACGCCGGCCGCCGTGATCAGCTCGCGGACCTCCTCGTGGTAGGCCTTGCAGGCGTCGCACAGGTAGTCGCGCAGCAGGGGGGCGTCGGTGAGCTGTTTCTGCACGTCGGGACGCTTGTCGTCCAGCACGCGCAGCGGGTTGATCTCCGCGCGGCGCAGGGTGTCCTCGTCCAGGTCCAGGCCGCGCAGGAAGTCCTGGAGCGCGGCGCGGTAGACGGGCCGGCACTCCTTGTCGCCCAGGCTGTTGAGCAGGATGCGGAAGTCGCTCAGGCCGAGCGAGCGGTACGCCTGGTCGGCCAGGATGATCAGCTCGGCGTCCAGGGCCGGGTCCTCCGCGCCGATCGCCTCGGCGCCGACCTGGGAGAAGTGGCGGTAACGGCCCTTCTGCGGGCGCTCGTAGCGGTAGTACGAGCCGGAGTACCAGAGCTTGACCGGGAGGTTGCCCGCCTTGTGCAGGTTGGCCTCCAGGGCGGCGCGCAGCACGGAGGCGGTGCCCTCGGGACGCAGGGCGAGGCGGTCGCCGCCCTTGGTCTCGAAGGCGTACATCTCCTTGGTCACGATGTCGGTGGACTCGCCGACGCCGCGCGCGAACAGCTCGACGTTCTCGAAGCCGGGCGTCTCGATGTAGCCGTAGCCGGAGTTGCGCAGCGGGGCCGCGATCGCCTCGCGGACGGCCAGGTACGTGGCCGAGTCCGGCGGCAGCAGGTCGTACGTGCCCTTGGGGGCCTTGAAGGTGCTCACGGAAGGTCTCTCGTCACATTCCTCGTCGGGGAGCCTCGGGTGCGCCGCGATCTCGGTGGCCTGCGGCCACTTGCCGCAGATACGGGTTGGTGGCGCGCTCCTGGCCGATGGTCGTCTGGGGGCCGTGGCCGGACAGCACCACGGTCGAGTCGTCGAGCGGCAGGCACACGCGGGCCAGCGAGTCGAGCATCTCGGCCATGTCGCCGCCGGGCAGGTCGGTGCGTCCGATGGAGCCGGCGAACAGCAGGTCGCCCGAGAAGAGGACCGGCGGGACGTCCGCCGCCTCGGGGAGGGCGAAGGTCACCGACCCCTTGGTATGGCCCGGTGCGTGCGCGACGCCCAGTTCCAGACCGGCCAGTTCGAGCGTGGCGCCGTCGGTCATCTCCCGGACGTCGTCCGGCTCCCCCACGGTCAGCTCGCCCATCAGCGGCATGCCGATGGACCGGCCGAGCGCCTTCTCGGGGTCGCTCATCATGTACCGGTCCTCGGGGTGGATCCAGGCCGGCACGTCGTGTGCGCCGCACACCGGGACGACCGAGGCCACGTGGTCGATGTGGCCGTGGGTGAGGACGACGGCGACGGGCTTGAGCCGATGCTTCCTGATCGCTTCCTCGACTCCGGGGGCCGCCTGGTGGCCCGGGTCGATGATCACGCACTCCTCACCGGCGGCGGGGGCGACGAGGTAGCAGTTCGTCCCCCAGGCCCCGGCGGGGAACCCGGCAATGAGCACGTTCGTCCTTCGTTGTGTCGATTCGGTGGACCGGCGAGCGGGCTCGCGCCCGTGGTCAGAGCCTACCGGCGGTGCCGATTCCTCAGCGAACCCATATACGGTACGGGGCTACACGCAAGCGGTCGCCCACGGGTGGCGCAGGCGTACCGGACGGCACACGAAGACGCACGAACACGCATGAGGAGAGAACCCGGTGGTCAGCCAGGAGCAGCGGCGGCGTCAGCTCGCCCGGGAGAAGTTCTTGCGCCAGCAGCAGCGACGCACCAGCGCGCGGCGCAAGGCGCGCGTGCGCAACGCGGTGATCGCGTCGGTGCTCGGGGTGGTGGTGATCGGCAGCGTGGCGCTGTACGCGACGGAGCCGTTCAAGGACGACGGCAAGGAGAACGCGAGCGCCGAGGTCACGCCGAGCCCCTCGCCGACCAGCAAGGCCCCGGACCCCTGCGACAAGCCGGCCGAGGGCGAGGCCGAGACGCAGACCTGGAAGAAGGAGCCGGCGATGACCATCGACAAGTCGGCGAATTACACGATGAAGCTGGACACCACGTGCGGTGAGATCGACATCGCGCTCAAGGCGGACGCCGCGCCGCACACGGTGAACTCGTTCAACTTCCTCGCCGGCAAGGGCTACTTCGACCACACCAAGTGCCACCGGCTGACCACCGAGAACATCTACGTGCTCCAGTGCGGCGACCCCACGGGCCAGGGCAACGGCGGGCCGGGCTACACGATTCCGGACGAGAACCTGAAGGACAAGAGCCTCAAGGACAACACCTACCCCGCGGGCACCGTCGCGATGGCGAACACCGGGCAGAAGAACACCGGCGGCAGCCAGTTCTTCCTCGTCTACCAGGACAGTCCGCTGCCGCCCAGCTACACACCGTTCGGCACGGTCTCGGAGTCGGGCATGAAGGTGCTGAAGAAGATCGCGGCCGCCGGGGCGTCGGCTCCGGACCCGACGACCGGCAACACGGCCCCCCACGCGACGGTCGTGATCGACAAGGCCACGGTCACGAAATCCTGACCCCCATCTGCGGAATTTCGGTCGCGCGGGATGCGGACAGGCCGCCCGCCGGTCGCCTATGTTGGCCGTGACGAAACTGTGGACGATGCCCGGGGGAGCTTGAAGCCCTCCGCAGGCATCATGTGGAGGAGGCGCTGTGAGCAGCGACCCGTGGGGCCGCGTCGACGAGACGGGGACCGTGTACGTGCGTACGGCCGACGGCGAGAAGGTCGTCGGTTCCTGGCAGGCCGGCTCCCCCGATGAGGCGCTGGCCTATTTCGAGCGCAAGTACGAGGGCCTGGTTGTCGAGATCGGCCTCCTCGAGAAGCGGGTGAAGACCACCGACCTGTCGGCGAAGGACGCTCTCGCCGCCGTGGAGCACCTGCGCGAGCAGGTCGACGCGCACCACGCGGTCGGGGACCTGGACGCCCTCCGGGTGCGGCTGGACAAGCTCGTGGAGCTGGTGGAGAAGCGCCGGGAGGAGCGCAAGGCGCAGCGCGCCAAGCAGTCCGACGAGGCGCGCCGGGCGAAGGAGGCGCTGGTCGCCGAGGCCGAGGAGCTGGCGGGGTCCGACCAGTGGCGGGTGGCCGGTGAGCGGCTGCGGTCGCTGGTGGACACCTGGAAGGGCCTGCCCCGGCTGGACCGCAAGTCCGACGACGAGCTGTGGCACCGCTTCTCGCACGCCCGGTCGGCGTTCTCCAAGCGGCGCAAGCAGCACTTCGCGCAGCTGGACGCGCAGCGCGAGGAGGCCCGCCGGATCAAGGAGCGGCTGGTCGCCGAGGCCGAGGCGCTGTCGGGTTCGACGGACTGGGGTCCGACGGCCGCCCGGTACCGCGAGCTGATGGCCGAGTGGAAGGCCGCGGGCCGCGCCCAGCGCGAGCACGAGGACGACCTGTGGAACCGCTTCCGCGGCGCCCAGGACGTCTTCTTCGGCGCCCGCAGCGCGGTGTTCGCCGAGCGCGACGCCGAGCAGGCCGAGAACCTCAAGCTCAAGGAGGAGCTGGCCGAGGAGGCCGAGAAGATCCTGCCGGTCACCGACCTCAAGGCGGCCCGCGCCGCGTTCCGCTCGGTCAACGAGCGCTGGGAGGCCATCGGCCATGTGCCGCGCGACGCCCGGCCGAAGGTCGAGGGCCGGATGCACGCGGTGGAGCGGGCTATCCAGGAGGCCGAGGAGGCCGAGTGGCGCCGCACCAACCCGGAGGCACGCGCGCGTGCCGAGGGGCTGACCGGCCAGCTCCAGGCTGCCGTGGACAAGCTCAAGGGCCAGATCGAGCAGGCCCGTGCGCAGGGCAACACCGCTCGGGCGGAGAAGCTCCAGCGGGAGCTGGACGGCCGGCAGGCGCTGCTGGACCAGGCGCTCAAGGGCCTCCAGGAGTTCGGCGGCTGACACGGTCACGACGCGCGCAGCGGCCCGGCGGTTCGTCCACCGCCGGGCCGCTGTGTCGTTCAGAGCGGTTCGTCCACCGCCGGGACGCTGCGTCGTTCAGCGCCGTCCGGCCGCCGCCGACCGCTGCGTCGTTCAGCGCCGTCCGGCCGCCGCCGACCGCTGCGTCGTTCAGCGCGGTCCGGCGTGCTCGCTGATGTCGAGGGCGTGCTTGAGCACCTCGCAGGCCTGGAGGTGGTTCCCCGACTCCTGGAGCAGGTCGGCAAGCCGCCGGCAGACCAGCACGGCCTCGGGACCGTACACCTGGTGCACCCGCTGGAAGGCCAGCTCGAGCACCTCGATGGCCTCCCGCACCTGCCCGGTCTCCGCGAGCAGTTCGGACAGCTCCAGCTGGACGCCGACCAGATCGCCCCGCCGGTCGCCGGTGCGCTGTTCCTGGAGCGCCAGGCGCAGCACGGGCAGGGCGTCGCGGGTGTTGCCCTCGGCGCGCAGCAGCCTGGCCAGCGAGAGTCCGGTGGCGACCATGGCGGCGCGCACGTCGGCGGCCGGGACCGGGCCCGCGGGTCCGCGCCGGCCGGCGCGGGCCTTGTTGCGGGCCAGGGGGAGCCGTCCGACGCCGTTCTCCTGGGAGCGCTGCGGCAGCGGGCGGTTCTTGGCGCGCAGGCGCCCCTCCAGGACCCGGTGGAGGGTGTCGAGGTCGATCAGCTCCGGGCCGTCCTCCACTCCGTGCCGCAGGACGTCCAGCAGTTCGCCGGTGAACGCCGTGTAGCGCTCGCCGTCCGGTGCGAGGGCGATGCGGTCCCGTGGCGAGGCGGCCAGGACGTAGGCGCCGTCGACCGCGGCCTGGGCGGCGAGCTGGTCCTCGCCGGCCAGGGACCGGGCGGCGCGTCCGCTGAAGCAGCAGTCGAGGACGACGATCTTGCGCCGGGCGCGGGCGCCGCGCAGTGCGGTGCGCAGGTGCTGGTAGGCCACGGCCGTGTAGCCCAGGTGTTCGCGCGAGTCGCCGAGGGCGAGATAGAGATCGGCGGACTCGGTGTCCCGCATGCCGTGGCCCGCGAAGTAGACGAGGAGGGTGTCGGTGGCCTCCTCGCCCGCCTGGTACACCGGGTCCAGGATCGCCGGGGTGGTGAGCGGGTCCGTGACGACGGTGCAGTGCCGCACCGGAAGCCCCCACACGGTGGCGTCGCACAGCTCGGCGGCCAGGTCGACCACGTTGGCCTCGACCGCGGGCAGCTGGGGCAGGTGCCGGTAGGAAGCGGTGCCCACCAGGACGGCCCGGGAGCGCGTCGGGTCAGGCAGTGCCGTCATCGCCTCCGCTCCCCTCGCCGAGCGGGGCCGCGGGCGGTGCCTGGCCGTCGAGCAGTTCGACGATGCCGCGGACGGTCTCCTCGTCCCGTGCCGCCTCCGCGTTCAGCACGACCTCCACCGCGCCGCGGCGCAGGGTGACGGCCGGCGCCCGGCGGCGGGAGGCCTGCCACTGGAGGACGGCGAAGACGAGCGAGCCCGCGGACAGCCCGCCGCCGACGGCCAGTTCGAGGATGTCCAGGCCGGTGCCCATGCTGCCGGGGGCGGGCGGCGCGCTGGACGTGGGCCGGACCCGCGCGGTGAGGGTCTCGTCCTCGCGCAGCCAGAGCAGCAGGGAGCGGACATGGTCCTCGGCGGCCGTGCCGTCGGGTCCCCCCGGGATCTCAACCAGGAAGTCGGTCATCGTCTCCGTTCGTCCCGTCCAGTAGTGGGCTGACACGTCTGTTCACCCGGGAGAGGAGGTCCAGTGCCTCTCCCCCGGCACCGAGCCGCGCCAGGCAGACCGCCTGCCAGTACTGGCCGGTGAGGGTGGTGGGGTGGTCGGGGCCCAGCCTGGACAGGCAGACCGGCACGACCACCGAGAGCACCTGCGCCGCCTCCCGCAGCTGACCGCGCATGACCAGGCCGACCGCCTCCCGCTGCCGGGACAGCGCGGCCTGGGGGGTCATGCTGCCGAGGACGATGCGTCGGGTGGCGTCGCTGAGGGTGGCGGGGTCCAGGGCGTCGTGGGCACGCTGCTCGGGCAGGAGGGCCGCTTCCTCCCAGAGGTACTCGGGCGCCTCCTCCCCGTCGGCGTCCTGGGCGGGCAGGCTCACCGGCGGCGGTGCGGCGGCGTCGCGCACGGCGTCCACGGCCTCGTCCCGGACGTGCCGCGTCACCAGGTCGGCGAGCATCTGGGTGCCGCCGTAGGTCAGCGGGACCAGGGTGTCGCGCACCGTGCGGCAGTCCACCAGGCGCCGTTCGGGGTCCTGCCGGCACAGCTCGTCGACCAGGCCGGCCAGCGGTCCCGGCAGGTCGCCTCTGGTGGTGAGCGGCCGGATGCCGTCGCCCAGGGCCCGCTCCATGATGGCGCCGACGTCGGCGGTCCGCCCGAAGGGCAGCTCTCCGGTCAGCATGAGGAACATGCAGGCCCCGAGGCCGTACCAGTCGGCCGCCGGTCCGGGCAGCGCGCCGCGCATCGCCTCCGGGGCCATGAACTGCGGGGTGCCGATCAGCGCGCCGGTGCGGGTGATCGCCGCTTCGCCGGCCAGCCGGGCCAGCCCGAAGTCCTGGAGCACGACCCGGCCGCCGCGGGTGGTGCCGACGTTGGACGGCTTGACGTCACGGTGCACCACGCCCTTGTGGTGGCCCGCCTCCAGGGCGTCCGCGATCCCCAGCGCCACCGTGCAGGCGGCCGGTACCGGCAGCGGCCCCGAGTGCAGGACCAGCTCGGCCAGGCTCGTGCCGTCCAGGACCTGCATGACCAGGTAGGGGGTGCCGTCGTGGACGCCGTTGTCGTACAGCGTGACGACACCGGGGTGCTCGATCCGGGCGAGGGCACGGGCCTCCCGCTGGAACCTCTCCCAGGCCGCGTCCTGTTCCGTCAGCCCCTCGACGGCGGTCAGCATCTTCACGGCCACCCGGCGGCCGAGCCGGGTGTCCTCCGCCTCGTAGACCACGCCCATGCCGCCGCGGCCCAGCAGCCGCACCGGGCGGTACCGCCCCGCGATGAGCGCCGGGCCGTCGGCCGGCAGGCCGGCTAAGCCGGCCCGTTCGACACGCTCCTCCATGGACTCCCCCGTCTCCCCCGCCGCGACGCGCTACGAAGGCCTCCGCGCCGATGTCACGCGGTACACGTCGTACACGCCTTCCACGCCCCGCACCGCCTTCAGGACGTGGCCGAGGTGCTTCGGGTCGCCCATCTCGAAGGTGAAGCGCGAGGTGGCGACGCGGTCACGGGAGGTCTGGACGGCCGCCGAGAGGATGTTGACGTGCTGGTCGGACAGGACGCGGGTGACGTCGGAGAGCAGCCGGGAGCGGTCCAGGGCCTCGACCTGGATGGCGACCAGGAAGACCGAGGACTGGGTGGGCGCCCACTCGACCTCGAGGATGCGCTCCGGCTCGCGGGAGAGCGAGTCGACGTTCACGCAGTCGCTGCGGTGGACGGAGACGCCGCTGCCGCGGGTGACGAAGCCGATGATGGGGTCGCCGGGGACCGGGGTGCAGCAGCGTGCCAGCTTGACCCACACGTCCTCGACACCCTTGACGACGACGCCGGGGTCGGCGCTGGCCCGGCGCTTGCGGCTGCGGCCGCGCGACGGCGGGACCGCCTCGTCGATCTCCTCGGTGGCCGCCTCCTCGCCGCCGAGCGCCTGGACCAGCTTCTGCACGATGTTCTGCGCGGAGACATGGCCCTCGCCGATCGCCGCGTACAGCGCGGAGATGTCCGAGTAGCGCATCTCGTGCGCGAGCGTGACCAGGGAGTCGCCGGTCAGGATGCGCTGGATGGGCAGGTTCTGCTTGCGCATCGCGCGGACGATGGCGTCCTTGCCCTGCTCGATCGCCTCGTCGCGGCGCTCCTTGGAGAACCAGGCCCGGATCTTGTTGCGGGCGCGCGGCGACTTCACGAAGCCGAGCCAGTCCCGGGACGGGCCCGCGCCGGCCGCCTTGGAGGTGAAGACCTCCACCAGGTCGCCGTTGTCCAGGGTGGACTCCAGCGGCACCAGGCGGCCGTTGACCCGTGCCCCTATGGTGCGGTGGCCGACCTCGGTGTGGACGGCGTACGCGAAGTCCACCGGCGTGGCACCGGCCGGGAGCGCTATGACGTCGCCCTTGGGGGTGAAGACGAAGACCTCGTTGCGGGACAGGTCGAAGCGCAGCGACTCCAGGAACTCGCCGGGGTCCTCGGTCTCCTTCTGCCAGTCGAGGAGTTGCCGCAGCCACG
The DNA here is from genome assembly GCF_055571015.1 of Streptomyces sp. NPDC031049. Lineage (NCBI taxonomy): Bacteria > Bacillati > Actinomycetota > Actinomycetes > Kitasatosporales > Streptomycetaceae > Streptomyces > Streptomyces sp. NPDC031049. The sequence continues at coordinate 138,434 of NZ_JBVIGC010000010.1, forward strand.
CCATGTCGTTGATGGCGGCCGAGTCCTTGCCGGCCTTGCCGGCGGGCGCCTTGGGCACGTCGGTACGGATCTTGGAGGCGCCGGCCACGGCCTCCTGCTTGTACTTCCAGTGCGCGGCGATGCCGTACTCGGCGCGGCGGTGCATGTCGAACGTGCGGATCTGCAACTCGACCGGCTTGCCGTTGGGCCCGATGACCGTCGTGTGCAGCGACTGGTACATGTTGAACTTGGGCATCGCGATGTAGTCCTTGAACCGCCCGGGAACCGGGTTCCAGCGGGCGTGGACCGTGCCGAGCGCGGCGTAGCAGTCGCGGACGGTGTCCACCAGGACGCGGATGCCCACCAGGTCGTAGATCTCCGCGAAGTCACGGCCGCGGACGATCATCTTCTGGTAGACGCTGTAGTAGTGCTTGGGGCGGCCGGTGACGGTCGCCTTGATGCGGGCCGCGCGCAGGTCCTGCTGGACCTCGTCGGTGACGACGGCGAGGTACTCGTCGCGCTTGGGGGCGCGCTCGGCGACCAGGCGGACGATCTCGTCGTACATCTTGGGGTAGAGGATCGCGAAGGCGAGGTCCTCCAGCTCCCACTTGATGGTGTTCATGCCCAGGCGGTGGGCGAGCGGCGCGTAGATCTCCAGGGTCTCGCGCGCCTTCTTCTCCTGCTTCTCGCGCTTGAGGTAGCGCATGGTGCGCATGTTGTGCAGGCGGTCGGCGAGCTTGATGACCAGGACGCGGGGGTCCTTGGCCATGGCGACGACCATCTTGCGCACGGTCTCCGCCTGCGCGGCCTCGCCGAACTTGACCTTGTCCAGCTTGGTGACGCCGTCCACGAGCAGGGCGACGACGTCGCCGAAGTCGCGGCGCAGGTCCTCCAGGCCGTACTCGGTGTCCTCCACCGTGTCGTGCAGCAGGCCCGCCATCAGCGTGGCCGGGTCCATGCCCAGCTCGGCGAGGATGGTGGTGACGGCGAGCGGATGCGTGATGTAGGGGTCGCCGCTCTTGCGCTTCTGGCCGCGGTGCCAGCGCTCGGCGACCTGGTAGGCCTTCTCGATCTGGCGGAGCGTCGCGGTCTCGATCTTGGGGTCGTTGCTGCGGACTATGCGCAGCAGCGGCTCGAGCACCGGGTTGTAGGGGTTGGCGCGCTGCACGCCGAGGCGGGCGAGGCGGGCGCGGACGCGGTTGGAGGAGCCGGAGCGGGTGGGCGGGCCGGCGGGCGCGCGGACCACGGGGGCGTTCTGCGGGCGCTCGGGAGGGGCGGGCTTGGGGCGCGACTGCTCGGCCGGCTTGTCGACGGGGGCGGACTGGGCGCGCTCGACCGGCCCCCGGGGATCGTTCGTCGCGTGCGTCCCCTTGGGCGCGGGCTTCGCCGCTGCCGCCGAGGCGGACTCGGGCTTGGCGGCGGTCAGGTGCTGGGCCTCGTCTGGCAAGAGGACTCCTCGTGCGCGATCCGGGTCCCCCGGTCAGGCTCCGGAGACCCCATGGTAGCGATCCTGCGCCCCAGGATCGCCCTCAGACGGATGTGAGGGACGTCTACGCGAGAAACGCGCGGGGCGGGCGCCGGATTCCTCCGGGCCCGCCCCGTCTGCGGCGGCGTCGGTCAGACCGTGAGCAGCGCCCGCAGCGGGGCGCCGTCCAGGGCGGGTTCCACGCGGGCCCGTCCGCCGAGGAAACCCAGCTCCATCAGCACCGCGAGGCCGGCGACCTGGGCGCCCGCCCGGCGGATCAGCTTCAGCGAGGCCTCGGCGGTGCCGCCGGTGGCGAGGACGTCGTCGACGACCAGGACGCGGTCGTCGGCGGCCAGGTCCTCGGCGTGCACCTCGATCTCCGCCGAGCCGTACTCCAGGTCGTAGGCCTGGCCGAGGGTGGCTCCGGGGAGCTTGCCCGCCTTGCGTACGGGGACGAAGCCCAGGCCCGCGCGGAGCGCGACGGGGGCGCCGAGGATGAAGCCGCGGGCCTCCAGACCGACGATCTTGGTGGCCCGGGTGCGCTCGGCGGTCTCCGCGAGGGCGTCCGTGAGCGCCGTGAAGGCCGCGGGGTCCGCCAGCAGCGGGGTGATGTCCTTGAACACCACGCCCGGCTTGGGGTAGTCGGCCACGTCCCGGATACGGCTGAGCAGCAGCTCCTGGATGTCGGTCATCGGCGCTTCCCCGAGGGCCGGCCGCGGCCCCGGCTGCGGGACGCGGGCTGAGTGCGCGGGCCGACCACCGCGGGAGCGACGCCCTCGGGTTCCTCGGTGCCGTCGTCGAACGGACCGCCGGGGGTGTCGGTCTCCGGCGAATCGCCCTGGGCGGCGGACTGCGCCCGCTTGGCCAGGACGCGCTTCTTGAGCGCCTTCATCTGCGGCTCGCGCTCCTTGAGGTCGGCGACGAGCGGCGTGGCGATGAAGATCGAGGAGTACGCACCGGCCGCGAGGCCGACGAACAGCGACAGGGAGATGTCGTTGAGCATGCCGGCGCCGAGGACGCCGCCGCCGATGAACAGCAGGCCCGCGACCGGCAGCAGCGCGACCACCGTGGTGTTGACGGACCGCACCAGGGTGCTGTTGATCGAGCGGTTGGCGATCTCGCCGTAGGTCCAGCGGGTCTGTTTGGTGATGTCCCTCGTCTGTTCCTTGAGGCTGTCGAAGACGACCACCGTGTCGTAGAGCGAGTAGCCGAGGATGGTGAGCAGACCGATCACCGTGCCCGGCGTGACCTCGAAGCCCACCAGGGCGTAGATGCCGACCGTGATGGTGATGTCGTGGATCAGTGCGACGAACGCGGCGAGCGCCATGCGCCATTCGAAGGCGATCGCCAGATAGATCACCACCAGGACCAGGAAGATGCCGAGGCCCTGCCACGCCTTGTTCGCGATCTGGTCGCCCCAGCTGGGGCCGACCAGCTCGGCGTTGATGGTGTCCGCCTCGACCTTCAGGTCCTCGGCGAGGTCCTCCTTGATCTGGTCGGACTGCTCGGTGCCGGTGCCCGCGACCTGGATGCGCAGGCTGCCGTCGCCGAGCTTCTGGACGATCGCGTCGTGGCCGGAGGCCTCCTCCGCGTAGCGCTCGGCCTCCGAGACCGAGGCGCTGACGTTCTTGGAGGTGGTGAAGACGGCACCGCCCTGGAACTCGATGCCCATGTGCAGGCCGCGCACCGTCAGGCCGACGATCGCCGTGATGGTGATCAGGATCGAGATGCCGTACCAGAGCTTGCGGTTCTTGACGAAGTCGTAGCCGATCTCGCCATGGTGCAGTCGGGCGCCGAGGTCGCCGAGCTTCGACATCTCTCACGCCTCCTTCGGGTCGACAGGGCCGGCGGCGGGGCGGGCGGGACGGCGGGTACGGCGCAGCGGCGGCTTGGCACCGAGGCTCTTGGGATCGAGACCGGACCACTTGTGGCCGCTCGCGAAGAACTTCCTGCGGGCCATCAGCGTCAGCAGCGGCTTGGTGAACAGGAAGACCACCACCACGTCGAGCAGGGTGGTCAGGCCGAGCGTGAACGCGAAGCCCTGCACCTTGCCGACGGAGACCACGAAGAGCACCGCGGCGGCCAGGAACGACACGAAGTCGGAGACCAGGATGGTGCGCCGGGCTCGCGGCCAGGCCCGCTCCACGGCGGGGCGCAGCGAGCGCCCCTCGCGGATCTCGTCGCGGACGCGTTCGAAGTAGACGATGAACGAGTCCGCGGTGATGCCGATGGCGACGATCGCACCGCACACGGCCGGCAGGTTCAGCGCGAAGCCGATGGCCGGTCCCAGCAGCGACATGATCGTGTACGTCAGGGCGGCCGAGACGAACAGCGAGATGATCGCGATGAAGGACAGACCGCGGTAGTAGGCCAGCAGGTAGATGATGACCAGGGCGAGGCCGATGGCACCGGCGATCAGACCGGCCCGGAGCTGGTCACCGCCGAGCGCGGCGGTGACGGTGGTGACGCTGTCCTCCTTGAAGCTCAGCGGCAGCGCACCGTAGGAGAGCATGTTCGCGAGGCTCTCGGCCTCCTGCTGCGTGAAGCTGCCGGAGATCTCGGCCTTGCCGCCGGTCAGCGCCTGGCGGACGTACGGGCTGGAGACGACCTCGTTGTCGAGGACGATGGCGAACTGGTCCTGCGGGGACTGGTTCTGCGCCAGCTTGCCGGTGATCTTGGCGAACTTGTCGGCGCCCTCGTCCGTGAAGTCCATGGTCACGGTCCAGCCGGCGCCGCTCTGGGTGTTCAGCACGGCGGCGGCGTCGTCCACGTCCGTGCCGTCGACCTCGGCCGGGCCGAGCAGGTACTTCTGCCACTGGCCGGGCTCGGGCTGGCCGCAGGCGATCGTGGACTCGCTCGGCTTGGCGCCGGCGCCGGCCTCGGCGCGGGCCTTGGCGTCGCTGCAGTCCAGCTTGGCGTACGCCTCCTGGAGCTTGCTGTCCGCGTCGCCCTGGGCGTTGCCGGAGGGGCTGCCGCTCGGGGTCGGGGAGGCCTTGCCGGTGTCCGTGGCCGAGGGGGTGGGGTCGGCCTTGAGGGCGTCGCTTGCGGCGCGGCCCTGCGTGGTGGCGCTCGCCGACGGGTCGGCGGAGGCGGACGGGTCGGCGGAGGCGGACGGCGAGGTCGCCTCGTCGCGGTCCTCGGCCTTGTCGCCGGCCTTGTCACCGGCCTTGTCCGTGGGGCTGCCCGTGGGGCTCGGCGTCGGGGTGCCGGTGGCGGGGCCGCCGGAGAACTCGGTGGCGAGCACCGGGCGGAAGTACAGCTTGGCGGTGGTGCCGACCTGTTCCCGGGCCTTCTTGGAGTCGGTGCCCTTGGGGATGTTGACGATGATGTTCCGCTCGCCCTGGGTCTGGACCTCGGCCTCCTGCACGCCGAGGCCGTTGACCCGGCGCTCCATGATGGAGACCGCGGTGGCCATGTTCGTCGGGTTGATCGCGGACTCCTGACCGGGTTCCGCGACCGCCCGCAGGGTGATGCTGGTGCCGCCGGCCAGGTCGATGCCGAGACGCGGAGTGGTGTGTCCGGAGGCGAACATCCCCCCGGTGAGCGCCACGATGGCGATCAGGATCAGGGCCAGCGCGCGCCATGGCTTGCTCTGGGCGCCCGCGCCCCGCCCCTTTTTAGGTGCTGCCACCTTCTCGTACTCCCTCTCGGGCCGCCTGGTGCCGGGTCGGCGTGCCGGCGGCCATGACATGGTGTCGGGTTCCCGTGGGAGCCGCGCATGTCCGAGGGCGCGCGGGAACGGCCCGCGCGCCCCGGAGCACGGCTGTTACTTCGCCTCGGACTCGCCGTCGGCCTTCTTGGACTCGTCCTTGGCCGCCTGGGTGGTCGCGGCGTCGGCGGTGGCCTCGTCGGCGTCCTTCTTGCCGAGGTCCACGGACGGCTCGTCGTCGGCGTCGGCCCCGGTGAGGGAGGAGGCGTCGTCGGGAACGACGTCCGTGTCGGTCTTCAGGTCGTGCTCGATGCCGTGGACGATGCGGTTGTACTCGTCGTCGGAGAGGACGGCGCCGATCGAGTTCTTGGCGAAGAGCAGTTCGACGCCGGGGCCGGCGTCGAGGAGGACCGTGTCCTCGTTGACCTCCTTGACCGTGGCGTACATGCCCCCGATGGTGCGGACGCCGGAACCGGGCTGCATCTGGTTCCGCATCTCGATGGCCTGCTGCTGCTTCTTCTTCGCCGACCGGGTCATCAGGAACATGGCCCCGATGAGCACGATGAACGGGAGGAGGGTCACGAGACTCACGGGTCGGTACTTCCTTCACACGACCGCGATGGTGAGCGGCCTGATGGTTGGGGGTGTGGTGCGCCGCCGGCTATGGCGGCAGTCGTGCACCGCCGACAAGGGCGGCATCGGCGGAGTCTAAGCGAGTCCGCGCGCATGGAACAACGCTCAGCATGGCACCGGTGTTCCTGGTCCGGCCAATGTGCTCGCCGTGGCGGCGGCGTCACGCCCCGAACAGGTCCTGTTGTCCGTTTCCCGCGGCCCGGGAGGGCGGCGGGGTCAGGCCGAGATGCGCCCATGCGGCGGGCGTGGCGATCCGGCCACGGGGAGTGCGGGCGAGCAGACCCTCGCGGACCAGGAACGGTTCGGCCACCTCCTCCACGGTCTCACGCTCCTCCCCCACCGCGACGGCGAGCGTGGACAGGCCGACGGGGCCGCCGCCGAACAGCTTGAGCAGGGCTTGCAGGACCGCACGGTCCAGGCGGTCCAGGCCGCGGGCGTCGACCTCGTACACCGCGAGGGCGGCCGCGGCGATCTCCTGCGTGATCACGCCGTCGGCCTTGACCTGGGCGTAGTCACGGACGCGGCGCAGCAGGCGGTTGGCGATGCGCGGGGTGCCGCGGGAGCGGCCGGCGATCTCGGCGGCGCCGTCGGCGTCGATCTCGACGTCCAGAAGGCTCGCGGAGCGGTGGACCACGCGCTCCAGCTCGGCCGGCTCGTAGAACTCCATGTGCGCGGTGAAGCCGAAGCGGTCGCGCAGCGGGGGCGGCAGCAGGCCCGCGCGGGTGGTGGCGCCGACCAGCGTGAACGGCGGCAGCTCCAGCGGGATGGCGGTGGCTCCCGGGCCCTTGCCGACGATGACGTCGACGCGGAAGTCCTCCATCGCCATGTAGAGCATCTCCTCGGCGGGCCGGGACATGCGGTGGATCTCGTCGAGGAAGAGGACCTCGCCCTCCTGGAGGGAGGAGAGGATCGCGGCGAGGTCGCCGGCGTGCTGGATGGCGGGGCCGGAGGTGATGCGGATGGGAGCGCCCATCTCGGCCGCGATGATCATCGACAGGGTGGTCTTGCCGAGGCCGGGGGCGCCGGAGAGCAGCACGTGGTCGGCGGTGGCGCCGCGCGCGCGGGCGGCGCGCAGCACGAGGTCGAGCTGTTCACGGACCTTCTCCTGGCCGATGAACTCGCCAAGGTCCTTGGGGCGCAGGGCGGCCTCGACGGCCTGGTCCTCACCGTCGGCGGACGCTCCGACGAGCCGCTCGCCGGAGGGCGTGTCGGTCGTGTCGTCCCAGTTCATGTGATGCCTCGGAGGGGTGGTAGCGGATCGGCGGGCTCGGGTCGGGCGGTCGGGCGGCCGGGGGGACGGTCGGCTTGGTGGGCGGCCGGCCTGGCGGGCGGCCGGGCGGTCGGGGGCGGTCAGCGGGCTCGGTTGAGCGTCTGGAGCGCCGCCTTCAGCAGCTGCCCCACCTGCGGGGTGCCCTCGGCCTGATCGGCCTGGGGGGCGACGGCGGCCACGGCCTCGTCGGCCTCCCGGGTGGCGTAGCCCAGGCCGATCAGGGCCGCGTGCAGCTGATCGCGCCAGCCGGAGCCGGCCGGGGCCCCGACGGCGGGGGCGCCGGTCGGCTCGCCGAGGCGGTCCTTCAGCTCCAGCAGCAGCTTCTGGGCGCCCTTCTTGCCGATGCCGGGGACGGCGGTCAGCGCCTTCTCGTCGCCGGTGGAGACCGCTCTGCGCAGGGCGTCCGGGCTGTGCACGGCCAGCATCGCCTGGGCCAGGCGGGGGCCGACGCCGCTGGCGGTCTGGAGCAGTTCGAAGACCTGGCGCTCGTCGTCGTCGGCGAAGCCGTACAGCGTGAGGGAGTCCTCGCGGACGACGAGGGAGGTGGCGAGCTTGGCCGGCCGCCCGACGCGGAGGGTGGACAGGGTGTCGGGCGTGCACTGGACGGCCATGCCGACGCCGCCGACCTCGATCACCGCGGCGTCGGGGGCGAGGGCGGCGACCGTGCCGCTGACGAAGGCGATCATGTCGTACGGCCTTTCGGTGCGGTGGGGGCGTGGGCGGCGTGCAGGGCGACGGCCCGCTGGAGCCGGTTCTGGGCGGGGGCGCGCCAGATGTGGCAGATCGCGAGGGCGAGGGCGTCCGCCGCGTCCGCCGGCTTCGGGGGGGCGCCCAGTCGCAGCAGGCGGGTGACCATGGCGCCGACCTGCGCCTTGTCGGCGCGTCCGCTGCCGGTGACGGCGGCCTTGACCTCGCTCGGGGTGTGCAGGGCGACGGGGATGCCGCGGCGGGAGGCGCACAGGATGGCGACGGCGCTGGCCTGGGCGGTGCCCATGACCGTGCGCACGTTGTGCTGGCTGAAGACGCGCTCCACCGCCACGTACTCCGGGCGGTGCTCGTCCAGCCACTGCTCCAGGCCCCGCTCGACGGCGACGAGGCGGTGGCCCAGGTCGGCGTCGGCGGGGGTGCGGACGACACCGACGCCGAGCATGGTCAGCGGCCGTCCGGCGACGCCCTCCACGACCCCGACCCCGCAGCGGGTCAGCCCCGGGTCGACCCCCAGTACACGCACGCGCCCCTCCCATCGATCACCTGTTTGTGCAGGCTATCGGGTAGCACTGACAAAGCGACGGGCCGACGGGGTGTGTCCCGTCGGCCCGCTGAGCCCGTGCGCGTGTTACGCGTCGACCTTCTCCATGATCTCGTCGCTGACGTCGAAGTTGGCGAAGACGTTCTGCACGTCGTCGCTGTCCTCCAGCGCGTCGATCAGCTTGAAGATCTTCTTGGCGCCCTCCTCGTCCAGCTCGACCTGCATGGTCGGGACGAAGTTGGCGTCCGCCGACTCGTAGTCGATGCCGGCGTCCTGGAGGGCGGTGCGGACCGCGACCAGGTCGGTGGCCTCGCTGATGACCTCGAAGGTCTCACCGAGGTCGTTGACCTCCTCGGCGCCCGCGTCCAGGACGGCGGCGAGGACGTCGTCCTCGGACAGCTCGCCCTTGGGGACGATGACCACGCCCTTGCGGTTGAACAGGTACGACACCGAACCCGGGTCGGCCATGGAGCCGCCGTTGCGGGTCATGGCCACGCGAACGTCGGAGGCGGCGCGGTTGCGGTTGTCGGTGAGGCACTCGATGAGCACCGCGACGCCGTTCGGGCCGTAGCCCTCGTACATGATCGTCTCGTAGTCGGCGCCGCCGGCCTCCAGGCCCGCGCCGCGCTTGACGGCGGAGTCGATGTTCTTGTTCGGGACCGACTGCTTCTTGGCCTTCTGGATGGCGTCGTACAGCGTCGGGTTGCCGTCGGGGTCGGCGCCGCCCATCCGCGCCGCGACCTCGATGTTCTTGATCAGCTTCGCGAAGAGCTTGCCGCGCTTGGCATCGATGACGGCCTTCTTGTGCTTCGTCGTGGCCCATTTAGAGTGGCCGGACATCTGCCTGTCTCCTTCGCGTTACCCATCAGCGTACGAACTCCAGAATCCTACAAGGATCCCGCCGTACGGTCGGCGCGCACCATGTCGACGAACAGCCGGTGCACCCGGTGGTCGCCGGTCAGCTCCGGGTGGAACGAGGTGGCCAGCGCGTTGCCCTGGCGGACGGCGACGATGTGGCCGTCGTGCTCGGCGAGCACCTCGGCCGAGGCGCCGACCGACTCCACCCAGGGGGCGCGGATGAAGACGCCCTCGACGGGGTCGCCCTCGACGCCCTCGACAGCGACGGCCGCCTCGAAGGACTCGTTCTGCCGCCCGAACGCGTTGCGGCGCACGATCATGTCGATGCCGCCGATGGTCTCCTGGCCCGAGCGCGGGTCGAGGATCTTGTCGGCGAGCATGATCATGCCCGCGCAGGTGCCGTAGACGGGCATGCCGGCGCGCACGCGCGTGCGGAGCGGTTCCATCAGGCCGAAGAGCACGGCCAGCTTGGAGATGGTGGTGGACTCGCCGCCGGGCAGCACCAGGCCGTCCACCTCGGCGAGCTCGTCGGGGCGCCGCACCGGCCTGGCCACGGCGTCGGCCGCGGCCAGGGCGACGAGGTGCTCCCGTACGTCGCCCTGGAGGGCCAGGACGCCGATGACAGGGGCTTCGTTCGACATGAGGGTGTTACCAGCCGCGGTTGGCGTAGCGCTCGGTCTCGGGGAGGGTGTCGCAGTTGATGCCGACCATGGCCTCGCCGAGGTTGCGGGAGGCGTCCGCGACGATCTTCGGGTCGTCGTAGAAGGTGGTGGCCTTCACGATGGCGGCGGCGCGCTTGGCCGGGTCGCCGGACTTGAAGATGCCGGAGCCGACGAAGACTCCCTCGGCGCCGAGCTGGCGCATCAGGGCGGCGTCGGCCGGGGTGGCCACGCCACCGGCGGAGAACAGCACGACCGGGAGCTTGCCCAGCTCGGCGACCTCCTTGACCAGCTCGTACGGGGCGCGCAGCTCCTTGGCGGCGGCGTACAGCTCGTGGTTGTCGTAGCCGCGCAGCCTGGCGATCTCGTTCTTGATCTGGCGCAGGTGGCGGACGGCCTCGACGACGTTGCCGGTGCCGGCCTCGCCCTTGGAGCGGATCATCGCGGCGCCCTCGGCGATGCGGCGCAGGGCTTCGCCGAGGTTGGTGGCACCGCAGACGAACGGCGTGGTGAAGGCCCACTTGTCGGAGTGGTTGACCTCGTCGGCCGGGGTGAGCACCTCGGACTCGTCGATGTAGTCGACGCCGAGGGACTGCAGCACCTGGGCCTCGACGAAGTGGCCGATGCGGGACTTGGCCATCACGGGGATCGACACCGCGTCGATGATGCCCTCGATCATGTCCGGGTCGGACATGCGGGCCACGCCGCCGTCCTTGCGGATGTCGGCCGGGACGCGCTCGAGGGCCATGACGGCCACGGCGCCGGCGTCCTCGGCGATCTTGGCCTGCTCAGGCGTGACGACGTCCATGATCACGCCGCCCTTGAGCTGCTCGGCCATGCCGCGCTTCACGCGCGCGGTGCCGGTCTCGGGGGCCTGGTTTTCGGAGAGCGTGCTGGACACGGGTGACCTCACTGATGAGAAAAGCGGGTTTCTGCAGCACTGAGGAAACGTGAACGGACCAGGCCACAGCAAGGGCCAATGGGGACGCGGTGGCTCGTTTTCGTCCACGGAGCGGCGCTGGTGCGCCGGGTGTCGGGTGTCGGTCGGCTCTGGCGCGCCGGGTGTCGGCGCTGGTGCGCTGGGTGCCGGCCCTGGTGCGCCGGGTGGATCAGCCCTGGGCCGCGCGGTCGACCAGCGCCGCCGGGGGCTCGTCGTCCATCTCGAAGGCCAGCGGGAACGGGGCGTGTCCGGCCAGCCGGAACCAGCGGACCTTGCGGTGCTCGCGCAGCCTGCGGGCGGCGCCCACCGCGTCGTTGTGGAAGCGCCGGGCCATGGGGACGCGCCGTACGGCCTCCGTCAGCTCACGGGCCGCCTCCTCCCCGCCGGGCTCCTCGCGCAGGGCGTCGACCTGCTGGGGGACGCCGAAGACCGCGCGCAGGGCCTGGCTCAGCTCGCTCTCGGCGACCTCGCGCTGCTCCTCCTCGGCCTGGCGGGCGGCGTGCGCGGCCTCGTACAGGACGATGGACGCGGCCGGGTCGAGGACGCCGGAGGTGGCCAGTTCCTGGGCCACGGAGGCCCGGCGCAGCAGTTGGGCGTCGAGGGCGGCGCGGGCGGCGTCGATCCGGGCGTGCAGCCGGTCCAGCCGGCCGGCGGTCCAGCTCAGGTACAGGCCGATCGCCACGAGGGCGACCAGGATCCAGATGAGAGTTGCGGTCACGGGCGGCAGACTAGCGACGCGGGGTCGGGCGGGTGGTGCGCGGGGCCCGCGGTGGAGCGGGCCTGTGGCGCAGTGGGTCTTTGGTGGCCGGTGCCGTGGTGGCCGTCGGGCGGTTCTCGCCCCCGCCGCCCCTACCCGTCCCGTCCTGAAGGGGCTCCGCCCCTTCGACCCCGCCAGGGGGCTCTGCCCCCTGGACCCCATCGGCCCTGAACGGGCCTCGTCCTCAGACGCCGGACGGGCTGGGGCTGCCTCGACCGGCGCCGAGAGGCAGCCTCGGCCATGGCTTTCAGTCCCGTGCCAGTCCGAGGCGAGCCCGCAGGCCCGTCGCCCGGTCGTCCGTGGCCACGGCCGCCGCGCCCGCCGTCACCGTCTCGTAGACGGAGAGGATGTCGGCGCCCACCGTCGACCAGTCGAACCGCCGGACGTGGGCGCTCCCCCGCGCCCGCAGCTCCGCCCGCCGGGCCGGGTCCTCCAGCAGGCGCACGGCCGCCGCCGCCAGCGCGTCGGCGTCCTCGTTGGGGAACAGCTCGCCGGCCGCGCCCCGGTCGAGGACCTGGGCGAAGGCGTCCAGGTCGGAGGCGAGGACGGGGGCGCCCGCCGACATGGCCTCGACCAGGATGATGCCGAAGCTCTCACCGCCGGTGTTGGGCGCCACGTACAGGTCGACGCTGCGCAGCAGGCGGGCCTTGTCCTCGTCGCTGACCATGCCGAGGAACTCGACGCGGGAGCGCAGCTCCTTCGGCAGGCTCGCCACGGCCTCTTCCTCGTCCCCCCGCCCGGCGACCAGCAGCCTGGTGCGCGGGCGGGCGGCGAGGATCTGCGGCAGGGCGCGCATCAGCACCGGCAGGCCCTTGCGGGGCTCGTCGATGCGGCCGATGAAGCCGATGGTGTCCCCCTGCCACTCGGCCTTCGGCTCGGCCTCGGCGAAGAAGTCGACGTCGACGCCGTTGGGGATGACGACCGCGTCGCCGCCGAGGTGCTCGACGAGGGTGCGGCGGGCGTACTCGCTCACGGCGATGCGCGCGCTGATCTTCTCCAGCGCCGCCTGGAGGATGGCGTACGCGGCGATCATCGCGCGGGAGCGCGGGTTGGACGTGTGGAAGGTGGCCACGATCGGGCCCTGCGCCGCCCAGCAGGTCAGCAGGCCCAGCGACGGCGACGTCGGCTCGTGGATGTGGATGACGTCGAAGGCGCCGTCGTGCAACCAGCGCCGCACCCGCGCCGCCGACAGGAAGCCGAAGTTCAGCCGGGCCACCGAGCCGTTGTACGGCACCGGCACCGCGCGGCCGGCGGAGACGACGTACGGCGGCAGCGGGGTGTCGTCGTCGGCCGGGGCGAGGACGGAGACCTCGTGGCCGAGGCGGATGAAGTACTCGGCCAGGTCGCGGATGTGGAACTGGACGCCGCCCGGTACGTCCCAGGAGTACGGGCAGACGATGCCGATCCTCACAAGGTTCCCTTTCCGGAGTCCGAGGGCGCCTTCGCGGGGTCGAGGTCCTTCAGCCACAGCCGCTGGAGCATGTGCCAGTCCTGCGGATGCCCGGCGATCCCCGTGGCGAAGGCGTCGGCCAGCGCCTGTGTCATGACAGACGTCTTTTCCGCGCGGGTACCTGACCCGGGCACCTCGACCGGCGGGTGCACCCGGCCCTGCATGACCGGTGAGTCGTCGTACCAGAGGGTGACCGGCAGCAGCCGGGCGCCGGTCTGCTGGGCCAGCAGCGCCGGTCCCGCGGGCATCCGGGCCGTCTCGCCGAAGAAGTCCACCTCGACGCCGGAGGCCGACAGATCGCGGTCGGCGACCAGGCAGACCAGTCCGCCGCCGCGCAGCCGCCGGGCCAGCGCGCCGAAGGCGGTGCCGCCGGTGTGCGGCAGGACCTCCATGCCGAGGCCCTCGCGGTAGGCGACGAAGCGGTCGTAGAGCGTCTCCGGCTTCAGGCGCTCGGCGACCGTCGTGAAGGGGATGCCGAGCCGGGTCGTGACCCAGGCGCCCGCCAGGTCCCAGTTGGCCAGGTGCGGAAGGGCGAGTATCACGCCCTTGCCCGCGGCCATGCCCTCGGTCAGGTGGTGCAGGTCCTTGGGATCGAACGCCTGCCGGATGCGCTCGGGGCTCCAGGCGGGCAGCCGGAAGGACTCCATCCAGTAGCGCAGGTACGAGCGCATGCCCGCGCGCGAGAGTTCGGCGAGCCGCTCCGGGGTGGCGTCGGGCACCACGCGCGCGTAGTTGCTCTCCAGACGCCTCACGCCGGCGCCGCGCCGCTTCCAGGCGAGGTCCGCGATGGTCCGTCCGAGCCGGACGGCCACCGGCTCGGGGAGCTTCTTCACCGTGCTCCAGCCGGCGCCGTACAGGGCGTCGGTCAGCCGCTCCTGGGCGCTCACTTCGCCGCCTCGCTCCCCTGCGTCTCCTGCCCGTCCGCGGCGGCCTCCGCCTCGGCGGCCTCCCTGCGGACGGTGACGACCCGCTGGATCAGCGTCACCAGGCTGCCGACGGCCACGATCCACAGCGCCACCGGCAGCAGGTACTGGATGCCGGGGACGCCGAACTCGTGCATCCCCGCGAATCCGGCCGCCACCAGCGAGATCACCAGGCGTTCGGCGCGTTCGACCAGTCCGTTGACGGCGACGGGCAGACCGATCGACTCGCCGCGCGCCTTGGTGTACGACACCACCTGGCCGCTGGCCAGGCAGAAGATCGAGACCGCGCACAGCACGTCGTCGTTCCCGCCGCCCGCGTACCACAGGGCGAAACCGCCGAAGATGGCCCCGTCGGCGACCCGGTCCAGGGTGGAGTCCAGGAACGCCCCCCAGCGGCTGGAGCGGCCGAGCTGGCGGGCCATGTTGCCGTCGACGAGGTCGGAGAACACGAACAGCGTGATCACGACCGTGCCCCAGAAGAACTCGCCCATGGGGTAGAAGACCAGCGCGCCCGCGACCACCCCGGCGGTCCCGATCAGCGTGACCGTGTCCGGGCTGACGCCCCTGCGGATGAGAAACGCGGCGAACGGTGTGAGGACACGCGTGAAGAATGCACGCGCGTACTTGTTCAGCATGGCCTTCCCGACGGTCGGTGTCGCCGCGGCCCCTGGTGGCCGCCGGCTGGCCCATCGTAGTCACGCGCGCGTGTGCCGGAGGGACGGGACCCGAGGCCCGTGCGCGAGCCCGGCGGGCGGCGGGATCGGGTCCCTCGTATGGACGCGGCGTGACGGGAGTGGAAAGCTCGAAGGACCGCGGGCGTCGCCGGAGCCGCCCAGCTGGGGGTGCCCCCTCTGGGGCAGGTCCCGCGTGTCCGCGCCCACAGGACCTCACCCGTGCACGGGAGGCAAGGTTATGGGCGACAAGGCGCACACACACCCCGGAGCCGCCGGCAGGGCACGGCCGGCCGACCACCCCACGTCCGTGCGGAACGTGGTGCTGGTCGGCCACTCCGGATCGGGCAAGACCACGCTGGTGGAAGCCCTCGCCCTCACGGCGGGGGCGGTGAACCGGGCGGGCCGCGTGGAGGACGGCGGCTGCGTCTCGGACTACGACGAGATCGAGCACCGGCAGCACCGCTCCGTCCAGCTGTCCCTGGTCCCCGTCGAATGGGACGGCATCAAGGTCAACCTCCTCGACACCCCCGGATACGCCGACTTCGTCGGTGAGCTCAGGGCCGGTCTGCGCGCCGCGGACGCGGCCCTCTTCGTCGTCTCGGCGGCCGACGGGGTGGACGGCTCTACGCGGATGGTGTGGGAGGAGTGCGCGGCCGTCGGCATGCCGCGCGCCATCGTGATCACGCACCTGGAGGCCGCGCGGGCCGACTTCGAGGAGATGACGCGGATCTGCGCGGAGGCCTTCGGCGCGGACGACCCCGACGCCGTGCTCCCGCTGTACCTGCCGCTCCGCGGCCCGCAGACGGCCGACGGGCACGCGCCCGTGACGGGCCTGATCGGCCTGCTGTCGCAGAAGCTGTTCGACTACTCGGCCGGTGAGCGCAAGGAGTCCGAGCCGGTCGAGGACCAGCTGCCGGTGATCGAGGAGGCCCGCAACCGGCTGATCGAGGGGATCATCGCCGAGAGCGAGGACGAGACCCTCATGGAGCGCTACCTCGGTGGCGAGCAGGTCGACGTCAAGACGCTGGTCCAGGACCTGGAGCGGGCCGTCGCGCGCGGGGTGTTCTTCCCCGTGCTGGCCGCCGCCCCCGCGGCCGAGGGCGCCCGGCAGGGGCTCGGCACGGTCGAGCTGCTGGAGCTGGTCACCGGCGGCTTCCCGACGCCGCTGGAGCGCGAGGCGCCCCGGGTGACCACGCCCGACGGCGCACCGCGCGGGGAGGCCGGCTGCGATCCCGGGGGACCGCTGGTCGCGGAGGTGGTGAAGACCTCCTCCGACCCGTACGTGGGCCGGATCTCGCTGGTGCGGGTGTTCTCCGGCACGCTGCGCGCCGACCAGACGGTGCACGTCTCCGGTCACGGGCTGGCCGACCGCGGCCACGAGGACCACGACGTGGACGAGCGGATCGGCGCCCTGTCGACGCCGTTCGGCAAGCAGCAGCGTCCGGTCGGTCACGTCATCGCCGGCGATCTGGCCTGCGTGGCGAAGCTGTCCCGCGCGGAGACCGGGGACACGATCTCCGCCAAGGAGGACCCGCTGCTGATGGAGCCGTGGGAGATGCCCGACCCGCTGCTGCCGCTCGCCATCCAGGCGCACAGCAAACCGGACGAGGACAAGCTCTCCCAGGGCCTGGCGCGGCTGGTCGCCGAGGACCCGACGATGCGGCTGGAGCAGAACCAGGACACCCACCAGGTGGTCCTGTGGTGCCTGGGCGAGGCCCATGCGGACGTCGCCCTGGAGCGGCTGCGCAGCCGGTACGGCGTCCAGGTCGACGTCGTCCCGCACAAGGTGTCGCTGCGGGAGACCTTCGGTGGCAAGGCGTCGGGGCGCGGGCGGCACGTGAAGCAGTCCGGCGGGCACGGCCAGTACGCCATCTGCGAGATCGAGGTGGAGCCGCTGCCCGGCGGCTCGGGCATCGAGTTCGTGGACAAGGTGGTCGGCGGCGCGGTGCCCCGGCAGTTCATCCCGTCGGTGGAGAAGGGCGTGCGCGCCCAGGCCGCCAAGGGCGTGGCCGCGGGCCATCCGCTGATCGACGTGCGGGTCACGCTGCTGGACGGCAAGGCGCACTCGGTGGACTCCTCCGACGCCGCCTTCCAGACGGCCGGCGCGCTGGCGCTGAGGGAGGCTGCGGCCGGGGCCAGGATCCATCTGCTGGAGCCGATGGCCGAGGTGAGCGTCCTGGTCGGCGACGACTACGTGGGTGCCGTGATGAGCGACCTGTCGGGCCGGCGCGGCCGGGTGCTCGGCACCGAGCAGACCGCCGGCGGACGCACCCTGATCAAGGCGGAGGTGCCGGAGATCGAGATCGGCCGGTACGCGGTGGACCTGCGCTCCCTGTCCCACGGCACCGCGCGCTTCAGCCGGCGGTACGCCCGGCACGAGCCGATGCCGCCGCAGGTCGCGGAACGGGTCCGCGAGGCGGCGCACGCCGGCGCATGACCGGCGCGTAGTCGGCACGGATCGGCGCACGGCAGGCGGGAAGGCGCGGCTCGCGCGGCGCGATCCGCCGTCGTCGGCGGGCGGCTTCGGCCGTCCGCCGACGCGTGTCGGTGCCTGCGGATACGCTGATGACCTGATCAACAGGTGTGCGCAGCGGGCGAGTCGGGAAGGCCGCATGAGCGAGAGCGGCCGCGATCGGGGGTGGGAATGACCGTGGGCAACGGGTACGCGGACTTCTTCGGACCACAGGTGCCGCGGACGGGAGACGCGAGCCAGACGGCGACGTTCGCGCTGGCCTCCGCCGCCTACCGGGACAACCCGGTCGCGGACATCAAGAAGGCCGACAACGAGTGGCACCGGACGGCCGTCAACCCCGGCCGCTCGTGGGCCACGATCTTCCGTCCCAACCTCGGCGAGGCGTTCTGCCGCGCGGTGATCGACCGGATGCTGGGCGAGGACCGCAAGCCGCTCATCCAGTCCTTCGGCACCGAGCCCCAGGTGGTCGTCGAGCACTGCCTGGCCGCCCACCGCATCCGCAAGGAGCGCGACGCCCGGCTGACCGCCGTGACGGCGGTGTGCGGCCTGCTGTTCCTGCCCGGCATGCTGCTGTGGCTGCTCACCTTCCAGATCCGCACCACGGTCTCCAAGGCGGAGAACAAGCAGGCCGGTGCCCTCGCCACCGCCGTCCTCGTCGCGGTGGGCGCGCTGGCGCTGCTGTTCCTGGTCAAGATGCCCTTCGGCGGCTTCTGGGGCTGGTACGCGCGTGCGGCGGTCGTGGTGCCGGTGATCGGCTGGTTCTGGGCCAAGCGGATCTGCGAGCACACCGCCAGGGACATGCGGGAGCGGTGGGACGGCCTGCTCTCGGGCAGCAGCGTGGGCGCCAAGGTTCCCGAGGCGGTGCCGAGCAACCCCAACGAGACGGCGGCGGAGAAGCTCCGCCAGTCCCTGGCCCGGCTCGGCGCCGAGCAGCAGTCGAACTCGGTCTTCTACGCCGGGCCCAAGGGCATACTCGGCATGGGCACGCGCTGGGGCAGCTGGCAGCTCGCCGAGGACCTGGTGCCCGCCGACCCCGACCGGGAGATCCACCCCTTCCGCAGCTGGGACGTCATCCGGGCCGTCCACGATCAGCTGGCGCTGCTGGAGCGCGGCCCGCTGCACACCGGGGGGTTCCCCAAGCCGTCGATCCGGCACTGGATCGTCACGCCGATCGGGGAGAACGCTGCGGCGGTGTCCCGCCCGGAGGGCACGGACGTCGAGGCGTACCAGGTCAAGCCGCACGCGATACAGGAGATCTGCAACAACCAGCAGTTCGGCGCGGGCGACCGCCACTACCTGGGCGTGCAGTGGACGCTGTGGGACGGCCAGCTGGTCATCACCATGCTGATCACCGTGACGGTGCTGCACTCCACGCTGCGGATCGAGGTCACCGGGCACGCCCTGGGGCCGGTGAATCCGCTGTTCACCACCAAGCCGGAGGCGCCGTCGAAGGAGGTCACGAAGTCGTTCAAGCCGTGGGAGACCCGTAAGGTGATGCTGCCGCTGGTCGACAACGACGAGGTGGTCCGGCTGGCCGTGCGGGCCCCGCTGACCTACTACCCGCCGCTGCTGAACTGGCTCGGCGGCACGATCACGCTGCCCGAGCCGTTCGGGCTGCGGCACGCGTGGGCCGACCAGCCCTGGCGGCACCGGTTCATGGCCGACGACGCGCTGCGGGCGGCCACGCCGGTGCTGCGGGTGGTGCACGCGGCGGCGCTGCGGGTGCTGGAGGAGAACGGCGCGGACACCGAGAAGTTCGGGGCGCGGTCGGCGGTGCTCAGCGGACTGGTGCAGGACCCGGCGCCGAAGAAGGCCGACGTGTACGACGCGTAGGCCTCCGGCGGTCGAAGGGACGCCCGGCGCTGAGGCCCGGGGGGTGCGCAGCCCGGCGCGACGAGGTGCCGCTACGTCCCGCGCGACGAGGGACCGCTACATTCCGCGCGACGGGGCGCCGCTGCGTCCGCGGCTACGCCGGCCAGGCCTCCGCAAGCATCGTGCGGGTGTCGCCCAGCAGCTGCGGCAGCACCTTGGTGTGGCCGACGACCGGCATGAAGTTCGTGTCGCCGCCCCAGCGGGGGACGATGTGCTGGTGGAGGTGGGCGGCGATGCCCGCGCCGGCCACCGAGCCCTGGTTCATGCCGATGTTGAACCCGTGGGCGCCGGAGGCGGTGCGCAGGGCCGTCATGGCCTGCTTGGTCAGCAGCCCCAGCTCGGCGGTCTCGGCGTCCGTGAGCTCGGTGTAGTCGGCGACGTGGCGGTACGGGACGGTCATCAGGTGGCCGCCGTTGTACGGGTAGAGGTTGAGCACGGCGTAGACCTGCTCGCCGCGCCGGACGATCAGCCCGTCCTCGTCGGACTTGGCCGGGATCGAGCAGAAGGGGCACCCGTCGTCGGCACCGGGGCCGCTCGGCTTGTTCTCGCCCTGGATGTAGGCCATCCGGTGGGGCGTCCACAGGCGCTGGAACGCGTCCTGCGTCCCCACTCCCAGCTGCTGCTCCGGCTCACTCGTCATGCGTGCAGCATATGGCGTTGCGGCAGGCGAACGGGCAGGGCCCCCGGATCTCCCGGGGGCCCTGACGACGGCGGAGACCGGTCGGTCGGTGCGGGTCAGACCTGCACCCGCTCCTCGACCACCTTGGCGATCTTGGCGATGGCCTCGTCGAGGGGGATGCCGTTCTCCTGGGAGCCGTCGCGGTAGCGGAAGGAGACGGCGCCGTTCGCCATGTCCTCGTCGCCCGCGATGACCATGAACGGCACCTTCTGCTTCTGGGCGTTGCGGATCTTCTTCTGCATGCGGTCCGAGGAGGAGTCGACCTCCACCCGCAGGCCCTGCTTCTTCGCCGCCGCGGCGAACTTCTCCAGGTACTCGACATGGGCGTCGCCGACCGGGATGCCGAGCGCCTGGACCGGCGCCAGCCATGCGGGGAAGGCGCCCGCGTAGTGCTCCAGGAGCACCGCGAAGAAGCGCTCGATCGATCCGAACAGCGCACGGTGGATCATGACCGGGCGCTGCTTGGTGCCGTCCGCGGCCGTGTACTCCAGGTGGAAGCGCTCCGGCAGGTTGAAGTCGAGCTGGATGGTCGACATCTGCCAGGTCCGGCCGATGGCGTCCTTGGCCTGGACGGAGATCTTCGGGCCGTAGAAGGCGGCGCCGCCCGGGTCCGGGACCAGGGGCAGGCCCTGCTTCTCGGCGACCTGGCGCAGCGTCTCGGTCGCCTCCTCCCAGGCCTCGTCCGTGCCGACGTACTTCTCCGGGTCCTTGGTGGACAGCTCCAGGTAGAAGTCGGTCAGGCCGTAGTCGCGCAGCAGCTCCAGCACGAAGGTGAGCAGCTTGTCGAGCTCCTCGGACATCTGCTCGCGCGTGCAGTAGATGTGCGCGTCGTCCTGGGTGAAGCCGCGGGCCCGGGTCAGGCCGTGCACGACGCCCGACTTCTCGTACCGGTACACGGTGCCGAACTCGAACAGCCGCAGGGGGAGTTCGCGATACGAACGCCCGCGCGCGTCGAAGATCAGGTTGTGCATCGGGCAGTTCATGGGCTTGAGGTAGTAGTCCACGCCCTCGTCGAGCTGCATGGGCGGGTACATGCCGTCGGCGTACCAGTCCAGGTGGCCCGAGGTCTCGAAGAGCTTCCCCTTCGTCGCGTGCGGGGTGTAGACGAACTCGTAGCCCGCCTCCTCGTGCCGCTTCCGCGAGTAGTCCTCCATGACCCGGCGGATGATGCCGCCCTTGGGGTGGAAGACGGCGAGGCCGGAGCCGATCTGCTCCGGGATGGAGAACAGGTCCAGCTCGCTGCCGAGCTTGCGGTGGTCGCGCTTCTCGGCCTCGGCGAGGAACTCCAGGTACTGCTTCAGCTCGTCCTTGGACGGCCAGGCGGTGCCGTAGATGCGCTGGAGCATCGGGTTCTTCTCGCTGCCGCGCCAGTAGGCCGCGGCGTTGCGCATCAGCTTGAACGCCGGGATGTTCCGGGTGGTGGGCAGGTGGGGACCGCGGCAGAGGTCCTTCCAGCACAGCTCGCCGGTCTTGGCGTCCAGGTTGTCGTAGATCGTCAGCTCGCCGGCGCCGACCTCGACGTCCGCGCCGTCCTCGCTGGAGGCGGAGCCCTTGAGGCCGATCAGCTCCAGCTTGTACGGCTCGCCGGCCAGCTCCTCGCGGGCGGCCTCGTCGGAGACGACGCGGCGGGAGAAGCGCTGGCCGCGCTTCTGGATCTCCTGCATCTTCTTCTCGATGGCCTTGAGATCCTCGGGGGTGAACGGCTTCTCGACGTCGAAGTCGTAGTAGAAGCCGTCCTTGACCGGCGGGCCGATGCCCAGCTTGGCCTCGGGGAACAGCTCCTGCACGGCCTGCGCCATGACGTGCGCGGTGGAGTGGCGCAGGATGTTCAGGCCGTCCTCGGAGGAGATCTCCACGCCCTCGACGGTCTCGCCGTCCCGGACCTCGTAGGCGAGGTCCTTCAGTTCGCCGCCCACCCGCGCGGCGACGATCGAGCGCTCGCCGGCGAAGAGCTCGGCGGCAGTGGTGCCCGTCGTCACCACGCGTTCTTCCCGCTCGGAATCGCGTTGGATGATCACACGGACGTCTGACACCGGTCTCTCCTGACTGAAGGTGGGGCTGCGGCGCCATACCGGAGCGCACGCATCCCTGGGATCGTACCGACCCGGGGGCGTCCACCGCGAAATCCCTCCCCGGCTCCGGCCCGTCCCGCCCTCAGTCGCCGCCGCAGACCTCCTCGAAGAAGGCCATGGACTCCTGGTTCTCCTGGAGCGCCTTGACCAGCCGGTCCCGCTCGGCGTCGTCGACCTGCACGGGCACGACGTCGCCGGCGCCGGTCAGCCGGCGGAAGCCGCCCCGGCTCTCCAGCCGGCCGTGCACCCGCACCGGCAGCCCGACGAGGTGGGCGTGGCCGGCGATGCGGTACGCGTCCTCCTCCAGCGTGATCCGGACGTGCGGCACCTCGGCGCCGGCCAGCACCCGCAGCCGCACGGTGCCCGCGCCGCGCGGCCCCGACCTGCGCATCCGGACGACGGTGCCGGTGATCCGCACCGGCACCGACGGCTCGGCGCGCAGATAGCGGACGCCGGCCTCGCGCAGGGCGGGCAGGTCCCCGGGCGAGAACTCGACGGGCTCGGCCGGGGCGGCGCAGCCCTCGGGCACACCGGCGGCCGGGGCCCACTCGACGGCGACGCGGGCGCCCTCCGTGCCCTGGACGAGGGCGACCAGGGCCTCGGTCAGCTCGTGGCTGACGCCGGCCTCGACGGCCGAGTCGAAGGCGTCCATGCCGCCGGTGGCCCGCCGGTAGTCGACGGCCTCGCGGGCCGCGTGCAGGGCCTGGTGGAGGCGGACGGCCAGCGGGCGGCCGGTGGCGACGGGCACGAACGCGGTCAGCCGCCGGCCGTCGGGTCCGGGGGCGACCCGGACGTCCGCCAGGGACGCGGCGGCGGCACGCCGGTGCCGGGCGCCGAAGTAGCCGGCACGCGCGCGGGTGGCGAGCGCCGCGGCGAGCAGCACGGAGCGGGCGGCGGTGCGCAGCCGGTCCTCCACCGTCCAGGTCGCGGCGTCCCCGGGCCCGGCCGGTACATCGCGCCACCAGCGGATCTCGTCGCTGGGCACGGCGAGGGCGAGCAGCACCTCGCGGGCGGACGGTGTGCCGCTGCGGGACAGGGCCAGCAGGGCCTCGCCGAGCAGGTCGTCGCTGTCCGGGTAGGTCCGGGTCTCCGGCACGAGCAGGCTGGTGCCGCCGTGGCCGGGTCCGGGCGGGGTCCAGCGGCCGTAGCGTCCGGGGGCGCCGCCGCGGCGCCGCCAGCCGTGCCGGTGCAGCAGCGCGGCGAGCACGGCGGGGTCCGCCGTGGCGGGCTCGGGCGCCCGGCCGTACCGGTCGGTGCCGGCGGGGTGGGGGCGCGGGGGCTCGTCGGTGGGGCGGTGCGTCACGGTCTCCCTCCCGTCCCGACCCGCGTCATGATCTCGCACAGCGCCCGGTCGTCGAAGATGCGTGAGGTCGGAATGCGCACGGTGGTGCGGTGCCGGCCGGTGACCGGGTGTCCGGCGAGGTTGGTCCAGTAGCAGCAGTGCCTGAGGTCGAGCCGGTCGTGGCCGGCCCGCAGCCACTGGTCCCGGGACCGGGGGACGATCATCACGACGAGGATCTTGTGCACCGAGACGGGGGTGCGGGCGAGCTTCGTCAGGTGCTCGTTGTCGAGCGTGAAGGAGAAGGAGCGGCCCGGCGGGTGCGGCGGGATCTGGTACGTGGCCTTGAGCTGGACCTTGATGGTGACCTCGTCGTCGACGGTGTGCCCGGGTGCGCTGTGGCTGACGTGCCAGTCGATGCCGTTGTCGGGGAACGGCTGGGACAGGGAGCAGCCCGCC
Organism: Streptomyces sp. NPDC031049; assembly: GCF_055571015.1. Classification (NCBI taxonomy): domain Bacteria; kingdom Bacillati; phylum Actinomycetota; class Actinomycetes; order Kitasatosporales; family Streptomycetaceae; genus Streptomyces; species Streptomyces sp. NPDC031049. Next base: position 161,774 of record NZ_JBVIGC010000010.1, read on the forward strand.
GCCGCGGCGACCGCGTGCAGATAGCCGACCTGCAACGTCTCCATGCAGGCGGTGGTGGCGAGAGTGCCGCGCGTGGGCGCCGTGCGCTCGGGCAGCAGCCCGCCCCGTTCGGGCTGCGCTATGGCCATGGCCAACAGCCTTCCAGAACTGGTGATTCCCCACTGCGGGCCGCTGAACTGCAAAGACCCGTACTCCTGTTGTGTCCTTCCGGCGTACGGCGCAAACAGCCCGGGTATCACCGGATCGGGCAGCGGACGGTGCGTCAACTGCCGAGGGTGATCGAGGGGTTGTGGGACCATGACGTGCTGGTACGAGGGGCCGCTGGCCGCGTTCGACACCGAGACCACGGGCGTCGACGTCGAGACCGACCGGATCGTGTCGGCCGCCGTCGTCGTGCAGGACGCCCCGGGACTGAGGCCGCGGGTCAGCCGCTGGCTGGTGAACCCAGGGGTGCCGGTGCCCGAGGCGGCGACCGCGGTGCACGGCCTGACGGAGGAACACCTGCTGCGCAACGGCCGCTGGCCGGCGCCGGTCATGTACGAGATAGCGGAGGCACTGGCGGAGCAGGCGCGGGCCGGACGGCCGCTCGTGGTGATGAACGCGCCGTTCGATCTGACGCTGCTGGACCGGGAGTTGCGCCGGCACCGCGCCTCGTCGCTGAGCCGCTGGCTGGAGCGGACGCCGCTGTGCGTGCTTGACCCGCGGGTGCTGGACAAGCACCTGGACCGCTACCGCAAGGGCCGGCGCACGCTGACCGACCTGTGCGCGCACTACGGCGTCCCGCTGGACGGGGCGCACGACGCGGCGGCCGACGCGGCGGCCGCGCTGGAGGTCGTACGGGCGGTGGGGCGGCGTTTCGCGGGGCGGCTGGAGCGGCTGTCCCCCGCCGAGCTGCACACCCTTCAGGCGGTGTGGCACGCGGCACAGGCGCGGGGACTCCAGGCGTGGTTCGCGCTGAGCGGCACGGAGGAGGCGGTGGACCCGGCCTGGCCGCTGCGTCCGGACCAGCCGGCGGCGGCGGCCTGACCCGCTCCGGGCGGGAGAAGCGGAAAGCCGGACCGTCATCGACGGACCGGCTTCTTCCGGGTGGGCGATACTGGGTTCGAACCAGTGACCTCTTCGGTGTGAACGAAGCGCTCTCCCACTGAGCTAATCGCCCGGGAACGCACTGAACAATACAGGTACGGCCGCGCAGTCTTCAAACCGCTTCCAGATACCTGACCAGCCCGCGCCGCCCGGCCCGCATCATCAGCGCGTGGTTGGCGCGGAAGACGGCCCGGCCGGGCACGGCCAGCCGGCGCAGCAGCGGCTTGCGGACGTCGACCTCCTGGTCGTAGCGGACGAGGGCGCCCGGGCCGTGCGGGGTGATCGTCCAGCGCGCCCAGCCCTCCATGTCGCCGCTCATGGCGACCTCCAGCACTCCCCCGGCCGGATCGCGGCGTGCCTCGCGCAGCGTCGCGGTCAGGTCGTAGGGGAGCAGCGAGCGGAACCGGACGACCCCGCTGGTGTCGCCGAGCCGGGTGACCTGGCGCACCTGGGGCCACCAGCGGGGGTAGTCCTCGATGCGCTCCAGGGCCCGGTACACGGCGGGGACGGGCGCGGGCACGGGCCACAGGGTCAGGAAGCGGTAGTGGTTCCAGTCCATGACGGCAGTGTGCCCGCGCCCGGGCGCCCCGGGGGCCGCTACGGCATGCGGTCCCCCAGCAGGGCGAGGTTCTCGATGGCGGCGAGCCCGTACAGCGCGGTGTCGTTCGTCGACACCCAGCTCGCCTCGCCGCCCGGGACCAGCGCGAGGGGTCCCGCGAGCTTCTCCGTCCTCCAGGGAGCCGACTCCTTGTAGCCGTCGGAGTCGTAGAACTTCTGCCACGCGCGCGTGGCGAGCTTCTCGTCACCGGTCTGTACGGCGGCATAGGCGTCGAGGCGCGAGTGGCCCTGGAAGAGGATCAGGCTGCCGAAGCTGCTGCCGTAGCGTGCCGCCTGTTCGGCCTTGGTGGCGTTGTAGTAGCGGCAGTAGTCGAGATAGGCCTCCTTGAACTCGGGCATGTCGACGAGGTCGACGAGTTCGGCGCACAGTTCGTTCAGGCCGAAGACGGCCGACAGGTGGGAGACCTCGACCTTCGGTGTGTCGGCGACGGCGAACCTGCCGGTGTCCAGGTCGTACAGGCCGCTGCCCTGGACGAAGCCGTTGGGCTGGGCGGCGATGGTCTCCATCGTGGACAGCACGCGGGCGCGTGCCTTCTCCCACTTGGGGCCCCGGCGCTCCCACTCCGTCAGCCATGCCGAGACCAGGCCGCTCCAGTCGGTGCCGAACCCGATCGACAGGGCGTTGCGGTCGGGTGTGTAGGGCTCGGTGCGGATCTTGCGGAGCGGGTCGAGGGCCAAAAACGTCTCGTCGGAGTCGACGTTGGCGTGCATGAGGTCGCCGACGCGTTCGTCGGCGGTGAGGAAGTAGTAGAAGCGCCGGTAGGTGGTGTTGGCGATGCGCTGCTGTTTGGCGCTGTCGGCGTAGTGCTGCACGCCGTGCCGGGTGCCGAGGCCGGCCCACCGGCCGAGGTGGTAGACGTCGACCTCGCCGGTGTGCCGGGTCATGGCCTCGGCGAAGCGGAAGATGTCCGCACGGCCGCTGCGCAGGTAGGCGTACCACAGCCACAGGTCGGGCGAGAGCTCGGAGTTGTCCCAGGCGTAGCCGCCGACGTCGTAGCGCCACTGGTGCCGGGCGGCGTCGTAGGTGTGCATGATGTCGCCGTAGTCCCAGAAGCCGTACCAGCGGCGCTGCTCCACCTGGTCCTTGTAGTAGGTGAAGAGGAAGTCGAGGTGGTCCTCGATCTTCGCCTTGGCCGGTGTGGAGCGGTCGGGCTCGGAGAACAGGCCGGGGCCGAAGACCTTGGCCCTGATCAGCTGCCGCGGCGGGGCGGCGAGCTGCGGCGGCACCCGCACGGCCTCGACCTGGGCGGCGAGCCGTTCGGCGCTCGGGGTGGCGGCGTTGGCCCAGAACATCAGCTCCGAGGTGCGGGCGATGCCGTACGGGGTGCCGAAGCCGGGTTCGTAGTCCTCGTAGGTGATGTTGAGGCCTTCGAGCTGCTCCTCGTAGGTGTCCTGGCCCATGCCGTCGTGGTAGAAGCGCAGGTCCATGGGCTGGGCCTCGGGCGACCAGAGCCACAGGGTGACCTCGGCCTCGTCGGTGTGGGCGTCGCGGACGTCGAGCTGGGCGGGGAACTTCTCCCAGAAGTCGCGCAGTCCGAAGGAGAGTCCGCCGCTCACCCCGCCGACGTAACCGAATCCGGAGGCGCGCCGGCCGCCGCCCGCGCCGATCCAGCCGTGGCCCTTCTTGGTGCGCTTGCGCAGGGTGAAGCCGTCGGCGGAGAGCTGGGAGAGGGTGTAGTCGCCCCATTCGGGGATGTACTTCAGGCGGGTGGTGACGCGCTGGTCCCAGGTGGCCGGGTCGGGCAGTCTCTCCCCGGCGAACTGTGCCGCCTGGACGGCCGCGCCGGGATCGCGGCGCAATCCGGTGATGCCCTTGACGGCCTCGCGGAGCATGCCGGTGCCCTCGCCGCCGATGCGGACGTGGCGGTCGTAGGCCTCGTCCCGCATCGGTACGGTGAAGCGGACGCCGAGGCCGCGGACGAAGTCGCCGCTCGCCTTGCCGGGCTCCTGCTTCCCGTCGTAGGTGATGGTGTGCACCATGCGGAAGGAGTCGGCGCCCGCGTAGAAGTAGAGGCGTACGGAGAAGGGCAGCAGACCGCGGTCCCTCTTGCGGTGCTTGCCGTCGATGCGGACCACGGCGCGGACCGGGCCCTGCTGCTCGACCTCCACCTGCGTGATCGCGCCGTCGAAGCGCTCGTACTTCACGCTGCCCTGGTCGCCGTCCTCGATCTCGGGCTGCCGGAGCAGGACGAGCCGGCCGCCGCGGGCGATCTCGGTGGAGCCCCGGGTGACCGACTTGACCAGGGTGGCGCCGGACGTGGCGATCCGGGCCGTGATCACGCCGGTCGAGATGTCGATGGTGCCGCCGCGCCGGCCGACGGTGACCTTCTTCTCCGGGGCGGCCGGGCTGCCGGGGGCGAGGGTGAGCGCGCCGGAGCCGGTGCTCACGGCGTGCGCGGTCCACTTCAGGGAGCCGTCCGGCCAGTACGCCAGCGGCCAGGACTGCACGGGGACGGCCGTGCCGTCCCCGTCGGTGAGCGCGAAGGTCTGGTCCGCCGGGAGGGTGCCCTTCGGCCAGGGGACGCCGACGGTGGAGCCGGGCGCGGCGCCGAGGCCGCCGTCCTCCAGCCAGTCGAGGGTCACCGGATCGGCGTCGGCGGGCCCGGCTCCGGGTGCCGCCTGCGCACCGTGTGCTCCGAGGGCCCAGCTGAACTGGGCGGCGGCTCCGGCGACGGCGGCCGCCTTGAGCAGGGATCTGCGGGGGATGGGGGGCATGGGCCTTCCTTTCCTTGCGGTCAGGTCCTTGCGGTCAGGTCCTTGCGGGCGGGTTCTTGCGGTCGGGCGTGCGGTGGGGACGGTTGGACCAGGCTGGCCATGGGCATGACAGGAGTAGGTGCGGCGCCGAGGGCGCCGACCGGGTATCAGGGAGCCGCCGGTCAGCGGCGGCGGTGGCGCTCCTCCACGGCGACGGCCGCCGCCGCGACGGCACCGAGGACGGGCACGGCGAGCGGCGCGACGAACCAGCCGGACAGCGCCACCACCGCCAGGCCTGCCACCAGCAGGAAGGACCCGGCCGGGTCGAGCACCGTGCGGCGGCCCGCCGCGGCGAGCAGCGACCGCCAGCGGGCGCCGGGTGTCCACACCGCCGCCGCGCGCAGCCCGGCGACGACACACCCGATCAGCGCCAGCAGGCCGACGGCCCCGACGAGCGGCCCGCCGGGCAGCCCGGCCCGCACGGCCTGGACGTCCACCCAGACCGCGCCCGCCGTCAGCCATCCGGCGAGCCCGGCGAGCCACCCGCCGCGCAGCGCGGACCGGAAGTCGGCGACGAACTCCCGCCATCCGCCGCCCTGGTGCGCGGCCCGGCGCCGCAGATGGCGGGCCCCGGCGGCGAAGGCGGCGGGGTAGGTCAGGACGCCGAGGGAGGCGACGGCGATCCACACACCGGTCAGCAGGCACTCGGCGAAGACGCCGAACCGTTCGGCGAGCGCGGGCCGGCCGTGCGCCCGGGCGCGTGCTTCGGCCATGACCGCCCCCTCAGCCCTTGAGTCCGGACGTCGCCATGCCGTCGATCAGATACCGCTGGAAGGCGAGGAAGAACAGCAGGACCGGCAGCAGGGCGACCAGCGACATGGCGATCATGCCGCCGTAGTTGGCGACGCTCTCCTGGTCGCGGAACATCATCATGCCCAGCGAGACCGTGTACTTGCCGGGCTCGTTGAGGTAGATCAGCGGGCCCATGAAGTCGTTCCAGGCGTTGATGAAGGTGAAGATCGCGCTGGTGATGAGGGCGGGGCGGCACAGCGGCAGGACGATCGACCAGTAGATGCGGAAGTGCCCGCACCCGTCGATCCGGGCGGCCTCGTCGAGTTCCTTCGGCAGGTTCCGCATGAACTGCACCATGAGAAAGACGAAGAACGCCTCGGTGGCCAGGTACTTGCCGATGAGCAGCGGGACGTAGGTGTTGACCAGCTCCAGCTTCTGGAACATCACGTACTGAGGGATGAGCAACACGTGGTACGGCAGCAGCAGCGTGCCGATCATCAGCGCGAACAGCACGTTCCGGCCGGCGAACCGGATCTTGGCGAAGGCGTAGGCCGTCAGCGAGCAGGAGGCCAGGATGCCGACGACGGAACCGAGGCTGTAGAAGAGCGAGTTCTCGAAGAAGGTCAGGACGGAGATGTCGGCGATGCCGTCGGCCAGGCCCGTGAAGTTGTCCACGATCGGGCTGGTGGGGAACAGCTCCAGGCTGCCGATGATCTCCCGGCTGGGCTTGAACGAGGCGCCGATGACCCAGACGACGGGATACAGGACGACCGCGAGCACCAGCAGGGCACCGACGTGCCAGGCGAGCGATCCGGTGCGGCGGCGGCCGAGGCCGGGCGACCGGCTCCCGGCAGCCGGGCGGGTGGTCGTGGTGGCGCTCATCGGGCGTCCTCCTCGTAGTGCACCCACTTCTTCTGGGACCAGAACAGGACGATCGTCACCAGGGCCACGGCGAGCAGCAGCATCCACGCCATCGCGGAGGCGAAGCCCATCTGGGACTCCTTGAAGCCCTTCTGGTACAGGTAGCAGGTGTAGACGAGCGTGGCGTCGGCCGGGCCGCAGTAGGTGTTGGAGACGACGTAGGCCGAGCCGAAGATCTGGAACGAGTGGATGGTCTCCAGCAGGACGTTGAAGAACAGCACCGGGGAGATCATCGGCAGGGTGATGCTCCAGAACCGGCGCAGCGGACCGGCCCCGTCCATCTCGGCCGCCTCGTACAGCTCCCGGGGCACCTGCTTCAGGCCGGCCAGGAAGATGACCATGGGGGCGCCGAACTGCCAGACCGTCAGCGCGACCAGGCAGTAGAGGATCCAGTCGGGGTTGCCGACCCAGCCGCCGACCTCGAAGCCGAAGAGGGACATCGTCCGGTCCACGATCGCGTCGTCCGAGAAGATCGCCCGCCAGACGAAGGCGACGGAGACGCTGGCGCCGATCAGCGACGGGGCGTAGAACGCGGCCCGGTAGAAGGCCTGTCCGCGCCGGCTCTGGGCCAGCAGCAGGGCGATGCCCAGGGCGAGCAGCAGCTTCAGAGGGGTGCCGATGATCACGTACTTGGCGGTGACCTCGACCGACTTCTGCCACCGCGGGTCGTCGAACATCCGGGTGAAGTTGTCCAGCCCGATCCACTGCGGGGTGTTGAACAGGTTGTAGTCGGTGAACGCGAAGTACAGGGAGGCGACCATCGGGCCCGCGGTCAGCAGCAGGAAGCCCGCGATCCACGGGGACATGAACAGGTAGCCGGCGAGGGTGTCCCGGCGGCCCCGCCGCTTGGCCGCCGCGGGCGCCGCGGGCCGTGCGGTGCGGGCCGCGGGCGGGGAGTCCTTGACGAGCGTCACGAGGGTCCCCTCACTGCTGGAACGCGGTCTCGGACTCGGAGAAGAACTGCTTCACCGCGTCGGAGACCTTGGTCTTGCCCTGGGCCATGTCCCCGCCGATGCGCAGGAAGGCGGCCTCGACGGTGTCGGCGCCGGAGGGGTGCGGGGTGATGGTGCCGAGCACACCGGCCTTCGCGGTGTCCTCCTCGTACCGGGCGATCTCCTTGTCGATGGGGTCGGTCGGCTCGTACGCCTCGTACTGCCGGGTGCCGGCGAGGATGCCGCGGTCGTAGCCCATGATCTTGCCGACCTCGGGGTCGTGGACCATGAAGTCGATGAACTGTGCGACCTCCTTGGGGTGCTCGGTGCGCGAGGAGGCGCTGAGCATCAGCGAGGCGAGGTACTGCCCGGTGTTCTTGCCGTCGGTGGTGGGGATCGGGGCGAGGCCGTACTCGCTGTCGCCCTCCGCGGTGTAACGGACCGTGAAGTTGTCCCAGGTGAACTCGGAGGCACCGTGTCCGGCGGCCAGGGAGGACTTCGGCTTGTCCTGCTCGACGATCTTGGGGTCGGTGACGTGCCCGGCCTTGATGCGGTTGTAGCCGTCCTGCCACCACTCCGTCAGGTCGGCCCGGTCGAAACCGAGTCCGTCCTCGGTGAAGAAGGCCTTGCCGTTCTGGCGGAGATAGAGGTCGTACAGATACATGATGCCGAAGTAGCCGGTGTCCCCGGGCACCTGGGTGCGGTCGCGGATCGTCTTCAGGGCCTTGAAGTAGTCGTCCCAGGTCCAGCCCTGTTCCGGGACGACGCCCGCCTTCTCGAAGACCTTCTTGTCGATGACCAGGGCCATGGTGTTCGAACCGACGGGGACACCGAGCTGCTTGCCGTCGACCCGACCGACCTCGACGACCCCTTCGCGGAAGTCGCCGAGGTTCAGATTCCCGGCCTCCGCCTGCCCCTTGAGGTCGAGGAGAACTCCCCTCCTGTCGTACTTCCTGAGGAAAGTGACGGAGTTTTGGAAAACGTCCGGAGGATTTCCGCCGGCGGCCTGGGTCTGGAACTTCTCCCAGAAAGAAACGTAGTCCTGGAAGTCCGTCTTCACCTTGATCTTCGGATACTTCTTCTCGAAGAGCCGGATGGTTTCGTTGATCCGCTTGGCCCGCTCGTCGGCACCCCACCAGGAGTAACGGATCGTCACCGTCCCGTCGGCCGCGGCACCGCCGTTGCCGCCGCAGGCCGCGGTGCCGGCCAGGCCGAACGCGGCCACGGAAGCGCCGGCCGCCTTCAGGATCGTGCGCCTCTCAACATTCCCGCTGGTTCCCACCGTCAGGCCTCCCCGCGTTCGTCGCAGTACTGATGAATCGTCTGATGAATGGTCCGATGAATCGTTTCAAGTAAGCGCTTGCTGGCACAAGGTACGGAGGGGGCAGGGGTGCGTCAATGCGTCCGGCAGAGTTTTCTTGCGGCGGCGGCCGGCCGCGCCGCGTCCGGGTCGTCCGCCGGGTCGCGGGCGGCGGCGGGGCACCGCAGGTGGGAGCGAGTGCGATCGGCGGGCCGAACAAGGGCGGGGGGAGATATACGTCTGCCCCCAGGCCGACGTCCGGGGCTGCCCGGGCACCATCGGTCCGCCGATGGGCGACACGCGACGCGCGAGGGGCGACGAGCGAGGGGCGAGGGGCGACGATCCTCACGAGGGCGCTGCACGAGGGCGGCCCGGCCGTACGCACGACGGCGGCCCGCCTGTGGTTCTACAGGCGGGCCGCCGATCCGGGTGGGCGATACTGGGTTCGAACCAGTGACCTCTTCGGTGTGAACGAAGCGCTCTCCCACTGAGCTAATCGCCCGGGCGCAGGAAGAACATTACCGCATGTCAGGGGGTGCCCGTGACCACGGCCGGGAGGCTGCCGCCGGTACGGGCCGGCGGGCGGGCCGCCCGGACGGAGAGGGCGCCCGTGGTCAGCGGGCGCCCGTGGACGGGGGCGTCACCGAGCGGGGACGACCGGCATGACGGCCGTCCCGGCGGCGCCCGGCAGTGTCACTGATTCTCGATCTTCCAGGGCATCACGAAACCGAACTTCCACAGATAGAAGCCGGCGAGCCCCGCGAAGATCACCAGCCCGATCGCCGTCAGGATCATGTTCCGGCGGCGCACCTTCGGGTCGAGGGCGCGCTGGGCCGCCTCGGTGACCTTGCGCTTGGTCCAGCGCAGGACCAGCTGTGCCCAGACGAACTCGGTCGCCCAGATCGCCATGCCGGCGAAGATCACGACCCAGCCCGGTCCGGGCAGCACCAGCATCGCGGCCCCGGCGGCGACGACGGCCAGGCCCACGACGAAGACGCCGACCTGCCAGCTCAGGTGCAGGGCGCGGCGCGCCTTGATGAATTCCGGTGCGCGCGAGCCGAGCGCCTGCGCGGGCGCCGCCTCGTCGTCCGTCCCCGTACGGTCTTCCACCACGGCCGCCTCGCCGGACTTGTTACTCCCCGTGTTCATACGGCCAAACCCTACCCGAGCGAAACGAGTCACCGGAATGGCCGCACCCTGACAACGATCTCTCCGCCGGATGAGTTACGTAAACGCACGCAAAACACTCAGAGGGGTTTACAACGGCACCGTAGGTGGCATGTCGATTTCGCCGACGTGCGAATCCCCGAGCGCACACTGAGCGAAAGGCCCTGGCGCTTATGAACACCACGGTCAGCTGCGAGCTGCACCTGCGCCTCGTTGTGTCGAGCGAGTCCTCCCTGCCTGTCCCCGCAGGCCTGCGGTACGACACGGCCGACCCCTACGCCGTGCACGCCACCTTCCACACCGGAGCCGAGGAGACCGTCGAGTGGGTGTTCGCCCGCGACCTCCTCGCCGAGGGGCTCCACCGTCCCACCGGCACCGGCGACGTCCGCGTCTGGCCGTCGCGCAGCCACGGTCAGGGCGTCGTGTGCATCGCCCTGAGCTCCCCGGAGGGAGAGGCACTGCTCGAGGCCCCGGCGCGGGCCCTGGAGTCCTTCCTGAAGCGGACTGACGCCGCCGTGCCCCCCGGCACGGAGCACCGGCACTTCGACCTCGATCAGGAGCTCTCGCACATCCTGGCGGAAAGCTAGGGCGAGGGCCCGCACAGCCGCCCGGCGCCGTCGACTCGGGGTGACGGCTCGGGCCGGGACAACCGCATACGGCACACATCGGCGCCGGGGGGGGGGGGGGGGGGGGGGGGGGGGGAAGGGAAGGAGGGGGGGGGGGGGGGGGGGGGGGGGGAAGGCAAACACAGGGGGGGGGGAGGAGGGAGGGGGGCAGC
>NZ_JBVIGC010000010.1:172071-297550 GCF_055571015.1 Streptomyces sp. NPDC031049
TTCGCTCCTCCCCTCCATCACAGCTCCCCCCCCCCCCCCCCCCCCCCCGCCCCCTCCCCCCCCCCCCCCCCCCCCCGGCGCCGATCAGCGGGCGCACGGGGAGCGGGGGCGTGCGCGCTGGGAGCAGGCGCGCGCGGAGAGCGGGGGCGGGCGCGCGGGGAGCGGGGGCGCGGGGAGCGGGGGCGCGGGGAGCGGGGGCGCGGGGAACCGGTGCGGGGCGACCGCCGTTGTACCGACGACGGTGGTGGCGGTCGGGACCGACCGGAAGCGGGAACGTCCGGAAGGCCGGAGGCCGCCCGGGAGGCCCGGGACTCGGGAGGCCGACGGGCCGGGAGCCCGGGGTCCAGGAGGCCGCAAGCCCGGGACACGGGAGGCCCTGGGCACGGGAGGCCCTGGGCACGGGAGCCCGGGGTCCGGGAGCCTGGGAGGCCCGGGGCCCGGGGCCCGGGGCCCGGGGCCCGGGAAGCCGGAGTGGAGGCTTCCGGGCAGGGCCGACCGGATCGGGGCCGGTACGGCGGCGCCGGAAGCCACTACCATCGGCCAGCATCGGCGGGCGCCCGCCCGACCCCCAGGCCAGGGAGCGAAACGTGCTGATCACCCATGACACCCGGTGTGCCCTCGACACCGTGGTCGATCTGGTGAACACCGCACCGGAGGACGAGTCGACGCCGGACGGGCTGCCGGACGTCGCCGCCCTCGCGGATTTCGTGGAGAACCACGAGATCAGCGACGTCGGAGTGCTCTCGGAGCTGGATCTGTCGGCGGTGCGCAAGATCCGGGGGCGCTTCGCCGCGGTGTTCGCCGCGCCCGACGCCCGGGCCGCCGCCGGGCTGATCAACGAGCTGGTCGCGGCGGCGGGCACCACCCCCCGGCTCACCGACCACGACGGCTACGACTGGCACGTCCACTACTTCGCCCCGGGCGCCTCGGTCGCGGACCACCTGGCCGCGGACTGCGGGATGGCCCTGGCCTTCTTCGTCGTCGCCGGGGAGCGTGAGCGGCTGCGCCGCTGCGAGGCCCCGGACTGCCGGCGGGCCTTCGTCGACCTCTCCCGCAACCGCTCACGGCGCTACTGCGACAGCCGCACCTGCGGAAACCGCCTGCATGTGGCCGCCTACCGCGCGCGCCGCAAGGAGGCGGCGGGCTGACCCTCCGGCGCCTTTGCCGCGCCGGGCTGCGGGGCCGTGCCGGCCTGCCGGGCGATGCGGTCCGACGCGCCCCCGGCGGGTGTCGCCGGGGAACGCGGGTACGGCTCACAGCAACAGCAGGTCGTGCAACGAAGCCATGAGCAGCAGACACCCGATCACCGCAAGGAAGATCATCAGCGGTGGCTGGGAAAGGGCGAAGAGACAGCCGCGCGGCTCGTCCTTCCGCGGCGCGGCGTCGCTCCCTGTCGTGTCCGGCTGCGTCGTGTCCAGCATCTCGCGGGCGATGATGGCGCAGTTCGCGCTTCCCGCGCGATCTCCGCACGTGTTGTGCACAGGAGTTCGCCGTTACGGTGATCTTCGGTTCGGGTTGTGATCACTTGCGGACGGCGGCCGACGTCCTCTGCCCGAAACCCGGCGCCGGCCGGGCTCAGATGCCGTGCTTCTTCAGGATCGCCTCGATGTCGCTGAAGTCGTCGTCGGCCGCCTGCTTGCCCGTGGGCCGGGCCGCCGGACGGGAGCCGGAGGAAGCGCCCGCAGCGGAGCCCAGGGAGGGCGCCGAAGCCGCCGGGGCCACCGCCTCGCCCTGTGCGGCGGCGCGGGCAGCCTGCCTGCGCTCCTTGCGGGTGCCGCCGCGCCGGCGCTCCACGGTGCGTGTGGTCAGGAACAGCAGCCAGGAGACGCCGAGCACCGCGAAGCCCGCCCAGGCCATGGGGCTGAAGGCGGTGTCGGCCAGCCACTGCACGATGCCGGTCATCACCAGGCCGACCGGGATCAGGGAGTAGGCGGCGATGCGGGCCGCCGCCAGGAAGCGCCTGCGGTACGCGGTGATCGCCGCGATGCCCAGGCCCGCCGCGGACACGGCGGAGCAGACGGTCTCGGCAATCATCCGGTCCTCCAGGGCTGGGCTCGCTCGGTCAGGGGCACTTCGTCCCTTCCATCCTGCACCGTCCGGGCCCTCCGGGGCCATGGCCGGGGCGGACATCAGGGACATCTCCGGGTCGGTCTCCGGGTCGGCTCCTCCCCGGGCCCCGGTGCGGTGGCGCCCCCTGACGTGCGGGAGGTCCGTTTGGGCCGCCGCTGCCGGGGCTGGGAGACTGTCGCCCATGAGCGACTCCTCCCCCGACCGTCCCACCGCCGTTCTCGACGTCTGGTGCGAGCTCCAGTGCCCGGACTGCCGCACCGCCCTGGACGACGTCCGCGCTCTGCGCGCCCGGTACGGCGACCGACTGGAGGTGCGGCTGCGGCACTTCCCCCTGGACAAGCACAAGCACGCCTTCGCCGCGGCCCAGGCCGCCGAGGAGGCCGCCGTGCAGGGGCAGGCCTGGCCGTACGTCGAGGCGGTGCTCGTCCGGGTGGCGGAACTGGAGCGACGGGGCGAGCCCGTGCTGGTCGAGACGGCCCGGGAACTCGGCATGGACGCCGAGGAGTTCGACACGGCGCTGATCGACGGCCGGCACATCCTGATCGTCGACGCCGACCAGGCCGAGGGCAAGGCGATCGGTGTGACCGGCACCCCGACGTACGTCATCGGCGGGGAGCGGCTCGACGGCGGCAAGAGCCAGGAGGGCCTGCGCGAGCGGATCGAGGAGATCGCGGACCGCCTGCTGGCCGGGCCGGAGGCCTGAGGACGACAGGGCGGCAGGGCGGGAGGACGGGAGAACGGCCTCCGACGGGGCACCGCACCCGGCGGCGCGGTCCCAGGACCACGGCCCGCGCCCTCCGGCGCTCCCGCGAGCTGCGCCCCAGGGCCCCGGGCCTCGGCCCCTCCCCTCCCCCACGACCGCCGGCCGCTACACCAGCGGTTTGTACAGGGTGTGCCGTGTGGTCCGGTAGCCCAGTGACTCGTACAGCCGCTCGGCCGCGGTGTTCCCGGCGAAGACGTTGAGGCCCAGGACGGTCCGGCCGGCGGCGATCGTCTGGCTCTCCGCGAGCAGCATCAGGGCGCGGCCGTGCCCCCGGCCGCGGTGCGCCGGGACGGTCTCGACGTCGAAGACGTAGGCGTCGTCCCGGCGCAGTGCCAGCCACAGGGTGCCGACCCGCACGCCCTCGTGCTCCAGCACGCTGAAGAGCATGTCCCGGGTGGCCGGCCCGTCCGGCAGCAGCGTCTCGTGGTCGCGGCGGGCCTTGGCGCGGGCCACCGCCTCGGGTATGCCCCGCTCGGTCCAGGTGCGCACGTAGTCCTCCGACTCGTGCGCCCGCCACTCCTCGTACTCGGCCTCCGTCATGGGCCGTGACCGGCTGCCCGCGGGAAGGACGGGCGCGGTGTCGCCGAGCCTCTTCTCCATGCCGCGGTTGCGCGGGACATAGCCGAGCATGTCGAACAGCCGCAGCGCCGCCTCGGCGTCGGCGGGCACGGACGTCTCGATCTGCCGGCAGCCCCAGCCCCGGGCGACCTCCTCCGCCGCCAGGGCGGCGACGGTTCCCCGGCCCCGGCGGCGGTCGGGTTCGTCGATGCGCAGGTGCAGGACGCGGGCCACGAAGTCGCCGAAGGAGGGCGAGGTGCCGAGATGGACGGCGCCGACGGGACGGCTGTTCACGCACACCTGGTAGCGGCGTGAACGCGTCCCGTCGGCAGCGCGCTGAAGCGGCTCGGTCGGCCGCAGGGTCGTGGTCATCAACGGGTTTCTACCCCGTCGCCGGCCCCCGCGTCAGCACGGTTTCCCGGGTCTCGCCGGACTCGCGCCGGGGGATCAGGGGTCCAGGTCCTGCCCGGAGCGCTCCTCGAAGATCCGCATGGCCTTGGCGGTCACCGGGCCCGGGGCGCCCGGCAGGTCGCGGTCGTCGACCCGGTGCACCGCCTGCACGTCCCGCAGCGTGGAGGTCAGGAAGATCTCGTCGGCCCGCTCCAGCACGTCCATGGGCAGGTCGGTCTCCTTGGCCCCCGTCCACTCCACGGTCAGGGCGCGGGTGACGCCCGCCAGGCACCCGGAGGCGAGCGGCGGGGTGTGGATCTCGCCGTCCAGGACGACGAAGACGTTGGAGCCGGTCCCCTCGCACAGCCGGCCCAGGGTGTTGCCCAGCAGCGCCTCGGAGGCGCCGTGCTCCCGGGCGCGGGCCAGGGCGACGACGTTCTCGGCGTACGAGGTCGTCTTCAGGCCGGCCAGCGCGCCGCGCTCGTTGCGGGTCCAGGGCACGGTGACCACGGCCGTGGAGTCGGGGCGGCGGGCGGTCTCGCCGACGGCGACGACCAGGGTCGAGCCCTCCTCGCCGCGGTCGGAGCCGAGCGGGCCGTGGCCGCCGGTGTAGGTGATGCGCAGCCGGGCCAGCGGCAGGGGGTTCGCGGCCAGGACGGCGTCGCAGGCGCGGCGGACCTCGTCGAGGTCGGGGTCGGGCAGGCCGAGGCCCCGGGCCGAACGGGTCATCCGGTCGAGGTGCCGGGTCAGCGCGAACGGCCTGCCGTCCACCGCCTTCACGGTCTCGAAGATGCCGTCGCCCACGGTCAGGCCGTGGTCGAAGACGGAGACCCGGGCCTCCTCGAGCTCCTGCAGCCTGCCGTCGAGCCAGATCCTCACGTCTGTACTCCCTCTCCACTCACCTCGTAGGCTCCCGACGCTACCGCCAGCAGCCGTGACGCCTTCAGCTCGGTCTCGCGCCACTCCCCCTCGGGGTCGGAGCCCCAGGTGATGCCGGCGCCGGTGCCGAAGCGCAGCAGGGCACCGCCGCCGGCCGCGCGGTCGATCCAGAAGGTGCGGATGCCGACGGCCAGTTCCGCCGTGCCGCGGTCGGCGTCCACCCAGCCGACGGCCCCGCAGTACGGTCCCCGGGGCGCCGTCTCCAGCGCGTCGATGATCCGCAGGGCGCTGGACTTCGGGGCGCCGGTGACCGAACCGGGCGGGAAGGCGGCGCCGAGCAGCTCGGGCCAGCCCGCCCCGGCGCGCAGTTCGCCGCGCACCGTGGACACCAGGTGGACCAGCCCGGGGTGCTTCTCCACGGCGCACAGGTCGGGCACCGTCACGCTCCCCGTGGCGCACACGCGCCCGATGTCGTTGCGGACGAGGTCCACGATCATGACGTTCTCTGCGTAGTCCTTCTCCAGCAGATCCGCCTCGGTGCGGCCGGTCCCCTTGATCGGCCCCGACTCGACGACCCGGCCGTCGCGCCGCAGGAAGAGCTCGGGTGAGGCGGTGGCCGTCTCCACCCCGTGGTCCGGCAGCCGAATCGTTCCGGCGTACGGCGCGGGGTTGCCGCGGGCCAGGAGTGCGGTGAGGGCGTCGACATCGGCGCCGGGCGGTACGGGCGCCGACAGCACCCGGCAGAGGTTGGCCTGGTAGACCTCGCCGGCCGCTATGTGCGCGCGGATGCGGCGTACGGCCGCCGTGTACGCCTCGCGGTCCAGTGACGACGTCCAGTCACCGACGGCCGGTCCCCGCCACCGGCCGGGCACGGGAGCGGGCACCGGCTCCACGCGGACGTCCTCGAAGCGGGCGCAGGTCAGGCGCCCCTCGAAGTCGGCGGCGACGGCCCAGAAACCGCTGGAGTCGAGGGCCGCGGGATCGCTGGTCACATCGCGGAGACCGGTGGCGACGCGGTCGCCGAAGCGGGCGAGGGGAGGGAGGTCGTGCACGCCGTCGAGTCTATGACCGGTGTCGCGGAGGTGAGCCGAACGTGTCCTTCCCGACGTCCTGACCAGGTCGGCGGTGGGGGGCGGCGCAGCACGCTGCACAAACGCGTTTTTGTACTGGCCCCGGAATCCGCTAGAGTTCAACACGTCGCCGGGACGCGGAAGCGGACCGAATCGACAGGCGGACGTAGCTCAGTTGGTAGAGCGCAACCTTGCCAAGGTTGAGGTCGCGAGTTCGAGCCTCGTCGTCCGCTCGAAGGAAGAGGGGGATCTCCGGGTCCTCCGCACTCCTGGTGGAGTGGCCGAGAGGCGAGGCAACGGCCTGCAAAGCCGTCTACACGGGTTCAAATCCCGTCTCCACCTCCAAGGACGATTAGCTCAGCGGGAGAGCGCTTCCCTGACACGGAAGAGGTCACTGGTTCAATCCCAGTATCGTCCACTGGTCCGCGAGGACCTCGATCCGCAAGGATCCCCGCGCGATTAGCTCAGCGGGAGAGCGCTTCCCTGACACGGAAGAGGTCACTGGTTCAATCCCAGTATCGCGCACGGTACGTGACCGTACGGTCACGGTCCCGAGGACGATTAGCTCAGCGGGAGAGCGCTTCCCTGACACGGAAGAGGTCACTGGTTCAATCCCAGTATCGTCCACAGCCCGGAGCCCCCGGCCGTCATGTGCGGCCGGGGGCTCTTTCGTGCGGGCTCAGCTGGAGAACAGCATGTGGCCGAAGCTCTTGTGCCGGCGGTGGCCGTGGTGGTGGCCGTGACCGGCGTGCGGGGCGCCCCAGGCCGGTGCGGCGGGCGCCGCGGGGGCGGCCGGGTAGGCCCCCGGGGCGGGCGGAGGCGGCGGGGCGGGCTGGGACCACTGCGACTCCAGCCGGGTGAGGGACTCCAGCTCGCCGTAGTCGAGGAAGATTCCACGGCAGCCGCTGCACTGCTCGATCTGGACGCCGTTGCGGTTGTAGGTGTGCATGGGGGCACGACACTTCGGACACTGCATGTCGGGCTCAACTCCTCGCCGGTCGGTCCTGCTTCGCGTATCGCCAGGACAGACTCCGTCCGGCCGCGTCCGGTTGCACCTGGTCCGCGTGACGTCGGCTCAGCCGGGAGGAAGCGACGCGATGCGCGCGCACGCGTCGACGAGCGCCGTCTCCGCCTCGTCCAGGGAGCGGCCCTCGGCGAGCGCCTTGGTGAGGGCACGGGCGGCGGTCTGCACGGTCAGGGCGCGGGCCGGGACGTCCAGGGCGGGCCAGGGGTCGCCGTCCGCCGGGACGGCCGGGCCTGCGGCGGTGCGGTAGGCGGTGAGGAAACGGGACCAGTCGTCGGGTGGGAGCAGTCCGCACGCGTACCAGGCGGCCGGGCGGGCGAGGTCCCAGGCCGGTACGCCGGTGCCGAGGTCGTCGACGTCGATCAGCAGCCAGGGGCCGTCGGGTGCCGGGTGGCGTATGAGCTGGCCGAGGTGGAAGTCACCGTGGCAGGGGGTGGTGGTGTCCGGCATGGGGGCCTCGTCGCGGGCCCAGGCGGGCAGAGCGGCCCAGGCGCGCAGGACCGGGGCGACGCCGGGACGGCCGGGGCCGGCGTCGCGGAGCCGGGCGACCGCCGAGGCCGCCTTCGCGGGTCCGCGCATGACCGGCAGTCTGCGGTGTGGATCGGCCGGGGCGCGGTGCAGCCGGGCGAGGAGCACCGCGGCGGCCTCCCACGGGGCGGCGGCGGGGTCGTCCGGGTCGACGGGGGTGCCGTAGGGCCAGAAGGTCACGAGCCGGCCGTGCAGGGCGGTGGGCGTCGCGGTGACCGGCGGCAGGAGCACGCCGGGGAGCCGGTCGGCGAGGGCCAGCCGGCGGGCCAGGGCGTCGGGGTCGGCGCCCGGGGCGTGGGCCTTGGCGACGGTGTCCGCGTGCCGGACGACGGTGGCGTCCGGGCGGTCGGCGAGGGTGGCGGTGCGGCAGGGGCAGCGTGGGGTGGAGCGCCGGTGAACGGCTGCCCCGACGCGAGCGGTCAGGGCGGGGAGGAGGGTCACGGGGCGAGCGTACGGGGGGCCTTCGGCGGTTGCGCCGGGACCGGCGCCGCAGCTGTCGCCGGGAGTGCTCGGGCGCACGGCAATGCCGGCGCAGCTCCCCAGCTGCGCCGGCATCTGTGCCGTCCGCCGCACCCCCGTCCCCACGGGGTTTCATGGGTGGGTGTCCCCGCCCGGACCGCTCTTCCGGGCCTGGGGTCACCGCTCAGCGCCCCAGCACCACACCCACGGACGACGCCTGTGTGGCCACTGTCTCCCACCCGTCGAAGACGAGGAGGAGCAGGGCCGCCAGGGGGAGGGCCATCAGCGTCGCCACCAGCGGGTGGCGGCGGCCCTGGCGGCGCGGGCGGAACGCGGTGGCGTACGCCCTGCGTCCCTGCATGCGGATCAGTGCCCGCGGTGCCGTCTGGGCCATGGCCCCTCTCCTGACCGTTCGATTCGCACGTGTCGTCATTGGCAGCGGCGGGCGTCTGACCTCGGGGGACGAGTGCTGCACCCGCCGCTTGACCTCAAATCTAGGGGTCCGGCTCCCCCGGCACGTCATGCCCTCGTACCGATTGCCGGGCCTCCCGGAGGATGAGCCCCGTCGCGCGGCGTACTCCCCTGGGTGGAGACGGCGGCTCACGCCTCCGGGTCTTCCCGGAGGGGCCGCCCCGCGCGCCCCCGCTGATCCGCGGACCCGTCCGGAGCCCGCTCCGAGCCGTCCTCCCGGGGCACGGGCTGTTCGACCAGGGCCAGCACGCGGTTCGCCATGAAACGCGCCGTGCGCACCACGGCACCGGTGCGGGTGACTTCGCTCACTTCGACCACCCCTCGCCGCACCGCCGTCTCCACCCGGCGCCCCGCCCTGCTCGCCACCACCTCGTACGTCCGCGTCGTGTCCCCCGCGTCCACGACTATCTCCACCCGGTCACCCTTCACAGGCCAATCCCCCTTACCCGTCGAGTCGTTGGGGCACCGGCCGGGGTCAACCCGGCCCGCCCTCCCCACCCCTGACCACCTTTCAAGTCTCCCACCCACCACTGACAATCGACCGGGCCGAGAGGGCGCGGCCTCTGCGCGCAGGCGGCCGTGGAAACGTAAGCTGTGGCTCGTCACAGGGACCGGGCAGCGGGGATGAACATGGCGATGATGCGCCTGAGGCGCGAGGACCCGCGCGTCGTCGGCTCGTTCAGGCTTCACAGGCGGCTCGGCGCGGGCGGGATGGGCGTGGTCTACCTGGGCTCCGACAAGAAGGGGCAGCGGGTCGCGCTGAAGGTCATCCGGCCGGACCTGGCCGAGGACCAGGAGTTCCGTTCGCGCTTCGCCCGTGAGGTCTCGGCGGCGCGGCGGATCAGAGGCGGCTGCACCGCACGGCTGGTCGCGGCCGATCTGGAGGCGGACCGCCCGTGGTTCGCCACGCAGTACGTGCCCGGGCCCTCCCTGCACGACAAGGTCGTCGACGAGGGCCCGCTCGGCGCGGCCGACGTCGCCGCCATCGGCGCCGCCCTCTCCGAGGGCCTGGTCGCGGTGCACGAGGCCGGGGTGGTGCACCGCGACCTCAAGCCGTCCAACATCCTGCTGTCCCCCAAGGGGCCGCGCATCATCGACTTCGGGATCGCCTGGGCCACGGGCGCCTCGACCCTCACCCACGTGGGAACGGCGGTCGGCTCCCCCGGGTTCCTCGCGCCGGAGCAGGTGCGCGGGGCGGCCGTCACCCCGGCCACGGACGTGTTCTCGCTGGGCGCCACCCTCGCCTACGCCTCCATGGGCGACTCGCCCTTCGGCCACGGCAGTTCGGAGGTGATGCTGTACCGCGTGGTGCACGAGGAGCCGCAGCTGCACGGCGTACCGGACGCGTTGTCCCCGCTCGTGCGGGCCTGCCTGGCGAAGGACCCCGAGGAGCGGCCCAGCACCCTTCAGCTGTCGCTGCGGCTGAAGGAGATCGCGGCCCGTGAGGCCCAGGGGCTGGGCCTGGCCGACGTGCGCCCGCCGGCGCCGCGCGGCGCGGAGTCGGACCGGGCCGCGGGGCGGCTCGCCGACACCTACCCGGAGCGGTCGCACCGCCACCCCCAGGGGCAGCCGGGAGGGCACGGCACTCCCGCGCCGCGGCGCCCGGCGGACCTGCGGGGCGGCGACCCGCGGGGGACCGACCCGCGGGGGGCGGACGCTCGGGGCGCCGGATCGCGCGCCACCGGCCAAGGACGCTCCGGCACCGGTACGCCCGCGCGGGGAGCCTCGGCGCGCGGCGGCACTCCGTCCCGGGGCGGTGGCAGCGCGTCCCGCGGCGGCTCCGGTCCGCGGTCCGGAGCCCGGCCGACGCCCGCCGCACGCCGTGGCACCGGCACGTCGGGCAGCACCTCCGGCGGGGGCCGGCCGCGGCGTTCCGACAACGGGGGGCGGCCGACACCGTCGCGCGGCGGAGGCGGCCGTCCGTCGTCACGTCCCACGGGGACCGGGCGCAGGCCCGCCAACCCCCGCCTGCTGCGCCAGCGGCTGTTCGTCTTCGTCGTGGTGACGCTCCTCGTCGCGCTCGGCATCGCCGTGGCGCAGGGCTGCCAGGGCCCGGCGCGCGGACTGGGCGGCGACGGCCCCGGCGTACGCAGCGCGCCGAGCGCCGTACGGCACGCGCCCGGCGGCGTGGGACACGCGTCCGGCGCCGTGGAGCACGCGACCGGCGTCGCGGGAACCGGCCGGCCCGCGTAGCCCGTCGGAGGAACCGCTCGCCTGCGTAGCCCGTCGCGGGAACCGCTGGGCTGCGCAGCCGGAGCGGGCTCTGGCGGCGTAGCCGGACCGCGCTCGGCCTGCGCAGGCGGAGCGGGCTCGGGTCCGGGCGGCCGGTGCCGGGTCAGGCCGTCGGTCGCCCCGTGGCCACCGCGTAGAAGGCGACCGCGGCCGCCGCGCCGACGTTGAGCGAGTCGACGCCGTGCGACATGGGGATGCGCACCCGGTCGTCGGCGGCCTCCAGCGCCCGGCGGGACAGACCGTCGCCCTCGGCGCCGAGCATCAGGGCCACCCGGTCCATCCGGTGCGGGGCGGCCTCGTCGAGGGCCCTGGCCCTGGCGTCGGGGGTGAGGGCGAGGAGCGTGAAGCCCGCCTCGCGGACGGTCTCCAGGCTCCTGGGCCAGCCGTCCAGGCGGGCGTACGGCACGGAGAAGACGGCCCCCATCGACACCTTCACGCTGCGCCGGTAGAGCGGGTCGGCGCAGTCCGGGGAGAGCAGGACGGCGTCCATGCCGAGCGCGGCGGCGGAGCGGAAGATCGCGCCGATGTTGGTGTGGTCGTTGACCGACTCCATCACCACCACGCGCCGGGCGGTGCGCAGCAGGTCGGCCGCGGCGGGCAGCGGCTTGCGCTGCATCGAGGCGAGCGCGCCGCGGTGGACGTGGTAGCCGGTGACCTGTTCGGCGAGCGCCGGGCTGACGACGTAGACGGGCGCGGGACTCGCGTCGATGACGTCGCGCATGGTGTCGACCCACTTGGCGGACAGCAGCATGGAGCGTGTCGCGTAGCCCGCGTCGACGGCCCTTCTGACGACCTTCTCGCCCTCGGCGATGAACAGGCCCTCGGCGGGCTCGCGCCGACGGCGCAGCTCAACGTCGGTGAGGTTCGTGTAGTCGTGCAGACGGGGGTCGTCGGGGTCCTCGATCGTGACCGGTTCGGCCATCACTCGGTGCCTCGCGGGCCCACGCCGACGACCTCGCCGACGACGATGACGGCAGGCGGCCTGACCTCCTCGGCGACGACCGTCTCGGCGACGGTCGCCAGGGTCGCGTCGACCCGGCGCTGGGCGGCGGTGGTGCCCTCCTGGACCAGGGCGACCGGGGTGTCGGGGGACCTGCCGTGTGCGACGAGGGTGTCGGCGATCTTCCCGATCTTGTCGACGCCCATGAGGATCACGAGCGTGCCGGTGAGCCGGGCCAGCGCGGGCCAGTCGACGAGGGAGCGCTCGTCGTCGGGGGCGACGTGGCCGCTGACCACCGTGAACTCGTGGGCGACGCCGCGGTGGGTGACCGGGATGCCGGCCGCGCCGGGCACCGAGATGGAACTGGAGATGCCGGGCACGACCGTGCAGGGGATGCCCGCCTCGGCGAGCGCCTGCGCCTCCTCCATGCCGCGGCCGAAGACGAACGGGTCGCCGCCCTTGAGCCGGACGACCGCCTTGCCCTGCTTGGCGTGCTCGATCAGCGCGTTGTTGATGGCCTCCTGGGCCATGAACCGGCCGTAGGGGATCTTCGCCGCGTCGATCACCTCGACGTGCGGCGGCAGCTCGGCGAGCAGGTCGCGCGGGCCGAGGCGGTCGGCGATGACCACGTCGGCCTCGGCGAGCAGCCGGCGTCCGCGGACCGTGATCAGGTCGGGGTCGCCGGGGCCGCCGCCGACCAGGGCGACGCCCGCCTTGCGGGTGCGGTGGTGCGGGGCGACGAGGGTGCCGTCGCGCAGGCCCTCGACGACCGCGTCGCGGATGGCGGCGGTGTGGCGGGGGTCGCGGCCCCGGGCGTCGGTGGTGAGGACGGCGACGGTCACGCCCTCGCTGGTGCCGGTGGCCGGGGTCCAGGCCGTGGCCTGGTCGGCGTCGTCGGAGCGGACGCACCAGACGCGGTGGCGCTCCGCCTCGGCGGAGGCCCGGGCGTTGGCCTCGGGGTCGCTGGTGGCGATCAGGGCGTACCAGGCGTCCGCGAGGTCGCCGTCGGCGTACGGGCGCCGTTCCCAGGTGATCTCGCCCGCGTCCGCCATCGCCTCGACGGAGGGGGTGGCCCCGGGGGAGACGAGGACGATGTCGGCGCCGGCCGCGATGAGGGCGGGGAGGCGGCGCTGGGCGACCTGACCGCCGCCGAGGACGACCACGCGGCGGCCGGCGAGGCGGAGGCCTACGGGGTAGGCGGGGTGTTCGGCCATGAGGGGACGGCTCCTGTTGGGGCGGCGGTGCGTGGCGCTGACGTGCGGATTTTACGCGGCGGCCGGGCAGCGCGGCGCTGGTGGTCCGGTGGCTGGACTTCGTTGGCGGGTGCGGGATCGTGTGCCGGTCGTGCCCACCCGTTCCGCCGGGGGCACCTCCCAGGCCCTCAAGGCACTGGGGGAGGAACGGGTGGGCACGACCACCGGTACGCCGACGACGGGCCCGGCGCGGTCCTGCCGGGCGGTCCCCGGCGAACCGCTACTTCTCGGTCACCCCCGCCGAGTCGAACGTCGCGACCTCGTGCATCGCCCGTGCCGTGCTCTGCACCATCGGCAGGGCGAGCAGGGCGCCGGTGCCCTCGCCGAGGCGGAGGTCGAGGTCGACCAGGGGGCGCAGGCCCAGCTTGTTGAGCGCGGCGACGTGGCCGGGCTCGGCGCTGCGGTGGCCCGCGATGCAGGCGGCGAGCACCTCGGGCGCGATCGCGCGGGCGACGAGCGCGGCGGCGCCCGCGCTGACGCCGTCCAGGATCACGGGCGTGCGCAGGGAGGCACCGCCGAGCAGCAGGCCGACGATGGCGGCGTGCTCCAGGCCGCCGATCGCGGCCAGCACGCCGATGGGGTCGGCCGGGTCGGGCTGGTGGACCTCGATCGCGCGGCGCACGACCTCGGTCTTGCGGGCGAGGGTCTCGTCGTTGATACCGGTGCCGCGGCCGGTGACCTCGGCCGGGTCGGCGCCGGTGAACACGGAGATCAGCGCGGCGGAGGCGGTGGTGTTGGCGATGCCCATCTCTCCGGTGAGCAGCGCCTTGTTCCCGGCGGCGACCAGGTCGCGGGCGGTCTCGATGCCGACCTCGATGGCCTGCTTGGCCTCCTCGCGGGTCATGGCGGGACCGGTCGTCATGTCGGACGTGCCCGCGCGGACCTTGCGGGGCAGCAGACCGGGCGTGGCGGGCAGGTCGGTGGCGACGCCGACGTCCACGACGCACACCTCGGCGCCCACCTGGGTCGCGAAGGCGTTGCAGACCGCTCCCCCGCCGAGGAAGTTGGCGACCATCTGGCCGGTGACCTCCTGCGGCCAGGGGGTGACGCCCTGGGCGTGCACCCCGTGGTCGCCGGCGAAGACGGCGACGGCCGCGGGCTCGGGGATCGGCGGCGGGCACTGCCGGGAGAGTCCGGACAGCTGTGCGGAGATGATCTCCAGCATGCCGAGCGCGCCGGCCGGCTTGGTCATGCGTTTCTGGCGTTCCCAGGCCTCGCCGAGGGCCTTGGCGTCGAGCGGGCGGATCTGGGCGACGGTCTCGGCGAGCAGGTCGTGGGGTTCCTCTCCGGGCAGGGCGCGGCGGCCGTAGGTCTCCTCGTGCACCACCCAGGACAGCGGACGGCGCTTGGACCAGCCGGCCTGCATCAGCTCCGGCTCGTCCGGGAACTCGTCGACGTACCCGACGCACAGGTAGGCGACGACCTCGAGGTGTTCGGGAAGTCCGAGGGCGCGGACCATCTCGCGCTCGTCGAAGAAGCTGACCCAGCCGACGCCGAGGCCTTCGGCGCGGGCGGCGAGCCAGAGGTTCTCGACGGCGAGCGCGGAGGAGTACGGCGCCATCTGCGGCTGGGTGTGCCGGCCGAGGGTGTGCCGGCCGCCGCGGGTCGGGTCTGCGGTGACGACGATGTTGACCGGGGTGTCGAGGATGGCCTCGATTTTCAGTTCCTTGAACTGCTTGGCCCGGCCCTTGGGCAGCGACTTGGCGTAGGCCTCGCGCTGACGCATCGCCAGTTCGTGCATGGCCCGCCGGGTGTCGGCGGAGCGGATGACGACGAAGTCCCAGGGCTGCGAGTGGCCGACGGACGGCGCCGTGTGGGCGGCCTCGAGGACGCGGAGCAGCACCTCGTGCGGGATGGGGTCGCTGCGGAAGCCGTTGCGGATGTCGCGGCGTTCGCGCATGACCTTCAGCACGGCTTCTCGTTCGGCGTCGTCGTAGGCGGGAGCGGCCGGGCCGGTGGGCTGCCGGGCCTTGGCCGGCTGCTCCTGCCGCTGCGCCGGCTGCGGCTGCTCGTCGGCGTCCTCCTGGCCCGCGTCCCGGGTCTCCAGGTCGTCGGCGCTCTGGGCGGCCTCGGGTACCTGCTCGGGCTCGGCCTCCCGGGGGCCCGGGACGGCGGTGTCCGCCTCCGGCTCCGCGGGGAGGACGAGGGCCTGCGGCGGCGTCGGCGCCAGATGCGGGGTGGTGGGCACCTGGCCCTCGACCGGGACGAACTGACCCAGGCTCTGGTCCTGCGCGTGTGCCTCCGGGGCGGCGGTGAGGCCTGCGGCAGCCTCGCCGGTGACCTCGGCGGTCGTCGCGCCGGGCGCTTCGGCCGCCTCGGTGGCGGCGGGGGCTTCGGTGGCCACGGTGGCGGCGGGGGCGTCGGCGGTGCCGGGCTGTGCGGGCTCGCCGGCCTCCGCCGGCGGTACGGCGACGGGCTCGGCGGACGCCGCCTGTGCGCTCACCCCGGCCGGCTGCGCGGCGGGGTGGGGCTCGGCGGTGGACTGCGGCTCGGCCACGGGCTGTTGCCCGGCCGGGGGCTGGTGTCCGGCCGCGGGCTGTGGCGCCGGGGGCTGCGGTACGTCGGAGGCCACGGCCTCGGGCTGCGCCTGCGCGTCCGGCAGCGACTGGGGGCCCTGGGCGGCGTGGGCCTCGGCGGCGGCCGGCTCGGCGGTGGGAGCCACCTCGGAAGCCGGGGTCGCCTCCGCGGAGGAGGGCGCCTCGTGAGGATGGCCGGCGGCGGGGGCGGCGGGCGCCTCATGAGCTTCGTTCGCCGCCGGGGCCGGGTTCGCCTCAGGGGCGGCGGGCGCCTCAGCGGCGTCGATGCCGTCGGGAGCCGGGTTCGGGTGCGCGACCTGGTTCGGGTCCTGGGCAGGGTGCGGCTGCACGGCCGTGTGCGCCTCCACGGACGGGTCCGCCTGGCCGGCCGGCTGCGCCTGCGGCGACGGAGCGGCCGACGCGACCTGCTGCGCCTCGGGGGCGGCGGGCGTGGCCTCTTCCGGCAGGGCGGGGTCCGTGACGACGGCCTCGGCCGGCTCGGCGCCGGCCTCCTCGACGGCACCCTCCTCGCCCACCGACTCGGAGCCGGGCTCGGCGTCGGCAGGGGCGGGCGCGGGCACGTCGGCGGCCTGGTCGGGTCCGTTGACGGCCGCGACGGCAGGATCGTCCGGGACCTCGGGGGCCTCGGAAACCATCTGGGCCTGCATGGCTTCCTGGGTCTCCTGAGTCTCCTGGGTCTCTGCGGACTCCGCGGGCGCCGTCGGCCCGGTCGCCTCGGTCACCTCAGGGCTCGGCGCGGTCTCCGGTGCCTGCTGCGCCAAGGACTCCTGGGCCGGAAGCTCCTGGGCCGGGGACTCCGGCGTCTCCGGACCGGCCCCGGAGACGACCTGGGCCTCCGCCGGCGTACCGGACTCAGCCGACGCGCCGGAGTCGTCCTGAGTGCCGGGACCTCCGGCCTGGGCGGCGGGCTCGCCGGCGTCGCCGGGGTTCCCGGCGCCGCCACCGGTCTCCGGCCGTGGCCCGCCCGTGGCCGCGACCGCCTCGGTCGCCACGCGGGCGACCACCGCGTCGGCCGCGCCGACGGGCCCCGCGGCCCCCTCGGGCACCGGCGCCTGCGCCTGCGCCTGCGCCTGCGCCGGGACAACCGTTTCGGCAGGCTCCGCCCCCGCGCCCACAGGGTCCTGCGTCGCCGCCGGTGCGCCCCAAGGGACCGCTCCCTGCGGGGGCATGGCGGCGGCCTGCGGCGCGTCGAGGTACTCGGGTCCGGAGGCGGGCGCGGCCACGGCGGCCTGCCGCACCGGGGCCGCGGCCGGGCCCCGGTCGGCCAGGGAACGGACCGGGCTCGCGGAGGCGTCGGGGATGGGCGGCCCGAGGTGCAGCGGCCGGCGCGCGTGCGCTGCCGGAGCCGGCTCCTGGACCCGGTCCTGAGGCTGGGTCTGCCCCTGGGCCTGGGCCTGAGTCCGGGGTTCGCCGTGGGCATGGGTGTGGGCCGGGTCGGGGAGGCGGACGCCGTTGAGGTCGACCGAGCCGCTGTCGCGGCCGGACGTCTCGTGCGGGCCCGGCTCGTGCACGGCCTCGACGACCGGCTCGGGCGCGGGCGGCGGGACCTCGTTGCCCCAGGCGCCCTGGGCGCCGGGCAGCAGCAAGAGGTCGTCGTCCTCCGCGGTGGTCTCGGAGAGGTAGGCGTACGCGTCGGACGCGGGAGCGTCCGGCTGCTCACCCGTGCCTGCGTTCTCCGGCAGTCCCTCGCCCGGGACCTGGCCGGTGTCGGTCATGCGTACCCCTCGCCCCATCGGTTAGTGCTTCCTACGACCAGCTCACCCGGAACGGCGCACCGACCGCCCCCGCAGTGAAGAACGAGCGTGCGTGCCCAGCGGCACGAACGACTCGCCGGAAAAGGCGACAAAGCCATTGAGTGGCATTCTTGCGGTCGTTCGCCCGCCACGACAGCTCGATCCGCGACGGTCCGCTGTGGACTGCGCCACGTTGCGTGTCCTCAGGTTCTGCCGTACCACACCCGGCCCGAAACAGGTGGGTTTTTTTGGACATCGGCCGACGAAGCGCCGGTGCCCGAGTGCGGTACAACGATCGGCCAGCCTACCGCGCGCGGTACGACAACCTGATCACGGGGCGCGGTCCGGCGGCCACGCCGCGGTGCCGGCCGTCGGTCCGGCCGGCACCCGTCAGCGAGGCGACTCGCGCCGCAGGATCTCCGCGCTGAGCAGGAACGCGACGCTCCGCTCCGTCTCCGTCCAGGCGCGGGTGTCCAGGCCGACGGACTGGAGCAGGGCGCACTCGACGCGGTAGCCGTGCTCCGTCAGGTCCCGGCCGACGAGTTCGGCCGCGTCCCGGGTCGCGGCGTGGGTGACGATGCGCTGCGGACGGCGGTCGGCGACGGCGGAGACGACGGCCGCTCCCCCGCCGCCGACGCGGACGACGTCCGGCTCGGGGAGGTTCTCCAGGACGTGCGGGGCGGTGCCGTGCACCACTTGGAGCTGGACGCCGTGCCGGCGGGCGGTGGACTCGGTGCGGGCGCAGGCGGCCACGTCTCGGTCGACGGCGAGGACGGCGGCGCCGGCACGGGCGGCCTCGGTGGCGAAGGCACCGCTGCCGCAGCCGATGTCCCACACGAGGTCGCCGGTGCGCGGGCCGAGCCGGGCGAGCTGGGCGGCGCGCAGCAGGTCGGTCTCGCCCTCGCCGAGGTCGCCGCCGTAGGCCTCGGCGGGCAGCGACCAGCCGCGCGGTCCTGCGGCGGGGTCGCGGCCGGCGATCCAGCCGCCGCCCTCGCCGGTGCCGCCCCGGCCGACGGTCCCGCCGACGACGATGACGACGTTGGGGTCGCGCCAGGTGTGGTCGGCGGCCTTCTCGGAGGTGACGACCGTGACCTGTTCGCGCGCGGTGCCGAGTTCCTCGCAGATGACGAAGGTGCGGTGGACGCCCTCCAGCAGCAGCCCGAGTTCGGCGGGGCCGGCGCCCGGTGAGGTGAGGACGGCGACCTTGGTGTGGGCCCGGCATACGTTCACCGCGCGCCGCAGCGTTCGAGGGTGGGCGACGACAACATGAGCGTCGTCCCAGGGCATACCGGCGCGGGCGAAGGCGGCGGCGACGGAGGACACGGCCGGGACGACCTCGACCTCCAGGCCGAACTCGGGGGCGCGCAGGGTCCGCACGACGCCGAAGAAGCCGGGGTCGCCGTCGGCGAGTACGACGGCGGTGCCGCGGTGGGCGGCGATGCGCCGGGCGGCGAGGGCGACGCTGCCGAGGCGGATGCGTTCGGCGGCCGGCGGTACCTCGGGCAGCGCCAGGTGGTGGCCGGCGCCCGCCACCAGGGTGGCGGCGCCGAGGGCGGAGCGTGCCGCGGCCGTCAGCGGCGAACCGTCCCAGCCGATCACCGTGACCCGGTCGGCCATCGTTGTCAGTCTCCAGGAGTGTGCGCAGGTCGTGGCGGACAGTGCCCGCGGGCGGGCTCCGTGAGGGTATCCCGTGGTGCCGGGGCGAGGGGCGGCGGTCCGCGGTCCGCGGCCGGCCCGCCGGTCAGTTCCAGTCGTCGAAGGACGTGAAGCCGCCGGCCAGCTGGTCGCCGACGCCTTCCAGGTCCTCGGGCAGCAGACTCCAGACGATGAGGTCGGTGCGGACATCGGTCCACTCGCCGCTGTCGGTTCTGGTCCGCGCTATCCAGGCGTTGCGCAGGACGCCCTCGCTGATGCAGCCGATCTTCTGGGCCACCTGCTGGGAGGCGGTGTTGCCGGCCGCGGTGCGCAGTTCGAGGCGCTCGAACTTCTGGTCGTGGAAGAGCCACTGCGCGGTCGCGAGGGCGGCCTCGGAGGCGTAGCCCTCGCCACGGGCCCAGGGCGCGACGACGTAGGAGATCTCGGTGGAGCGGACGCGCCAGTCGGTGTTCCGCAGTTGCACGATGCCGACCAGGCGCTGGGTGAGGAACTCGGTGACCGCGAAGACGATGCCGCGGCCCTCGGTGCGCTCCCCGGGGGCGTGTTGGGTGATCCAGGCGCGGGCGTGGTCCTCGGTGCAGGGGTGCGGGGCGGAGGTCCAGGAGGTGACCAGTTCGTCGTTCATCATCTCGGCGAACGCCTCGGTGTCCGGCTCTTCGAGAGGACGCAGCACCAACCGCTCCGTGCTGAGGGAGATGTTGGGGAAGGTGCTCGTCATGCGCCGCTCCGTAACCTTCGAAAAACCGTCGGCGCCCGGAGAGCGCCGACACCGTCGGGTCATGCTGAACTGCCCAGCATGCAGCATGAAAGCACCGGACCGCACCACGGGGTCGACTCGTGCGCGGAGTCGGCCCCGGGTGTGTCGGGCGGGCCGGATCAGAAGGAGGCGACCACGGAACCGGCGTACGTGTCCGCGATGAACTTCTTCACCTCGGGCGAGGTGAGGAGCTTGGCGAGCTTCTCGACGCGCGGGTCGTCCTCGTTGCCCGCCTTGACCGCCAGGAGGTTGCTGTTCGGGTTGTTCTCGGCGGACTCCAGGACGAGCGCGTCCTCGGACGGCTTGAGGTCGGCCTCGATGGCGTAGTTGCCGTTGACGACCGCGGCGTCGACGTCCTTCAGCAGGCGCGGCGTGGCCGCGGCCTCGACCTCCTTGAACTTCAGGTTCTTGGGGTTCTTCGTGATGTCGGCCGGGGTCGCCGCGTTGCCGACGCCGTCCTTGAGCGCGATGAGCCCGTTGGCGGCGAGCAGTTGCAGGGCGCGGCCCTCGTTGACGGTGTCGTTCGGGACGGCGACGGTCGCACCGCTCTTCAGCCCGTCGGCCTTCTTCACCGTGTCCGAGTAGAGGCCGAGCGGCTCCAGGTGCACGTCGACGACGGAGACGATGTGGGTGCCGTTCTTCCTGTTGAAGTCGTCGAGGTAGGGCTGGGTCTGGAAGAAGTTGGCGCCCACCGAGCCGTCCTCCGTCGCCGTGTTCGGCGTCACGTAGTCGGTGAACTCCCTTACCTCCAGGTCGAGGCCCGCGTCCTCGGCCAGTTCGTCCTTGACGAAGGTGAGGATCTCGGCGTGCGGGACGGGGCTCGCCGCGACGACGAGCGGGCCGGAGGTGCCGGAGGCGGAGTCCTGGCCCGCGCCACAGGCGGTGAGGCCCAGGGTGAGGGCTCCGGCGGCGAGGACGGTGGTGGTGATCTTGGCGGTGTTACGCACGAAAAGTGCCTTTCCTGAGGTGGTGCGACCCCGTCATGGGTGTACGGGGAGTCTCGGGGGCGCCGGGGCACCCGGCCTTGGAGGCCGGACGGCCCTGGCCTGCCTCGGAGGCCGGACGGCCTGGCCTTGCCTTGGTCGTCAGGCGACCTTGCTCACGTCGGCCGTGGCGGGCTCCTCGGCCTTCAGCAGCCGCGGCCTGGGCGCGGGGCCCGAGCGGGCGCCGCGGCGGTGCAGGGCACGGGCGGCGTGGTCGCCGGCGAACTGGATGAGGGAGATGGCGATCGCGAGGACCGCGACGGTGACCCACATCAGGCCGGTCTCGAAGCGCTGGTAGCCGTAGCGGACCGCGAGGTCGCCGAGGCCGCCGCCGCCGACGGTGCCGGCCATGGCGGAGTAGCCGATGAGGGCGATGACCGTGGTCGTGGTGCTGGCGATCAGGGACGGCAGGGCCTCGGGGACGAGGACCTTGCGGACGATCGTCCAGGTGTTGCCGCCCATCGCCTGGACGGCCTCGACGAGCCCGTGGTCTACCTCGCGGACGGCTGTCTCGACCAGCCGCGCGAAGAAGGGGATGCCGCCGATGGCCAGCGGCACGATCGCGGCCGTGCTGCCGATGGTGGTCCCGGTGATCCAGCGGGTGAAGCCCATCAGGGCCACCATCAGGATGATGAACGGCATCGAGCGGCCGATGTTCACGATCTGGCCGGTCACCTTGTTCACCAGGGTGTTCTGGAGCAGGCCGCCCTTGTCGGTGAGGACGAGCAGGACACCGAGGGGCAGGCCGGCCAGGACGGCGATCAGGGTGGACCAGCCGACCATGACCAGCGTTTCGGTACAGGCCTGCTCCAGCAGGGGCTGCATCTCGGACCAGGTCACTGGGCACCTTCCTTCACCAGCGCGGGCACGGTGTCCGCGCCGTCCGCGGGCTCCACGACGTCGATCTGCAGGCCCTGCTCTCGCAGGAAGCCGACGGGGACGACGTTGTCCTCGTAGCGGCCGGGCAGTTCGATGCGCATCCGGCCGACCTGGAGGCCGCCGACGGTGTCGATGGCGGCGCCGAGGATCGATATGTCGATGTTGTAGGTGCGGGCCAGCTGGGAGATGACGGGTTGGGTCGCGGCCTCGCCGTGGAAGGTGACGTCCAGGACGGTGCGGTCCGCGCCGGTGGCGTCGCCGCCGACCGGGAAGAGGGCGGCGGCCAGTTCGGAGCCCGGGGTGGCGAGCAGGTCGCTGACGGTGCCGGACTCGACGATGCGTCCCTTCTCCATGAGGGCGGCCGAGTCGCAGATGCTCTTGACGACGTCCATCTCGTGGGTGATGAGCAGGACGGTCAGTCCGAGCTGCCGGTTGAGGTCGCGCAGCAGCTGGAGGATGGAGCGGGTGGTCTCGGGGTCGAGGGCGCTGGTGGCCTCGTCGGAGAGGAGCACCTTGGGGTCGCCGGCCAGCGCGCGGGCGATGCCGACGCGCTGCTTCTGGCCGCCGGAGAGCTGGGCCGGGTAGGCACCCGCCTTGTCGGCGAGGCCGACCAGGTCGAGCAGTTCCAGGGCCTTGCGGGAACGTTCCTTCCCGGACGTGCCGAGGATCTCCAGCGGCAGTTCGACGTTGTCCTGGACCGTCCGCGAGGAGAGCAGGTTGAAGTGCTGGAAGACCATGCCGATGCGGCTGCGCGCCTCCCGCAGCTCCTTGCCGGCGCGCGGGCCGCGGCCGGCGAGCGCGGTGAGGTCCTGGCCGGCGACGGTCACCGTGCCGGCGGTGGGGCGCTCCAGGAGGTTGATGCAGCGGATGAGCGAGGACTTGCCGGCACCGGACTG
This sequence comes from Streptomyces sp. NPDC031049, assembly GCF_055571015.1. Taxonomy (NCBI): domain Bacteria; kingdom Bacillati; phylum Actinomycetota; class Actinomycetes; order Kitasatosporales; family Streptomycetaceae; genus Streptomyces; species Streptomyces sp. NPDC031049. The sequence continues at coordinate 194,150 of NZ_JBVIGC010000010.1, forward strand.
GCCGATGACGCCGTACACCTCGCCTTCGCGGACGTGCAGGTCGACACCGTCGAGGGCGGTGACCTCACGGCCGCGTGAGCGGTAGACCTTGCTCAGGCCCGATGTGGTGATCACGTGGGTTTCCGTCACTGTCGAGTGCGCGGGCGCGGGTGGGCCCGGCACGGGTGCTTTCGGTCAGGGACGCGGCACGGTTCTCGCTGCGCGGGGAACCGGGAGAAACGTGTGCGCGGGGCAGGGGCTCGGTCGCCCGCGCCGGGCGCGGCGGCGGGCAGGAGCGGGCGCTCGCTTCGGGGCGCGAGGCTCAGATGGTGCGGGGGCCCTCTAGAAGGCGCACATTCGGCACATACGGCGCGAACGACACAGACAACGAGCACCGGGCGTCATGGTCGCCTCGGTCGCAGGGATGCGGTCGCTCGTCGTGGTCATGCGTTCAGTAAAGCAGACGTGTGCTGCTGACCGGACACGGGTGTCCGGATGTTGGACGGTGGTGGACCGGAACGCGGACCCGGTGGGTGGCGGCGGGCACGGGCGGCGGTCCCCGGGCCCGCCGGTGACCAGGGGCCACAAGGCGGAGGGGCCGCGCGGACGGGCCGGTGCCGGGCCGGGTGAAGGGCCGGAGTGTGGCCAAGGCCACGGCGGCGGGCGGTGGCCGGGGCCGACGGTATGGGTCCGGTTCCGCCGTAATAGGCTCGCCGCCATGCTTGACGTGCTGACGCCGGCGACGGGTGTCGCCGCGCTGCTGCTCGCCGCGTGGTGCGGCTGGGCCGCCTACCGTGACCAGCCGACGAAGGACTGGCACTTCATCGGCATGGGCGTGGTGACGCTGCTGGCCCTGATCCAGCTGGTGGCCGGGATCGTGCTGCTGGCGCGCGGGCAGGAGCCGGAGCAGGGCACGACCATCTTCGTGGCGTATCTGCTGGGCGCCTTCGCCTGCGTCCCGGCGGCCGGCTTCATGTCGCTCGCCGAGCGCACCCGCTGGGGCTCGGTCACGGTGGCCGCCGGCGGAGTCGTCCTCGCCGTCCTCGAGGTGCGGCTGTATGACATCTGGGGAGGCTGAGGTGTCCGCGACGCGGAACGGGCCGCCGAAGACGCGGCAGCGGCTGGTCGGCGGGCCCGGGATCCTGCTGGTGTGGCTGTACGGCGTGATGGTCGTCGGCGCGGTGTCGCGCTCGGCGTACCAGATCGCGACCGAGTTCGACCGGGCGCCGCTCGCCTACTCGCTGTCCGCCGTCGCGGGCGGCGTCTACGGCTTCATCACCTACACGTTGGTGCGCGGCGGCGAGACCGCCCGGCGCGCGGCGCTGGTGTGCTGCGTCGCGGAGCTGGTCGGGGTGCTGACGGTGGGCACGTGGACGCTGGCCGATCCCTCGGCGTTTCCGGACGCGACGGTGTGGTCGGACTACGGGATGGGGTATCTGTTCATCCCCGTGCTGCTGCCCTTGTCGGCGATCTACTGGCTGCGCCGCGCGCGGGCGCGGCAGGGGGCGGCCGGCTGAGACGGACCGGCGGCCGCCCGCCCTCGGGACCGCCGGCCGGCGGTCAGGCCGTCGCCGCGTAGGCGCCGGCCTGCTTCTCCAGGACGATCATCGGGACGCCGTCGGCGCCCTGCGCGGTGCCCACCGTCTGGTAGCCGACGCGGCGGTACAGGCGGAGGTTGCTCTCGCTGCGGTGGCCGGTGTGCAGGCGGAAGCGGGTCGCTCCGTGCCGCTCGGTGAGCGCCGACTCGGCCGCCTTCAGCAGACGGGCGCCGATGCCGTGGCCCTGGAGGCGGGGGTGGACGCAGAGCTTGCCGATGGACGCGGAGCCGTCCTTCGTCAGATGTCCGCGCACCGAGCCGACGACCTCGTCGCCGAGCCGCGCGACGAAGACGCAGTCCGCGGCGACCTCGTCCCGGACGGAGTCGAGGGTCTGGACGAGCGGGTCGATGCGGTAGTTGCCGTAGAGCGCCGCCTCGCTCTGGAAGCAGAGGTACTGCAACCGGAAGATCTGCTCGGCATCCCGGTCGGTCGCCGCCGAGATGGTCACGCTCATGCCCATGTGCGCATGCCTCCCGCTCATCTGATCACCTGTCGTCCCTCACTCCTATCCCCGTCGTCAGCGGGCCGCAACCTCCGGCGTCAGCAATCGGCGCAGACATCCCAGACATCGGGAACGTTCCGGCCCAAGACTCCCCTGTGAGATACCCAACTCCCCTGCGATCTCCCGGTATGTCAGGTCCTGGGGCGACAGCAGCGCCTCCATCAGCCGGGGGCAGCGGCCGGGCAGCCGGCGCACCGCGTCCCGCAGGGCGCGGCGGCGGGCGGCGGCGAGGGCGAGCTGTTCGGGTTCGTGATCGGCGGCCCCCAGGGGCTCGGTGTGGTACGGGCGTTCGCGCCGGGCCGTGCGGCGGGTGCGGCGCGCCTCGATGCGGACGGCGCTGCGCAGCCAGCGGTGGGGATCGCGGGGCGGGCCCTCGGCGTGCAGGCGCTCCAGGAGGCGCAGCCAGACCGCCTGCTCCAGGTCGCCGGGCTCCGTCCCGGTGGCATGTGCCTCGGCCAAGGCCTCGGCGGTGAGCAGTGGCCGCAGGGTGGTGACCAGGTCGTGCGTCATATGCAGTGCGACCCGGTCGCCCGGGCGGTGGTTGTCCCGGGCGACCCGAGGTTCACTCCAAGCGGGTGCGGGCGCTCAGTCGTTGACGAACTCCTCGCGGGCCAGCAGGCCGGTGTCCGGGTGGTCGGTGAAGACCCCGTCGATGCCGGTGGCGAAGTAGGCGCGGTAGGCGCCGAAGACGTCCCCGTAGGCGTCGGCGTCGGTGCCCTTGCGGAAGTCGGCCGGCAGGAACGGGTTCTCGTTGCGCAGCGTGTAGGGGTGCAGGAGGAGGCCGGCGCGGTGGGCGTCGCGGACGAGGGTGGTCGGCTCGGTCAGCCGGCCCGCCGCGTCGCGCGGGATGACCAGGTCGAGGGTCGGGCCGATGCCCTGGGCGTAGGAGGCGATCTCGCGCAGGCCCTCGGGGGTGATCAGGTCGGCGACGGTGCGCGGGTCGCCGCTCTCCTCGAAGTCCCAGGGGCGACTGTCCGCGGTCCACAGCAGGACGACGAGCGGGGTGGCGACGAGCCTGCTCAGGCGCTGGATGCTGGTGGGCTCGAAGGACTGGAGGATGACCGGCGCGTTCCTGCGGTCCTTGCCGTGCCGGCGCAGCACCCGGGCGACCCGCTCCTCCAGGCCCAGGCCGAGCCCGCGGAAATAGGTGGGGTGCTTCAGCTCGGGGTAGATCCACACCTGCTTGCCGCGCTTGCGGGTCTGCTCGTCCTGCCAGCGCAGCACCTCTTCGAAGGTGGGGATCTCCCAGCGGCCGTCGTAGAGGGTGTTGTGCGGCCGGTTGGCCGGGATGCGCTCGGTCGCGCGGAGCGTCTTCAGCTCGGCGAGTGTGAAGTCCTCGGTGAACCAGCCGGTGACCGGGGTGCCGTCGAGCCGCTTGGTGCGCTTGCGGTCGGCGAACTCCGGGTGGTCGGCGACGTCCGTGGTGCCGCCGATCTCCGGTTCGTGCCGGCAGACGAGGTGACCGTCCTTGGTGGGCACCAGGTCGCCGGCCTCGACGATGTCGGCGCCCATGTCGAGGGCGAGCTGGTAGGCGCCGAGGGTGTGCTCGGGCCGGTAGCCGCTGGCGCCGCGGTGCCCGATGATCGTCGGCACGGGCAGGCTGCCCAGCCCGCCGCGTCCGCGGCGCCCGGCGCCCCGCGTGTCGTCGGCTCTCGCCGTGCCGGACATGCCCAGGACGGCTCCGCCCGCGCCGAGCACCGCCGCGCCGAGCAGTGCCCGCCGTCCGGTGCCGCCCGCGTGTCCGTTGGTCTCCTGCGTGCCCATGAACGCCCTTTCCTGCCGCTTCGTCGATGGCGGCCCGATCGTAGGGGCGCGTACATGACGTACGGGAGGCCTCGGGCGGAACGGGCGGGTGACACCCGGTGACGCACGCGGACGACACCAGATGGCGTAGACGTGTCGTAACCGCCGGCCGGTCGGCTTCACGCGACCGGGGCCGGGAACCCGGGCGGTGCCCACCGCCGCGCCGCGCGGGAGGCGACATGCCTCACATGTTCCGCCCGGGTTACCGGCGGGCGACGGCGCACCCGCGCAGGTGAACCGGGGTCAACAGTGCGTAAGACCTCGGTGAACCCGGCGTGCGCGACCACCGGTGCCGCGAGTAATGTCCTCACCTGCACAGACTCATACCTTGACCACGGAGGGCCCGTTGTCCCGCTTCGCGCTCATCAAGGCAGTGCTCGGTCCGATCATGCGCCTGATGTTCCGCCCACGGGTGGAGGGCGCGGAGCACATCCCGGGCGACGGTCCGGTGATCCTGGCCGGCAACCACCTCACCTTCATCGACTCCATCGTCCTGCCGCTGGTCACCAAGCGGCAGGTGTTCTTCATCGGCAAGGACGAGTACGTCACCGGCAAGGGGCTCAAGGGCCGCCTGATGGCGTGGTTCTTCACCGGCGTCGGCATGATCCCCGTCGACCGGGACGGCGCCAACGGCGGTGTGGCGGCGCTGATGACCGGCCGCCGGATCCTGGAGGAGGGCAGGATCTTCGGGATCTACCCGGAGGGCACCCGCTCCCCCGACGGCCGCCTGTACCGCGGCCGGACCGGTATCGCCCGGCTCACGCTGATGACCGGGGCGCCCGTCGTCCCGTTCGCGATGATCGGCACGGACAAGCTCCAGCCGGGCGGCGCGGGCCTGCCCCGTCCGGGCCGGGTCACGGTGCGCTTCGGCGAGGCGATGGAGTTCTCCCGCTACGAGGGGATGGACCGCGACCGCTATGTCCTGCGGGCCGTCACGGACTCGGTGATGGCGGAGGTCATGCGGCTGTCCGGCCAGGAGTACGTGGACATGTACGCCACGAAGGCGAAGAAGGCGGCGTAACCGCCGCGCGACGCCGGAACGCCGACGGCGGGCCCTCTTCCGGGGCCCGCCGTCGGCGTTCGGGTGCGGGAGGCACGGTCAGGCGTGGTCGACGCCGTCCTCCAGTTTCTGGCCCCGCAGCAGGAACCAGGCGGCGACCGCCGCGGCCAGCAGCACGACGGCTCCCACGCCCGCGGCGAGGGTCAGACCGTCGACGAAGGCCTGCCGGGCGGCGTCGAGCATGGCCGCGGCGGTGTCGGCGGGCAGGTGCTCGGCGGCCTCGACGGCACCGCCCAGCGACTCGTGCGCGGCGGCGGGGGTGCCGGCCGGGCCGGTGAAGTCCCGGTAGACGCCGGTCACGATGGAACCGAGCAGGGCGATGCCGAGGGCTGCGCCGAGTTCGTACGCCGTCTCGGACACCGCCGAGGCGGCGCCCGCCTGTTCCGTGGGCACGCTGGAGAGGATGACGTCGGCGGTGACGGTGAACGAGAACCCGGCTCCGACGCCGACCACCAGCAGGGCCGCGCCGAGCAGCGGGTAGCCGGTGGACTGGCCGATGACGGTCAGCGCGGCGAGTGCCAGGCCGACGGCGGCGAGACCGCCGGAGACCACCACCCGCACCGAGAACCGCCGGGCCGCCCGGCCCGCGACGAGACCGGCCGCGACCGCCCCGATCGCGGCGGGCAGTTCGGCCAGCCCCGCCTCGAACGGCCGCCTGCCCTGCACCAGCTGGAGGTACTGGGAGAGGAAGAACACCAGCCCGGACAGGCCCAGGATGGTCAGCAGGTCGGCCAGGACGGCACCGCTGAAGCCGCGGCTGCGGAACAGCCGCATGTCGAGCAGCGGCGTCGGCAGCGTCAGCTGGCGCCGGACGAACCCGTACAGCGCGGCGGCGCCGGTCAGTCCCGCGCCGAGCGTCGCCCAGGCGAACCCGTGCGCCGCGGTCTCCTTGACGGCGTAGACGACGCCGACCATGCCGATCAGCGACAGCGCGACGCTGACCAGGTCCCAGGGGCCGGGGTTCGGATTGCGGGACTCCGGCAGCAGCTTGACGCCGACGAGGACCAGGACGGCCATCACGGGCAGGTTGATCAGGAAGACCGAGCCCCACCAGAAGTGCTCCAGCAGGAAGCCGCCCGCGATCGGGCCGACCGCGGTGCCGGCCGAGGCGGTGGCGCCCCAGATGCCGACGGCGAGGCTGCGCTCGCGGGGGTCGTGGAAGAGGTTGCGGATCAGGGCCAGGGTGGCCGGCATCAGCGTGGCGCCGGCGACACCGAGCAGCGCCCGGGCGACGATCATCAGCTCTGGCGTGGTCGCGTAGGCGTTGAGCACGGAGACCGCGCCGAACGCCGTGGCGCCGAGCAGCAGGATCTTCTTGCGTCCGATCCGGTCGCCGAGGCTGCCCATGGACACGAGCAGTCCGGCGATCACGAACGAGTAGACGTCGCCGATCCACAGCAACTGGGTGCCGGAGGGCGCCAGGTCCTCGCTGATGTAGGGGGTCGCGAGACCGAGGACGGTCGCGTCGACGGCCACCAGCAGCACGGCCAGGACGAGGACGGACAGCGCCAGCCAGCGGGCGGGGCGCTTCACCGCCCCGTTCGCGTCGGCCGGCTGCAGGGTGCTGGTCATGGTTCCTCTCTTCGCAGTGCGCCGCCGAGCAGCAGCTCGACGATCGAGTGGGTGAAGTCGTTGCGGGCCACGCGGCCTTCCATGACGGCCCAGGCGCCGGAGGCCAGCAGCCCGTACAGCGCCTCCGTGAGCCAGGCCGGGGTGAGGTCGATGCGGAACTCGCCGCTCTCCTGGCCGCGCCGGAAGAGCGCACCGAGCCGGGCGTCGATGCGGGCCCAGCCCTCGTTCTGCTCCTCGCCCTCGAACAGCTGGTTCTCGGAGTAGAGGAAGGCGAGCAGGCCGGTGGAGGGCTCCAGCTCCCGGACCAGCCGGCGCACCGCGTCGGACGCCGGTCCGTCGTCGGGGCGGGCCGCCTCCAGGGCGGCCTCGCACTCGGCGATGCCCAGCGCCTCCAGCGCCCGGACGAGGGCGTCGCGCCCGGCGAACTGCCGGTGCAGGGTGGCGCGGCTGATCCCCGCGGCCCGGGCGACCTCGTCCATGGTCGCCGTGGATTTGCGGGTCAGCAGGGCCGCGGCGGAGCGCAGTACGTGGTCACGGTCGACAGCCATGAGACAACCATAGACCATGTGAGACATTCTTGTCTCATGCTGGGCATGAGTGACTCATATGCGGGCTGTGAATGACCGGCGCCGGCCGGCTTGCTCAGTGCCAGGGCAGCTGCCTGCGCCGCTCCCAGTAGGCGCGCGGCTCCTCGGCCAGCTCGGCGAGGCGGGCGACCTGGTCGTCGTCGAGGTCGACGACGGCGGCGTGCAGGTTGGAGCCGAGCTGGTTGACGGTCGCCGCGCCGGACAGCACGACACCGGCCCAGGGCTGCCGCAGGATCAGGGCGAGGGCGACCGCGTCGCAGCCGAGGCTCGTCTCCTCGGCGACGGCCTTCAGCGCGGCCGGCGCGTGCTGCTCGGCCAGCCGGCCGTTGGCCATGCCCTCCTTGACGATCACCGTCAGCCCGGCGGCGTGCGCCTCGGCGAGGGCGGGCCCGGCGGAGGTCTCGAGCGCGTTGTACGTCGACTGGACGGTACGGAAGAGGGGCTCGCCGTCGACGGTCACGGCGAGCGCGGCGCGGATGGCGTCGGCCTGGGCGGGGCCGCTGGTGGAGAAGCCGACGGAGACGCCCCGGTCGGCGGCCTCGGCGAGCCGGGCGTGCAGGGCCTTGTCGGTGAGGGCCGGGCTGTCCGGGGTCACCGAGTGGATCTGGTACAGGTCGAGCCGGTCGCCGAGCAGGGCCTCGGTCTCGGCGCGCTGCCGTTCGTAGGTGGCGAGGCCGTGGTCCTTGACCTCGTGTCGCTCGGCGTCGGTGGACCAGTCGGCGGTGTAGGTGTAGCCCCACTTGCTGCCGATCACCACGTCGTCGACGTCGGGGCGCTCCCGCAGCCAGTCGGCGAGGAACTCCTCGGAGCGGCCGTAGGAGCGGGCGGCGTCGACGTAGCGCACGCCCTGTGCGTAGGCGGCGTCCAGCAGGTCGTGGGTGCGGGTGCGCAGCGCCTCGACGCCGCGGTCCTCGCCGAGGTCCCGGTCGCGGCCGAGGTTGATGTAGCCCGGACGGCCGACGGCGGCCAGCCCCAGGCCGATGTGGCAGGTCGGGGTCGTCGCGGTCGCGAGGCGGGCGAAGGGCATCGCGGGCTCCGTTCGGTCGCTGCGGTGAGGCGTGCGACCAACGTAACCCGCGATGCCCTTCGCTTCAGATCCCGGTGGGTGCGGTGGGCCGTCGGGCGGGGGTGCCGGGTGTGCCCCGCGCTCCACCGGGCGGCGCCGCCCTCAGGCCCGCCGCTTGGCGCCCGCCCACTCGTGCTGGGCGGCCACGTCCGACTTGACCTCCGCCAGTTGCACGGCGACCGCGCTGGGTGCCGTGCCGCCCCTGCCGTCGCGCGAGGCCAGGGCGCCCGGCACGTTGAGGACGGTGCGGACCTCGGGGGTCAGGTGGGGGGAGATCTTGGCGAACTGCTCGTCGGTGAGGTCGTCCAGTTCCTTGCCCTCGGCCTCGGCGACCTTCACGCACTCGCCGGCCACCTCGTGCGCGACCCGGAACGGCACCCCCTGCTTGACCAGCCACTCGGCGATGTCGGTGGCGAGGGAGAAGCCGGCCGGGGCCAGTTCCTCCATGCGCTCGCGGTGCACGGTGAGGGTGGCCGTCATCCCGGTGAAGGCGGGCAGCAGGGTCTCCAGCTGGTCGATGGAGTCGAAGACCGGCTCCTTGTCCTCCTGGAGGTCGCGGTTGTACGCCAGCGGCAGCGCCTTGAGGGTCGCCATCAGGCCGGTCAGGTTGCCGATGAGGCGGCCGGACTTGCCGCGGGCCAGCTCGGCGATGTCCGGGTTCTTCTTCTGCGGCATGATCGAGGAGCCGGTGGAGAACGCGTCGTGCAGGGTCACGAAGGAGAACTCCTTCGTGTTCCAGATGATGATCTCCTCGGCGATCCGGGAGACGTCGACACCGATCATCGCGGTGATGAAGGCGAACTCTGCGGCGAAGTCGCGGGCGGCGGTCCCGTCGATGGAGTTGCCGGCGCTGCCGTGCTCGAAGCCGAGGTCCCGGGCGACGGCCTCCGGGTCCAGGCCCAGCGAGGAACCGGCCAGGGCACCCGAGCCGTACGGGGAGACCGCCGTGCGCTCGTCCCACTGGCGCAGCCGTTCGGCGTCCCGGGACAGCGCCTGGACGTGGGCGAGGACGTGGTGGGCGAACAGCACGGGCTGGGCGTGCTGGAGGTGGGTGCGGCCCGGCATCGCCACGTCCGGGTGGGCCTCGGCGAGGCCGATCAGGGCGTCCTGGAGGTCGGCGATCAGTCCGCCGATGATCCGGGCGTGGTCCCGCAGGTACATCCGGAAGAGGGTCGCGACCTGGTCGTTGCGCGACCGGCCGGCGCGCAGCTTCCCGCCGAGGTCGGGGCCGAGCCGCTCCAGCAGTCCGCGCTCCAGGGCGGTGTGCACGTCCTCGTCGGCCATCGTGCCCACGAAGGAGCCGTCCGCCACGTCCGCCTCGAGCCGGTCGAGGCCGGCGATCATGCGGGTCAGCTCGTCCTCCGTGAGGAGGCCCGCCTTGTGCAGCACGCGCGCGTGGGCGCGCGAACCGGCGATGTCGTACGGCGCGAGCCGCCAGTCGAAGTGGACGGACGCGGACAGCTTCGCCAGGGCCTCGGCGGGGCCGTCGGCGAAACGGCCGCCCCAGAGCCGTACGTCACCGCTGTTGCTGCTCACTTGCGCTGCTCCTCAAGGGTTCCGCGGGTTGTCTCACGCTACATCACTGTGATGCATGATTATGCAGGGTCCTGCATGAATCGTCAATCGCCCGGGGCGGTGGGCGCCCCCACCCGGGGCCGCCGGCGGCAGAATTCCTTAGACAGGCGAATGATCAGCCCCCATAATCGTTAGTCATGGGAAAGACCTATGAGCGCATAGACGGCCGGCTCCGCACCTTCATCGAGGAACAGCCCCTCTTCTTCACCGCCACCGCTCCCCTCGCCGCCGACGGGACGGTCAACCTGTCCCCGAAGGGCCTCAAGGGTTCCTTCGCGGTGCTCGACGAGCACACCGTGGCCTACCTCGACTTCGCCGGTTCCAACGCCGAGACCGTCGCGCACCTGCGCGAGAACGGGCGGATCACCCTGATGTGGTGCGCCTTCCAGGGCCCGCCGAACATCGTGCGGGTGCACGGCCGCGGGGAGCCGGTCTTCCGCGACGACCCCCGCTTCCCCGGGCTGCTCGCCCGCTTCCCCGACATCGACACCACCCGGCACGGCCTGCGCGCGATCATCGTGGTCACCGCCGAACTCGTCCGCGACACCTGCGGGTACGCCGTCCCCTTCATGGCGTACGAGGAGGACCGCGACCTGCACGGCAAGCGTTTCGCCCGGGAGGACGACGCCTCGCTCGACGCCTACTTCACCAAGAAGGAGCACATCGCGACCAGCCTGGACGGACTGCCCGGGCTGCCGTTGCCGCTGCCCCCGTCTACGGTCTGAGCCATGCGCCCAGGTGTCGTCGCCGTCCTCGTCTCCGCCTCCTTCCTCGCACTCGGTGCCGCGCCCGCCGCCGGGCCGGCGCCCGAGCCGCTGCCCGCCCGGATGGCGGACACCGGCGGCGGCACCCAGCTGATCACCGCACTGGCCCCGGACACCCGGTCCACCACGGGCACGGTCACCTGGTGGGACCGCGAGGGCGACACCTGGGTCGAGGCGGGTTCGGCCCCCGCCCGCTTCGGCGCGAACGGCCTGGCGGACGGGGAGAAACGGCGCCAGGGCACGAACACCACCCCCACCGGGCTGTACGACCTCCCCTACGCCTTCGGTATCGAACCGGCACCGCCCGGCACCACGTACCCGTACCGGCCGGTGCGGCAGGACTCCTGGTGGTGCCAGGACAACGACTCGCGCTCCTACAACCGCTGGACCGAGCCCCGCCCGGCCGACTGCGCCGCCGCCGAGGCCGAGCACCTCGTCACGTACGGGACGCAGTACGCGCACGCGATGGTCGTCGGCTTCAACTACGACCGTCCGGTGCGCGGCCGGGGCGCCGGCATCTTCCTGCACGTCGACGGGCGCGGCGCGACCGCGGGCTGTGTGTCGGTGCCGGCCGACGCGATGCGCCGCATCCTCGACTGGGCCGAGCCGGCCGCCGATCCGCACATCGCCATCGGCACCGCGGACGGGCCGACGGCGCTCACCCGCCACTGAGCGCCGGGGCGGGCTGAACACTCCGCGGGAGCGGCACGTATCTGTGGGCCAAGGGTCTTGTCCCACGGAGGAACCGTGACCACCACGCTCGCCGGCGGCCGCGCCGCCCGACGCCAGACCATGCGGCGCATCCGTCCGCGCCGCTCACCGGCCGTCCCCCTGCTGCTCGCCGTGTGGGCGGGCGCGGCGGGCGTGTTGTGGCTGTGGTGGCGCAACACGCCCGCCATCTCCGACGACACCGGCCGGATCCTGAACGCGGGGCGGATCACCGGGCTGCTCGCCGGCTACCTCATGGCCCTGGTGGTCCTCCAGATGGCCCGGGTGCCCGCGCTGGAGCGACGGGTGGGCTCGGACCGGGTCGCCCGGTGGCACGCCATGACCGGCCGGTACACGCTGTGCCTGCTGGTCGCGCACGTGTTCCTGATCATGTGGGGCTACGCCCTCCAGTCGGGCCGGGGCCTCGGCGACATCGCCGCGCAGACCGCCGACTCCGTCACGCAGCTGCCGGACATGGGCAAGGCCGCCGTCGGCACCGGCCTGCTGGTGCTCATCGGCCTGGTCTCGGCCGGCCCGGTCCGGCGCCGGATCCCGTACGACGCCTGGTACCACGTGCACCTGCTGACGTACGCGGCGGTGTTCCTGACGTTCTGGCACCAGCTCACCACCGGGAACGACTTCGCCGTCGAGCCGGTCGCCAAGACGGTCTGGTACGCGCTGTACGGCTCGGTCACGGCGCTGGTGCTCTGGTACCGGGTGCTCACCCCGCTCCGGTTGAACCTGCGGCACCGGATGCGGGTCGAGGCCGTCATCGAGGAGACTCCCGGGATCGTCTCGGTGCTGATCGGCGGGCGCAGGCTGCACCGGATGGGCGCGGAGGCCGGGCAGTTCTTCCGCTGGCGGTTCCTGGCGCCCGGGATGCGGTTCAGCTCCCACCCGTACTCGCTGTCGGCGGCGCCGCGTCCGGACATGCTGCGGATCACGGTCAAGGCGATCGGCGACCACAGCAGCCGGCTGCGCGAGCTGCGGCCCGGCACCCGGGTGTGGGCGGAGGGCCCGTACGGGGCGCTCACCGCGCAGCGCCGCAGCCGCGGCAAGGTGCTGCTGGTGGCGGGCGGGGTCGGCATCACGCCGATGCGCGCCCTGTTCGAGACGCTGCCCGGCGCGGCCGGCGACATCACCCTGCTGTACCGGGCCAACAGCACCCAGGACCTGGCCCTGTGGGACGAACTGGCCGCGATCGCCGACGAGCGCGGGGCCCGGCTGATGTACGCGGTCAACAGTCCCGACGGGGAGCGGCCGGACATCTCGGCGGATTCCCTCAGCCGGAAGATCCCGGACATCGACCGCCACGACGTGTTCCTGTGCGGGCCGCCCGGCTTCGCGCAGTCGGTCTACGAGGCACTGCGCGGCGCGGGGGTCCCCGCCCGGCGCATCCATCACGAGTCGTTCGAGATGTGAGCGAGAGTCAGGAGCCCAGGCAAGATGAGGAAGAGCCATCCGGTCCGGCGTGCCGTGCTCGCGGGCGCCGCGACCGTCTCCGGGATCGTGCTGCTGCTGTCCATGAAGCCGGCCTCCGACCCGGGCTCCGCCGCGGCGGCGGGCGGTGCGGCACCGCCGGTGGCGGCCCAGTCGCCGCAGGGCGGCCGGGACGGCGCCACCGGCACGGTCCTCGGCGACGCGGTCCGCACCCAGTACGGTCCCGTACAGGTCCGGCTGACCGTGGAGGGCGGGCGGATCACGCGGGCGGAAGCCGTGCAGGCGCCCGCGGGCGGGCAGTCCGACCAGATCAACGCCAAGGCCGTCCCCGCACTCAACCAGGCCGCCGTCACCGCGGGCAACGCCGACATCGACGCCGTCTCCGGAGCCACCTACACCAGCGCCGGATACAAACAGTCCCTCCAGTCGGCGCTGGACAAGGCGGCGGCTGCGGCCGGCGCGGGACAGGGCGCCCAGGACCCGCAGGCCCCGCAGAACACCCCGGGCGCGGGCTCCCAGGACGCCCGGACCGTCACCGGGGCCGCCGCGCAGACCCAGTACGGTCCCGTGCAGGTCCGGATCACCGTCAGCGGCGGCAGGATCACGCGGGCGGAAGCCGTGCAGGCGCCCGCGGGCGGGCAGTCCGACCAGATCAACGCCAAGGCCGTCCCCGCACTCAACCAGGCCGCCGTCACCGCGGGCAACGCCGACATCGACGCCGTCTCCGGAGCGACCTACACCAGCGCCGGATACAAACAGTCCCTCCAGTCGGCGCTGGACCAGGCCGGTGGCTGACACGGTGGCCGGGCCGGCCGGGGCTCCCGCGGTGCGGCACGTGGAGGAGGCGATGGGCACCGTCTTCTCCTTCGACGTGCGCGGCGGGGAGCCCGCCGTGGTGCGCGCGGCGCTGGCCGAGGCGGTCGCCGGGCTGCACCGGGCCGACGAGGTGTTCAGCACCTACCGTGACGACAGCCAGGTCAGCCGGCTCGCCCGGGGCGAGCTGACGCTCGACGACTGCGACGCCGAGGTCGGGGAGGTGCTGGAGCTGGGCGCCGAGGCGCGGCGGCTCAGCGGCGGCTGGTTCAGTACGTCGTACCGGGGCCGCCTGGACCCGACGGGCATCGTCAAGGGCTGGGCGGTGGAACGCGCGGCACGGCACCTGCTGGCGGCGGGGGCGAGCGGGGTCAGCGTCAACGGGGGCGGGGACGTGCAGCTGCTCGGCGTGCCCGGGGGGCACCGGCCGTGGCGGGTCGGGGTGTCGGACCCGGTGCGGCCGGGCGGGCTGGCGGCGGTGGTCTCCGCGGCGGGAGCCGAGGAGCTGGCGGTGGCGACCTCCGGTACTGCGGAGCGGGGCACGCACATCGTCGACCCGCGCACGGGGCGCTCCGCGGTGACCGACCTGGTGGCGGTGACCGTGGTGTCGCCGTCCCTGACGTGGGCGGACTGCTGGGCCACGGCGGCGTTCGCGATGGGGTCGGGGGAAGGGCTGCGGTGGCTGGAGTCGCTGGACGGCGTGGAGGCGCTGCTGATCACGGCCGGCGACGAGGTGCGCTGCACGGAGGGGCTGGGGGCGTGGCTGGGCTGAGGCGCGGAACGGGTCGACGTCCGGCTGGGCTGAGGTACCGGGGGTGTCGCTCACCGGCGCCGGCGGGGTGCCGCCCGGGGAGCGCCCCGAAGGGGCGCGGGGAACTGCGCGAGCAACCACCCCCCGCCCGCACCCGGCACACCACGGCCCCACCCCTTTCCGCAGCCGCCCACAACCCGGCCGCGCCCCTCAGTGGCCGTTCTGGGCCAGCCTCAGCAAGTGGTCCGCCAGCGCCTGACCCCCCGTCGGCTCCCGGCTGATCAGCAGCAGCGTGTCGTCGCCGGCGATCGTCCCCAGGATGTCGTGCAGCTCGGCCTGGTCGATCGCCGAGGCGAGGAACTGCGCCGCCCCGGGAGGCGTCCGCAGGACCACGAGGTTCGCCGACGCCTCCGCGGAGATCAGCAGCTCCGCGGAGAGCCTGCGCATCCGCTCCTCCTTCGCCGACTCCCCCAGCGGGGCGCGCGGCGTGCGGAAGCCGCCCTCGCTCGGCACCGCGTAGATCAGGTCGCCGTCGGTGTTGCGGATCTTCACCGCGTTCAGCTCGTCCAGGTCCCGGGAGAGCGTCGCCTGCGTGACCGTCAGCCCGTCATCGGCGAGCAGCTTCGCCAGCTGGCTCTGCGACCGCACCGGCTGCCGGTTGAGGATGTCCACGATCCGGCGGTGGCGTGCGGTGCGCGTCTGCGGCACGGCGGGCCCGGCGGCCCCGTTCTGCCCGTGGTCCTGCGCCTGACTCATCGTCGTCTCATTCTCCGGATCGTCCGTCCCCGTCGGCCCGCTGGGCCTTGTCAAGGATGCCGGGCAGCGCCCCGAGGAAGGCGTCCACCGCGTCGTCGCCGAGGGTCAGCGGCGGCATCAGCCGTACGACATCGGGCGCGGGCGCGTTCACCAGGATTCCGGCGTCCTGAGCCGCCTGCTGCACCTGCGGCGCGAGCGGCCCGGTGAGCACGATACCCAGGAGCAGTCCCGCGCCCCGGACATGGCCGATCAACGGGTGCCCGAGCGCCTCGATGCCGCCACGGAGCTTCTCGCCCTGCCGCTTGACGTTGTCCAGCAGCCCCTCGTCGCCGATGGTGTCGAGCACGGCGAGCCCGGCGGCGCAGGCGACCGGGTTGCCGCCGAAGGTCGTGCCGTGCTGGCCCGGCCGGAGCAGCTCGGCGGCCCGCCCGAAGGCGATCGTCGCGCCGAGCGGCAGTCCCCCGCCGATGCCCTTCGCCAGCGTGACGACGTCCGGCAGGACGCCCTCGTGGGCCTGGTAGGCGAACCAGTGCCCGGTGCGGCCGACACCGGTCTGCACCTCGTCCAGCACGAGCAGCGCCCCCGTGGCCGCGGTGATCGCGCGGGCCGCCTTCAGATAACCCGCCGGCGGCACCACGACGCCGTTCTCGCCCTGGATCGGCTCGATGATCACCAGGGCGGTGTCCTCGGTGACCGCGGCGGCCAGCGCCTGGGCGTCGCCGTAGGGCACGTGGGTGACGTCGCCGGGCAGCGGCAGGAACGGCTGCTGCTTGGCGGGCTGGCCGGTGAGGGCGAGGGCGCCCATGGTGCGGCCGTGGAAGCCGCCCTCGGTGGCGACCATGTGGGTGCGGCCGGTCAGCCGGCCGATCTTGAGGGCGGCCTCGTTGGCCTCGGCCCCGGAGTTGCAGAAGAACACCTTGCCGTCGCGGCCGAAGAGCTGGAGCAGCCGTTCGGCGAGGGCGACCGGCGGCTCGGCGACGAACAGGTTGGAGACATGGCCCAGCGACGCGATCTGCCGGCCGACGGCCTCCACGACCGCGGGGTGGGCGTGGCCGAGGGCGTTGACCGCGATGCCGCCGACGAAGTCGAGGTACTCCGTGCCGTCGGCGTCCCACAGCCGCTCCCCCGCGCCGCGCACCAGGGGCAGCCGGGGGGTGCCGTAGTTGTTCATCAGCGCGCCCTGCCACCGCGCCGTCAGTTCCTGATTGCCCGTCATGCGAGCTCCCCCTGGTGTTCGTCGGGCACGACCATGGTGCCGATGCCCTCGTCGGTGAAGATCTCCAGCAGGATCGAGTGCTGGACCCGGCCGTCGATGACCCGGGCGGTGGTGACGCCGTTGCGCACGGCGTGCAGGCAGCCCTCCATCTTCGGCACCATGCCGCTGGACAGCTCGGGCAGCAGTTTCTCCAGCTGGGAGGCGGTGAGCCGGCTGATCACCTCGTCGCTGTCCGGCCAGTCCTCGTAGAGGCCCTCGACGTCGGTGAGGACCATGAGGGTCTCGGCGCCGAGCGCCGCCGCCAGTGCCGCCGCGGCCGTGTCGGCGTTGACGTTGTAGACGTGGTGGTCGTCCTCGGAGCGGGCGACCGAGGAGATCACCGGGATGCGGCCGTCGGCGAGCAGCGCCTCGATCGCGCCGGTGTCGATCCCGGTGATCTCGCCCACCCGCCCGATGTCGACCAGCTCGCCGTCCACCCGGGGCCGGTGCTTGGTGGCGGTCATGGTGTGGGCGTCCTCGCCGGTGAGGCCGACGGCGAGCGGACCGTGCCGGTTGAGCAGCCCGACGAGTTCGCGCTGCACCTGCCCGGCCAGCACCATCCGTACGACGTCCATGGCGTCCTCGGTGGTGACGCGCAGGCCCGCCTTGAACTCGCTGACGATGCCGTGCTTGTCGAGGGCGGCGCTGATCTGCGGGCCGCCGCCGTGCACGACGACGGGCTTGAGGCCGGCGTGCCGCAGGAACACGACGTCCTGGGCGAAGGCGGCCTTGAGGTCCTCGTCCACCATGGCGTTGCCGCCGAACTTGATGACGACGGTCTTGCCGTGGTGCCGGGTCAGCCAGGGCAGCGCCTCGATGAGGATCTGGGCCTTGGGGAGCGCGGTGTGCTTCCTCGTCGTGCTCATGAGCTGTAGGCGCTGTTCTCGTGGACGTAGTCGGCGGTGAGGTCGTTGGTCCAGATGGTGGCGGTTTCGGAGCCGGCGGCGAGGTCGGCGACGATGTGCACCTCGCGGTAGCGCATGTCGACCTTCTCCCGGTCCTCGCCGACGCCGCCGTTCTTGCAGACCCAGACGCCGTTGATGGCGACGTTCAGGCGGTCGGGTTCGAAGGCGGCGGAGGTGGTGCCGATGGCGGACAGGACGCGGCCCCAGTTGGGGTCCTCGCCGTGGATCGCGCACTTGAGGAGGTTGTTGCGGGCGATGCTGCGGCCCACCTCGACGGCGTCGCCCTCGGTCGCGGCGTTCACGACCTCGATCTTGATGTCCTTGCTGGCGCCCTCGGCGTCCCGGATGAGCTGCTGCCCGAGGTCGTCGCAGACGGCGCGGACGGCCTCGGCGAAGTCGGCGTACTCCGGGGTGACGGCGGAGGCTCCGGAGGCCAGGAGCAGCACGGTGTCGTTGGTGGACATGCAGCCGTCGGAGTCGACGCGGTCGAAGGTGACCTTGGTGGCGGCGCGCAGGGCCTTGTCGAGGACGTCGGAGGGGAGGTCGGCGTCGGTGGTGAGGACGACCAGCATGGTGGCGAGGCCGGGGGCGAGCATGCCGGCGCCCTTGGCCATGCCGCCGACGGTCCAGCCTCCCCCGGTGACGACGGACGTCTTGTGGACGGTGTCGGTGGTCTTGATGGCGATGGCGGCCTTCTCGCCGCCGTGCTCCGACAGCTGGGCGGCGGCGGTCTCGACGCCGGGGAGCAGCTTGTCCATGGGGAGCGGTACGCCGATGAGCCCCGTCGAGCACACGGCGACCTCGCCGGCGCCCACGCCGAGCAGTGCGGCGGCCTTCTCGGCGGTGGCGTGGGTGTCCTGGAAGCCCTTCGGGCCGGTGCAGGCGTTGGCGCCGCCGGAGTTGAGGACGACGGCGGACAGCCGGCCGCCCTTGAGCACCTGCTCGGACCAGAGCACGGGCGCGGCCTTGACGCGGTTGGCGGTGAAGACGCCGGCGGCGGCGCGGCGCGGCCCGTCGTTGACCACGAGGGCCAGGTCCGGGTTGCCGTTCTCCTTGATCCCGGCGGCGATGCCCGCCGCCGTGAATCCCTTGGCTGCCGTCACACTCACGGCGCAACTCCGATCGTCGTCAGTCCGGTGGTCTCGTCGAGACCGAGGGCGATGTTCATGCTCTGGACGGCACCGCCCGCGGTGCCCTTGGTCAGGTTGTCGATGGCGCTGATGGCGACGACGCGGCCGGCGCCGGCGTCGTGGGCGACCTGCACCTGCACGGCGTTGGAGCCGTACACGGACGCCGTGGCGGGCCACTGGCCCTCGGGGAGCAGGTGGACGAAGGGCTCGTCGGCGTAGGCCTTGTCGTAGGCGGCGCGCAGGGTCTCGGCGGTGACGCCGTCCCGGGCCTTGGCGCTGCACGTGGCGAGGATGCCGCGGGGCATCGGCGCGAGGGTCGGCGTGAAGGAGACGGAGACCGGCTCGCCGGCGGCGGCGCCGAGGTTCTGGATCATCTCGGGGGTGTGCCGGTGGACGCCGCCGACGCCGTACGGCGACATGGAGCCCATGACCTCGCTGCCCAGCAGGTGCGGCTTGGGCGCCTTGCCCGCGCCGGAGGTGCCGGAGGCGGCGACGATCACGGCCTCGGGCTCGGCGAGGCCTGCCGAGTAGGCCGGGAAGAGCGCCAGGGACACGGCGGTGGGGTAGCAGCCGGGTACCGCGATGCGCTTGGACCCCTCCAGCGCGGCGCGGGCACCCGGCAGTTCGGGAAGGCCGTAGGGCCAGGTGCCGGCGTGCGGTGAGCCGTAGAAGCGCTCCCAGTCGCCGGCGTCCTTCAGCCGGAAGTCGGCGCCCATGTCGATGACGAGGACGTCCGGTCCGAGCTGCTCGGCGACGGCGGCGGACTGGCCGTGCGGCAGCGCGAGGAACACCACGTCGTGCCGCCGGCCGCGCCCGGCGAGGACCTCCGGCGTGGTCTCCTCCAGGACGCGGTCGGCCAGCGGCAGCAGATGCGGCTGGAGCGCGCCGAGCCGCTGGCCGGCGTTGGAGTTGCCGGTCAGGGCGCCGATCTCGACCTCGGGGTGCGCGAGGAGCAGACGCAGCAGCTCTCCGCCCGCGTATCCGCTCGCTCCGGCCACCGCCGCACGTACCGCCATGGAAACCCTCCTCCTCGATGGCATGACTATACGTATCGCCGCAGTTTTATGCAATCGCTGCCCAGGTAGCCGGCGGGTGTGCGGCTCCGCCGGAGGCCGGGGGCTCAGCCGAGCGACGCCCGTCGCAGCTCGGTGATCGAGGCGTCGATCGCGTCGGCGAGGTCGGCGACGCCCGGCAGGGCGTCCGGGTCGGTGCACACCCCGACGCCGACCGTGCCGGCGTAGGAGATCGCCGAGACGCGCAGGGCGTGGTGCTGGGCCGGTTCCGCGGCGGAGTGGAGCCGCTCGACCGGCCGGCCGATCACGGTGAGCGCCGAGCGCGGCCCGGGCACGTTGGAGATCGCCAGGCTGAATTCGTGCGGTCCGGCGGTGAGGCGCCGGACGGTGTGCCCGAGCGGCGGGCAGCGGCCGAGGGCGTGGAAGAGGTCGTACAGCTCCTGGGCGTCGCCGGCCGTCTTGCCGGCGGCGGTCTCGGCGCTGATCCGGTCCAGGCGGGCCAGCGGATCGGGCTCGGTGAGCGGCAGCCCGACGTTGAGGAAGGAGTCGCGGTTGCCGAGCCGGGAGGGGTCCTCGTCGCGGTGGTGCAGGCTGACCGGCACCTGGGCGCGCAGCCGGCCGAGGCGCTCGCCGGTCTCCGTCAGCCAGCGGCGCAGGCCGCCGCAGACGGCGGCGAGCAGGACGTCGTTGACCGTGGCGCGACGGGGCCGGGACACCCCGATCCCCTTCAGTTCGGCGAGCGGCGCGGCGGCGAAGGCCAGCTCGCGTGCGGCGCCGATCCTCGCGTCGAGCACCGAGCGGCCCGCCCGGTGACCGAGTTCGCGCAGCAGCGTCCCCGGGAGCCGCCGCAGTTCGTGACCGCGCGCCCCGGTGGCGGCGGCGCGGGGCGGCCGGGAGGGCACCGGGTCCGACGGCTCCCACAGCACCTCGTCGAGGAAGCGCAGGCAGCTGATCCCGTCGGCCATCGCGTGGTGGATGCGGGAGACGATCAGCTCGCGGCCGTCGGCGAGCGGTCCGACGACGTCCAGTGCCCACAGCGGGCGGCCGTGGTCGAGGCGCTCGGCCATCAGCGCGCCCGCCACCGCCCAGGCGGAGCGCTCGTCGAGCCCCGCGGTGCCCGCGCGGCGGTTGACGTGGGCGGCGACGTCGAACGCGTCGTCGGGTACCCAGCGCGGGCCGGAGAGGTCGACGCGCTCCCGGCCGGGTGAGCCCGCCGCGAGCCTGGAGTCGACGCTCGCGCGCAGCCGGGCGACGTCCAGCGGGCCGTCGCCGGGCCCGAGGACGGCCATCTTCAGCGTGTGACCGGCGATCGCGGCCGACTCCGTCCTCAGCAGGAGCGCGTCGTCGGCGCTCAGCCGGTGCGTTCCCTCCACACACCGACCCTACGACCGGACGTGCCTGGCGGCGATCCGAACGCCGGGCGCACGAGGGGGCGGGCCCGGACGGATCCGTCCGGGCCCGCCGTGCACCCTGCCTCCCGCCGGCGGCACGTCCGTGCCCGCCGGCCCGGCGCGGGCTAGCTCCGCTTGATCCGCAGGAACGTGACCGAGTTCGCCGGGAACGTGTACGTGAACTCGTCGGCCACCCCCGAGAAGGTGGACGTCACCGGGCTGACCGGGGTGTCCGTCTCGGTGTTGACCGCGTCCGGGTCGGCGGCCAGCGTGGTGACGCGGGCCTTGGGGGCGACCTTCGCGCCGCCGAGGTCGACGGCCGTGCGGGCGGCCTTGTCCTGGGCGTTGACCACCTTGAGGATCAGCTCACCGGTCCGCTCGTCCTCGGTGACGACCTGGCGGAACGGCTCGGCCGGCTTGTCGTCGGTGAAGCTGCCCCACTCCTGGCCGTCGAGGTAGAGGGTGACCTGCCGGTCCCTGACCTTGACGTGGATGTCGTAGGTCCGGCCGGTCTCGATCGACCCGGCCTTGGACAGGAGGGTCGACTTGCCGCCGTCCACGGCCTGTTCGACCGCGGACTGGGTGTTGTTCCAGCCGCCCAGGTTCCACCAGTAGTAGTTGCCGGTGTCCTTGACGCCGAAGGCGATCAGGAAGCCCTCCCTGCCGGACTTCTTGGTGGCCTGCACCCTCAGGTCGTAGTTCTTCCAGGCCGGATCGCCGGCCGTGACCAGCGTGTTCTCCGCCGTCTCGTCGGTCTGGAGATAGGCGCCGTCCTGCACGGTCCAGTTGCCGCCACCGGTGTGCGTCCACCGCGAGGCGTCACCGGAGAAATCCTCGCTCAGCAGTTCCGTGCCGTCCGCCGCGGTGACCGTCACGTCGTCGTAGGCCGCGCTGGTCGCCCACGTCGACAGGCCGACGGCGCCGGTGATGGGGCCGCTGACGTCCGGGCTGGTGGTCTGCGTGGAGGGCACGACACGGTCGCCGACGTTGTTCATGAACAGCTTCTGGACCTCGTAGTTGGCCGAGCCCCAGGAGGCGTGGTTGTTGAACCAGATCATGTCCGGCGACCACTGGACGTAGTCCTCGTTGGCCAGCAGCGGCGCGTAGGAGGCGAGTTTCACGATGTCCGCGTTGCGTTCCAGACCGGTCATGAACGCGGCCTCCGCCAGGCCGTTCTTCCAGGCGTTGCCCTGGGAGGCGTACTCGCCGAGGAAGACCGCGGGGCCCTGGCGGTCGTAGGAGTCGTAGCGGTCGTTGTTCTGGAGGAACCACTGCGGGCTGTTGTAGTAGTGCTCGTCGACCATGTCGACGCCGCCCTCGCGGTTGAGCTGCCAGGCGGTGTCGAAGACGGTGCCGGAGTCGTCCGGGCCGGAGTTGGAGACGACGGTGATGTCCGGGTACTCCGCCTCGATGGCGGCCCGGAACTTCTGGAAGCGGTCGAAGAACTCCCGCGGGAGGTTCTCCTCGTTGCCGACGCCGATGTGGGTGAGGCCGAAGGGCTTGCGGTGGCCCATCTCGGCGCGCACCCTGCCCCATTCGGAGGTCGCCGGGCCGTTGGCGAACTCGATGAGGTCGAGCGTGTCCTGGATGTGCCGCTCGAGCAGTTCCTCGTCGTCGGTGGCCCGGTTCTGGCCGCAGCCGGTGACCAGGGCGGGCACGACCGGCAGCGGCATGGCGCCGATGTCCTCGGCGAAGCGGAAGTACTCGTAGTAGCCGAGGCCGTAGCTCTGGTTGTAGCCCCAGAAGTTGGCGTTGGTGGCGCGCTCCTCGACGGGTCCGACGGTGTCCTTCCACTGGTAGGAGCGCTTGCGCTGCCAGCCGGAGGCCTCGCTGTAGTCCTCCATGGAGCCGGTGTTGACCAGGCAGCCGCCGGGGAAGCGCAGGAAGCCGGGGTCGAGCGCCTCGATCTTCTCGGCGAGGTCCTTGCGCAGACCGTTCGGCTGTCCCTTGTAGGTGTCCCGGGGGAAGAGGGAGACCATGTCGAGGGCGGCGGCGGAGGTGGTGGCGACCGACAGCCGGCCGCGGTTGCTGGTGCGGGTCGCGGTGAAGGTGGCGGTGTACTTGCGCCAGTCGCCCCGTGCGGCCACCTGGCGGGCGCGGGCCAGGGTGCCCGCGGCGTCCTTCAGGGTGACGGTGAGGGTGGTGGGCGCCTCGGCGCGGGCCCACACCGAGAAGTCGTACTTCTTGCCCTTCTCGACGCGGATGCCGGTGTTGTACCCGGCGTTGGTGACGGACGAACCGGCGCCCAGGGCGAGGTAGTTGCGGTTGCGCTCGTTGAGCCGTCCGGCGTCGTTTTGGACCTCGGCGGTGCCGTCGGCGGTCCAGGAGGTCAGGGGCGTGTAGGAGCCGTTGTCGGCCGTCGAGTACTCGAAGGACCGGTTCTGGACGAGTTCGGCGTACAGGCCGCCGTCGGCCGCCCGGTTGATGTCCTCGTAGAAGACGCCGTACATCGTGTCGTCGATCGCGGGGCCGGCGGCGTCGGGGTCGACGGTGATGGCGTAGTCGGTGACCGCTTCGGCGTGGGCGGGCATCGGCAGCAGGGCCGATGCCGTCAGGAGGGCGGTGGCGCCGAGACCTAGTCTCCAGCGGGTGCGTGGCATGGATACTCCGCGGCTCTGAAAGGGTCCTGTCGGGTTCCTGTCGGGTCCTGCTCGACTGACTTGCCGTCCGACATTTCGAACGTTGGTCAGCACTTCGAACGGCAACATAGGGAGGGTGCGACAGGGCGTCAATGGGTCGCGCGGCAACGGGTGATGGCGCGTGTGCCGGAGAGGGAGTGTCGATGGGCGAGTTCTGGCCGGTGCCGGACGTACTGGCGTACCTCGCCGGCACCTGGCGGGTACGGCGGTCGGTGCGCGACCTCGCCGGCGGCGACGAGGGCCGCTTCGAGGGGACGACGCTCTTCGCCCCGCCGGACGAGGGCGAGGGGCTGCTGCACCGGGAGCGCGGCACGTTCGTCTGGCGGGGCGAGGCCAGGCCCGCCGAGCGCACGCTGCGCTTCCTGCCCGGGAGCACGCCCGGCACGGCCGACGTGCGCTTCGCGGACGGCCGGCCCTTCCACGACCTCGATCTGACGGCCGGACGGCACGTGGCGGACCATCCGTGCGCCGCCGACCTCTACCGGGGCGAGTTCACCGTCCGGGACGCCGACCACTGGCGGACGGTGTGGCGGGTGGGCGGCCCGGCCAAGGACCTGCTGCTGACCACCGACTACGCCCGCGCGGGCTGACCCTGCGCCCCCTCGAAGCGGAGGTTCCAGCGGCCCGCCCCGCCGGTCACGGTCGTCGTCGACAAGGGACGCACGTCCAGGTTCCAGTACGTCGAGGGCGGCGCCTTCAGGACGTACACCAGGGCCGCGCGGATGACGGAGGGCTCGGCCACCGCGACGACCCCGCAGCCGTCCTCCACGGGCCGGGTGTCCAGCCAGCCGCCGACGCGGGTGATGAACGCCACCAGGGACTCACCGCCGTGCGGGGTGCCGCGGGGGTCGGCGAGCCAGGCGTCCACCGCCTCCGGCTCGCGGGCCATTGCCTCGCCGAGCGTCAGCCCGCGCCAGCGGCCCATGTCGCAGTCCCGCAGGGCCGGCTGCACCAGCGGGGCGTAGCCGAGGCCGTCGCCGGTGGCACGGCTGCGCGGCGTCGGCGAGCAGTAGCGCAGCTCCGCCGCCGCCAGCGGTACCAGGTCCCGGGCGACACGCTGCACCTCGTCCCAGCCGGCCTGGTCCAGCGGCCGGTCGTCCTCGAAGCGCTCCGCGAGCAGCGGTGAGCTGCGCGCGGCTGCGACGAACGTGACCCGAAGCGGCATGCGGCGATGGTGAGCCGCGGAAGTGCGCAGGTCAAGGGGGACGACACAGGGGTCACCGAGGGTGGACGGAACCTTACTTCGGGGTCAGGATCAGGCGGGCGAACCAGCGGAAACCGGGCCTGCGCCCGAGCCGGGGCCCGGGTCCGGGTCCGGGTTCGGATTCGGGTTCGGGTCCGGGTTCGGGTTCGGGTCCGGGTTCGGGAAGTACAGCGCCATCCACTGGTCCGGCTTCTCCAGCGGGGCGAACCCGAGCTTCTCGTAGACGCCGTGCGCGTCGTGCGTGGCGAGCAGGACGCGCTTGACGCCGTACGGCCGCAGATGCTCGCGCACGGCCGCGACCAGCGCCGTGCCGATGCCCTTGCCCCGCACCGGCCGGTCGACGTACACGTCGCACAGCCAGGCGAAGGTGGCCCGGTCGGTGATCACCCGGGCGTACGCCACCTGCTGTCCGGACGCGGACTCGTACACCCCGAAGTTGAGCGAGCCGGCGATCGCCGCGTCCTGCTGCCCGCGGGGCCGCCCGAGCGCCCAGTACGCGTCGGTGGACAGCCAGCGGTGCACGCGTCCGGTGTCGACGCGAGCGGTGTCGGTGGAGATCTCGTAGCCCTCGGCGAGGGGCGGAACATCGGTCATGCGGCGAGATTCGCAGGCCGGGGGCGCCCGCGTCGAGCGGTTTCGGCCCCGCCGGGCGGCAGGCGGGTCAGCGGTCCGTCGCGGCGCTCGGGGCGGACAGCCCGTCACAGGCCGCCCGCAGCCGCCGCACCCCCTCCGAGATCTCCCCCGCGCCCGCCACCGCCGCGAAGCTCAGGCGCGTGTACCCGGCCGGGGGCTCCGCGCTGAAGTACGGGCGGCCGGGCGTGATCGCGACGCCCGCGCGCAGGGCGGCCGAGGTCAGGGTGGACTCGGCGGTGCCGTCGGGCAGCCGCAGCCACAGGTGGTAGCCGCCGCGCGGGACGTGCGGGAGGGCGAGCCCGGGCAGTTCCCGGTGCAGGGCGGCCGTCATCGCGTCCCGTCGGGCCTTCAGCTCGGCGGAGATCGTCCGCAGATGGCGCGGCCAGGCCGGCGAGCCCACCAGTTCCAGGGCCGCCTCCTGCAACGGCCGGGGCACGAAGAACGTGTCCACGACCTGGATGGCCCGCAGCCGCTCCAGCACCGGCCCGCGCGCGGCCAGCGCACTGACCCGGAAGCTGGGTGAGGTGGCCTTGGTCAGCGAGCAGACGTGCACGACGACGCCGTCGGGGTCGTCGGCGGCCAGCGGGGGCGGCAGCGGACCGGCGTCCTCGTGGACGAGCCGCCGGACGAAGTCGTCCTCGACGACGAAGGCGCCGGTCTCGCGGGCGATGCGCAGCACCTCGCCACGCCGTCCGGGGGCGAGCACGGCGCCGGTCGGGTTCTGGAACAGGGGCTGGCAGACGAAGACGCGCGCCCCGGTCGCCCGGAAGGCGTCGGCCAGCAGCGCGGGGCGCACGCCGTCGGCGTCCACGGGAACCGGCACCGGGCGCAGCCCGGCCGCGCGGGCGATGGCCAGCATGCCGGGGTAGGTCGGCGACTCGACCAGCACGGGCGAGCCGGGCGGGGCCAGCGCGCGCAGGGCGGTGGTCAGCGCCGACTGGCCGCCCGCGGTGACCAGCACGTCGGCCGCCGAGACGGTCCCGCCCGGGCCGCCGATGCTCCGCGCGAACCACTCCCGCAGCTCCGGCAGCCCCTCCATCGGCGGCCGGCCCCACGCGCCGGGCCGGCGCCCCGCCCGGGCCAGGGCCGCCGCCATCGCCCGCTCGGGCTGGAGGGACGGGTGGAGGTAGCCGCCGTTGAACTCGATCACGCCCGGCGGCGGGGCGGCCAGCGACACCAGGACGCCGGAGGCGTCCACCGAGCGCGGCACCAGCTCGGCGGCGGCGTCCGCGCTGAGGGCGACCTCCTGCCAGGAGGTGTCCCCGGCGGGAGCGGCGGCGGGCCGGGGCCCGGCGCGGAACGCCCCGGCGCCGGGGCGGGTCACGACCAGTCCCTCGGCGGCGAGGTGGGCCAGCGCCCGCGAGACGGTCACCGGGCTCACCCGGAACCGTTCGACGAGCGCCCGGCTGGAGGGGAGCTTTTCGCCGGGTGAGTAGCGGTCAAGCTCCTTCCGCAGCTCGCCCACCAGATCACCGGCACTGCTACGCTGTTGCATGAGAGCACAGAGTAGCGCTACCGCAGCCAGCGGGATAGCGGTCGGCGCCCCCGGCAGCCGCCCCGTCGGCACCCTCCAGGCCGCGCTGGGTGTCACCGCCTTCTCCCTCACCTTCCCCGCCACCGCGTGGGGCCTGGAGGGCTTCGGCCCCTGGTCCCTGGTCGCCGTGCGCAGTGTCCTCGCGGCGCTGATCGCCGGGGCCTGTCTGCTGGCGGTGGGGGCCGCGCTGCCGGACCGGCGGCACTGGGCGGGCCTCGCGGTGGTCGCCGCCGGAGTGGTGCTCGGCTTCCCGCTGCTGACCACGCTGGCGCTCCAGACGTCGACCACGGCGCACGCGGCCGTCGTGGTCGGCCTCCTCCCGCTGACCACGGCGCTGCTGTCCGCGCTGCGCATCGGGACCCGGCCCTCACGCACCTTCTGGCTCGCGGCCCTGGCGGGAGCGGCTGCGGTGGTCGCCTTCACCGTGCAGCAGAGCGGCGGCGCCCTGACCGCGGCCGACGCCTACCTGTTCGCGGCGCTGCTGGTGTGCGCTGCCGGGTACACCGAGGGCGGCCGGCTGGCCCGGGTGATGCCGGGTTGGCAGGTGATCGGCTGGGCGCTGGTGCTGTGCCTGCCGCTCGCCGTGCCGGCCGCGGCCGTCGCGCTGGCCTTCGAGCCCCTGCGGCTGACCGCGCACAGCGTGACCGGGGTGCTGTGGGTGGCGGCGGGGTCGCAGTTCCTCGGGCTGGTCGTCTGGTACCGGGGCATGGCGGCCATCGGCATCCCCAAGGCCAGCCAGTTGCAGCTGGCCCAGCCGCTGCTCACACTGGTGTGGTCGGTGCTGCTCCTGGGCGAGCACCTGACGGTGGCCGCCCCTGTGACGGCCGCGGCGGTGCTGGTGTGCATCGCGGTGACCCAGCGGGCGCGAGGCTGAGCGGCACGTGCGCGCAGGTCCTCACCCGGCCCTCCGCGCCGTAGACTCGAGGCCACGGACCGCTGCTCCCGCACATGGTGAGGAGGCCCCGCAGATGCGTGCAACCGTGGGCGACCAGCTTGTCCAGCACGGCAGGGTCGTCGGGCAACACGACAAGGTCGCCGAGATCGTCGAAGTCATGGGCCAGGAGGGCAACCCCCCGTACCGCGTCCGCTTCGAGGACGGGCACGAGGCCGTGTGCTCACCCGGCCCCGACTCCGAGATCCGGCACCACGAGGAGACCCGGCCCTAGAGCACGGGTCACGAGCGATCAGCGCGGGGCGTCGGCCGGCTGGGCGTAGTGGTCGGCGGCGACCCGCGCCATCGCCCCGGCCCGGTCGGTGGCCACGTCCCGCGCGCCGAAGAAGACGTGCCCGCGCACCTCGGGATGGCGGGCGGCCAGCGCCAGGTGCCGGGACAGCTCGTCGGTCTCCTTCCACGCGTCGTCCTGCGCCGGGTCCCCGGCCTTGTAGAGCGCCTCGCCGATGTACAGCTTGGTGCGGCTGCCCCTGGCCACCTCGGCCCACCACCGCAGCAGCTCCGCGTAGTCGGCGGCGTCCTGGCCGATGTGCCAGTACAGCTGCGGGACGATGTAGTCGATCCAGCCCTCCCTGACCCACTTACGGGTGTCCGCGTGCAGGTCGTCGTAGGACTGCACGCCCGCCCGCGTGGCCGAGCCGCGGCTGTCGGTGGCGGCGTTGCGCCACACGCCGAAGGGGCTGATGCCGAACTGCGCGCTCGGCCGGATCTCCTTGACGCGCTCCGCCGTCTCGCGCACCAGCAGGTCGACGTTGTTCCGCCGCCATGCGGCCCGGCTGCCGGAGCCGGTGCCGTGGGTGCGGTACGCCGCGTCGTCGTCGAAGGCCCGGCCGGCCACCGGGTACGGGTAGAAGTAGTCGTCGAAGTGGACGCCGTCGACCGGGTAGCGGCGCACCGCGTCGAGCATCGCCTCCTGCACGAAGGCGCGCACCTCGGGCAGCCCCGGGTTGTAGTACAGCTTCCCGCCGTAGGGCACGGCCCAGCCCGGGTTCCGCCGGGCGGGGTGCGAGGCCGCGAGCCGGGACGGGTCATCGTGCACGGCGACCCGGTAGGGATTGAACCAGGCGTGCAGCTCAAGGCCTCGGGCGTGCGCCTCCCGCACCGCCGTGCCCAGCGGGTCCCAGCCGGGGTGGCGGCCCTGGATGCCGGTCAGGTACTCCGACCAGGGCTCGTGCGGCGAGGGCCACAGCGCGTCGGCCGTGGGCCGCACCTGGAAGAACACGGTGTTGAGGCGGTAGCGCACCGCCAGGTCGAGGTGGGCGATCAGATCGCGGCGCTGGACGTCCGCGGTCAGGCCCGGCCGGGACGGCCAGTCCCGGTTGGCGACGGTCGCCAGCCACATGCCGCGCATCTCGCCCGCCGCGGCCCCGCCCCTCCCGGGCGCCGCCGCGCCGCGCACCTCCGGCCCGGCGTCGCCCCGGATCTCCGGCCCCGCCCCGCTGCCGTGCCCGGGTGCCGCCGACGCCCTGGGTGCCAGGGTGAGCGCCGACAGCGCGGCCACCGCGAACGCCCGACGTGAGACTCGGCCCATGTACGTGACCTCCCTACGCTGCGGATCCGCTCGGTCACGGATCGTTTCCGCGCCTCAGCATGCCCGACCCGGAGGCCCGATCACCGGCACTGCGGGGGTAACGTGCACGATCGGAGCAGACGCCGGCGACCCCGGCGGGCCTGCCACAGCCGTAGGACAGCGAAAGGGACGATGTGACCGGCATCTCGGGAGATATCGCACGCGTCGGAGTGGTCGGGTGCGGGCAGATGGGGGCGGGCATCGCCGAGGTGTGCGCCCGCGCCGGCCTGGAGGTCATGGTCGCCGAGACCACCGGCGAGGCCCTGGAGATCGGCCGGACCCGGCTGTTCAACTCCCTCGCCAAGGCCGCCGAACGCGGCAAGATCAGCGAGGAGGAGCGGGACGCCACGCAGGCCCGCCTCGGCTTCACCACCGACCTCGGCGAGTTCGCCGACCGTGATCTGGTCATCGAGGCCGTCGTGGAGAACGAGCAGGTCAAGACCGAGATCTTCCAGGTGCTCGACCAGATCGTGACCCGGCCGGACGCGATCCTGGCGTCGAACACCTCCTCCATCCCGCTGGTGAAGCTGGCGGTCGCCACCTCCCGCCCGGACCAGGTGCTCGGCATCCACTTCTTCAACCCGGCCCCGGTACAGCAGCTCGTCGAGCTGATCCCGGCGCTCACCACCTCCGAGGGCACGCTCAGCCGCGCGCAGCTGTTCACGGAGAAGGTGCTCGGCAAGCACGCCATCCGCGCCCAGGACCGCTCCGGGTTCGTCGTCAACGCGCTGCTGATCCCCTACCTGCTCTCCGCGATCCGGATGTTCGAGTCGGGCATCGCCAGCCGCGAGGACATCGACAACGGCATGGAGATGGGCTGCGCCCACCCGATGGGCCCGCTGAAGCTGGCCGACCTGATCGGCCTGGACACGGTCGCCTCGGTCGCGTACTCGATGTACGAGGAGTACAAGGAGCCGCTGTACGCCGCTCCCCCGCTGCTCCAGCGCATGGTCGACGCCGGCCGCCTGGGCCGCAAGAGCGGCTCGGGCTTCTACACCTACGGCTGATTACGCTCCGCGACGCTCCACGGGCCCGGCACCTGGCAGGTGCCGGGCCCGTGTCATTCACACACCGTGTGCGCGGCGGGCCCGCATATGCCCTTCGCACACTCTCCCCATGCGCCCACCAGGCGAGTTGACTCATCATGCGCATGCAAGGGATGCGAGACGACTACGGAAAGGAGCGGTTTCGTGACCGCCGATCCCGAGCAGTCCGTCCATCAGGGAGAACTCGCAGAGTTACGACGCCGGCTGGACGTGGCCTACGCCCGCGTCGAGGGCGGGCTCGCCCTGCTCTCCCATCGCACCGAGGAGACCGCCAAGGAGCTGGACGACCTGAACACTCGGCTGACCGCCCTGGAACACGCCCGCTGGCCGCTGCCCTCGGTGGCGGTCCTCACAGCAATGGGCGCGCTGGTCGTGGCGGTCTGGCAGGCCCTGGGGCACTAGCCGCCGGGCGGGGCGTCCTGTCCGAGCCTGAGATGGTGCAGCAGGAGTAACGCGGCCGCCATGTTGGCGGCCGGGACCTCCCCCCGGGCGACCAGGTCGGGGACGACCTTGAGCGGGACCCATTCCCGGCGGTCCGACTCGAAGTCGTCCACGGGGTGTCCGACGTACTCCCCCGCGTCGGCCCAGTAGACGTGGTGCCGGGCGTCGGTGAGCCCGTTGGACGGCTCCACGCTCATGAGGTGGCGCAGGGGTCCCGGCCGCCAGCCGGTCTCCTCCTCCAGCTCCCGGGCCGCCGCGACCGCGATGTCCTCGCCGTCCTCGACGACGCCGGCCGCGAGTTCCCAGCCCCAGCTGTCGGTGATGAAGCGGTGGCGCCAGAGCAGGAGGACCTCGTTGGCCTCGTTCACCACCGTGGCCACGGCGACGGGCCGCAGCCGTATCAGGAAGTGGTCCAGATGCCGGCCGTCCGGTAGCTCGACGTCCGCCAGATTGACGCTGAACCAGCGGTTCGAGTACACAGTTTGCTCGTTCTGTTTCGTCCACTGCACGGTTCTGCCACCTTCCGACGAGTAGATGGCAATATCGCAGCCCGAGCGGGTCGGCAGCAGGCGCACGGCGGCCGCTCGGGGCGCAGCGTCGGGCGCAGTGACCGCACTGTCGGGCGCGGTGTCCGCGCTCTCGGGCGCAGTGTCCGCTGGTCGGGGACCCGGTGGGGTCCTACAGCGGCACGCGCAGGGCCCCGTCGATGAGTTCGGCCGCCTCGGCCGTGCCGGCGCAGCCGCTGCGCACCAGGTGCTCGCGCACCGCACGGAGCCGGTCGCGCAGCCGCTGGGACTCCATCCCCCGGGCCTGCTCGGCCATCTGCACCGCGGTGGCCACCGCCTTGTCGGCGTTGCCCTGGCGCAGCTCGATCGTGCTGAGCATGGCCAGCCGGTGCACCCGCCCGCGGTCGTGCGCCGGGTTGCCGACGGCCGCCGCCGCGTGCTCCGCCGCCGCGGCCAGCTCGCCGAGGCTGAGCAGCGCCTCCGCCACCTGTACGTTGACCAGGCCCGGTTGGACATAGCCGGTCTCGTCGGGCTCGTATCCGCGCCGGATGCGTTCGGCGGCCTGCTCGGCCCGCCGGATGCAGGACAGCGCGCCGGTGCCGTCGCCGAGGTGGGCGTACGCCTTGGCCTGCATCGCGTACAGGTCCGAGGCGAGCGCCGGGGTGATGTGGCGGCCCGCCGCACGCAGCGCGGCCTCGGCGAAGGCGACCGCCTGCCGGTACTCCCGCATGAACAGCGCCTGGTTGACCAGCAGCGCGATGACATAGGCGCCGAGCCCCCGGTCCCCGCTGGCCTTGGCCAGGCGCAGTGCCTGGTGGAAGTAGCGCTGGGCGAGGCCGTGGGCGTCGGAGTCGTAGGCGCAGATGCCGGCGATCGCCACCAGCCCGCCGGTGGCCCGGTGCAGTTGGCGGCCGGTGGCGTCGGTGTAGCTGCCCCGCAGCAGCGGCGCGGCCTCGGCGTTCAGGAAGCCGACGATGCGGGCGCGGGTCGCGATGCCGCCGGCCTTGCGGTACATCTGCTCGTAGTGGGAGCGGGCGGCGCGCAGGGTCTCCAGGTCGGCGGGGGTGACCCGGTGCCGGCCGCCGCGGGAGACGTCCACGTCCTCGGGCGGGTTCTCCCACTCCCACACGGGCATCACGGCGGGTGTGCCGGTGAGCGCGGGGGCGCCCAGGATGTGCGGGCGCTGCTGCTGGTCGGAGCGCCACAGCGCGGTGGCGCGCTCGACGAACCCGGACAGCGAGCCGGTGTGCGCCGCGGAGGGTTCGCCGGGCACGCCGAGGCCGATGTCGTCGAGGGTGACGGGCCGGTGCAGCCGGGCGGCGAGCACCTCGCAGATCAGGTCGGGCACCTGGCCGCGGGGCCGCTGGCCCTTCAACCACCGTGCGACGGCGGTGTGTTCGTATCTGAGCGCGAGCCCGCGTGCCCGTCCCGCCTGGTTGACGTGGGCGGCCAGGCCCGCGTGCGAGATCCCGGCCTCGTCCAGGATCGCGTCGAGCAGAGTGTTGGGCTGCATGGGTGCTCCCCGATGGCTCGGTGCCGTAGAGCGTAGTGCGGGCGTCTTCACACGGGGTGTGAACGGAGTGCGCGAATCCGCAGCGTGCGCGCGCTGTTGCGGAGAGTTCCGAACCGGTTGACTGAAATGCCTCGCAAGAGGCCGGCCGGGCCGCCGGCTCCCCCTCGTACAGTGCGGTGGCCCGTTCTCAGAGCCGTCCGTCCGGCTGCCTGCCCGACACTCCGTGGCCGGACGGACGGCGGCCGGCGCCCCCGGACAGGGCCTGGGGCCGCGCGCCGTCGGCCAACGGCGGCCCGTCGCCCACGGGTGCGCCGTGGTTCCTCGCGCGGTGGTCGGCGCCGCTGCCGGCACCGTCGTCGGCCAGCACCAGCAGGGCGACGTCGTCGCCCGGCGCACCGCGCGTGTGGTGCAGCAGGGCGGTGAACGTGCGGTGCAGGACGGCAGCGGGCGAGCCGGGCTCCGCACGCACGGCGTCGGCGAGTACGTCCGGCAGGGGAAAGAACCGGCCACGCGCGTCGCGGGCGTCCTCCGCGCCGTCGGTGTGGAGAAGGAGGGCCTCGCCGGGCCCCAGGCTCCCGCAGGGGACGTCGGCCAGGTCGACGGGGAGCGGGAGGAGACCGAGCGGCGGCAAGGGGTCGGCACGGGCCACGGGTTCGACCCGGGTGCCGTGCAGCAGATACGGCCACGGATGGCCGCAGTTCAGCGCCCGCACCACCCTGTCCGGGCGGATCTCCAGCAGCAGGACGGTCACGAACTCCTCGGCCGCGGTACCGGCCGCCGTCTCGCGCAGGTACCGGGCGTGGGCGCGTTCCAGCCGGCGCAGCACACCGCCGAGGTGCGGCTCGTCGTGCACGGCCTCGCGGAAGCTGCCGAGGACGGCGGCGGCCGGGCCGGCGGCACCGAGCCCGTGCCCGCGCACATCCCCCATGATCACCCGCACGCCGTGCTCGGTGCCGACGACGTCGTAGAGATCACCGCCGATCCGCGCACCGGGGTCGGCGGAGAGCTGTGCCACGGCGACGTCCAGACCGCCGACGCGCGGCGGCAGCGGGCGCAGCAGCACCCCCTGGGCGGCGCCCGCGACCCGGCGTGCCTGCCGCAGTTCGCGCAGCAGAGTGCACCGGACGTGGAGCACCAACCCCGTGCCGACGGCGAAGAACACCGCGCTGGTGACGATTCTCGCCCCGAGCCCGTCCTGCTGGGCGAGCGGGCAGGCCAGGTTGTACGTGACGGCCGTGGCGCCCCAGACGGTGGGCAGCCCGAACGCGAGCACCCGACCCGGAGCCCTGGCCCTGAGGTGAATCATGCCGTGGCCCCCCAGTCAGGCCCAGACAGAATCGGACCGGCCCCGTGGGGCCGGTCCGATTCTGTCCATGGGCCGGCCCGAGAGGGCCAGATCACCGACGAAGCTCACCCGGACGAGTGACGTGCCCCCAACGGGGCGGCCGGGGCCCGGGGAACCGCGCGCTCACCCACCGCCCGGCGGCACCGGCGATCCACGCGGTCCCCCACGGCGCTCACCCGCGCAGCACGGCCCCCGTACGCTCGCCCGCGAGCGCCACCGCCGCGTCCCTCGCGGCCGACGCCTCGTCCACGGTCAGCGTCCGGTCACCGGCCCGGAACCGCAGCGCGTACGCCAGGGACTTCCGCCCCTCGCCCAGCTGCTCGGCGTTCTCGTACACGTCGAACAGCCGGATGCCCTCCAGCAGTTCGCCGGCCCCGTCGCGCAGCGCCGCCTCGACCTCCGCGGCCGGGACGAAGGCGTCGACGACGAGGGCGACGTCCTGCGTGGCGACCGGGTACGTGGAGATGCCCGGCGCCTGCGGGGTGTCGTCACCGGCCCGCGCCACGGCGTCGAGGTCCAGCTCCATCGCGCAGGTGCGCGACGGCAGGCCGAGCGTCTTGAGCACGCGCGGGTGCAGCTCGCCCGCGTGGCCCACCACCCGCTCGGCGCCGTCCACCACGACCGTCAGCTCGGCGCAGCGGCCCGGGTGCCACGGCCCGTACTGGCCCTTGCGGACGATCAGCTCGGCACCGGCCTCGCGGGCGACGGTCCGGGCGGCCTCGACCGCGTCGGCCCAGTCGGCCGGGCGGCCCTTGCCCCACCAGCCGGCCTGCTCACGGGCCCCGGCCAGGACGACGGCGACGTGCCGCGGCTGCTCGGGCAGCGCGGCGTTCAGCGCCGCGAGGTCCTCCTCGCCGGGCCGCCGGTCGACGGGCAGGGCCGCGGCGACGCGGCGCTCCTCGCGCGGCCGGAAGACCAGTCCGGTCTCGAACAGCGCGAGGTCGTGGCTGCCGCGGCCGTCGTTGCGGCGCAGCGCGCCGAGCAGGCCCGGCAGCAGCGACGTACGCAGCGCGGGCTCCTCGTCGTTGAGCGGGTTGACCAGCTTCACGACGCGGCGCGCCGGGTCGTCGGCCTCCAGGCCGAGCTGGTCGAAGACCTGCTCGGAGACGAACGGGTAGTTCGGCGCCTCGACGTATCCGGCGCCGGCCAGGGCCCGGCCGACGCGGCGGTGCAGCCGCTGGCGCCCGGTCAGGCCGAAGCCGGCGGGCGGCTTGGGCAGGGTGGAGGGCAGGTTCTCATAGCCCTCGAGCCGGATGACCTCCTCGGCGAGGTCGTTGGGGTCGGTGAGGTCGGGCCGCCAGGACGGGACGGTGACGATCAGCTCGTCCTGCCCGTACACATCGCAGCCGACCTCCTGGAGGCGGCGTACGACGGTCTCGCGGCCGTAGGTCACGCCCGCGACCTTGTCGGGGTGGTCGGCCGGGACGGTGATCGTGTGCGGCGCGGAGGGCGCGCTGACCTCGGTGACCCCGGCCTCGGCGGACCCGCCCGCGAGCAGCACCAGCAGGTCGACGGTGCGCTGGGCGGCGGCCGCCGCGGCCTGCGGGTCGACGCCGCGCTCGAAGCGGCGGGAGGCCTCGGAGGACAGCTTGTGGCGGCGGGCGGTGCGCGCGACGGACACCTGGTCGAAGTGGGCGGCCTCGATCACCACGTCCGTCGTGGCCGCCGCGGCGCCCTCGGCGTCCGTGCGGTCGGCGATCTCGGTGTTGGCGCCGCCCATGACGCCGGCGAGGCCGATCGGGCCGCGGTCGTCGGTGATGACCAGGTCCTCGGCGTGCAGCGTCCGCTCGACGCCGTCGAGGGTGACGATCTTCTCGCCCTCCTCGGCGCGGCGTACGCCGATCGTGCCCTGGACCAGGCCGCGGTCGTAGGCGTGCAGCGGCTGGCCCAGCTCCATCATCACGTAGTTGGTGACGTCGACGGCGAGCGAGATCGGGCGCATGCCGACCTTCTGGAGGCGCCGCTGGAGCCAGATCGGCGAGCGGGCCTCGGGGCTCAGGCCGGTGACCGTGCGGGCGGTGAAGCGGTCGCAGCCGATGGGGTCGGCGATCTTCACCGGGTAGCCGTAGGCGTTCGGGCCGGGTACGTCGAGCAGGGCCGGGTCGCGCAGCGGCAGGCCGTAGGCGATGGCGGTCTCGCGGGCGACGCCGCGGATGGACAGGCAGTCGCCGCGGTTGGCGGTGACGGCGATGTCCAGGACCTCGTCGACCAGCTCCAGCAGTTCGATGGCGTCGCGGCCGACCTCGGTCTCCGGCGGCAGCACGATGATGCCGTGCGTCCCGTCGTCGCCCATGCCCAGCTCGTCGCTGGAGCAGATCATGCCGTGCGAGACCTTGCCGTAGGTCTTGCGGGCGGAGATCGAGAAGCCGCCGGGCAGGGTGGCGCCGGGCAGGACCACGACGACCTTGTCGCCGACCGCGAAGTTGCGGGCGCCGCAGACGATCTCCTGCGGTTCGCCGGTTCCGTTGGCCTGCCCGACGTCGACGGTGCAGAAGCGGATCGGCTTCTTGAAGCCCTCCAGCTCCTCGATGGTCAGCACCTGGCCGACGACCAGCGGGCCCTTGAGGTCGGCGCCGAGGTGCTCGACGGTCTCGACCTCCAGGCCGGCCGAAATCAGCTTGGCCTGCACGTCCCGACCGGTCTCCGTCTCCGGCAGGTCGACGTACTCCCGCAGCCAAGAAAGCGGGACCCGCATCAGATCTCCATCCCGAACGGCCGGGTGAACCGGACGTCACCCTCGACCATGTCTCGCATGTCTTCGACGTTGTGGCGGAACATCAGCATCCGCTCGATGCCGAACCCGAAGGCGAAGCCGCTGTACTTCTCCGGGTCGACACCGCAGGCCCGCAGCACGCGGGGGTTGACCATGCCGCAGCCGCCCAGCTCGATCCAGCCCTCGGACGAGCAGGTGCGGCAGGGCCGGTCGGGGTTGCCGACGGAGGCGCCGCGGCAGACGTAGCACACCATGTCCATCTCGGCGGACGGCTCGGTGAAGGGGAAGAAGTTCGGCCGCAGCCGGGTCGTCATGCCCTCGCCGAACAGCGACTGGACCATGTGGTCCAGGGTGCCCTTGAGGTCGGCCATGGTCAGGCCCTCGTCGACGGCGAGCAGCTCGACCTGGTGGAAGACCGGGGTGTGCGTGGCGTCCAGCTCGTCGGTGCGGTACACGCGGCCGGGGCAGATCACGTAGACCGGCAGCTCGCGGTCGAGCAGCGAGCGGACCTGCACGGGCGAGGTGTGGGTGCGCAGCACGACGCCGGACCCGGCGCCCTCGGGGCCTTCGACGAAGAAGGTGTCGGCCTCACCGCGGGCGGGGTGGTCGGGGCCGATGTTGAGGGCGTCGAAGTTGAACCACTCGGCCTCGGCCTCGGGGCCCTCGGCGACCTCGTAGCCCATGGCCACGAAGATGTCCTCGATCCGCTCGGACAGCGTCGTCAGCGGGTGGCGGGCGCCGGCCGGGACACGGTCGTAGGGCAGCGTGACGTCCACGGCCTCCTCGACCAGGACGCGCGCGTCGCGCTCGGCCTCCAGCTCGGCCTGGCGGGCGGCCAGGGCCTTGTTCACCGCGCCGCGGGCCTGGCCGACGCGCTTGCCGGCCTCGGCCTTGGCGTGCGGGGGCAGGGCGCCGATCTCACGGTTGGCCAGCGCCAGCGGGGAGGTGCCGCCGGTGTGGGCGACCTTGGCCTCCTGGAGCGCGTCGAGGGAGTCCGCGGCGGCGAAGGCGGCGAGCGCCTCGTCCCGCATGCGCTCGATCTCTTCCGGTTTCAAGGCCTCGACCTCGACAGGGTCGTACGACTTATTGGGTGCCGACATCTCTTCCCGTGCTTCCGATTGTCCCCCAGCTACCGCTGGGAGGTGCCCCCGGCTGACGTCCTCGTCACCGGCTGGCCACCAGGCGTGGGCCGTGTGCAGGACACAAAGGTGCCAAAGGCCGAGTCTAACGGGGCGGGGGTGTGCGGATGAGCCCGCGGGCCTCAGGCCAGGTAGGCCGGAGCGCTCACGGGCAACGTAAATCGGAACTCGGCGCCGCCGCCGGGGGCGCGGCCGACCGTGATGGTGCCGCCGTGGGCCTCGACGATGCCCTTGACGATGTACAGCCCGAGGCCGGTGCCGCCGCGCTTGCTGCCCCGCCAGAAGCGGGTGAAGACGCGGTTCATGGACTCCTCCGGGATGCCGGGCCCCTCGTCGCTCACCGTGACCGACGTGCCGGCGTCCTCTCCCTCGCGGGGTGACGCCGTGGCCGTGATGTCGATGGTGACGGTTCCGTCGCCGTGGCGCACGGCATTTTCCAGGAGGTTGCTCAGCACCTGGTCGATCTTGTCGGGGTCGGCCCACAGGGTGGGCAGCGGCTGGGAGAGCCGGAGCAGGAAGCGGTCGGCGGGCTGGCCGGCGGCGACGTAGGCCTGGATGTGGCGGCCGACGGCGGCCCCGATGTCGACGGGCTGGCGGCGCACCTCTAGGCGTCCGCTGTCGATCCGCGAGATGTCGAGGAGTTCGGCGATGAGCCGGGTGACCCGGTCGGCGTCGGCGTCGACGGTCTCCAGCATCAGCCGCTTCTGGTCGTCCGTGAAGCGCTCCCACTTGGCCAGCAGGGTGGCCGTGAAGCCCTTGACGGAGGTGAGCGGGGAGCGCAGCTCGTGGGCGACGGTGGCGATCAGCTCGGCGTGGCTGCGCTCGGTGCGACGGCGGGCCTCGGTGTCGCGCAGGGTGACGACGAGGCGGTGCAGGGGGCCGGTGGGGCGGGTGCGGACGTAGCGGGCGGCGACCAGCACTTCCCGTCCGCCGGGCAGGAGCAGGTTCCGCTCCGGCTGCCGGACCCGGATGGCGAGGCCGCCGTAGGGATCGGTGAGCTGCCACCAGCGCCGCCCCTCGAGGTCCTCTAACGGCAGGGCCGCCTCCAGGCGCCGGCCGAGGGTGTCGGCGGCGCGCCGGGCGGTGATGCGCTCGGCGGCGGCGTTGAAGCAGATCACCCGCCCGTGCTCGTCGGCGACGACGAGGCCGTCGGGCAGCTGGTCGGGGTCGAGACCGAGGTCGGCGAGATCACCGTGCCGGCGAGGCGTGGGCGGGCGCCGCGCCTGACGTGCTCCCGGTGCGCTGCTCGTGCCGACGTGCATCCCCGTACCCCACCTCTCGACCGCGCAGGGGCCCCGAGCTGGTCACCCTACTAGCTCCCGGTGACGGAGCGGCACCCTCCGGCGGCGCGCTGTGCACGCGCCGACGCGTAGAGACATACGGCGGCGGCGGTCGCGAGGTTCAGGCTCTCGGCCCGGCCGTGGATGGGGACCCGGACGACGGCGTCGGCGAGGGCGCGGGTCTCCTCCGGCAGCCCCCAGGCCTCGTTGCCGAAGACCCATGCCGTGGGCCCGCCCATGGTGCCCGCGTCCAGCTCGGCGTCGAGGTCGTCCTCGCCCGCGCCGTCGGCGGCGAGCACCCGGACGCCGGCCTCCCGCAGCCCGGCGACGGCCCGCTCGACGGGGACGCCGACGGCGACGGGCAGGTGGAAGAGGGAGCCGACGGAGGCCCGGACGGCCTTGGGGTTGTACAGGTCGACGGAGGCGTCGGTGAGGACGACGGCCTCGGCGCCGGCGGCGTCGGCGCAGCGCAGCACGGTGCCCGCGTTGCCGGGGTCGCGTACGTTGGCGAGGACGGCGACCAGCTTCGGGCGGGCGGCGAGGACGTCCTCGAAGGGCGTGTCCAGGAACCGGCAGATCCCTACCAGGCCCTGCGGGGTGACGGTGGTGGAGATGTCGGCGATCACCTGCTCGGCGGCGAGGTGCACGCGGGCCCCGGTGTCCCGGGCCGCGCCGATGATGTCGGCGTAGCGCTCGGCGGCCTCGACGGTGGCGAAGAGTTCGACCAGCGTGTCGGCGTACGCCGCCGCCTCCCGTACGGCCTGCGGCCCCTCGGCCAGGAACAGCCGCTCCTTGCCCCGGAAGTTCCGCTTGGCCAGCCGCCGCGCGGCGGAGACCCGGGGGGAACGGGGGGAGATCAGCTCAGGAGCAGCAACCATGGCGACGTACCTCCGGGGAAGCGCCCCGGAAGGGGCGCGGGGAACTGCGCGAGAAACCACGACGGACCGGCACCCGCGAGACGGCAGAAGACGGCAGACGCAAGCGGACCCGCGGGTGATCCCACGGGTCCGCACACTCACGTCGGCTCAGAGCCAGCGCAGCGTCACGCGGCCTTCGGCGCGTTGACGTCGCTCGGCAGCGCCTTCTGGGCGACCTCGACGAGCGCGGCGAACGCGTTCGGGTCGTTGACGGCCAGCTCGGCGAGGATCTTGCGGTCGACCTCGACGTTGGCGGCCTTCAGACCCTGGATGAAGCGGTTGTACGTGATGCCGTTGGCGCGGGCAGCGGCGTTGATGCGCTGGATCCACAGCTGACGGAAGTCGCCCTTGCGCTTCTTGCGGTCGTTGTAGTTGTAGACCAGCGAGTGGGTGACCTGCTCCTTGGCCTTGCGGTACAGGCGCGAGCGCTGACCGCGGTAGCCGGAGGCCTGCTCGAGGATCGCCCGGCGCTTCTTGTGGGCGTTGACTGCCCGCTTGACGCGTGCCACTTGTTAACTCCTTGTAGCGGGGCCGTGGGGGTCTTCACACGGCCCGAGAACGACTGGGTCCCGGTCCTGACGTACGGCGCTCACTGATCGGACGATCAGGCGCCGGGGCGTCACTTGCCGAGAAGCTTCTTGATCTTCTTGGCGTCGCCCGGGGCCATCTCGGCGTTGCCGGTGAGGCGACGCGTCACGCGGGACGACTTGTGCTCGAGCAGGTGGCGCTTGCCGGAGCGCTCACGGAGCACCTTGCCGGAGCCGGTGATCTTGAAGCGCTTACTGGCACCGCTGTGCGACTTGTTCTTCGGCATAGCGCCGTTCTCTCCTCGTCGGTGGCGCTCCGATGCCCGGTCGTGAAACCGGGCACGGTGGAGCGTCGCTCTTGTTTCGGTTACTGATGCCTGGGACTGGCGTCCCGGGGATCACGCCTCGGCAGGCTCCTCGGCGTCCGCAGGGTTCTGCGAGCGGCCGGGGTTGGCCTTCGCCTCCGCCTTGCGGGCTTCCTGCGCCTGACGGGCCTCGGCCATCGCCTCGGTCTTCTTCTTGTGCGGACCGAGGACCATGATCATGTTGCGGCCGTCCTGCTTCGGGTTCGACTCCACGAAGCCGAGGTCCTGGACGTCCTCCGCGAGCCGCTGGAGCAGCCGGTAGCCCAGCTCGGGCCGGGACTGCTCGCGACCACGGAACATGATCGTGATCTTGACCTTGTCGCCCTGCTTGAGGAACCGGACGACGTGACCCTTCTTGGTGTCATAGTCGTGCGGGTCGATCTTCGGCCGGAGCTTCATCTCCTTGATGACCGTGTGCGCCTGGTTCTTGCGCGCCTCACGGGCCTTCATGGCCGACTCGTACTTGAACTTCCCGTAGTCCATGAGCTTGCACACGGGCGGACGGGCGTTCGCCGCGACCTCTACGAGGTCGAGGTCGTACTCCTGCGCAAGCTCCAGGGCCTTGGCAAGCGGGACAATCCCGACCTGCTCGCCGCTGGGACCGACAAGTCGCACCTCGGGAACGCGAATCCGGTCGTTGATGCGGGGCTCGGCGCTGATGGATCCTCCTCGGTAGCACCACGCGACGGTCTGGCGGACAGCCGCGTAACGTCTGTGTTGTGAGACCTGACCGAGCCGAGGCAGCAAAAACGCCCCGGACGATCACGGGCGGGGCTCCTCGAACTACCGGAGCACCGCCGCGGGGATCGCGGGGCGCGCTTTCAAGGTCGGCCGCCGCCTCGGGGACGTCTGCCGCCTGACCGGTGACCCGCCGTCCGGAGGACGGCAAGGTGGGAGTTCGAAAGCCTCCACTTTGTGGGCCGGGCCCGCTGCCATGAGGCACGCGCGTCCGACCGGTCGTTGCTCCAGATTAGCAGCTCGCCGGGGGAACGGCGAACCGACACTGGGTGCGGGTCCGGCCCGGCCTGCGCCTATCGTGTGCGGCATGAGTGAGACCCCTCCTGAGAACCCCGACTTCGACGCCATGACCCGCGACATCGCCGAGGTCCCGGCGGTCGAGGTGATCGTGACGGTCGCCGTCAACCTGATGAGCGCCGCCGCGGTCAAGCTCGGTCTGACCGAGGAGGGGGATCGGCACAAGGACCTGGACGAGGCCCGCAAGCTGGTGCACGCGCTGGCCGGGCTGCTGGACGCGAGCGCGACCGAGATCAGCTCGTTCCACGCGGCGCCGCTGCGCGACGGCCTGAAGTCGCTCCAGCTGGCGTTCCGCGAGGCGTCGCTCGTGCCGGACGAGCCGGGACAGGGACCGGGCGAGAAGTACACGGGTCCCGTCTACGGGGGCTGAGCCGGCCGCCGGGCGGTCACAGGCTCGGGCTGAGCCGTTCACAGGGCCGGGCTGGGCCGTCACAGGGCCGGGCTGGGCCTTCGCGTACGGCTAGGCCTTCACGTACGTGTACGGCTAGGCCTTCACGTACAGGGGCTCGCCCGGTGGGACGGCCTCGGCCGGCAGCACCGCCAGGTCGAGGCCGCGCACCAGGCGGGCCCTGAGCGTCTCGTCGGCGGCGAGCCGCCGTGCCACGGCGCGGGCGGCCCCGGCGGCGGACGCGGCGGGGTCGAGGACGAGGGCGAGAGTGCCGTCGGCCTGTCCCGGCGCGAGGTGGGCGCGGAGCACGGCGGGCTCCGCGGCGACGGCGGCGCGCACGGCCGCGACGACCGCCGGGTCGGCGAGCGGGTCGACGGTCGTGCGTCCTTCGGCGAGGGCGAGCAGGACGGGGCCGGTCAGCTCGAACGGCACCGGCCCGGCCAGGTCCAGCACGACCGTGTCCGCCTTCTCGTGCGCCGCCGCTCGGAGCGCCTGGTGCAGGGGTACGGCGACGGGGCGCGCCGCCGGGTCCCAGCGGGCCAGGGAGTCGGTGGAGGTGAACGCCGGCAGGGCGGTGCGGCCGGCCGCCTTGAGGGTGGGCACGGCCATGTCGCTGGTCTTCTCGCGGCGCAGCCCGTTCTCGTCCTCCTCCACCTCGCCGAGCACGGCGACGACGGGGACGAGCAGCCGGGCGCCCTTGAGCGCCTCCAGCACCGGCGGGACGGCGGTGCGGTCCTCGGCCCAGGCGGCGAGCGCGGCGCTCAGCCGGGGGTCGGCGGAGCCGTCGTCGTCGGAGAAGCCGGGGTCGGGGATGTTCTTGTTCACCACGGCTCCGACCCTATCGGGGCCCGCCGGTCGCCCCGGCGGGGGCCATGGCCCTCGCAGAAGGCCCTAGAGGTCCTGGAACTCCCCGAGGCGGCGGCGCCGGCCGCGCCAGAGGACCACGGACGCGACCAGCAGGACGCCGCCGGCGCCGCCCGCCAGCGGGGCGGCCCAGTCCGAGGGGTCGTCGCCGGGGGTGTCGGTGTCCGGGCCGGGGCCGAAGTACTCGTCGCCGTACGCGGCCGAGGTGAGGCCCTGCGGCTTCAGGCGGCCGGCCGCCTCGATGGCCGCGGCCGGGTCGACGAAGCCGGAGCCGCGGGAGTCGTCGCGGCCGCCTTCGGGGGCGTTGCGCGCGGTGTCCTCCAGCAGCCGCTTGATCTGGGCCGGGGTGAGGTCGGGGTGGGCCGCCCGGACCAGGGCGGCGGCACCGGAGACGAAGGCGGCCGCGGCGCTGGTGCCCCAGCCCTCGTAGTACTTGCGGTCGGGGTCGGCGATGATCACGTCGACGCCGGGGGCGCTGACCGTGGCGTACCAGCGGCGGGTGGAGAAGGAGGCACGGGTGCCGTAGCGGTCGACGGCGGTGGCGGCGATCACCCCCGGGTAGGCGGCCGGGTAGGAGATGTGGTCGCCCTTCTCGCCGCCGTTGCCCGCGGAGGCGACGACGACCACGCCCTTGTCCAGGGCGTACTGGATGGCCTCGTCCTCGGCGGCCTCGGCGTGGGCGGAGGCGGAGTCGTCGCCGAGGGAGAGGTTGATGACGTCGGCGCCCTGGTCGGTGGCCCAGCGGATGCCCTCGGCGAGGGCGTTGCCGCGGGTCTTGCGGGCCTTGGCGCGGGCCGGGTCGCCGTCCTCCAGGATGACGCGGACGGGCAGGATCTTCGCTTCGGGAGCGATGCCCACGACGCCGTCGGCGTTGCCCGGGCCGTGGCCGTGGCCGGCGATGATCCCGGCCATCGCGGTGCCGTGCCGGGCCCAGGCGCGGTCGCCTTCGCCGGCGCCGAACCCGACCAGGTCCTTGCCGGTGAGGACGTTTCCGGCGAGGTCGGGGTGGTCGGCGTCGACGCCGGTGTCGAGGACGGCGACGGTGACGCCGGCGCCCCGGGTGGTCTGCCAGGCCTCGTCGATGTGCATGGCGTCCAGCGACCACTGCTTGGCGCGGATGCCGTCGGCGTGCGCGGTGGTGGCCGGGGCGAGGGCGACGGCGGCGGCGACCAGGAGGCCGAGGGCCGTGCGGCGGCGGGTCCTGGCGGCTGTCACGACGGCTGCTCCGTGGCCGGTTCGGCGGTCTTGCGCAGGCCGCGTTCGATGCGGTCGGCGAGGCCCTGGGCCTCATGGCCGAGGCCGGCCTGGGCGGGGGCGGCGGTCTCGCCGGAGGCCAT
This sequence comes from Streptomyces sp. NPDC031049, assembly GCF_055571015.1. Lineage (NCBI taxonomy): Bacteria > Bacillati > Actinomycetota > Actinomycetes > Kitasatosporales > Streptomycetaceae > Streptomyces > Streptomyces sp. NPDC031049. The sequence continues at coordinate 238,766 of NZ_JBVIGC010000010.1, forward strand.
GGCCTGTTCGGCGGGCTGCGGGTCGTCGACGGTGCGGCCGTCGGCCCAGCCGGAGACGGCGTAGACGACGACGGGGGCGTCGGTGAGGACGGAGACGGTCCACGCGGCGCGCTGGGGTGCGGCGAAGTCCGCGGCGACGGTGTCCTTCGCGGCGTACGGCAGCGGCATCAGGTCGGTACGGCGGTCCAGGCCCTCCCGGTCGAACCTGCGGGCCAGGGTGGTCATGGCGGCGGCGTCGGCCTTGGTGAACAGCAGGCCGACGGTGGTGACGTGGCTCTGGGTGGCGTCGGTGTAGGTGGCGCGCAGCAGGCGGGCGCAGCCCACGGGGGCGAGGGCCTTGCGCAGCAGCGGGTCGAAGGCGTCCGCGCAGCCGCCGTCGGGGGCGACGGCGATCCGGGTCCAGGTGCGGTCGGCGCCGCCCGGGCCGGCGCCGCGGCCCTCCACGGTGGGCGGGAACAGCTGGTCGACCGGCACGCTGTGCCACAGCTCGCCGGCCGCCGCGAAGCCGCTGCGGGCGCCGTCCTCGCCGGGCTCGCCGGTGAGCCAGCTGCCGGTGACGGCTCCGGCGACGAGTCCGAGGCCGAGCACGAGGCAGACACCGGCGGCGACGGCCTGCCCGCGCATCCGCCCGCCGAACGCCCGTGCCGTCCGTCCACGGTCGTATCCGCCCGGTTCCTCGCCGGGCACCGTCGGTGCCCCCCAGGACAGCGCCGGGTCGGGCCCCGGGACCGCACTCCGTTCACCACGGGGGCCGGCCTCGGTCCCGAACCGCGGGGACGCCTCGTCCCCGGCCGGGAACAGCGCGGGGGCGTGGGGGGCGTCCCCGTGGCCGGGCGCCACCCCGTACCCGGCACGGTCCCGCTCCGCGCGGGACTCGCCGCCTCGCCCGCCGGGCTCCTCGCCCGCCGAACGCTCGGAGCGACGGGCCGCCGCTCGGCCGACGGGGCCCGGCCGGCCGGGGGTGACGGCCCGCGAAGTCCCGTACGACACCGAGTCGTCGTACGACGCCGGGGCCCTCTCCGCCGCGGGACGGCCCCGGTCCGGCGGCGAGGCCCCTTCCGGTGTCGGGCCCCCGTCCGGCACCGAGCGCCCGTCGGAGGCGGCAGCCGTGTCGGAAGCGGTAGCCGGCTCCGGGGCGGAGCCCGCGCCGGGGCGGCCGGCCGGCTCGGCCTCGCCCCGGGACCACTCCGCGCCGGACGCGGCACCCGGCCGGCCGGGCTGACCGGGTGCCGATGGGCCGGGACGGCCGACGGACGGGTGGCCGGGCTGACCCGATGCCGAAGAGCCGGGCTGACCGACAACCGGACGGCCCGGCTCACCCGATGCCGGACGGCTGGGATGACCGGTCGCCGGGCGGCCGGGCCGGCCGGGTGCCGAGCGGTCGGGTTGGGCGGGGGCCGGAGGGGCGGGCTGAGGCGTTGTCGGGCGGTCGGCGGGGTGGGGAGGGGGTGTGTTCCGGTCGTCGGGCGGCCCGGAGGGGGAGGCCGGTGGGATCGGGCGGAGGCGGGTCGTCGTCTCCGACGGGTTCTCGGCGGGGGGCGCCGGACGGGGGTGGGCCGGCGCTGCCGGGCGGGACGGCTCCCCGGCCGTGCCGTCGCCCTCGTGGCGCGCGTTCCGGTCCGCCGCCGTCGGCAGGCCCACGGTCGGCGGCGCGTCCGGGAAGCGGGCGGAGGCACGCGGCGGGGGCGGGGAGGCGAGGCCTGCGCCGGAGGTGCGCGCGACCGACCGCGACGCGGAGGGGGACGGCGCGGAGGGCTCCGGGGCGGGACGGTGCGGTGCGGGGTCGCCCTGGGAGGTGGCGGCGGGCGGGGTGGCGGGGCGCGGTGGGGCCGCCGGGGGCGGCGGCGTCGCGGGGCGCGGGGGGAAGGAGGCGCGGGTGCGCGGCGCTTCCGTGCTCATGCACCCCCCGTTTCCTCGTGCCCGGGCCGTTGCTCGTGACGCGGTACGCGGTGCACGCTCCTCCCGGCACGCATACCCGCACGGACGGACCGCCATCCCGGAGCGGACGGTCCGGGCGCGGACGCCGGACCCGGTGCCCGGGCCGTTCCGCCGTGCGTGCGCGTCACTCTACGGCGTGATCCGGCGCGAGGGGGAACCAGTCCACGCCCCCGTGGCATTGGCCCGGATCGTCCCCCTACCCTGCGGTAATCCCTTCTGGCAGGCTGCGTCCATGACTGCGCGCGCCGCCGACCGGGCCCGTTACGACCGGGCCACCGCCCATCTCGACGCCCCGCTGGCCATCGTCGACCTGGAGGCCTTCGACGCCAACGCCGACGACCTGGTGCGCCGGGCCGGCGGGAAGCCGGTCCGGGTCGCCAGCAAGTCCGTGCGCTGCCGGGCGCTGCTCGAACGCGTCCTCGCCCGGGACGGTTTCGCGGGCGTCATGTCGTTCACGCTGGCCGAGTCCCTGTGGCTGGCGCGTTCCGGGACGGACGACGTGCTGCTCGCCTACCCGTCGGCGGACCGCGCCGGTTACGCGGAGCTGACCGCCGATCCGAAGCTCGCCGCCGCCGTGACCGTCATGGTCGACGATCCGGCGCAGCTGGACCTGATCGACGCGGCGCGCGACGGGGGGCGGGAGGAGGTCCGGGTCTGCCTGGAGCTGGACACCTCGCTGCGGCTGCTGGGCGGGCGGGTGCGGGTCGGGGCCCGCCGCTCGCCGCTGCACTCCCCCGCCGAAGTCGCCGGCCTGGCCCGGTCGGTGGCCCGGCGCCCGGGGTTCCGGGTCGTGGGGATCATGGCGTACGAGGGGCATGTCGCCGGGGTCGGGGACGCGGTGGCGGGCCGGCCGCTGCGGTCGCGCGCGATCCGGCTGATGCAGGCCGCGGCGCGCCGGGAGCTGGCGGAGCGCCGGGCGGCGGTGGTGCGGGCGGTCCGGGCGCTCGTGCCGGACCTGGAGTTCGTCAACGGCGGCGGCACGGGCAGTGTGCAGCACACGGCGGCGGAGGACGCGGTCACCGAGGTCGCCGCCGGTTCGGGGCTGTACGTGCCACGGCTGTTCGACAACTACACGTCGTTCCGGGGCCGTCCGGCGGCCCTGTTCGCCCAGCCCGTGGTGCGCCGGCCGGGCGTCGGGGTCGTGACCGTGCTCGGCGGCGGCTATCCCGCCTCCGGTGCGGCCGGACCCGACCGGTCGCCGGTGCCGTATCTGCCGGAGGGGCTGCGCTACGACCCGCAGGAGGGCGCCGGCGAGGTGCAGACGCCGCTGCTGGGGTCCGTCGCCGACGATCTGCTGATCGGGGACAAGGTGTGGTTCCGGCACGCGAAGGCCGGTGAGCTGTGCGAGCGGTTCGACGCGCTGCACCTGGTCGAGGGCGACGCGGTGACGGCGACCGTGCCGACGTACCGGGGTGAGGGGCGCACCTTTCTCTAGGGCGCACCCGGCCACCCCGGCCCCAGACCCCTGCCGGACGGGTCGGGCCGTCAGACCGACAGCCCGTCAGACCGGCACAGCCCGACAACCCGTCAGTCCGACAGCCCGACAGCCCGTCAGTCCGTCGGCCCCAGGCTGTTGCCCACGCCGCCGCCCGTCTCCGCGTCGCCGACCGGGCGGATCCCCTCCGTGATCTCGTCCATGTCGCTGAGCGGCGGGCCGTCCTCGCCGGCGTCGAAGACGTAGCGGACGAGGACCGGGGAGCCGGTGCCGACGCTGGAGGGGAACACCATGGACTGGACGTAGCCGCCGGGGCCCTCGGCGGTCCTGACCCGCCAGCGCACGAGGTACCCGGCGCGGCCGGCGACCGCGACCGGGCCGGCCTTGACGACCTCGTGGGACTCGATGCCGCCGAAAGGCTTGCCGCCGAGCAGGTCGCGGTCGTAGGCGTCCTCGGCCGCGTCCTCGATGTCCTGTTCGGCGAGCTTCTTCGGGGAGGTCTCGTCGTTCACCGTCACCGTGCGGGAGATGACCTTGCCGTGCCGGCACACGTTGTCGGTGCCGGGGCAGTCGTAGGTGCCGTCCGTGGTCATCATGACGTCGTCCTCGGCGATGTACTCCGGCTGGACCCAGCCGTCCGGCAGCGGGAAGGTGATGCCGTTGAGCTGGTCCTCCACGACGGCCGGGTCGTCGGCGGAGGGCTGGGAGGCGGACGGTGACGCGGTGGGCTCCCCGCTCGTCGGTGCCGCCCCGGTGGAAACGGTGGCAGGCGGCGGCTCCGTGGTGGTGCCGCCGTCGTCCTCGCCGAGGACGAGCGCGCCGACGACGATCGCCGCGACGAGGACGGCCGCGGCGGCGGTCACGGCGACGGCCCTGCCCCGCCCGGTGCCGTCCGGGGACGGTACGGGGCCGCCGGTGTACAGCGGCACGGTCGACGGCACCGGCTGCCGGCCCGGGAGCTCCGGGGCGCGCCGGTGCTCGGTCCAGGCCGTGCCGTCCCACCAGCGTTCCTGGTGCGGGGCCGACGGATCGCGGTACCAGCCGGGCGGGGGCGTCATGCTCATGCGGGAACTGTAAGGCGACGGCTACAGCGGCGTGACGTACGCCCCCGCGATCCCGCCGTCCACCAGGAAGTCGGTGGCGTTGACGAAGGAGGAGTCGTCGCTGGCCAGGAAGGCGACGGCGGCGGCGATCTCCTCGGCTTCGGCGAACCGGCCGAGCGGGATGTGGACCAGGCGGCGGGCGGCCCGCTCGGGGTCCTTGGCGAAGAGTTCCTGGAGGAGCGGGGTGTTGACCGGTCCGGGGCAGAGGGCGTTGACGCGGATGCCCTCCCGGGCGAACTGCACGCCCAGTTCCCGGGACATGGCGAGGACGCCGCCCTTGGAGGCGGTGTACGAGATCTGGCTGGTCGCCGCGCCCATCCGGGCCACGAACGACGCCGTGTTGATGATGGAGCCCCGGCCCTGGCGCCGCATGTAGGGGATGGCGGCCTTGCAGCACAGGTAGACGGAGGTGAGGTTGACCTCCTGGACCCGCTTCCAGGCCTCCAGGCCGGTCTCCAGGATGGAGTCGTCGTCGGGCGGGGAGATCCCGGCGTTGTTGAAGGCGACGTCGACGCTGCCGTAGGTGTCGTACGCCGTGCGGAACAGCGCCTCCACCTGCTCGGGGTCGGTGACGTCGACCTGCACGAAGGTCCCGCCGGTCTCCTCGGCGGCGGCCTTGCCGCGCGTCTCGTCCACGTCGCCGCAGACGACGTTCGCGCCCTCGGAGGCGAGCCGCCGGGCGGCGGCCAGCCCGATGCCGCTGCCGGCTCCGGTGACGACGGCGGTACGGCCGGTCAGGCGGCGGCAGATGATGTCCTCGGTCATGGGTGGTCAGGCCTCCGTGCTGATGAAGACGTTCTTGGTTTCGGTGAAGGCGGCCAGCGCGTCCGGGCCCAGCTCGCGGCCGATACCGGACTGCTTGAAGCCGCCGAACGGGGTCCAGTAGCGGACGCTGGCGTGGGAGTTGACGGACAGGTTCCCGGCGCGGACGGCCCCCGAGACGCGCAGCGCGCGGCCGACGTCCCGGGTCCACAGGGAGCCGGACAGGCCGTAGTCGGTGGCGTTGGCCAGGCGGATCGCGTCGGCCTCGTCCTCGAAGGGCAGCACGACGGCGACGGGGCCGAAGACCTCCTCGACGGCCACGCGCGCGTGGGGTTCGACGCCGGTGAGGACGGTGGGCGGGAACCAGAAGCCGGGGCCTTCGGGTGCCTTGCCGCGGATGCCCTCGGCGCCGTCGGGGACGTAGGAGCGGACGCGATCCAGCTGTCGTGCCGAGATCAGCGGGCCCATCTGCGTCTGCTCGTCGGCCGGGTCGCCGACCCGGACGGCCTCGATCGCGGGGGCGAGGAGGTCCAGGAACCGGTCGTACACGGACCGCTGGACGAGGATGCGGGTGCGGGCGCAGCAGTCCTGGCCGGAGTTGTCGAGGAAGGACATGGGGGCGGCGGCCGCGGCGGCCTCCAGGTCGGCGTCGGCGAAGACGATGTTGGGGCTCTTGCCGCCGAGTTCCAGGGTGACGCGCTTGAGCAGGGCCGAGCCCTTCGCCAGCACCTGTCTGCCCACGGCCGTGGACCCGGTGAAGACGATCTTCGCGACGCCCGGGTGCTCGACGAGGGCGTTGCCGGCGACGGGCCCGTGCCCGGGCAGCACCTGGAACAGGCCCTCCGGCAGCCCGGCCGCCAAGGCGAGTTCGGCCAGGCGCAGGGCGGTCAGCGGGGTGGTCTCGGCGGGCTTGAGGAGCACCGCGTTGCCCGCGGCGAGGGCGGGGGCGGTGCCCCAGGCGGCGATCGGCATGGGGAAGTTCCAGGGCGCGATGACGCCGACGACGCCGAGCGGTTCGAGGAGGGTGACGTCGAGGCCGCCGGGGACGGGGATCTGGCGGCCGGTGAGCCGCTCCACCCCGCCGGCGGCGTAGTCGAGCAGGTCGCGCACGTTGCCCGCCTCCCAGCGGGCGTTGCCGAGGGTGTGACCGGCCTCGCGGACCTCCAGCAGGGCCAGTTCCTCCAGGTGCGCGTCGACCGTGGCGGCGAAGCGGCGCAGCAGGCGGGCGCGGTCGCCGGGCGCGAGGGCGGCCCAGGCGGCCTGGGCCCGCTCGGCCCGTACGACGGCGGCGTCGACGTCGGCCGTGGTGGCGGCGGGGACGGTGGCGACGACCTCTTCGGTGGCGGGGTTCAGTACCCGCAGCTCATCGGACACGGGGCCTCACATGCGTTCGAAGGAGCGGCGCAGCTCCCAGTCGGTGACCGCGGCGTCGTAGGCGTCCACCTCGACGCGCGCCATGTTGCGGTAGTGCGCGACGACCTCGTCGCCGAAGGCGGCCTTGGCGACGGGGCTGTTCTCCCAGAGTTCGGCGGCCTCGCGCAGGGTGGTGGGGACGTGCTCGAAGTCGGCGGTGTAGGCGTTCCCGGGGCAGGCCTCGGGCAGTTCGAGCTTGTTCTCGATGCCGTACAGTCCGGCGGCCACCATGCCCGCGACCGCGAGGTGCGGGTTGACGTCGCCGCCGGGCAGCCGGTTCTCGAAGCGCAGGGAGCGGCCGTGGCCGACCACGCGCAGCGCGCAGGTGCGGTTGTCGTGGCCCCAGGCGACGGCCGTCGGGGCGAACGATCCCGGCTGGAAGCGCTTGTACGAGTTGATGTTCGGGGCGTAGAGCAGCGAGAAGTCCCGCAGCGCGGCGAGCTGGCCGGCGAGGAAGTGCCGCATGGTCTCGGACATGCCGCCCGGCCCGTCACCCGGCATGGCGCTCGCGCCGTGCTCGTCGGCGAGGGAGAGGTGGATGTGGCAGGAGTTGCCCTCGCGCGCGTCGTACTTGGCCATGAAGGTCAGACAGACGCCCTCCTGCGCGGCGATCTCCTTGGCGCCGGTCTTGTAGATCGCGTGCTGGTCGCAGGTGACCAGGGCCTCGTCGTAGCGGAAGGCGATCTCGTGCTGGCCGGGGTTGCACTCGCCCTTGGCGGACTCGACGGTGAGGCCGGCGGCGGCCATCTCGTTGCGGATGCGGCGCAGCAGGGGTTCGACGCGTCCGGTGCCGAGCACGGAGTAGTCGACGTTGTACTGATTGACCGGGGTGAGGCCGCGGTAGCCGGCGTCCCAGGCCTGCTCGTAGGTGTCCTTGAAGACGATGAACTCCAGCTCGGTGCCGACCTGTGCGGTGAGTCCCAGCTCGGCGAGGCGCTCCAGCTGGCGGCGCAGGATCTGCCGGGGCGCGGCGACGACCGGGGAGCCGTCGTTCCAGGCGAGGTCGGCGACGACCAGGGCGGTGCCCTCGTTCCAGGGCACGCGGCGCAGGGTGGTGAGGTCGGCGTGCATCGCGAAGTCGCCGTAGCCCCGGTCCCAGGAGGACATCTCGTAGCCGTCGACGGTGTTCATCTCGGCGTCCACGGCGAGGAGGTAGTTGCAGCCCTCGGTGCCGTGGTGGAGCACCTCGTCGAGGAAGAAGCGGGCGGCGAACCGCTTGCCCTGGAGCCGTCCTTGCATGTCGGGGAAGGCCAGGACGACAGTGTCGATCTCGCCGCCCGCGACGAGGACGTGCAGTTCCTCGACGGTGAGCGGGGGTGTGCGGTCTGCCACGGGGAGGCCTCCTTCGGGCTGCTGCGGTCAGCCGGGAGCCATAAGGTATTGCCGAGAACCATTGCTTGGGAAGGGGGTACGGCTGCATGTCGCAGGCGGACGCGGAGCGCGCGGCGGTCGAGGCGGGAACCGGGGGCGGGGACCGGGCGGCCCACGATGAGGACCGGGCGGCCGACGCCGGGGACCGGCTGGCGCCGGTGCTGCGGCCGGTGCGGGCGGGCAACGGTTTCGAGGAGGCCCTGGAGCAGATCCTCCAGGTGGTGCGGCTGGGGCTGGTGCCGGGAGGCGAGCGGCTGCCCTCGGAGCGCGAGCTGGCGGAGCGGCTGCGCATCAGCCGGGTGACCCTGCGCGAGGTGCTGAAGGTCCTCCAGGACCAGGGCCTGGTGGAGGCACGGCGCGGGCGGTACGGCGGCACGTTCGTGCTGCCGCGCACCGAGACGCCCGGCGAGGAGGAGCTGCGGCGCCGGCTGCGGGACGTGGACGTCGAAGACACGCTGCGCTTCCGCGAGGTGCTGGAGGTGGGCGCGGCGGAGCTGTGCGCGGGGCACGGGCTGACCGGCGAGCAGGCGGGGCGGCTGCGCGAGGCGCTGGCGCGCACCCACGACGCGCCGCTGACGGACTACCGCCGCCTGGACACGCTGCTGCACCTGACCCTGGCCGAGCTGTCCGGCTCGCCGACGCTGACCGCCCAGTACGCGGCCGTGCGGGCGAAGCTCAACGACCTGCTGGACTGCATCCCGCTGCTGGTGCGCAACCTGGAGCACTCCCAGCGCCAGCACACCGCGCTGGTGGAGGCGGTGCTGGACGGGGACGCCGACGGGGCGCGGGAGATGATGCGCGAACACTGCGCGGGGACCGCCGCGCTGCTGCGCGGCTTCCTCACCTGACGCCCCTCACCGGCGCCCCGGCCGCGGGCTCCGGGGCCCCGCCGGCCCACCCCGGCCGGCGCCGCCACCCCGGCCGGCGTCGTCCCGCGCTCGCGCGGGGCGCGATCGTTAACCGCTCCGTTACGCACGGGTCTTGATTTCCCCCCGGCGGCACCGCAAAGGTATGGGGCCATTCCATTGAGGTTCCGCCCGTGGGGAGTCGTGCCATGACCGTGGATTCCACCAAGCAGCGCTCCGCCGGCGAGGCGGACGACTATCTCGAACGCCGGGCCCTGCGCCGGGGCAGCGCCGGCTGGCTGCTGCTGACCGGCCTCGGCGTCGCCTACGTCGTCTCCGGGGACTACTCGGGCTGGAACTTCGGCCTCGCCGAGGGCGGTTTCGGCGGCCTCGCGATCGCCATGGTCCTGATGGGCCTGATGTACACCTGCATGGTCTTCGCCCTGGCCGAGCTGTCCTCGATCCTGCCCACGGCGGGCGGCGGCTACGGCTTCGCACGGCGGGCGCTCGGCCCCTGGGGCGGGTTCCTGACCGGTACGGCCATCCTCATCGAGTACGTCCTGGCGCCCGCCGCCATCTCCATCTTCATCGGTGACTACGTCGAGTCGCTCGGCCTGTTCGGCCTGGAGTCGGGCTGGCCGATCTACCTCGCCTGCTTCGTGATCTTCATCGGCATCCATCTGTGGGGCGTGGGCGAGGCCCTGCGCTTCAGCTTCGTCGTCACCGGCATCGCGGTCGCCGCGCTGCTGGTGTTCGCGGTCGGCGCCTTCGCGGAGTTCGACGCCTCGGGGCTCGACGACATCCCGGTGGACCCGGACGCGTTCGGGGCCAGCTCCTGGCTGCCGATGGGCCTGCTGGGCATCTGGGCCGCGTTCCCGTTCGGGATGTGGTTCTTCCTCGGCGTGGAGGGCGTGCCGCTGGCGGCCGAGGAGACCAGGGAGCCGGCCCGTACGCTCCCCCGGGCGATCCGCTGGTCGATGGGCATCCTGGTGCTGCTGGCCCTGATGACGTTCTTCGCCGCGGCGGGCGCGCGGGGCTCGGCGGCGATCCAGGAGGCGGGCAACCCCCTCGTCGAGGCGCTCCAGCCGGACGGAGAAGCCACGGCGCTGAGCCGCGTCGTCAACTACGCGGGCCTGGCCGGCCTGGTGGCCTCGTTCTTCTCCCTGATCTACGCGGGCTCGCGCCAGCTGTTCGCGCTGTCCCGCGCGGGCTACCTGCCGAGGTTCCTGTCGCTGACCAGCAGGCGCAAGGCGCCCTACCTGGGCCTGCTGGTGCCGGGCGCGATCGGTTTCGCGCTGGCCGCCGGGACGGGGGACGGCGCGCGGATGCTGAACGTGGCGGTGTTCGGCGCCACGATCTCCTACGCGCTGATGTCCCTCTCCCACATCGTGCTGCGCCGCCGGGAACCGGGTCTGGAGCGGCCCTACCGCACGCCGGGCGGGGTGCTGACCTCTTCGGTCGCGCTGGCGCTGGCCTGCGCCGCGCTGGTGGCGACGTTCCTGGTGGACGTGACGGCGGCGTTCATCGCGCTCGCGGTGTACGCGGTGGCCGTGGCGTACTTCGCGCTGTACAGCCGCAGGCGGCTGGTGGCCAAGGCTCCGGAGGAGGAGTTCGCGGCACTGGCTGCGGCGGAGGCAGAGTTGGCACGGGACTGAGAGCGCGCGCGGGGCGACGCGGACATCGAGGAGGTCAGGGTGGCCAGGCCGCTGATCGGCGTGAGTACGTATCTGGAGAGCGGCGCGCGCTGGGGCGTGTGGGAGCTGGAGGCGGCGCTGCTGCCGTCCGGGTACCCGCGGCTGGTGCAGCGGGCGGGCGGCCTGGCCGCGATGCTGCCGCCGGACGCGCCCGAGCACGCGGCGGCGGCCGTCGCCCGCCTGGACGGCCTGGTGATCGCCGGCGGGCCGGACGTGGAGCCGGCCCGCTACGGCGCCGAGCCCGGCCCGCGCACCGGCCCGCCCGCACCGGCCCGGGACGCCTGGGAGCTGGCGCTCATCGAGGCGGCGCTGGCGGCACGGGTGCCGCTGCTGGGCATCTGCCGGGGCATGCAGCTGCTGAACGTCGCCCTGGGCGGCACGCTCGTCCAGCACATCGACGGTCACGCCGAGGTGGTCGGCGTGTTCGGGGGCCACCCGGTCGAGCCGGTGCCGGGGACGGTGTACGCGGGCATCGCCCCGGAGGAGGCGTTCGTCCCCACGTACCACCACCAGGCGGTGGACCGGCTCGGCCGGGGCCTGATCGCGTCGGCGCACGCGGCGGACGGGACCGTGGAGGCCGTGGAACTGCCGTCCGCCGAGAGCTGGGTCCTGGGCGTCCAGTGGCACCCGGAGATGGGCGAGGACGTACGGGTGATGCGGGCGCTGGTGGAGGCGGCGGGCGGCACCTGACCGATCCCCGGCGCGCGCCGGGACGGGAACGGCGCCGGGGTCACCCCGGCCCGGGACCGTCGCCGGGCCACTCCCGGACCCGGGATCACGAAGAGAGCCCCCATGGCACCGGGCACACCGGGCCACGGCACCGGGCACACCGGCCACAGCACCGGCCGCCCGGCCGGGCGCCGTGCGCCCGGTACCCGACCGGGCACACGGCAGGGACCGCCACCCGGACCAGCCCGCCCCGGATTCCCGTCCGCCCCCACCCCCGTCCGCCCACGGACGGACACCGGCCGAGTACCGGGACGGCAGGGCCGGTGCGCCGGACACGAACCGCCCCGCCGGACACGGACCGCCCCGCCGGGCGGGCGCCCCGGCCCGGTGGCCGGTGACAGCGGAGATGGGCGGACGCCGGCGTCGGCGGGATCGCGGCTACGCCCGGGTCAGGGACAGCAGGTGGCGGGCCGGGCCCGTCGGGCGGTGGCCGGTCGGCCAGACCGCGCGGAGGTCGCGGGCGAGGGCGACGTCCGCCAACGGCACCCGGACCAGGCGCCGCATCGAGAGCTCCTCGCCGACGGCGAGTTCGCTCAGGACGGCGGGGCCCGCGCCGCTCACCGCGGCGGCCTTCACGGCGGTGGTCGACGACAGCTCGATCAGGGGACGGGCCAGCCCGCCCAGCGCGGCGTCCAGCACCTGCCGGGTGCCCGAGCCCTTCTCGCGCAGGATCAGCGGGGTCGCCGCCAGCTCCGCCGCGGCCAGCGGCCGGCGCCGGCGGGCCCAGGGATGGCCCGGCGCGGTCACCACGATCAGCCGGTCGTGGGCGATGACCGCGGAGTCCAGCCCGGTCGGGACGCTCACCCCCTCCACGAACCCCAGGTCCGCCTCGTCGGCGAGCAGCCGCTCGGCCACCGCCGTGGAGTTCCCGGCGAGCAGGGACACCGCCGTGTCCGGCCGCTGGGCGCGCAGCGCCAGCAGCCAACCCGGCAGCAGGTACTCGGCGATCGTCATGCTCGCCGCCACCCGCAACCGCGAGTCCCTGCGGTCCCGCAGCGCCTGCGCGCCCGCGTCGAAGGCCTCGGCGGCCTCCACGATCCGCCGGGCCCAGTCGGTGACCAGGGCACCGGCGTCGGTGAGCCGGGAGCCCCGCGGCGAGCGGTCCACCAGGGCGACGCCCAGCTGGCGCTCCATGGAGCGGATGCGGCTGCTGGCCGCCGGCTGGGTGACGCCCAGCTCACGTGCCGCGCCACCGAGACTGCCCAGCCGCGCCACGGCCAGCAGCAGTTCCAGAGCGCCCAGATCCGGTACCCGGTGCGCCAGCGATCCGGCGCCCGCGCGGCCGACGGGTCCGGCGGGTCCGGTCTCCTCCACGTTGCTCATAACCCCAGCTTATGTCCTCATAGAGGCATGATCCCTGGTCAGGGGCGTCTCGCCCGGCGAGCGTAGAACCATGGTCACCGCAGCCCAGCCCCTCGCCCGTGCCGTCGTCCGCCCGCCCCGCGTCCCGGCCCTGCGCCACCTGGGGCCCAACTGGTACGCGTGCGTCATGGGCACCTCCGTCGTGGCCACCGCCGGCGCCGGGCTGCCCCTGCGCGTACCCGGGCTGCGCACGGCGTGCACGGCGGTGTGGGCGTTCTCCCTGCTGCTGCTCGTGGCGCTGCTCGCCGCCCGGGCGCTGCACTGGCGGCACCACCGCGACCAGGCCCGCGCCCACCTCCTCGACCCGGTGGCGGCGCCCTTCTACGGCTGTCTGTCGATGGCGCTGCTGGCGGTCGGCGGCGGCGCGCTCACCGTCGGCCGGGACTGGACCGGCCCGCGTGCGGCGGTCGGGCTGGGCGCCGTGCTGTTCACCACCGGGACCGTCGTCGGGCTGGCGGTGGCCGTCGCCGTGCCGTACCTGATGGCCGTACGCCATCGGGTGGAGCCGTCGCAGGCCAGCCCGGTGTGGCTGCTGCCGCTGGTGGCGCCGATGGTGTCCGCGGCCGTCGGGCCCCTGCTGATCGCCCATCTGCCGGCCGGTCAGCCGCGCCGGACCCTGCTGCTGGCCTGCGTCGCCCTGTTCGGGGCGAGCCTGCTCGCCACCCTGGCGATGCTGCCGGTGGTGTTCGCGCGGCTGGTCACGGGCGGCCCGCTGCCGCTCGCACTGACTCCGTCCCTGTTCCTGGTGCTGGGCCCGCTCGGCCAGTCCACCACCGCCGTCGGCCAGTTCGCGGACGCCGCCCCCGGCGTCGTACCGGCACCGTACGACCGCGGTTTCGAGGCCCTCGCCGTGCTCTACGGCGTCCCCGTGACGGGCTTCGCGCTGCTGTGGCTCGCCCTCGCCACCGCACACGTCGTCCGGGCCCGCCGTCAGGGCATGCGCTTCTCGATGACCTGGTGGGCGTTCACGTTCCCGGTGGGCACGTGTGTCACCGGCGCCGAGTCGCTGGCCCGGCACACGGGGCTGGCGGTGTACGACGGGCTCGGCGTCGCGCTGTACGTCGTCCTCGTCACCGCCTGGGCGGTCGCGGCCGTGGGGACCGGGCGCGGGCTGGTCAGCGGAGCGCTGCTCGCAGCCCCTCGCCCAGCACCCTCGGCGCCTCGGCCAGCGACGGCCCGTACCAGGTGAGGTGCCGGCCGTCGACCAGGGCGCACGGCAGGCCCGGGAAGGCCTCGGGGCCGTCGTCGGCGGTGAAGCGGTACGGCTCGTCGGGGAGCACGACGACGTCCGGGCGGGCGGCTCGCAGCTCGTCGACGGGAACCCTCGGATAGCGCTCCGCGTGGCCGGCGTAGAGCTGGTCGACGCCGAGGCGGGCCAGGACGTCGCCGGCGAAGGTGTCCCGGCCCAGCACCATCCACGGCCGGCGCCAGATCGGCACGACGGCCCTGACGCGGTGCACCGGCGGGGGCGGCGCCGCCCAGGCCGCTTCCGCCTCCGCCAGCCAGGGCGGCCGGGGGTCCGCTCCGCAGGCGGTGAGCACCCGGGTCAGTTCGGCGAAGGCCTGCGGCACCGTGCGCACCTCGGTGACCAGCACCTCGACGCCCGCTTCACGCAGGGTGGCCAGGTCGTCGGCGCGGTTCTCCTCCTCGTTGGCGATCACCAGGTCGGGGGCGAGGGAGACGATGCGCCCGGTCTCCGGGTTCTTGGTCCCGCCGACCCGGACGACGTCCAGGTCGGCCGGGTGCGTGCACCAGTCGGTGGCACCGACGAGGACACCGGGGAGCGTGCGGGCGACCGACTCCGTCAGCGACGGCACCAGGGAGACGACGCGCACCGGCGGCTCACCCGTGCGGCCGGTCGCGGACGGCCTCGATGTGCTCGGCGACGGCGACGACGAGCAGCCGGGTGTCCGGCACCGTCGCCCGCCAGCGGTGCCGCACCCCGCCGGTGAGGTACAGCGTGTCACCGCGCCCCAGCCGGTAGGCGCGGCCCTCGGCCTCGATCTCCACCGCGCCCTCGGCGACGTACATCAACTGGTCGTTGCGGTACTGGAGTTCCCGGCCGGCGTCGTGGTCCCCGGTGAACTCCAGGGCGTGCATCTGGTGGTGGCCGCGGACCAGCGAGCGCACCCGGGGCCGGAAACCCGGCTCGGGCTCCTCGGAGCGGACCACGTCCACGCTGCACGCGGGATCGGCGGCGGCGAGCAGTTCCACGGCGGTGGTGCGCAGGGCGTCGGCCACCTTCTCCAGGGAGCCGCGGCTGGGCCGGGCCCGGTCGTTCTCGACCTGGCTGAGGAAGGGCACCGACAGGCCGCTGCGCTCGGCCACGACGGCGAGGGTGAGCTCCAGGGCGCGGCGACGCCGCCGCACGGCCGCGCCCACGCGGAGGGGCTGTTCTTTGTGGTCGCCCATCGCTCCGGCTCCCTCCTTCACGCCTCGTCGTGCCGTCCCCGGGCCCGTGACCGGGCGCCGTTCTCCTGATGAGTTCTCTGCACCCTACGCATGTTCGGCAAACCGTTTCATGCGCCCGTCACATCGATGTCGCGCCCTGGCGGCTTCGATCCGACGGTTCGCGCCACGGTTGTGGTCCGCGGACCGGCCCGGGTGAGCCGGGTCTGCGAATCTACCGGGTTCCCCGGCCGTGTCCCATACCCTCTCCCGACTCGGCTCGGGCGGGGGCATAGCGCTCCGTGGTTGTCCGGATCCTTACCGTTGTCCCGGCGGAGCACGGGAACGCCGCCCCACCGGGCGTACGAAAAGGGGCGGGCCCCCGCGCCGGAACGCGTGGGGGCCCGCCCTCGATGACGCGGCGACGGTGCCGGTGACGGCCGCGACTAGGAGGCCGTCATCCGCTCGGCCACCTCCGGATGCTCCTCGAGCCAGGCGGCGACCGCCTTCTCCTCGTTGCCCTGGCCGCGGTTCTTGATCTCCGCCTCCAGGGTGGCGAGCTCCTCCTCGCTCATCGAGAAGTTCTTGATCCACTCGGTGAGCTGCGGGTACTGCTCGGGGAACTTCTTGCTGGCGATCGTGTGGATCTTGTTGTTCTCGCCCCAGGCCTTCTTCGGGTCCGCGACCTTGGTCAGGTCGTACTCGGCGTAGGCCCAGTGGGGCGACCACAGGGTGACCGCGATCGGCTTCTTCTGGGCGTAGGCGCGCTTGAGCTCGGCCAGCATCGCCGGCGTGGAGCCGTCGACGACCTCGTACTCGTCCTGGAGGCCGTAGGCGGGCAGGACGCTCTTCTTGAGCAGGTTCATCTCACCGGTGCCCGGCTCGATGCCGATGATCCGCCCGTCGAAGAGGTCGGCCTTGCCCTTGAGGTCCGCCATGGACTTGACGTCCTTGACGTACGCGGGCACGGCGATCTCCAGCGAGGTCGGCTCGTACCAGCTGCCCAGGTCGGAGAGGTCGTCCTTGCTCTTCTCCCAGTAGTTCTTCTGGGCGTGCGGCAGCCAGGCGTCGAAGTTGAGGTCGAGGTCACCGGAGGCCAGGCCGGTGTAGACGGGGCCGACCTCCATCTGCTTGAGGTTCAGCTTGTAGCCGCGCCGCTCCAGGACGTTCTTCCACAGGTAGGTGACGGCGATGTCCTCGTCCCAGGGGAACCAGGCCACGTCCAGCGGACGCTTGGCCTCCGCCGGGGTGGCGCCGGAGCCGCCCTCGACCGGGGCCCACTGGTCGACCAGGCCCGGGTTGTCCTTCAGCCAGGCGCGCACGGCGTCCTGCTGCTTGCCCTTGCCCGCCTTGTTGATCTCGGCTTCGAGGCTGGTGAGCTGCTTCTCGTTCATCGTGAAGTTCTTCAGCCACTTGGCGACGGTCGGGTTGTCGCCGCCGAAGCCCTTGCGGGACAGCGTGTGCACGCCGTCGCCCTCGCCCCAGGCGCCCTCGGGGTCCTTCAGCTTCTTCAGCTCGTAGTCGTTGTACGCCCAGTGCGGGGACCAGAGCGTGACGACGATCGGCTCCTTCTTGCTGTAGGCCCGCTTCAGCTCGGCCAGCATCGCCGGCGTGGAGCTGTCGACGACCTTGTACTCCTTGTCGAGGCCGTACTCCTTGAGGACCTTGCTCTTCAGCAGGGCCATCTCACCGGCGCTGGGCTCGATGCCGGTGATCTTGCCGCCGAACAGGTCGGCCTTGCCCTTGAGGTCGGCCAGGGAGTCGACGTCCTCCATGTACGCGGGGACGGTCAGCTCCAGCGAGGTCGGGCCGTACCAGGAGCCGAGGTCCTCGAGCTGCGCGCCGTACTTCTTCCAGTACTGGGAGTGGGTCGTCGGCAGCCAGGCGTCGGTCTGGAAGTCGACGTTGCCCTGCGAGAGCGCGGTGTACAGCGGCCCGGCCTCGAACTGCTTGGCCTCCACCTCGTAGCCGCGCCGCTCCAGGATCTCCTTCCACAGGAAGGTCGAGGCGACGCCCTCGTCCCAGGGGATGTAGCCGATGCTGATCTTCTTGCCCTGGCCGACGTTCTTGCCGCCCGCGGCCGTCCGCTCGGCGGCGCCGCCGCCGAACATGCCCATGCCGCCGGCGACGAGGCCGAGGACCACGACGCCGATCACGGCGACCTGGGGACGGGGCCGGTAGGACCAGATCTTCAGGTTCTTGGCCGCGCGGGCCCTGGCGGCGGCGCGGCGGCCCAGCGGGGACACCTCGGTGCCCAGGGCGCTGGTCATCCGGTCCAGGTAGATCGCCAGGATCACGATGGCGACACCGGCCTCGGAGCCGAGGCCCACGTTCAGCTGGCCGATGGACTCCATGACCGCTCCGCCGAGCCCGCCGGTGCCGACCATGCCGGCGATCGCGGCCATGGACAGGCCGAGCATGATGACCTGGTTGACGCCCGCCATCACGGTGGGCAGCGCCAGCGGGAGCTGGACGCGCAGCAGGGTGTTGCGCGGGGTGGTGCCGAACGCCTCGGCGGCCTCCACCAGCTCCTTGTCGACCTGGCGGATGCCCAGCTCGGTCATGCGCACGCCCGGGGCGAGCGCGAAGATCAGGGTGGCGACGATGCCCGGGGCGGAGCCGGTGCCGAAGAACAGGATCGCCGGAATGAGGTAGATCATCGCCGGCAGGGTCTGCATGAAGTCCAGGACCGGCCGGACGAACGAGCTGACCCGGTCCGAGCGCGCCGCCCAGATGCCCAGGGGCACCGAGACGGCCAGCGCGATGACCGTGGCCACCAGCAGCAGCGCCAGCGTCACCATCGCGTCCTCCCACAGCCCGAGGGAGTCGATGAAGGCGAAGCCCGCGAAGGAGAGGACGCCGGCGACGGTGCCGCGCAGCCAGAAGGCCAGCACGGCGAAGATCCCGGCGAGCAGCAGCGGCTCGGGCGCCTGGAGGACGGCGTTGATGCCGTCGTAGGCGCCGGTGAAGACGCCCTTGCAGAAGGTGAAGAACCAGGAAACGTTGTCGAGCAGCCAGTCGACCGTGCTGTTGACCCAGTCGCCGAGCGGAATCCTAGGCACGGGCCATCACCTTCTCGCCGCCCTTGTCCTTCGGGGTCGCGCAGGAGCCCTGGGGGGCCTGCTCGTCGCCGATGAACCCGACCAGGCGCTGCCGCGGCACGACGCCGACGAGCGCGTCGGCGTCGTCGACCACGGCCACGGGGTGCGGCACGCGGGCGCTGATCGCGCACAGCTCGGTGAACGGCGTCAGGGGCGTCGCGGTCTCGCAGTCGCAGTCGGCCTCGTCGCCGCGCAGGTCGGTGTCCATCACGGCACCGGCGGTCAGCACGCGGGAGCGGTCGACGTCCTGGGTGAAGGAGGCGACGTAGTCGTTGGCGGGCCGCAGAAGGATGTCCTGCGCGGTGCCGATCTGCACGATCCGGCCGTCGCGCATGACGGCGATGCGGTCGCCGAGGCGCATGGCCTCGTTGAGGTCGTGGGTGATGAAGACGATCGTCTTCTTCAGGGTCTTCTGGAGCTCGAGGAGCTGGTCCTGCATGTCGCGGCGGATCAGCGGGTCGAGCGCGCTGAAGGACTCGTCCATCAGCAGCAGGTCGGCGTCGGTGGCGAGCGCGCGGGCGAGGCCGACGCGCTGCTGCATGCCGCCGGACAGCTCGTCCGGCCAGGACTTCTCCCAGCCGGCCAGGCCGCACAGGGCGAGCGCCTCGTCGGCGCGGCGTTCGCGCTCGGCGCGGGGCACGCCCTGCACTTCCAGGCCGTAGGCGGCGTTGTCGCGGACGCTGCGGTGCGGGAAGAGCGCGAAGTGCTGGAAGACCATGCTGATCTTCTTGGAGCGGACCTCGCGCAGCCGGCGGTCGCTCAGCTCGGTCAGGTCCTCGCCGCCGAAGCGGACATGGCCCGAGGTCGGCTCCAGCAGGCCGTTGAGCATGCGCAGCAGGGTGGACTTGCCGGACCCCGAAAGGCCCATGACGACGAATATCTCACCGGGCTCGACGGTGAAGGAGGCGTCGATCACGGCGGCCGTGGTGCCGTCCGCGCGCAGCTCCTCCCGTTCGGCTCCCTGGCGCAGTCGCTCGACTGCCTGGTCCGGTTTTCTGCCGAACACCTTGTAGAGATGCTCGGCCTCTAGCCTCGCTGACACGCTTACCTCTTGCCTCGGGGACAGGGACACAGGAAAACGAAGACTGGCTAACAGTTGAAGTTTTCAACCAGCATCGACCCGGCTGCGCGCCTGCCCCGATCCTTACCGGCCAAACACAACAGTGATCGGCTTCACACGTCCCGCACGACCGGCGTCCCGGGCCTGCGGCATGATGCGGAGGGTGACCGGACGACTGATGCTTCTCGACACCGCCTCCCTCTACTTCCGCGCCTACTTCGGGGTCCCGGAGTCCGTGAAGGCGCCCGACGGCTCGCCCGTGAACGCCGTGCGCGGGCTGCTCGACTTCATCGACCGCCTCGTCAAGGACCACCGCCCGGACCACCTGGTGGCCTGCATGGACGCGGACTGGCGCCCGCACTGGCGGGTCGAGCTGATCCCCTCGTACAAGGCGCACCGCGTCGCCGAGGAGCACGCGGGGGAACCGGACGAGGAGGAGGTGCCCGACACGCTGTCGCCGCAGGTGCCGGTCATCGAGGCCGTCCTCGACGCACTCGGCATCGCCCGCGTCGGTGTGCCCGGCTACGAGGCCGACGACGTGATCGGCACCTACACGGCGCGGGCCACCGGCCCGGTCGACATCGTCACCGGCGACCGCGACCTGTACCAGCTCGTCGACGACGCCCGCGGGGTGCGCGTGCTGTACCCGCTCAAGGGCGTGGGCACGCTCCAGCTCACCGACGAGGCGGTGCTGCGGGAGAAGTACGGCGTCGACGGCCGCGGCTACGCGGACCTCGCGCTGCTGCGGGGCGACCCGAGCGACGGTCTGCCCGGGGTGGCAGGCGTCGGCGAGAAGACGGCGGCCAAGCTGCTGGCCGAGTTCGGGGACCTGGCCGGCATCCTGGCCGCGGTCGACGACCCGCGCGCCAAGCTCACCCCCACCCAGCGCAAGCGCCTGACCGAGGCGCGGCCCTACCTCGCCGTGGCCCCCAAGGTCGTCCGCGTCGCCGACGACGTGCCGCTGCCCGAGGTCGATACCGCACTCCCGCGCGCTCCCCGCGACCGCGCGACCCTCGAGGCACTGACCGCCCGCTGGGGCCTGGGCGGCTCACTGGAGCGGCTGCTGACGACGCTCTCCGCCTGAGCGGGCCGACCGCCCGCGCACGCTCGCGGGTCGCGCGGTGCGGCGGCGGTGCATCAGGACTCCCGGCCCCGGGAACGCGTACGGTGCGTTTCTCGCGTCTCTCCGGCGACGGGAAGCCCAGCGGCACCTCACGCCCGCCGTGTCCGCGCGACACCGGCACTAGGGGAAGGTGCTAACTTAGGTAAACCTAACTCAGGTGAGCCTAACTCAGGGACCTCAGGGACAGGGAGGCCGTCATGGCAGACCGACCGGCACGCACGCCGCGGAAGCCGTACTCCGCGCAGGTCGTCCGCACCGAGCGGCTGACCCCGCACATGCAGCGCGTGGTCCTCGGCGGCGAGTCACTCGCCGGTTTCTCGGCGGACAGCTGCACCGACCACTATGTGAAGCTCCTCTTCCCCTCCGGGGGCGCGACCTACCCGGACCCCTTCGACCTGGAGCGGATCCGTGAGGAGTTCCCGCGCGAGCAGTGGCCGGTGACGCGGACGTACACCGTGCGCCGGTGGGACCCGCGGCAGCGGGAGCTGACCCTGGACTTCGTGGTGCACGGCGACGAGGGGCTGGCCGGGCCCTGGGCCCTGCGCGCCCGGCCGGGAGAGACCGTGCACTTCCTGGGCCCCGGCGGCGCCTACGCCCCCGACCCCGCCGCCGACTGGCATCTGCTCGCCGGGGACGAGAGCGCGCTGCCCGCGATCGCGCGTTCCCTGGAGGCCCTGCCGGACGGGGTCCGCTGCCACGCCTTCGTGGAGGTGGCGGGTCCCGAGGAGGAACAGAAGATCGACTCCCCCGCGGAGATCGTCTGGCTGCACCGCGGGAACCGCCCGGTCGGCCAGGCGCTCGTGGAGGCCGTGCGGGCCCTGGACTTCCCCGAGGGCCGGGTGCACGCGTTCGTGCACGGCGAGGCGAGCTGTGTGAAGGAGCTGCGCCGGCTGCTGCGGGTCGAGCACCAGGTCCCGCGCGAGGACCTGTCCGTCTCCGGCTACTGGCGGCTCGGCCACAACGAGGACGGCTGGCAGGCCTCGAAGCGCGATTGGAACGCCCGAATCGAGGCCGAGCAGGAAAGCACGCAGCGGAACCGCACGGCACCGGCTTCCGCGGCGTAGCGGGGCTCTCCCGGAACGGCACGGCCGGTGGCTTCCGGAACGGCGCCGTCGGTCACCTCGGCCGCCCGGCTTGCGGAGTGGCGCCGGGCACGAGGCCGGCCGGTCGGCCCGCACGCCTGGTACCACCTCCGCCACCGGCGACAGCCGGCACCACCGCGTCCTGGCCCGCCGCACCTCGGCACGCCGCACTGCCGCGTCCCGGACCGCCACGCCCCGGCACGCCGCACCACCCCGCCCTGGCACGCCGCACCTCGGCACCCCGCGCGGCCGCGTCCCGGCACGCCGTACCACGGCGTGCCCGCGCCTCCGCCGGGCCGTGGTTGCCCGGCCTCGCGGACCCGCTCGTACCCTGGCTCGCGATGAGACGCCGACGCACCCCTCCGCCTCCCCCTCCGCTCCCCCAGCGCGACGGGGTCGACCCGGTGCGCCTGCGGCTGCCCGCCGGGGGGCCGTGGGCGACGGTGGGCGAACATCTGGTGGAGCGGTTGTCCGGCGCGGCACCGGGGGCCGTCGTCCGGATGCTGGACGAGGGGCTCGTCGTCGGCGCGGACGGACGCCCGGTGAGCGCGGACGCCCCGTACCGTCCGGGGACCCACGTGTGGTTCCACCGCGACCTGCCCGCCGAGATCCCCGTGCCCTTCCCCGTCGGCGTCGTCCATCGCGACGAGCACATCGTCGTCGCCGACAAGCCGCACTTCCTGGCCACCACACCGCGCGGCAGCCACGTCACCGAGACCGCGCTCGCACGGCTCCGCCGGGAACTGGGCATCCCCACGCTGACCGCCGCGCACCGCCTGGACCGGCTGACCGCCGGCCTGCTGCTGTTCACCGTCCGGCCCGAGGAGCGCGGCGCGTACCAGACGATGTTCCGCGACCGCCGGGTGCGCAAGGAGTACGAGGCCGTCGCCCCCTGTGATCCCGGGCTCGCCCTGCCCCGGACGGTACGCAGCCGGATCGTGAAGGAATGCGGGGTCCCGGCCGCCCGGGAGGTGGCGGGCGAGCCGAACGCCGAGAGCCTGATCGAGCTGTTGGAGCAGCGGGCGGGACCGGCCGGCACGCTGGGGCGGTACCGGCTGGTGCCCGCGACCGGGCAGACGCATCAACTGCGCGTGCACATGAGCGCCCTCGGCGTGCCGATCCTCGGCGATCCGCTCTACCCCGAGGTGACCGCCCCCGGGCCCGCCGGTGACTTCCGGCGCCCGCTGCAACTGCTGGCGCGGGCGCTGGAGTTCACCGATCCGGTCACCGGGCGCGAGCACCGGTTCCGCAGCGGCCGGACGCTGGGCGCCTGGGCCTCCTACGACGGCTGGGCCTCGGGTCAGTAGCCGCGCCACCAGCGCAGGAAGCGCTGCCACGCCCCACGCGGCCGTGCAGGAGCCGCCGGCGACGCTCCATCCGCCACCGGCACCGGCTGCGGCTGCGGCGCGGCGGCGTCCGATCGCTGCACGGCCGGGTCCGGCTGCGATGCCACGGCGCCCGGCGCCGGCTGCGACGCCCCGGCCTGGGCGGGCAGCACGGACGGCACCGAGGCGGGCTCGGCGGACGGCGGCGGCACCGTCGCCGGCTCCGGCAGCGGCGCGCCCAGGTGCCAGATGCTCGGCCGCATCGGAACCGGGGAGTGGCTCGGCGCCATCGTCACCTCCTGCTGCGCCTTGGGTTCGAACCGCACCGGCAGTTCCACCAGATGCCGGGACGCGATCGAGGACCGCCAGCGCAGGTCCTCCTCGTCGCAGGCGATCTGCACGTCCGGCAGCCGCATCAGCAGCGCGTCCACTCCCGCGTCGGCGATGACACGGCCGATGTCCTGGCCCGGGCACTCGTGGGGCCCGCCGCCGAAGGCGAGATGGGACCGGTTGCCCTGCATGCCGGCGGACAGGTCGGGCCGGATGCGCGGGTCGACGTTGCCCGGCGCGATGCCCAGCAGCAGCCCATCGCCCTGGCGGATGCGCTGGCCGCCCAGCTCCGTGTCCTGCTTGGCGAAGTAGGCGAAGATGGTGCTGAACGGCGGCTCGTCCCACAGGGACTGCTCGACCGCCTCGGGCACGGTCATCTCGCCGCCGCTGAGCCGGGCCCGGAACCGCGGATCGGTGAGCACCACCCGCAGCACGTTGGAGATGAGGTTGACGGTCGCCTCGTAGGCGGCGAAGAGGACGAGCCGCAGATGCTCGCGGACCTCGTCGTCGGTGAGCCGCGCCGGGTGGTTGATGAGGTGGGAGGTGAAGTCCTCGGCGGGCTGGGCGCGTCGGCGGGTGGTGTGCCGCTCCAGCACCTCCATGACGTACGAGTGGCTGGCGATCGCCGTGTCGGTGCCCTTGAGCGCGTCCCGGGCGGCCTCCACGAGGCGTTCGTTGTACTCGCCGGACATGCCGAGGATCTCGCACATCACGCCCATCGGCAGATGCTCCGCGAACTGTCCGACCAGGTCGGCGCGGCCCTGCTCGCAGAAGCGGTTGACGAGGATCTGGCTGTGCCGGCGGATGTGGCGGCGCAGTCCGCGGTAGTCGATCGTGGACATGGCGCCGGTGACCGCTCCGCGCAGCCGCTTGTGCTCGTCGCCCTCGGCGTGGGAGGCGATGGGCTGCCAGGCGATGTGCGGCATCAACGGGTGGTCCGGCTTGACCATGCCCTCCTTGAGCGGCGTCCAGATCCGGCTGTCCCGGGTGAACTTCGCCGGTGTCGACACCAGGTGCAGGTTCTCGGCGTGCCCGAGGACCACCCACATCGGCACGTCGTCGTGGAGCAGTACGGGCGCCACCGGGCCGTGTTCGGCCCGCAGCTTCTCGTACAGCTCCTCCAGGTCCTCCACCTCGTACAGCCGGTGCAGGCCTCCGGGGCCGAGGCCGTGCGCGGGGCAGCCGGGGGGTGGGCCGGGGACGGGGTCGCCCGGTCGGGTCGGGGTGTGGGATTCAGCCGTCACAGTGGTCGCTCCGAAGCTGATGGGAGAGCTGAGCAGAGTCGGGGGCGCGGGTCAGGTGAGCGCGCCCGTCAGGGCGAGGGAGTGCAGGAAACGCATCAGGGTCATCAGGGCGTCGCGGCTGGAGGCCCGGCGGCGCACGTCGCACTCGAAGATCGGGATCTCCTCGGACAGGTCCAGGGCCGTGCGCAGTTCCTCGACGGGATAACGGGGCGCGTCCGGGAAGGTGTTGACGGCCACGACGAACGGCACGCCACGCTCCTCCAGCCGTCCCATCACGTCGAAGCTGACCTCCAGCCGGCGGGTGTCCACCAGCACGACCGCGCCGAGGGCACCTTCGAACAGCCCGTTCCACAGGAACCAGAAGCGCTCCTGGCCCGGGGTGCCGAAGAGGTAGAGCACGAGCTGGTCGGTGATGCTGATGCGGCCGAAGTCCATGGCGACGGTGGTGGCCGTCTTGGAGGCGGAGCCGTAGTTGTCGTCGACCCCGATGCCGGCCTGAGTCATGGTCTCTTCGGTGGTCAGCGGTCTGATCTCGCTCACCGAGCCGACCATCGTGGTCTTGCCGACACCGAAGCCGCCCACGATGACGATCTTCACGGCGGCCTCGGCCGACTGCGGAAGCCGGTCCTCCGCGCGTGGGCCCGGAATCGTGTCAGAGCTTTTGAAGTCCATGCATCACCGCTTCGAGGAGGGATCGGTCGGCGACCTTCTGGCGGACGATGGGGGCGCGCGCCTGGACCAGTTCCGCCGTGAGCAGATCGGTGAGCAGCACGGTCACCACGCTGAACGGCAGGTTCAGGTAGGCCGACAGCTCCGCGACGGACAGGGGCGCGACGCACAGCCGGAGCAGGGCGGCCTGTTCCGGTGTGGCGGAGGCCGGCGGGGTGTCGGAGCGCGCCACGATCAGCGTCACCAGGTCTATCTCGGCACGCCCGCCGTCGCCGTCGCCGATCACGTACAGCCGCTCGGGATTCTTCTTCTCGCCTTCCTTGGGCGGCGGGCTCTCCGAGGGGGGCGGGGCGGGAGGCTCGGGTTCGCGCTGTCGCCTCTGGCGTCGGGGAGGAGTCATACGGTCTGCCCGTTGCGCCGGGCCGGACTGGTCAGGTGCGGGCCGATGCGGGCGACGAGGTCGCGCATGCGGTTGCTCATCATGCCGGGCTCGCAGCGGATGTCCGAGAGCACGGCGAGATAGGCGTTGGCGCCCGCGGCCATCAGATAGAAGTAGCCGCCGTTGATCTCGATGATGACCAGCTTCATCTTGCCGTCGCTGGTCGGGATCTCCTCGGCGACGGCCCCGGCGAGGCTCTGCAGGCCCGCGCAGGCGGCGGCGACGCGGTCGGCGGCGTCGGGGTCGCCGGAGTAGCGGGCGATGCGCAGCCCGTCGGCGGACAGCACCACGATCATCTCGATGCCGGGAACGCCGTCGTAGAGCTGCTTGAGCATCCAGTCGAACTTGCCCTGCTGCTGGATCACTTGTGGTCCCCCTCGTCGTCGGCCGGGGCGTGGGCCGGCTCATTGGGCGGCTGGGTGAATGCGTTCGGGTCCGGGTCGCCCTTGAGTCCCTCCCAGAAGGCCTCGACCCACAGCCCGGGCGGGGTGTCGTCCTCCTCCTTCTCCGGCTCGGGCTCGGGTTCCGGAGTCGACCAGGCGGCGTTCCGGGCGCGTTCGGCGGCCTGCCGGGCCTCGCGCTCGGCGTCCTCCCGTTCCCACTTGGCCTGCTCGGCGAGCCGCTGGCTGAGCGGCATCTTGACCCGGCTGCGGCGCTGCGGCAGGCCGCCCGCCGTCCACTCGGTGACCTCGGGGACATCGTCCTCCAGGGAGACCGTCGCGGGGATCTTCGGACTGGTCGGGCGGCGCTTCTTGGGCCGGCGCTGAGGGCCCGGAAGGGCGTCGGGGCCGGGGGACGGCAGGGAGGTCGCCCCGATGCCGTGGGCCAGTCCGACGCCGGGCTCGGTGGTCATCATCTCGCTCGGCACGACGAGGATGGCACGCACTCCGCCGTACGCGGAGGCCCGCAGCGAGACCTGCATGTTGAACGCCGCGCACAGACGGCCGACGACGGCGAGGCCCAGGCGGGGGTTGCCGCTGATGTCCGCGAGGTCGGTGCCCGCCTTGGCGCTCTCCAGCATGCCTTCGATCCGCAGACGGGCGTCCTCGCTGAGGTTGACGCCGGCGTCCTCGATCTCGATGGCGACGCCGGTCTGCACCTCGGTGGCGGTGACGTGGACCTTGGTGTTCGGCGGCGAGTAGCGCGTGGCGTTGTCCAGCAGCTCCGCGGCCGCGTGGATGACCGGCTCGACCGAGGTGCCCTTGATGTTGACCTTGGCGATGGAGGACAGGTCGATGCGGCGGTACTCCAGGATCCGGGACATGGCGCCGCGGAGCACGCTGTAGAGGGCGACCGGGGAGGGCCACTGCCGGCCGGGCCGGCCGCCGCCGATGACGGCGATGGAGTCGGCGAGCCGGCCGATCAGCGCGTTGCCGTGGTCGATGCGCAGGAGGTCGTCGAAGACCTCGGGGTTGCGGCCGTGGTCCTCCTCCATCTCTCGGAGTTCGTTCGCCTGCTGGTGGACGATGGCCTGCACACGGCGGGCGATGTCGACGAAGGAGCGCTGCGAGGCCTCCAGCGCCGTGTCCTCGTGGTCGATGATGTCGAGGACGCGGCGCAGCAGGGCGAGCTGCGGCTCGCCGAGGGTGGTGTAGGAGGGGTCGAGCACGTCCAGGCGCGCCATCACGTCCCGTGGGTGGTTGCCCTGCCGCATGTAGGCGAGTGCGTGGGGCAGGATCTCGCGGCCGAGGCGGACCAGTTCCGCGTCGTGACCGGCGATCCGCCGCTCCAGTTGCGCGGTGTGACGGGCGTGTTCGACGCGCAGGGCGCGCAGGGCCCGGCCGCGGCGCACGGCTTCGGCGGCCGCCGCGGTCACCAGGACCGTGGCGACGGCACCACAGATGCCGACGGCGATGCGGGCCGGCTCCGTCACCACGGCGACGGCGGCCCCGGTTGCCGCCGCCATCAGTATCGCGGGCAGCAACAGCGCGCTCACGAAGGGGAGTTCACGGCTGTCTGGAGGGGGAGCAACACTCACCATGTAGGCCCTCTGAAAAGGAGTCGGCTGGGGATGGGGGAGCTTGCAGGGGGGTATGTCATGGGATCGAAGGGGTGGTTCAGGAGATAGGGGAACAAGCGCGCGAATCTCCTCAACTCGGCGCGCTGCGGGCGAGCTTAGTCCGAGCGGATCATCGCCGTGTCATATTCGGCAAGCACCTGAAACGGGCACCGGGGAAGGGGTAACCTCGGGCCCATTTGCACGCTTCGGAGCCGTTCGAACACTCAAAGTATGCGTGTACGGCCGTGCGATTGTCACTCACCGTAACGAGTGAACCGGCGGTCCCGGACATGACGCGGGCGCCCGAGCGACTGTGCTCGGGCGCCCGACGAACCTGGCGCCGACCGACGAACCTGGCGCCGACCGGCAACTCTCCGCACCGACCGGCCGCTACCGCACCGACGGGCGACTCCCGCACCGACCGGCGGGCCTCTGCGCCGGCATGCGGGCTGCTGTCCCGCCGACGGCTCCTACCCCACCGACGAGTAGGCCACCACGCCGCGCAGCAGTCCGTCGACCGCCTTGCGCGCGTTCTTCGGGACCGTCGAGCCCTCGGCGGGCGCGGCCGCGGCGATCTGGCCGAGGACGTCGATGACCTGCTTGCACCAGCGCACGAAGTCGCCCGCCGGCATCTCCGCCTCGCGCAGCACCTCGTCCAGCCCCTTGCCCGACGCCCACATGTAGGCGGCCCAGGCGAAGCCGAGGTCGGGCTCGCGCTGGCCCACCCCCTCGGTCTGGCTGATCCGGAACTCCTCCTCCAGGGCGTCCAGCCGGCCCCAGATGCGCACCGTCTCCCCGAGGGCCACCTTCGCCTTGCCCGAGGGCAGCTTGGGCGCCATCGCGTCGTCGGCGGTCCGCGACTCGAACACCAACGCCGAGACACAGGCGGCCAGTTCGGCCGGGCCGAGCCCCTCCCAGACCCGCTCGCGCAGGCACTCGCTGGCCAGCAGGTCCAGCTCGCCGTAGAGCCGGGCGAGCCGCTTGCCGTGCTCGGTGACCTCGTCCCCGCGCAGGTAGTCCAGCTCGGTGAGCAGGGCGACGATGCGGTCGAAGGTGCGCGCGATGGTGTTCGTACGGCCCTCGATGCGGCGTTCCAGCTGGGAGGTGTCGCGCAGCAGCCGGTGGTAGCGCTCGGCCCAGCGGGCGTGGTCCTCACGGTCGCTGCACCCGTGGCAGGGGTGGGCACGGATGGCCTTGCGCAGCCGGGAGATCTCCCGGTCGTCGGCGGCCTGCGAGCGCCGCTTGCGGTGCCGCTCGGGCGGGATGTGCCCGGCCTTGGTGCGCAGCGCCGAGGCGAGGTCGCGCCGGGACTGCGGGGAGCGCGGGTTGAAGGACTTGGGGATCCTCATCCGCTCCAGCGGCTCCACGGGCACCGGGAAGTCCATCGATGCCAGCCGCTTGACCTGACGCTCGGCGGTCAGGACCAGCGGGCGCGGGCCGTCGTGGTACTCCAGGCCGCGGTGGCCGTTGGTCCGGCCGGCCGGCAGGCCCGGGTCCAGGACCAGGGCCAGGCCCGCGTACTTGCCGGTGGGGACGTGGATGACGTCACCGGGCTTCAGCTTCTCCAGGGCGACGGCGGCCTCGGCGCGCCGCTGGGCCGCGCCCTGCCGGGCCAGCTCCGTCTCCCGGTCCTTCAGCTCGCGCCGCAGCCGCGCGTACTCCTCGAAGTCGCCGAGGTGGCAGGTCATGGAGGCCTTGTAGCCCTCCAGACCCTCCTCGTTGCGCTGCACCTGCCGGGAGATCCCGACGACCGACCGGTCCGCCTGGAACTGGGCGAAGGAGGTCTCCAGCAGCTCCCGCGAGCGGTGCCGGCCGAACTGCTCGACCAGGTTGACCGCCATGTTGTACGACGGCTTGAAGCTGGAGCGCAGCGGATAGGTCCGCGTGCCGGCCAGTCCCGCGAGGTGCTCGGGGTTCATACCGCGCTGCCACAGCACCACCGCGTGGCCCTCGATGTCGATGCCGCGGCGGCCGGCCCGCCCGGTGAGCTGGGTGAACTCACCGGGGGTGATGTCGGCGTGCTGCTCGCCGTTCCACTTGACGAGCTTCTCCAGGACCACGGAGCGGGCCGGCATGTTGATGCCGAGGGCGAGGGTCTCGGTCGCGAAGACGGCCTTGACCAGGCCCCGCACGAACAGCTCCTCGACGACCTCCTTGAAGGTCGGCAGCATGCCCGCGTGGTGGGCCGCTATGCCCCGCTCCAGGCCCTCCAGCCACTCGTAGTAGCCCAGGACGTGCAGGTCCTCGGACGGGATGCTGGCCGTGCGCTCCTCGACCAGGGCGCGGACCTCCGCCCGCTCGTCCTGGTCGTTGAGCCGCAGGCCCGCGTACAGGCACTGCTCGACGGCGGCCTCGCAGGCGGCGCGGCTGAAGATGAAGGTGATCGCGGGCAGCAGTGCCTCGGCGTCGAGCCGCTCGATGACCTCGGGCCGGCTCGGCGTCCAGATCCGCGAGCGCTGTCTGCGTTCCCGCTCCCGCTCGGCCTCCCGCATCGACCGGCCGCGTCTGCGGTCCTGGTAGGACGGGCGGCTCGCCTCCATGCGCGCCATGCGCATCAGGTCGGGGTTGACCGCCTTCTTCTGGCCCTCGCCTTCCTCGAACAGGTCGTACATCCGCCGGCCGGCCAGCACGTGCTGGAACAGCGGCACGGGCCGGTGCTCGGAGACGATCACCTCGGTGTCGCCACGGACGGTGTCGAGCCAGTCACCGAACTCCTCGGCGTTGGACACGGTCGCCGACAGTGACACGAGGGTCACCGACTCGGGGAGGTGGATGATCACCTCTTCCCAGACGGCACCGCGGAAGCGGTCGGAGAGGTAGTGCACCTCGTCCATGACCACGTAGCCCAGGCCCAGGAGGGTCTGCGAGCCCGCGTACAGCATGTTGCGCAGCACCTCGGTGGTCATCACGACCACCGGGGCGCCGGAGTTCAGGCTGTTGTCCCCGGTGAGCAGGCCCACCTTGTCCGTGCCGTAGCGGCGGCACAGATCGGCGTACTTCTGGTTGGACAGCGCCTTGATCGGCGTGGTGTAGAAGCACTTCTTGCCCTGCTGGAGGGCGAGGTGGACGGCGAACTCGCCCACGATCGTCTTGCCGGAGCCGGTGGGCGCGGCCACCAGCACGCCCTTCCCCGCCTCGAGGGCCTGGCAGGCCTCGATCTGGAAGGGGTCGAGGCCGAAGTCGTACATCTCGCGGAAGGAGGCGAGCGCGGTGGCCTGCTCGGCAGCGCGCCTGCGGGCTGCCGCGTACCGCTCGGCCGGTGAGAGATCCTCTGTCATCGTGCTTTCGAGCGTACCGGGCCGCACCGACAACAGGACGATCATTATCCGGATCGGCCGACGGCGGTACCACGGCCGTCGGGCAGGGTGCCCGGACAGCGCCCCGCCCCGGGCGCGGTGCGGTCCGGGGCGGCAGCGGAGTGCGGCGGGCTACGGGCCTCAGGTCACGTCGTCGTAGCCGTTGACCCGGTCCGTGCGGGACTGCTCGGGCAGCGCCGGGCTCGTCGTCACGGGCTCGATCGCGCCGATGTCCTCGGGGGTGAGATCCAGCTCGGAGGCCTCGTCGTCGGCCGGGCCGAGGGCCTCGCGGCGGCGACTGCGGCGGTCGTTCAGCAGCGCGATGGCGACGGCCGTGAAGTACAGCAGCCAGATCGGGCCGGCCAGGCCCAGCATGGAGACCGGGTCCGTGCTCGGCGTGGCGATGGCCGCGAACACGGTGATACCCATGATCATCCCGCGCCACCAGCCGAGCATCCGCTGGCCGCTCAGCACCCCGCTGAAGTTGAGCATCACCAGCAGCAGCGGAAGCTCGAAGGAGAGGCCGAAGACGACGACCATGCGCGTGACGAGGTCCAGCAGCTCGTCCAGCGGCAGCAGGTTGTCGACGCCGAACGGGGTGAACTCGATCAGCACCTTCGCGGTGGTGGGCAGGACCAGGTAGGCGAAGAAGGCACCGCCGAGGAAGAGCGGCACGCCCGTGCCGACGAAGACGTAGGCGTACTTCTTCTCGTGCTTGTGCAGGCCAGGGGCGACGAAGGCCCACAGCTGGTACAGCCAGATCGGGGAGGCCAGCACGACGCCGGCCATCAGGGACACCTTCAGGGCCAGTGTGAAGGGCGCCAGCAGACCGTTGATGGTGATCCGGGCGCAGCTCTCGCCGTCGGCCGCCTTCGCCAGCTCTTCGAAGGACTCCTTGCACCCGACCGAGTCGAGGATCGGTTCGGTGAAGAAGTTGATGATGTCGTTGTAGAAGAAGGCGGCGGCCACGGCGACGACCACGATCCCCAGCAGGGCTTTCGCGAGCCGGTTGCGCAGCTCACGAAGATGTTCCGCCAGGGGCATCCGCCCCTCCGGGTCCCTCTCCCTCTTGCGGGCAGACTTCAGCAACCCACGTTCCCATCTCGTGCGGCGGGCCGGAGGTCACCGGCCCTGCGTCAGCGCTTGGTCGTGTCCGTCGGCTCGGTGACCGGACGCGAGCTGGTCACGTCGCCGGGGGCCGCCTGGATGGTGCGCTGGGACGGGGACTGCTCGCCGGGGTTCGGCGGGTCGGCGGGGGCGGAGGACTTGTTGTCCTCCTTCATCGCCTTGGCCTCGCTCTTGAGGATGCGCGCGGACTTGCCGAGCGACCGCGCCATGTCCGGAAGCTTCTTCGCGCCGAACAGCAGGATGATGACGACGAGAATGAGAATGATCTCGGGGGCTCCGAGCTTTCCGAACATAAGTCTTTACCTTCTCACCGAGGCGGCTGGGTGGGGGCGCTGTCCGACCGGTCGGACATGTGTCCGATCGATCGTGTTGTGCAGCGATCGTAACGCCGAGGGGTAAACGTCAGGCAATCCCCGTGCATATCCCGTGCGTACTCCCGTCCGTGCCCGGGCCTCGTTCTCCGGGCCGCGGTTCAGCGTACCCGGACGCGGTGGCGCGGTGACAGGGCGCGGGCGCTCACAGCGCGTCGGCGGACCGGGCCGCGCTCGCCGCCGCCCGTTCCAGGTCCTCCGCCGCCCGGTTGATCCGGCGGGCCGAGTCGGTCACCTGCCGGCCCAGTCGCTGCGCCTCGACGAACACCCGCACGGCGAGCACCGCGAGGACGGCGAGGCCCATGAATCCCACGGCTACCGCGAACATCGGCCAGAACATGACGGGAAGCCTAGACCTTTCGGCAGGCCCGGGCCTAAACGCGGCCCCGGGCCTGAGCGGTGGAGTGCAGCCGCAGCGTCCTGACCCCGCCGCCCGTGAGGAGTTCCACGATGCGCTCCCCCGCCGGTTTGCGGACGGCGACGCCGCACTCGGGGCAGGTGAACGAGTAGAACGTCGTACGGCTGCTGGCGCCGATGGCCAGCCGCAGGGCGCTCGCGGCCAGCTCGAAGCGGCCCCGGCAGTCGGGGCAGCCCGCCCGGAAGACGACGGGGGTGACGCTTCTCATCCCGGCGAACGCCGCCGCCACCGACATCCCCGCCCCTCCCGCCGACTCGCTCACAGCCCTCGCTCCAGTGTGTCGTCCTGCCCGGCCCGCACCGCGTGCCCGGCCGGTGCCGGCGTCCGCTCGCCGGCTCCGTCCGGCGCCGGTTCGTCGTAGGCGGCCAGTGCCTCGCGGGCGGCCTGGCGGGCGCTCTCGGCGAGGGCGGCCGGGGCGACGATCCGGCCGTCCCGCCCGAGCCGCAGGGCCAGGCGTCTGAGGGACGCCGGGTCGGGCGTGCGCAGCGTGATGCGCAGGCCGCCGTCGGGGAGTTCCTCGGCGCTGTCGTGCGGGTAGTACTCGGCGACCCAGCGACCGCCGGGGCCGACCTCCACGACGACCTCCGGGTCCTCCGCGGCGGGCTGCACCAGCGCCTCGGACAGGTCCCGCAGCTCGATCTCCGGCGGTGCCGACGGCTCGTCCAGGATCTTGATCTCGGCGACCCGGTCGAGCCGGAAGGTGCGCCGCGCCTCGGAGCGGCGGCACCAGGCCTCCACATACGTGTGCCCGACGCTGACCAGGCGGATCGGGTCGATCTCGCGCTCGGTGACCTCGTCACGGGCCGGCGAGTAGTACCTGATCCACAGGCGGCGGCGCTCGGAGATGGCGCGGTCGACGTCGGCGAAGACGCCGCCCTCGGACTCGAAGGTGACGGACAGCCGGGAGCTGGCGCCGGCCGCCTCTCCGGCCGCGGCCTCCACCTTGGCCGTCGCCCGCAGCAGTGCCTGCCGGTCGCTCTCGCGCAGACCGGGCAGGGTCGCCACGGCCCGGGCGGCCACCAGCAGCGCGGTGGCCTCGTCGGCGGCGAGCCGCAGCGGCTCGGCGGCGTCCGCGCCGAGGGCGGCCGGGTTGTGCCACCAGATGCGCTCGCCGTCGGTGTCGATGTCGAGGAGGTCGCCGCCGCGGAAGCTGGTGCCGCACATGGGCAGCACGTCGAGGTCGGAGACCAGCTCGTCCTCGGTGATGCCGAAGGCACGCGCCACGTCCTCGACCCGGGCGCCGGGGCGCTCGCGCAGATACGTCACCAAGGACAGCATCCGCCGGGTCTGGTCGATGGCGTTCACGGGCCTGACCGGTTTGCCTGCCACTGTGTTGTCCGCTCCCCCTCAGCCCTTGGCGACGGCACGCAGCCGGTCCACCACGTCGGCCCGCAGCTCGGCCGGCTCGACGACCACCACGTCCGGCCCGAACTCCACCAGCCAGGCGTCGAGTCCGTGCCCGTACGGAATCTCCAACTCGTCCCAGCCGTCGCCGAGTTCCCGGACGACGGTGGCCTTCGCCCGAAGGGGGTACCCCGATCCGGTCCGCAGCCGGATCAGCGCGGAACGGTCGGCGGTCTCCCCCGCCCAGCTCGCGACCGTCTCGCGGACGGTGACGACGTCCGGCACGGGAGCGGTGAAGCGCCCGCCGCGCGAGCGGACCCTGCCGGTGATCCGGGAGAGCCGGAAGACGCGCTCCGCGCCGCGGTCGCGGTCGAAGCCCGCCAGGTACCAGTGGCCCCGCCAGCACTCCAGCGCCCATGGCTCGACGTGCCGGGTCTCCGGACGGGCGGCGGTGGCCTTGCGGTAGTCGAAGACCACGGCGCGGCGGTCGCGGCAGGCCAGCATCAGCGGTTCGAAGGCGGCCTCGTGCACCGGGATGCGCGGCTCCAGCGCGCTGTGCGCCTCGTAGGGGTCGACGTCCTCGGGCAGTCCGGCCGCGCGGAGCTTCTGGAGGGCGCCGCTGGCCGCACCGGCCAGCCGGGCCTGCTGCCAGACCTTGGCGGCCAGGCCCAGGGCCGCGGCCTCCTCGGCGTCCAGCGTGATGGGCGGCAGGCGGTTGCTGTCGCGGCGGGCGAGGTAGCCGACCTCGCCGTCCAGGTTCTCGACGGTCTCGATGACCAGGCCCAGCTCGCGCAGGTCGTCCTTGTCCCGCTCGAACATGCGGTTGAACGAGTCGTCCGAGCCCGCCGCGCCGTTCTCCGGCCCGAAGGCCTCGACGTACGCCTCGATGGAATGGCGCAGCTCGTGCTTGCTCAACGGCCGCCGCGTCCCGAGCAGGCACAGCGCCAGGTTCATCAGCCGCTCGGCCTTGGCAATGGCCATCGACGCCCTTCTCCCTATGGTGCTTACAACGGATGACCGTACCGCTCCGCGAGGGCGCGGCAAAAGCCGAGGGCCCATGCCCGGACAGGCATGGGCCCCAGGTGATCGGGTCCGGTCAGGAACCGTTCGGACTCCTGCTCAGACGCCGAGAAGGTCGACCACGAAGATCAGGGTCTCACCGGGCTTGATCGCCGGGGTCGGGCTCTGGTCACCGTAGGCGAGGTGCGCCGGAATGGTCAGCTGGCGGCGGCCGCCGACCTTCATGCCCTGCACGCCCCGGTCCCAGCCCGCGATGACCCGGCCGGCGCCCAGCGGGAAGCGGAACGGAGTGCCGCGGTTCCAGCTGGCGTCGAACTCCTCGCCCGTGCTGAAGGCGACGCCGACGTAGTGGACGGTGACGGTCTGGCCCGCCTGCGCCACGGGGCCGTCGCCCTCCCAGATGTCCTTGATCTCCAGGTCCGCCGGGGGCTCGCCGCCCGGGAAGTCGATCTCGGGCTTGTCGATGCTCACGTGTTCAGCTCCTGCTTGTCTGCGAAAAGGCAACGCGTGCCAGTCTGTCATCCCCGGGGCGTCAGAGCTTCGCCAGGATGTCGACGGCGAAGACCAGGGTGGAGTCCTTCTTGATGTCGCTGCCCTGCGGCGGGTTGTCGCCGTAGCCCAGGTCGGGCGGGACGACGACGAGGACGCGGCTGCCGACCTTCTTGCCGGTCAGGCCCTGCGCCCAGCCCTTGACGACCTGCTGGAGCGAGAACGACGCCAGCTGCTTGCGCTGGTACGTCGAGTCGAACTCCTTGCCGCCGTCCCAGAGCACGCCCTTGTACTGCACGAGCACGCTGTCCTGGGCGCCGACCTCGGCGCCGTCGCCCTCGATGACGTAGTTCGCCACGAGCTTCTTCGGCGCGTCGGCCTTGGGCACCTCGATGGAGGGCGCCTTGCCGTCGGTGTCGGTGCCGACCTTCGGCAGGGCGGCGTCGTCCTGGGGGACCTCCTTGCCCTTGGCCGAGCTCTTGGCGTTGAAGGTGTCCTGGAGGTCGACGACGAACACCAGGGTGTCGTCGCCCTTGATGCCCGCCTGCTCGTTGCCCTGCGTGCCGTAACCCCAGGTGGGGGGCACGGAGAACTCGACGCGGCTGCCGGTCTTCTTGCCCGCGAGCGCGTACCGCCAGCCGTCGATGATGCTGCCCTGGGCGAGCTGGATGACGATGGGCGTCTTGCGGTCGTAGGAGTTGTCGAACACCTTGGCGCTGGCCCAGATCTGGCCGAGGTAGTTGGCCACGACGAAGTCGTTCTCCGCGACGGTCTTGCCGTTGCCGGCGATGGCGGTCTTCACCGCGAGCTGGTCCGACGGGTCGCCGCTGCCCTTGGCGACGGTGGGCTTCTGGTCGAACCGGGTGCCGGCCGTGATCGCGGGGAGCGGGCCGTCGACGATCTTCGGCGCGGGCGGCGCGGAGGTGTCCGGGGCCGAGGGCGAGGCGCTGTCGCTTGCCTTGCTCGAGTCGGACCCTTCGTCGCCGCATGCGGCGAGCGTGACCAGTCCGGCGGGTACGGCGATGAGGAGTGAGCGTCGGCGCACGGTGGGGGCCTCGTAATCGGTCGGTCGTCGTGGATGGCGTGCGCGCAACTCTACGGCGTGAGCAGGGCGCCGCACGGAAAACGTACGGCGCCCGTGTGGCGTTCCGGACTTCCGTGCGGGCGGGCGTGTCGCCCGTCACCCGGCCGGAGTCCGGCTCACATGCCGGCGATCAGCTTCTCCACCCGGTCGTCCACGGAGCGGAACGGGTCCTTGCACAACACCGTGCGCTGGGCCTGGTCGTTGAGCTTGAGGTGGACCCAGTCGACGGTGAAGTCCCGGCGCTGTTCCTGGGCCCGCCGGATGAAGTCGCCGCGCAGCCGGGCCCGAGTGGTCTGCGGCGGGACGGACTTGCCTTCGAAGATCTTCAGGTCGTTGCAGACCCGGGCCGCCTGGCCCTTCTTCTCCAGCAGGTAGTACAGGCCACGACGCCGGTGGATGTCGTGGTAGGCGAGGTCTATCTGGGCGACCCGCGGGTGCGACATGGTCATGTTGTGCTTGGTGCGGTACCGCTCCAGGAGCTTGTACTTCATGACCCAGTCGATCTCGGTGTCGATGCGGTCGAGGTCCTCGGTCTCGATCGCCTCCAGGGTGCGGCCCCACAGCTCCAGCACCCGCTCCACCGTGCCGGTGCGGATGCCGCGGCGCTCGCAGAAGTCCACGGCCTTCTCGTAGTACTCCCGCTGCACCTCGAGCGCCGAGGCCTCGCGCCCGCTGGCCAACCGGACCTTGCGGCGGCCGGTGATGTCGTGGCTGACCTCGCGGATGGCCCGGATCGGGTTCTCCAGCGTGAGGTCCCGCATGACGGTGCCGGCCTCGATCATGCGCAGCACCAGGTCGGTGGCGCCGACCTTGAGCAGCATCGTCGTCTCGGACATGTTCGAGTCGCCGACGATCACGTGGAGCCGGCGGTAGCGCTCGGCGTCGGCGTGCGGCTCGTCGCGCGTGTTGATGATCGGCCGGGACCTGGTCGTGGCCGAGGACACACCCTCCCAGATGTGCTCGGCCCGCTGGCTGACGCAGTACACGGCGCCGCGCGGCGTCTGGAGCACCTTGCCGGCACCGCACAGCAGCTGCCTGGTGACCAGGAACGGGATGAGGATGTCCGCGAGCCGCGAGAACTCCCCGTGCCGGGCCACCAGGTAGTTCTCGTGGCAGCCGTAGGAGTTGCCCGCCGAGTCGGTGTTGTTCTTGAAGAGGTAGACGTCGCCCGCGATGCCCTCCTCGTGCAGGCGTCGTTCCGCGTCTACCAGGAGTCCTTCCAGAATGCGCTCGCCCGCCTTGTCGTGGGTGACGAGTTCGATCACGTTGTCACATTCGGGTGTCGCGTATTCCGGATGTGACCCCACGTCGAGATAGAGGCGGGCGCCGTTGCGCAGAAAGACGTTGCTGCTGCGGCCCCATGACACGACACGGCGGAAGAGGTACCGCGCCACCTCGTCAGGCGACAGGCGGCGCTGTCCCCTGAACGTGCACGTGACGCCGTACTCGTTCTCCAGCCCGAAAATGCGGCGGTCCATGACTGAACATTACGCCCGATCCCCTGAACTGAAACGGGGTTCGACGGCACGGTTTGGATCATTTTCCGATGAAGCCGCAACCACCGCTCCCCCGGCGGGAGCTGCGAGGACCCGTCCGGTGGCCAGCAGCACCAGCAGCGACGCGGCCCCGGCGGCGCCCGGCACGGCGAAGCCCCACAGCGCCCCGCCCGTCTCGACGACCGGCCCCGCGAGCCCGGTGCCCATCGACGCGCCCACGGTGAACGTCGTCACCAGCCAGGAGAACGCCTCGGTCACCGTCCCGCGCGGGGCGTGCCGGTCGACGAGGACGAACGCGCAGGCGATGGCGGGCGCGAGGAACAGTCCGGCCACCACGGTGAGCAGCACCATCGGCACCACGCCCGGCATCAGCATCAGCGGCAGGTAACAGACCGCCAGAAGGGCCACGAGCACGCTCAGTCGCCGCGCGGGCTCACCGGCCCACCGGCGGGCCCCGTACACCGTGCCGCCGATCAGCGCGCCGAGGCCCACACCGGCCATCAGCCAGCCGTAGACGGCGTCCCCGCCGTGCTCGTCCGCGTACGGGACCGCGGCCACCGTGATGGAGCCCAGCGCGCTGCCCACGAACAGGAACGCGGCGAGCAGGGCCAGCAGTCCCGGCGAGCGCAGCGCGCCGAGCCAGTGCGCCTCGCGCGGGGCGGAGCGCCACGCGCGCGAGGGGGGCGACACGACCACGGACAGCGCGCCGAGCACGCCCACCGCGTTCAGCACCAGCAGCGCGGCCTGCTCCGACCACACCGACACGCACACCGTGACCAGCAGTGGCCCGACGGTGAACATCACCTCCTGGGCCACGGCGTCCATGGCGTACGCCGTGTGCACCTGGTCCTCCTTGCGCAGGACGCTGGGCCAGAGCGCCCGCAGACCGCCCTCCAGCGGTGGCGTGAACAGCCCGGCGAGCGCCACGGCCGCGACGGCGACCGCGAGCGGCTCGATGCCCCAGAAGGCGAAGAGGGCCATCGCCGCGCCCGAGGCGAGGGCGGCGGGCAGCTGCACCCGGGGCTGGCCGTACAGGTCCACCAGCCGGCCCAGCACGGGCTGGCCCACGGCGTTGGCGACGCCGTACACGGCCGCGAGCGCGCCCGCGAGGCTGTACGAACCGCCCTCGGCTCGTACGAACAGCACGATCGCGATGGCGGCGGTGGCGTTGGGCAGCCGGCCCACCAGCGTGCCGGCCAGCAACCGGACGGCGTGCCGCGCCCGGAGGATCTCCAGATACCCCGTGACCATGCGCGCTCCCCTCGCCGACCACCGACGTTGTACGTATAACTTCAGGCTCCATACGTACCATGTCGCTGTTCACCAGTCCAGACGAAGGAGCGGGCCCGCGGTGGCACGAGCAGGCACACGTCCGACGAGCCGGGACGTCGCCCAGGCCGCCGGGGTCTCCCAGGCCGCGGTCTCCCTGGTCCTCGGCGACAAGTGGCGCGGACGCGTCTCCGAGACGACGGCCCGGCGGGTGCGCAAGGCCGCCGAGGACCTGGGCTACCGGCCCAATCTAGCGGCGCGCAACCTGCGGCTGGGCCACACCCGGACGGTTCTGCTGGTGGTCCCGGCCCTGACCACGGAGTTCTTCGCCGGTGTCTACACGGGCGCGGCGCGGGTCGCCGCCGAGCACGGCTTCGGTGTGGTCCTCTACCCGTCCCCCGAGGGCATCGGCCCGGCCCGGGACCCGTTCGCCTCGGCCCAGGCCGCTCTGGACGGTGTGATCGCGTCCTCCATGGCCGCCGACGCGCTGACCGCGATCCGCGGCGACCAGCTTCCCCTGGTCATGCTGGACAGCGATCCCGAGGGCAGTCTGGGGGCGGCGACCGTCAACCTGGACATCGCCGACGGCATCCGGCAGGTCGCGGACCATCTGCTGGCCCTGGGCCACCGGCGGGTGCTGCACCTCGCGGCGGACGTGGCCTCGTGGACCTTCGAGGTACGCGCGCGGGAACTGGCGGCTCGGCTGGCCTCGGTGCCCGGCACGGAGCTGGGCACCGTCCGTGCGCCGATCGCGATCGACGACGCGCGCACGGCCGTGGAGACCGCGCTGTCCGGCGGCGGTGCCCGTCCGACGGCCGTGGTCTGCGACGACGACAAGCTCGCCGCCGGGGCGTACAAGGCGCTGCGGCGGCTGGGGCTGCGGGTGCCGGACGACGTCTCCGTCACGGGTCTGGACGACCTCGCCCTGGCCACGGCGATCGATCCCGAGCTGACCACGGTCCGCCTGGACGCGGAGCTGTTCGGCGAGCGCGGCATGCGGGCTCTTCTGGCCGTCCTGTCGGGCCAGGAGCCCGAGGGCGGGGACATCCCGGTGGAACTGGTGGTACGGGGTTCCACGGCACCGGCACGCTGACGGGTTCCGGCCGACTGGAACCCGGCACTGCCCTGACCTGGGGGCGCCGCCGGCACCCACGAGATGTCGCCGACGGTTCGACAGTGCCCGGCGCTGGGGCTGACGTGGGGGGCGTTGCGCAGCCCGGCGGAACGGGGCGCCTCCCCCAGAGGGGGCGCCCCCAGCGCCCACCCGTGCCGCCCTGGGGGCACCTCCCAGGCCGTTCAGGCACTGGGGGAGGCACGACTGCCCGCGGATTGCGGGGCCCTGCCCGCGGCTGGGCGGCGCGGCTGCGCGCGGATTGCGCAGCCGGCCGCGGCAGGCGCCCGCGCGCAAGCCGCGACCAGCCGGGGCGCTGTCCCGCAGACGCGTATGGCGCGCAACCAGGCAGGGGGCTGTGCGCTGCCCGCAGACGCGTACGGCGCGCAAGCAGGCAGAGGCTGGGCGCTACCCGCAGTCGCCCGCGGCGGGGAGGGGTCGTGGCGGGGGGTCTCCGCCCGCAGCGGTTGTCGCGTCAACACGGGGGCCTTCCAGTCGGCCGATTCCGCGACGTTCCGAGGACGGAGACCCCCCGGCACGGCCCCGCACCACCCACCGGACCCAAGGCGCTACGCGCACCCCCACCCAAGCCGCAGCGGCGCCGCAGGCATCCACCCGCGGCGCCGCACCAGAGCAACCAGCAACCAGCAACCAGCACACGACACGCAACCGGCACACGACGCGCAACCAGCACCCGGGAACCGGCACACGGCACGCAACCGGCGCCCGGCAGGCGGCCCGGCTGCTGCGTCCGCGTTACTCCTCCGTGTCCTCCGCCTCGTCGTCGGCGCCGGCCCCCGACTCCCCGGCCCCCGAGGCCGTGGAGAGCAGGCGGGACAGCTGACCGCCGACGATGCGCTTGAACTTGCGCTTCTGCGGACGCGTACGGTCCAGCACCGCGACCTCGAGCCGCTCCGCCGGAATCTCCCGCTGGCTTCCGTTCGTGTCCCGGGACAGCGCCTGCACCGCCAGCTGCAACGCCTCCGCCAGCGTCATCCCGTCCCGGTGCTGCTGGTCGAGGTAACCGCTGATCTGCTCGGCGTTGCCGCCCACGGCCACCGAGCCGTGCTCGTCCACGATCGAGCCGTCGTGCGGCAGCCGGTAGATCTGGTCGCCCTCGGGCGTCTCCCCGACCTCGGCGACGACCAGCTCCACCTCGTACGGCTTCTCACCGGCGCTGGAGAAGATCGTGCCCAGCGTCTGCGCGTACACGTTCGCCAGACCGCGGGCGGTCACGTCCTCCCGGTCGTAGGTGTAACCCCGCAGGTCGGCATAGCGCACGCCGCCGATCCGCAGGTTCTCGTACTCGTTGTACTTGCCGGCGGCGGCGAAGCCGATCCGGTCGTAGATCTCGCTGAACTTGTGCAGCGCACGGGACGGATTCTCACCGACGAACACGATGCCGTCGGCGTACTGGAGCACGACCAGGCTGCGGCCGCGGGCGATGCCCTTGCGGGCGTATTCCGCCCGGTCGGCCATGGCCTGCTGGGGTGAGACATAGAACGGCGTCGACACCGGTTATCCGTCCCTTTCTGTCGAAGTCACTGGATCACCTGACAACAAAGCAACCGCGCCGCGCCGGCTACAGCAGCGCCGCCCGCGGACCGTC
The DNA here is from genome assembly GCF_055571015.1 of Streptomyces sp. NPDC031049. Taxonomy (NCBI): domain Bacteria; kingdom Bacillati; phylum Actinomycetota; class Actinomycetes; order Kitasatosporales; family Streptomycetaceae; genus Streptomyces; species Streptomyces sp. NPDC031049. Next base: position 280,813 of record NZ_JBVIGC010000010.1, read on the forward strand.
CGGCTGCTCCAGCCGCCGCTCCAGCACCGAGCGGGCGATCTCGGAGGACTCCTCCTCGGTCAGCCGGCGGAAGCCGTCCTCGGTGATCACGGTGACGATCGGGTAGATCCGGCGGGCGACATCGGGACCGCCGGTCGCCGAGTCGTCGTCTGCCGCGTCGTAGAGAGCCTGCACCACCAGCGTCGTGGCCTGCTCCTCGCTCAGATCCTCCCGGAAGAGCTTCTTCATGGCACCGCGGGCGAAGATCGAGCCGGAGCCCGTCGCCGCGTAGCCCTGCTCCTCCGACCGGCCGCCCGTCACGTCGTACGAGAAGATCCGGCCCTTGCCCCGGTCCACGTCGTACCCCGCGAACAGCGGGACCACGGCCAGACCCTGCATCGCCATGCCCAGGTTCGACCGGATCATGGTCGACAGGCGGTTGGCCTTGCCCTCCAGCGACAGCTGGGCGCCCTCGACCTTCTCGAAGTGCTCCAGCTCCAGCTGGAACAGCTTCACCATCTCCACGGCGAGACCCGCCGTACCGGCGATGCCCACCGCGGAGTACTCGTCGGCCGGGAACACCTTCTCGATGTCCCGCTGCGCGATGACGTTGCCCATGGTGGCCCGCCGGTCGCCGGCGAGCACGACCCCGCCGGGGAACGTCACGGCCACGATCGTGGTGCCGTGGGGCGCCTCGACCACGCCCTGCACCGGGGGCAGCTGCCGGTTGCCCGGGAGCAGCTCCGGCTGGTGCTCCCCGAGGAAGTCCATGAACGAAGAGGATCCAGGCGTCAGGAAGGCAGCCGGCAGACGCCCGGTGCTACGAGTGTTGGCTTCCACGCGATTCCTTCCACGTAGGCGGCAGCCCGCCGTGAGCCGCCGGGCCGATTACGAAACCGAAACCGCCCCGGCCTGGCGGCCGGAGCACGGTATGCCACGGACCCTACCCGCCCGTCGGCGGTGATCCACATACTCCGCGGAAACCCCGGATTCCCTGGCCGCCGAGGCCGCCAGGGCCACCGGCGGGACCGCGGACGTCGCGCGCGGCGCGGTGCCCCCGCACCGCGCGCGACGTCTCACATGTCGTTCGTTCGTTTCTCTCTCGGCCCGTCGACCGGCCCGTCGACCTTCGAAGTGAAGGCAGAAGCGGCTTACTGACCGCCCTTTTGCACGAAGGACCGCACGAAGTCCTCGGCGTTCTCCTCGAGGACGTCGTCGATCTCGTCCAGTACGGAGTCCACGTCGTCGCTCAGCTTCTCCTGGCGCTCCTTGAGGTCCTCCGAGGCCTGCGCGTCCTGCGCCTGCTCCTCGACCTCCTCCGTGGAACGCGTGGCCTTCTGCTGCCCGCCGCCGGTGTCCTTGGTCGCCATAACCCTCACCCCGCTCGGTTCGCCCGACACAGTTGCTCGGTTCAAGATCAGACCCTACAAGCCGGGTCCGACAACGGCCCCGTACTTGCTCCAACGTACGGGGACCACCTTGATGATTCCCGGGCCCGGGAGTTTCCACCCTGCCCGGCCGACTGCACTCGCGTACCCTCAGCCACCGGAAAGCACCCTGACCAGGTCCTCCGCGGTGCGGCAGCGGTCCAGCAGCTCCTTGACGTGATTACGCGTTCCGCGAAGCGGTTCCAGGGTCGGCACCCGCTGGAGCGAGTCCCGGCCCGGCAGATCGAAGATCACCGAGTCCCAGGAGGCCGCCGCCACGTCGTCCGCGTACTGCTCCAGGCACCGGCCGCGGAAGTACGCCCGCGTGTCCTCCGGCGGCTTCGTACGGGCCCGCTCCACCTCGGCATCGTCCAGCAGCCGCTTCATCCGCCCGCGGGCCGCGAGACGGTTGTACAGGCCCTTCTCGGGGCGTACGTCGGCGTACTGGAGGTCGACCAGATGGAGCCTCGGGGCGTCCCAGTCCACGCCGTCGCGGCGCCGGTAGCCCTCCATCAGCTCGCGCTTGGCCACCCAGTCCAGCTCGCCGGCCAGGCTCATCGGGTCGTTCTCCAGGCGGTTGAGCGTGTCCTCCCACCGGGCCAGGACGTCCTTGGTCTGGTCGTCGGCGTCCGCCCCGAACCGTTCCTCCACGTACTTGCGGGACAGCTCGTAGTACTCCATCTGGAGCTGGACGGCGGTGAGCGTCCGCCCGCTGCGCAGGGTGACCAGCCGCTTCAGGGACGGGTCGTGGGAGACCTGGTGCAGCGTGCGCACGGGCTGGTCGACGGCGAGGTCCACCGCGATGAAGCCGTCCTCGATCATGGACAGGACCAGGGAGGTGGTGCCCAGCTTCAGGTAGGTCGAGATCTCGGACAGGTTCGCGTCGCCGATGATCACGTGCAGCCTGCGGTACTTCTCGGCGTCGGCGTGCGGCTCGTCGCGGGTGTTGATGATCGGGCGCTTCAGCGTCGTCTCGAGGCCGACCTCGACCTCGAAGTAGTCGGCGCGCTGGCTGAGCTGGAAGCCGTGCTCGTGGCCGTCCTGGCCGATGCCGACGCGGCCGGCGCCGGCGAAGACCTGGCGGGAGACGAAGAACGGCGTCAGGTGGCGCACGATGTCCGAGAAGGGGGTCGCCCGCTTCATCAGGTAGTTCTCGTGCGTGCCGTAGGAGGCGCCCTTGTTGTCGGTGTTGTTCTTGTAGAGGTGGATCGGCTGGGCCCCGGGGAGCTGGGCCGCCCGTTCGGCCGCCTCGGCCATGATCCGTTCGCCGGCCTTGTCCCACAGGACGGCGTCCCGGGGGTTGGTGACCTCCGGCGCGCTGTACTCGGGGTGGGCGTGGTCGACGTAGAGCCGTGCTCCGTTGGTGAGGATCACGTTGGCCAGGCCGATGTCCTCGTCGGTGAGCTGGCTGGCGTCGGCGGCCTCGCGGGCGAGGTCGAAGCCTCGCGCGTCCCGCAGCGGGTTCTCCTCCTCGAAGTCCCAGCGGGCCCGGCGGGCCCGGTGCATCGCCGCCGCGTAGGCGTTGACGATCTGGGACGAGGTGAGCATGGCATTGGCGTTCGGGTGGCCGGGGACGGAGATCCCGTACTCCGTCTCGATGCCCATTACTCGCCGTACGGTCATGCGGCCCTCCTTGCCCGGCGGCGGCCTCGGTCGTGGACGCCGCTCAGATACCGCTGGTGCTCGGTTGCGTGTGCGGTGCCCGTCCCCGCACTGCGCGACTCGGCGGTACGGAAGAGCCTAGAACGCCTTTGCGCTGGTGGGGAGATCATTTGCGTCATTGCCTTGCTCCAACCGTGGCCCCGAAAAGCGTCGGCTGCGGGTACCCGCCGAGGGCACCCGCAGCCGCCCGCCTTTTACAGGTACTGACCGGTGTTCGCCACCGTGTCGATGGAGCGTCCGGTGTCCGCGCCCTGCTTTCCGGTGACGAGCGTTCGGATGTACACGATCCGCTCGCCCTTCTTGCCGGAGATCCGGGCCCAGTCGTCCGGGTTGGTGGTGTTCGGCAGGTCCTCGTTCTCCTTGAACTCGTCCACGCAGGCCTGCAGCAGGTGGGAGACGCGGAGACCCTTCTGATTCTTTTCGAGGAAGTCCTTGATCGCCATTTTCTTGGCGCGGCCCACGATGTTCTCGATCATGGCGCCGGAATTGAAGTCCTTGAAGTAGAGGACTTCCTTGTCGCCGTTGGCGTAGGTGACTTCCAGGAAGCGGTTCTCCTCGGATTCGGCGTACATCTGTTCCACCGCCGTCTGGATCATCGCCTGGACGGTGGAGCCCTTGTCGCCGCCGTGCTCCTTGAGGTCGTCCTCGTGCAGCGGGAGGCGCTCGGTGAGGTACTTGCCGAAGATGTCCTTGGCCGCCTCGGCGTCCGGACGCTCGATCTTGATCTTCACGTCCAGCCGGCCGGGCCGCAGGATGGCGGGGTCGATCATGTCCTCGCGGTTGGAGGCGCCGATCACGACCACGTTCTGCAGGCCCTCCACACCGTCGATCTCGGCGAGCAGCTGCGGGACGATGGTGTTCTCCACGTCCGAGCTGACACCCGAGCCGCGGGTGCGGAAGAGGGACTCCATCTCGTCGAAGAAGACGATGACGGGCGTGCCCTCGCTGGCCTTCTCACGGGCCCGCTGGAAGACCAGGCGGATCTGCCGCTCGGTCTCGCCGACGTACTTGTTGAGCAGCTCGGGGCCTTTGATGTTGAGGAAGAAGCTCTTGCCGGCGGCCTGGCCGGTGACCTCGGCGACCTTCTTGGCCAGCGAGTTGGCGACGGCCTTGGCGATCAGGGTCTTACCGCATCCGGGGGGCCCGTAGAGCAGGACGCCCTTGGGCGGACGCAGCTCGTGCTCCTTGAAGAGATCGGGGTAGAGATAGGGGAGCTCGACCGCGTCGCGGATCATCTCGATCTGGTTGCCGAGGCCGCCGATCTGCTCGTAGCCGATGTCGGGGACCTCTTCGAGGACGAGTTCCTCGACCTCGCTCTTGGGGATGACCTCGTAGACGTAGCCGGAGCGGGGTTCGAGCAGAAGCGCGTCGCCGGCGCGGATGGTGACGTCCAGCAGCGGCTCGGCGAGCCGCACCACCCGCTCCTCGTCCGTGTGCCCGAGCACGAGGGCGCGCTCGCCGTCCTCGAGGATCTCCTTGAGGGTGACGATCTCGCCGACGCTCTCGAACTCCATGGCGTCGACCACGTTGAGCGCTTCGTTGAGCATCACTTCCTGGCCGCGCCGGAGCTCGTCGAGCTCGACGCTCGGGCTGACGTTGACCCGGAGCTTGCGACCGCCGGTGAAGATGTCGGCGGTGCCGTCCTCGTTCGCCTGCAGGAAGACTCCGAAGCCGGCCGGCGGCTGGGCGAGCCGGTCGACCTCCTCCTTGAGGGCCACGATCTGGTCCCGGGCCTCACGGAGCGTGTTGGCGAGTCGTTCGTTCTGGGCGGACACGCCGGCCAGGTTGGTCTGCAGCTCGACGATCCGCTCTTCGAGAATTCTCGTGTGCCGCGGAGAGTCGGCGAGCTTGCGTCGCAGGACGGCGATCTCCTGCTCAAGGTAGGCGATCTGCCCGGCCGGGTCGTCGGACCCGCGTCCCGGGCGGATGCCGCGGTTCATGTCGTCGTCGTGGGCTGCCACGGTCCTCACCTCCTCCAAGGGGAGCTGGACGCTTCCAGACCCTACCTGGGCGGGTGTCGATTGAAACCCCTAGATCACAAAGACGGTCGGGGTGTGTCCGATCTTCACCCTTGCGCTCTCCCTCACGCCAGGGGAATACCCACCGAACGTGAGGGGAACCCCGGCGGAGGTAGGGTCGAAGCGTTCAACACCCGTCAGAGCTGGCCGGATTCCCGACCGGCTCGATGTGTCAGACGGCAGGAGAGGTGACCGTGCAGCAGGAGGCCGGAGTCGGCGGCGAGGCACTCGAGGTCTGGATCGACCAGGACCTGTGTACCGGCGACGGCATCTGCGCCCAGTACGCGCCGGAGGTGTTCGAGCTGGACATCGACGGTCTGGCGTACGTCAAGGGCGCGGACGAGGAGCTTCTCCAGGACAAGGGGGCGGCAACAGCCGTGCCGTTGCCGCTTCTCACGGATGTGGTCGACTCGGCGAAGGAGTGTCCGGGCGAGTGCATCCACGTACGTCGGATTTCGGACAGGGTCGAGGTGTACGGCCCGGACGCAGAGTGACCGAATTCCGTCAGATCACATACGCTCTGTGACCGCTGTCTGGTTTCTCACAGCCTTCCCCCGGTGCGTGCGAGGCGTGCGCGAGGCGTTCCCCGGGCGTGCGCGAGGCGTTCTCGAGGCCCGTGCGAGCCGGTCTCGGCCGGTCCTGCGTCAGACGGTGTGCGCCTGGGAAGGGGTGGAGCGGACGAACGTGCCGTTCTTCCACTGCCACTTCGCGTCGTCCTTGAGGTCGGGGCAGCAACTGGGCACCTCGGCCGAGGAGTAGCCGAGCAGCGTGGCCAAGGCGGCTCCGTCGCGCACCGCGAGCGCGGTCACCGTCCTTCGCTCCGCCGGGTCCACCAGGGTGGCCACCACGCGCGGCTGGTCGCCGGCGCCGCGGGTGACGACGTAGACGCCGTCGGGCGGGGTGCCCATGGGGGCGTCGCAGTGCACCGCCGCGACCGTTTCCGGGCGGCCGTCTCCGTCGAGGTCGCCGGTGGCCTTCTTCTGCACGACCGCTTCGACCGGGCCGCATTCCAGCCCGAAGTCGACGGCTTCCGGGTCGGGCGGCGCGATGCGCGCGGGGGCGGTCTTCGTCTCGGGGCCGGCCGCCTGGGCGGCGGTGGCGGCGTCGGGCTGGAGGACGGAGGACAGGGCCACGACGGCGGCGACGGCCGTGGCGGTGGCGCCCCAGTGGATCGGGCGGGTGTGCGTGTGCGCGAGGTCCGGAACGGCGGGGTGCTGCACGAGGAGTGTCTCCTGTGAGGGCTGTGCCGGTGGGGGTGGCCAGCATCGTGCCACACGTCACAGTGCGGGGGAACGGCGGGGTGGGTACCCGATCGGGTTACCGGTCAACGTGAAGACGCCGTGGTGGGGGGGGGGGGGGGGGGGGGGGGGGGGGGAAAGGGAGGGGGGGGGGGGGGGGGGGGGGGGGGGGGGGGGGGGAGGGGGGGGGGGGGTGTGGGGGGGGGTGGGGGAGGGAGGGGGGGCGGGGGGGGTGGCGTACTGGGGTGGGTCCCGCCCCCCCCACCACGGCGTCTGCGCGTTGCGTGCGGTACGGGGCCGGCTCAGCGGCCGGTGCCTCCGTCGGCGTTGGGGCCGGTGTAGTCCTCGCCGTAGGCGCCCTTGGCGGGGCGGCGGCGGCGCATGGGCGGCTCGACGCCGTCGGCGAGCCGACGGGCGGTCAGCAGGAAACCGGTGTGGCCGATCATCCGGTGGTCCGGGCGGACGGCCAGGCCCTCGACGTGCCAGTTGCGGATCATCGTCTCCCAGGAGGTCGGCTCGTTGAAGCAGCCGATCTCGCGGATGGACTCCACGGTCCGGGCGAGCTGGGTGGTGGTGGCGACGTAGCAGCACAGGATGCCGCCGGGGACCAGGGCCTTGGAGACGGCCTCCAGGCACTCCCAGGGGGCGAGCATGTCGAGGATGACGCGGTCGACGTCGGCGTCGGACAGGTTGTCCTGGAGGTCGCCGACGGTGAGCTGCCAGGCCGGGTGCGGGCCGCCGAAGTAGCGCTCGACGTTGGCCTGGGCGATCTCGGCGAAGTCGGCGCGGCGCTCGTAGGAGTGCAGCATGCCCTGGTCGCCGATGGCGCGCAGCAGGAAGCTGCTGAGCGAGCCGGAGCCGACGCCGGCCTCGACGACGCGGGCGCCGGGGAAGATGTCGGCGAAGGCCAGGATCTGCCCCGCGTCCTTGGGGTAGACGACGGCTGCCCCGCGGGGCATGGACAGGACGTAGTCGGGGAGCAGGGGGCGCAGCGCGAGATAGGCGACGTTCCCGGTGGTGCGGACAACGCTGCCCTCGGGAGCGCCGATCAGTTCGTCGTGCGGGAAGGAACCCTTGTGGGTGTGGAAGTTCTTCCCGGCCTCGAGCGTGAACGTGTAGTGGCGGCCCTTGGGGTCGGTCAGCTGTACCTGGTCCCCGACCTTGAAGGGCCCGCGCCTGCGGGCGGCACCGGTCGGTTCGGACATGTGACCAGCCTACCGGTCCCCGGCGGGGCCGCGGACCACGGCGGCGGTCAGGAGGGGCGGGCCATGGCCTTGACGAACGCGCGCTCCACGTCGGCGGCGGACAGGACGCCGTAGATCTCGCCGGTGTCCTCGACGACCAGGTACTCCGTGGCCGGGGTGGCGCGCAGGGCGTCCAGCAGCTCCTCCCCGGACAGCTCCGCCGAGACGCGCATGCCCTCGGTGAGGTCCTGGGCCAGGCCGCTGACCGCCACCCAGGGGCGGCGGTGCTCGGGTACGCCGACGATGGCGGCCTCGCGGACCAGGGAGACGGGGGTGCCGTCGCCGTCGACGACAACCAGGGCGCGGGCCCCGGCGGTGTTCGCCCGGCGCAGGGCCTCGGACAGCGGGGTGTCGGCGGGGACGGGGACGGCGCGGCGGGTGAGGTTGCGGGCACGCAGTTCCGGGAGGTGCTCGCGCAGCCGGGCCATGCGCAGGCTGTTCCCGGCGCCGGTCCAGATGATCGCGGCGAGGATCGCGGCGAGCAGGGCGTCCATGACCGTGTCCATGCCGACGTTGTCGACGGCGTCGGCGCCGAGGGCACCGGACTGGGTGAGCAGGGGCAGGCCGATCAGGACGGAGACGGCGAGGGCGCGGCCGACCCAGGCGGCGGCGATGGTGCCGCTCATGGGCTTGCCGGTGAGCTTCCAGACGACGGCGCGGAGCATCCGGCCGCCGTCCAGGGGCAGGCCGGGCAGGAGGTTGAAGGCGGCGACGATGAGGTTGGAGATCATCAGGCCGGCCAGCAGGACGCCGGGGACGGTGCCCGGCTCGATGGGCAGCAGGGCGAGGTAGAAGACGCCGCCGAGGACGAGGGAGAGCAGCGGGCCGACGAAGGCCAGCAGGAACTCCCGGCCGGGGGTCTCGGCCTCCTTCTCGATCTCCGACACGCCGCCGAAGAACTGGAGCTGGATGCGGCGCACCGGGAGCTTGTAGCGGAGCGCGACGACCGTGTGGGCCAGCTCGTGGACCAGGACGGAGGCGTAGAAGGCGACCGCGAAGAACAGGGAGACCAGGTAGCGGGCGGCGCCGAGCTCGGGCAGCACGCGGTCCAGCTGGCCGCCGAACACCCAGGTGATCAGGGCGGCCACCAGGAACCAGCTGGGCGCGACGTACACCGGCACGCCGAACAGCCGTCCCATGAGGAGGCCTCCTCCCGGCTCCGGCGGTCGCTGCGGCGGCCGTCCGGGCGCGGCCCCCGGCCCTGCTTCGGCGCGGTTGCGGGGCACGGGCGTGGGGGTGCTGGGGGGCGACGGGGTTGCGGGGCCTTGGTGGGCTCGCGGGGCTTGGGGGGCCCGAGGGGCTTCCGTGGCCTGGGGGGTTTCGGTGGCTTGACGGGTTTCGGTGGCCTGGGGGGCGTCAGCGGCTTGGGGGGCTTCGGTGGCCGGAGGGGCTTGGTCGGCTCCTGGAGCACCGGGCGGGGTGCCGCCGTGGGGGTCGGGGGCGGCTCCCTTGGCGAGGCCGACCGGGGTGCCCTCGGCACGGCCGGGCGAGGTGTCCTCGTCGGGGCCGGGTGAGGAGTCGCCGGTGGGGCCGGGCTCGCCGTCGGTGCCGTGCGGACGGGTGGCCGCACCTCGCAGTGCGCCGGGGTCTTCGACGGCTTCGGTGCCTTCGGGCGTCTCACCCGCCGCGCTCCCCCGCGTCTTCGCGTCCGCGTTCCCCGCGTCCGCCTCCCCCGTGTCCGTGTCGCCGGTGGCGTCGTCGCGGCGGGAGGCCGGGGACGGGTCGGGGCGGCCGGGATCGGTGGCGGGGGCAGGCGGCCCCGCGTGGTGCTCGGCCGACTCGTCGCTGCCGGACCGCGGCTGCCCGCTCCCGCCGCTCACGTCCACGCCTGTCCCCTCGGTTCGCTACGACTTCCGCCTGCCGGGCGGAAGGGTCTGGTGTCGATGGTATGCGTCCCGCGCCGCCCGTTCCGCCCCGGCACCCCTGTGCTTCCCTTCCGTCACAGGGGTCACGCACGCGGGCTGGGTCGCTGTCAGTGGCGGGCCGTAAGGTCTGTCGTCATGGAGACGAGCATCGAGGGTGTCGCGGCGACGGCGGTGGACGAGGAAGCGGCGTGTGCGGCGGAGGCGCCCACCGCTTCCGGCCCGGTCGCCGCCATACCGCCGGCGTCGCTGTCGCCGTCGCGTGCCTCGGACTTCATGCAGTGCCCGTTGCTGTACCGGTTCCGGGTGATCGACCGGCTGCCGGAGAAGCCGAGCGAGGCGGCGACCCGGGGCACGCTGGTGCACGCGGTGCTGGAGCGGCTCTTCGACGCCCCGGCGGTGGACCGCACGGCGCCGCGGGCGAAGGCGCTGATCCCGGGCCAGTGGGACCGGCTGCGCGAATCCCGGCCCGAGGTCGCCGAGCTGTTCGCCGACGACCCCGAGGGCGAGCGGCTGGCGCGCTGGCTCGCCGAGGCGGAGCAGTTGGTCGAGCGCTGGTTCACGCTGGAGGACCCGAGCCGGCTGGAGCCGGCCGAGCGGGAGCTGTTCGTCGAGGCCGAGCTGGAGTCTGGGCTGCGGCTGCGCGGCATCATCGACCGGGTCGACGTGGCGCCGACGGGCGAGGTGCGCATCGTCGACTACAAGACGGGCAAGGCGCCCCGGCCGGAGTACGCCGAGGGCGCGCTGTTCCAGATGAAGTTCTACGCGCTGGTGGTGTGGCGGCTGAAGCGGGTGGTGCCCCGGCGCCTCCAGCTGGTCTACCTCGGCAGCGGCGACGTGCTGACGTACGACCCGGTGATGGCCGACCTGGAGCGGGTGGAGCGCAGACTGCTGGCCCTGTGGGACGCCATCCGCCAGGCGACGGAGACGGGTGACTGGCGCCCGCGTCCGACCAAGCTGTGCGGCTGGTGCGACCACCAGGCCCACTGCCCGGAGTTCGGCGGCACTCCCCCGCCGTATCCGCTGCCGGTGAGGGCGCCGGAGTCCGGTGCCGTCCCGCAGGGCAGAATGGGGCCGGACTAGCGAAGGAGACTCACGTGGCCATCCGCGTCCTACTGGTCGACGACCAGCCGCTGCTGCGCACGGGCTTCCGGATGATCCTGGAGGCCGAGCAGGACATCGCGGTCGTCGGTGAGGCCGGCGACGGCCTCCAGGCCCTGGACCAGGTGCGGGCTCTCCAGCCCGACGTGGTGCTGATGGACATCCGCATGCCGCGGATGGACGGCGTGGAGGCGACCCGGCAGATCACCGGTCCCGAGCGGGACGGCCCGGCTAAAGTGCTGGTGCTGACGACGTTCGACCTGGACGAGTACGTGGTCGAGGCGCTCCGGGCGGGGGCCAGCGGCTTCCTGCTGAAGGACGCCCCGGCGGGCGAGCTGGTGCAGGCCATCCGCGTGGTGGCGGCCGGTGAGGCGATGCTCGCGCCGAGCATCACCCGGCGGCTCCTCGACAAGTACGCCACGCATCTGCCGTCCGGCGACGAGCCGGTCCCGGACACCCTGCACACGCTGACCGAGCGTGAGGTGGAGGTGCTGAAGCTGGTGGCGCGGGGGCTGTCGAACGCGGAGATCGCCGCGGACCTGTTCGTGAGCGAGACCACGGTGAAGACGCATGTCGGCCACGTCCTGACCAAGCTGGGGCTGCGCGACCGGGTGCAGGCCGCGGTGTACGCCTACGAGAGCGGGTTGGTGCGCCCCGGGGCGCAGTAGCCGGCCCCGCGGCGCGGCCCGCACGAGAAGGGCGCCCCCTGCCACCAGGGGGCGCCCTTCCCGTATCGGTTCTTGTCGTGGCCCTCGGCGTCGCCGCGGGTCAGGCCTTGCGCAGCTCCCAGAACCGGAAGACGGTCGAGGCGTCCAGGCAGGCCTCCAGGCCGTAGACGCCGTCACCGACCACGGCGTACTGCTTGGCCTGCCAGACCGGCAGGACGGGGAGTTCCTCGGCGACGATGTCCTGGAGCCGGCCGAACTCCTTGTCGGTGGCGGAGCGGTCGCTCTGCGCGGCGGTGGCCGGGAGCAGCGTGCCGGTGATCGTGTCGTTGCCGTAGTTGTTGCCGAGCACGTTGCCCTCGCCGAAGAACGGGCCCGTGAAGTTGTCGGGGTCCGGGTAGTCGGGCACCCAGCCCTTGACGTACACGCCGTACTTGCCGGCCTCGATGTCCTTCTCGTACTGCTCGAACGGCACCGACTTCATCTCGGCGTCGAACAGCCCGCTGGCGTTGAGCTGCTCGGCGATCGCCGACAACTCCTCGTCGGTGGCGGGGCCGTAGCGGGACGGCGTGGACCAGAGGGTCAGCTTCACCTTGCCGGTGATGCCCTCCTCGCGCAGCGCGGCGGCGGCCTTGGACTTCGACGGGCGGGCGCCGTAGGTGTCGAAGAAGGCCGTGTTGTGACCGGCGATGCCGGCCGGGACGATGGAGTACAGCGGGGTCGCCGTGCCCCGGTAGACGTCCTCGATGAGGGCGTCGCGGTCCAGCAGGTGGGCGATGGCCTTGCGGACGCCGAGCTTTCCGGCGACCGGGTCGTCCATGTTGAACACCAGGTGCTGGACCTCGGCGCTGCTGCCCTCGACGACCTCGACGCCGGTGCCGTCGCTGGACTTGTCGATGTCGTCGATGTCCTGCGCGGTGAGGCCGCGGTAGGCGATGTCGACGTCGCCGCCGAGGACGGCCTTCTTCAGGCCCGCGCGGTCGCCGTGGAAGAAGCGGAGGGTGACGCCGCCGTTCTGCGGGCGGGCGGTGCCCTTGTACTCCTCGTTGACGGAGAAGACGGCCTCGTCGTCACCGAAGGAGTCGAGCTTGTAGGGGCCGGAGCCGACCGCCTCGCCGTCCTTGCGCAGGCCGTTCGCGTCGTACTCCCGGTGGTCGACGATGGACCCGGCACCGGACGCGATCTTGCTCGGGAAGGTGGCGTCGGACGAGTTGAGCCGGAAGACGACCGTCTGCTCGTCGGGCGTCTCGACCTTGTCGAGGGTGCCGAACATGACCGCGGGTCCGGCGTCGTCGTTGATCTTCAGCATGCGGTCGAAGGAGAACTTGACGTCCTTCGAGGTCAGCGGGTTGCCGTTGCTGAACGTCAGGTCGTCCCGGAGCGTGCACTCGTACACCCGGGCCTGGGTGTCGGTGAACTCGCACTTCTCGGCGGCCTCCGGCTGCGGCTCGGTGGCTCCCTTGGGGAAGCTCAGCAGCGACTGGAAGACGTTGTTGAACAGCAGCCAGGAACCCGGGTCGTAACCGGAGGCCGGGTCGGTGGCCAGGACGTCGTCGGACATCCCGACGACCACGGTGGCGTTGTCGCCCGAATCGCCGGTGCTCTCCGAACCGCAGCCGGTCAGCAGGCCGGGGGCCAGCACTGCCATGAGAGGGAGGGCCGGCCACTGCTTGCGCATGTTCACGTGCTTCGTGCCTTGTCGTCAGTGCCTGGAGCGTTGGGGGGGGAGGAGCCGCCGCGCCGGCGGCCCCGGAGGGGTGGGGCGTCGGTGGCCCCGGAGGGTTGGGGCGTGGGTGGCCCCGGAGGGGTTGGGGGCGTCAGCCGCTCACGCCGCGGCCGAGTTCCCACAGCTGGAGCGTCGAGGACGAGTTGAGCGCGTAGGCGGTGCCCGTGACGTCGTCCCGCGCGGCGACGTACTGCTTGCCCTGCCACAGCGGGATGACCGGGACGTCCTCGGCAACGATGTCCTGGATCTCCGTGAGGCTGTCGGCGGCGGCGAGCCGGTCGGCCTCGCGGCGGGACTCCGGGATCAGCTGGTTGATGATGTCGCTGTTGGCGTACGGCGAGTTGAGGAAGTTGTCCTTGTCGAGGAAGGGCGCGAGGAAGTTGTCGGCGTCCGGGAAGTCCGGGAACCAGCCCATGCCGTAGACGTCGTACTCGCCCTTCATCTCGGCGGGGCGGAACTTCTCCCAGGGCGTGCCCTTGATGTCGACCTCGAACAGGCCGCTGTCGTTGAGCTGCTTCTGCAACACCTCGAACTCCTGCCTGGTCGCGGCGCCGTAGTGGTCGGTGGTGTAGTGCAGCGTCAGCTCGACCGGCGTGCTGACCCCGGACTCCTCCAGCAGCGACTTGGCCTTGGACACGCTCGGGTCGCCGTACTTGTTGAAGAACGAGTTCGAGTGCCCGGTGATGGTGGCCGGGACCAGCGAGTACAGGGGCTCGGCCTGGGTGCCGTAGACCTTGGAGACGAGTGCGCTGCGGTTGATCACCTGGGCCATGGCCTGGCGGACGGCCCGGTCCTTGACGGTCGGCGCGCTGGTGTTGAAGGCCAGGTAGCGGATCTCCAGGCCGGCCATCTCGATCAGGTCGATCTTGCTGTCCGAGCCGTCGGCGAGCTTCTTGATCTGCGCCGGCGTCATGGCACGGGTCATCAGGTCGATGTCGCCCTCGCGCAGGGCGGAGTCCATGGCGCCGGCGTCGCCGTAGGAGACCAGCTCGACCTTGTCGTTGTTCACCTTCAGGCTCCCCTTGTACTCGGGGTTCTTGGTGAACACGGCCTTGGTCAGCCGGCCTCCGTCGGCCTCCGCCTTCAGGGTGTACGGGCCGGAGCCGGACACCTCGAAGCCCTCGCGGAGCGCGCCCTTGTCGTAGGCGTCGGGGTTGACGATGCCGGCGACGGGGGTGGACAGCTTGAACGGGAAGGTGGCGTCGGCGGTCTTGAGGTGGAAGATGACCTCGCGGTCGCCCTGCGTCTCGACGGTGTCGATGGTGGACAGCAGCGCGAACACACCGCTGTCGGCCTTGATGGACAGGGCCCGTTCGATGGAGTACTTCACGTCGGACGCGGTGACCGGGTCGCCGTTGGCGAACGTGAGCCCGTCGCGCAGGGTGCAGGCGTACCGCTGATTGCCGGTGTCGGTGAAGCCGCACTTCTCGGCGGCCTCGGGCACCGGCTGCCCCTCACCGCGGGGCTGGATCATCAGGGTCTGCACCGTCTGGCGCAGGATGTTCCAGGTGCCGACGTCGTAGGCGTACGCCGGGTCGAGGGGCGCGGGGGCATCCTTCGAGGCGGTGAACCGGTCCGTGGTGCCGACGACGATCGCGTCACCGCCGCCGCTGCCGCTGTCGGACCCGCCGCAGGCGGCGAGCGCCGGCCCGAGCAGGCCGACGACGGCCGGCAGCACCAGAGTCTTGCGGTTCATGCTCGAGTTTCTCCACAGCTGTCGGTTCCGTGTATCCGGCATGCATGGGTGGTGCGGCGGATCACGGGTTATCGGGGCGATGTTCTCGCGACGAGATTAGTCCGCGCCCGCAGGAGGGTTCGCGGCCACCGGAGTTGGGCGCTCATCACGCTGCGAAACCGGGCGTGGACAGACCGAAAACCCGACAGCGGAAGGATTAGTGCACGCTTTCACCAATCGGGACACATGGGCACGCCCCCGAGGCGTTCGGCGGGGGCGGCAGCACACGCGTGACAGCGTGTCGACCCCTGAAGGCGTGGCGAACGTCACATGCCGGGAAGGGGAGGGCAGAGTCGGAATTCAGCCGTCCGAACGGCTGGAATTTCCCCGGCCAGGCCTACCGGATCGCCTCGGAAGAAGCCGGGTGGAAGGCGTACAGGTGTTCCGGGGAATTCTCCGCGCCGACGCCGGGACACGCTGGGTGAGCGGCTAGTTCGGATGGGGCATCAGTCCGCGCAGAAACGGCAGGTCGATCTCTTCCAGGGAGTTGACCACCGTGCGCCGGGGAGCCGGGGCGATGGGGGCCACGGAGGGCACCGCCACGACGTGGCAGCCGGCGGCCTCGGCGGAGGCCACACCGGTCGCGGTGTCCTCGACGACGGCGCACCTGCCGGGGTCCACGCCGAGTCCGGCCGCGGCCGCCAGGTACGGGTCGGGGTGCGGCTTGGTGCGCGGCACCTCGTCGCCGCCGACCGTGAGGGCGAAGTGGTGGGCGCCGAGCCTGGTCAGCACGCGGTCGATGATGCGCCGGTGAGAGGCGGAGACCAGGGCGGTAGGGACCTCGTGCTCGTACAGCTCGGCCAGCAGCCGGACGGCGCCGGGCATGAGCGGCAGGGCGCGGCCGATGCGCTCCTCGAAGCCCTCGTTGAGCAGCACGGACAGCTCGGCCAGGGAGATGTCGGCGCCCGTGGCCTCGATCAGGAAACCCGCGCTGCGGCTCATGGGGCCGCCCACCACGACATGGCGCCAGGACTCGTCCAGGGTGTGCCCCAGGGAGGCGAAGACCTCGACCTCGACGTCCCACCAGAAGCCCTCGGTGTCGACGAGGGTGCCGTCCATGTCGAGCAGCACCGCCTGAAGGGCCGAGCCGTCGGCCGTACGGGTTCCGAGCGCGGGGACCGTACTGGTCATCCACCTACCTCCTTGAGGGACGACCAGGCCGGTTCCCACACGGGGAACCGGCCTGCAGTGGATCGACCAGTGTACGTCGCCCGCGGGCGAAGCGCCTGGTTCGGCCGGTGTGCACCGGGGCACACCGGCCGAAGCGGCTCAGCGGGCGTTGAAGTACTTGGCCTCCGGGTGGTGGATGACGATGGCGTCGGTGGACTGCTCGGGGTGCAGCTGGAACTCCTCGGACAGCTTGACGCCGATGCGCTCGGGCTGGAGCAGTTCGGCGATCTTGGCGCGGTCCTCCAGGTCGGGGCAGGCTCCGTAGCCGAGGGAGAAGCGGGCCCCCCGGTACTTCAGCTCGAACATGCCCTGCATCTCCTGCGGGTCCTCACCGGCGAAGCCCAGCTCGGCGCGCACGCGTGCGTGCCAGTACTCGGCGAGGGCCTCGGCGAGCTGGACGGACAGCCCGTGCAGCTCGAGGTAGTCGCGGTAGGCGTTCGCCTCGAACAGTTTGGCGGTCTCCTCGCCGATGCGGGAGCCGACGGTGACGACCTGGAGCCCGACGACATCGGTCTGTCCCGACTCCTCGGGGCGGAAGAAGTCGGCCAGGCACAGCCGCCGGCCACGGCGCTGACGGGGGAAGGTGAAGCGGGTGCGCTCGTTGCCCTGCTCGTCCAGGAGGATCAGGTCGTCGTCCTTGGAGACGCACGGGAAGTAGCCGTAGACCACGGCCGCCTCCAGCAGGTTCTCCGTCTGGAGCCGGTCCAGCAGGCCGCGCAGCCTGGGCCGGCCCTCGGTCTCGACGAGCTCCTCGTAGGTGGGCCCGTCGCCGGTGCGTG
This sequence comes from Streptomyces sp. NPDC031049, assembly GCF_055571015.1. Lineage (NCBI taxonomy): Bacteria > Bacillati > Actinomycetota > Actinomycetes > Kitasatosporales > Streptomycetaceae > Streptomyces > Streptomyces sp. NPDC031049. The sequence goes on from NZ_JBVIGC010000010.1 coordinate 297,419, forward strand.
CCTGCTTCAGGCCCCACTGCCCCTTGAACAGGGCGCCCTCGTCCAGCCAGGAGGCGTACTCCTTGAGCTGGATGCCCTTGACCACGCGGGTGCCCCAGAACGGGGGCTCGGGCACCGGGTTGTCGGTGGCCA
>NZ_JBVIGC010000011.1:0-71297 GCF_055571015.1 Streptomyces sp. NPDC031049
CCCCCCCCCCCCCCCCCCCCCCCCCCCCCCCCCCCCCCCCCCCCCCCCCCCCCCCCCCCCCCCCCCCCCCCCCCCCCCCCCCCCCCCCCCCCCTCACCCCCCCCCCCCCCCCCCCCCCCCCCCCCCCCCCCCCCCCCCCCCTTCTCCCCTCCTCCCCTCCCCCCCCCCCCCCCCCACCCCCCCCCCCCCCCCCCCCCCACGGGGGCCGGGCTTCGCCGCGGTGACCTGCGGCGGAGCCCGGCCCGGAGGTGATTGTCAGTGGTGGGGTGCAGACTGGCCGATGACCCGGACGAAGGCGTCGACGAGGACGCCGCGGAGGTGATCGGCATGACCGAGGTACTGCTCGCCGTGGGCACCCGCAAGGGCCTGTTCATCGGGCGCCGGCGAGGTGGCGCCTGGGAGTTCGACGAGAGTCCCTACTTCAACGCGCAGGCGGTCTACTCGGTCGCCGTCGACACCCGCGGTGACACCCCGCGGCTGCTGGCCGGCGGCGACAGCTCGCACTGGGGCCCGTCGGTGTTCCACTCCGACGACCTGGGCCGGACCTGGACCGAACCGGCACAGCCGGCCGTCAAGTTCCCCAAGGACACGGGGGCTTCGCTGGAGCGGGTGTGGCAGTTGCATCCGTCCGCCGCGGAGCCGGACGTGGTGTACGCGGGCACCGAACCGGCCGCGCTGTACCGCTCGGAGGACCGCGGGGAGAGCTTCGAGCTGGTCCGGCCGCTGTGGGAGCACCCCACGCGCTCCCAGTGGATGCCCGGAGGCGGCGGCGAGGGCCTGCACACGGTGCTCACCGACGCCCGTGACCCGCGGGCGGTCACCGTCGCCGTCTCGACCGCGGGCGTGTTCCGCACCACCGACGGCGGCGAGAGCTGGGCGCCGTCCAACTCCGGTGTCTCCGCGGTGTTCCTGCCGGACCCGAACCCCGAGTTCGGGCAGTGCGTGCACAAGGTCGCCCGCGACGCGGCCAACCCCGACCGGCTGTATCTCCAGAACCACTGGGGCGTGTACCGCAGCGACGACGCGGGCGCCCACTGGACGGACATCGGCGAGGGCCTGCCGTCCACGTTCGGCTTCGCGGCGGCGGCCCACCCGCACCGGGGCGACACGGCGTACCTGTTCCCGATCAACGCCGACGCCGACCGGGTGCCGGCCGGCCGGCGCTGCCGCGTCTTCCGGACGGCGGACGCCGGCAAGACCTGGGAGCCGCTCTCGGCCGGCCTCCCGCAAGAGGACCACTACGGCACGGTGCTGCGCGACGCGCTGTGCACCGACGACGTCGCCGACGGCGAGCGCGCGGGCGTCTACTTCGGCAATCGCAACGGCGAGGTGTTCGCATCGGCCGACGACGGCGACAGCTGGCGGCAGTTGGCCTCCCATCTGCCCGACGTGCTGTGCGTGCGGGCCGCGGTCGTCGGATGACGCGGACGGGCGGACGAGGGGAGGCCGAGGGCCCGGGCACCGGGCGGACCGGGACGAGGCCCGGCTTCCGCCGGGTCGTGGCCACCGGTTGATCGCCCTCACCCGTACGGCAGTAGGGTGACGGCCGTGGCACCACGACCCTTGCACGAAATCGTCGAAGCCGGCTGGGCGAAGGCCCTGGAGCCCGTCGCCGGGCGGATCACCGCCATGGGTGAGTTCCTGCGCGCGGAGATCGCCGCCGGCCGCACCTACCTCCCGTCCGGGCCGAACGTCCTCAGGGCCTTCCAGCAGCCCTTCGACGAGGTACGGGTCCTGATCGTCGGACAGGACCCGTATCCGACCCCGGGACACGCGGTGGGGCTGTCCTTCTCGGTCGCGCCCGAGGTGCGTCCGCTGCCCGGCAGCCTCATCAACATCTTCCGGGAGCTGAACACGGACCTGGGCCTGCCCCAGCCGTCCAACGGCGATCTGACACCGTGGACCCGGCAGGGGGTGCTGCTGCTCAACAGGGCGCTCACCACGGCTCCGCGCAAGCCCGGGGCCCACCGCGGCAAGGGCTGGGAGGAGGTCACCGAGCAGGCGATCCGCGCCCTGGCCGGACGCGGCAAGCCGTTGGTGTCCATCCTCTGGGGCCGTGACGCCCGCAACCTCCGTCCGCTGCTCGGCAGACTGCCCGCCGTGGAGTCCGCCCACCCGTCGCCGATGTCGGCCGACCGCGGGTTCTTCGGCTCCCGCCCGTTCAGCAGGGCCAACGACCTGCTGATGCAGATGGGGGGCCAGCCGGTGGACTGGCGCCTGCCGTGACCGACGGCTCCGCCGCCTTCCTGGCGGTCGATTCCGGCGGCTCCGGGCTGCGCGTCGTCCTCGGCAGCGCACAGCGCGGCGAGCTGGGGCGGCTGGCCTCACGGGAGCCGGTGCGCACCGGAGCCGCGGGCATCGACGCCGGGCATCTGCTGGAGCAACTGCTGCCCATGGCGCGATCGCTGGCCGCGCGGGCCGGTACGGCACGGATCAGCACGGTCGTCGTCGGGGCGGCCGGTCTCGCCACCCTCGGCGACGGCCTGCGCGCCGAGCTGCCGGGGGCGCTGCACCGGGAACTGGGAGCGCGCGGGATCGCACTGGCCGCCGACGCCGTCACCGCCTATGCCGGCGCCCTCGGCACGCGGCCGGGCGCCGTGGTCGCCGCCGGCACGGGCCTGATCGCGATCGGCACCGATCTGACCCGGTGGCGCCGGGCGGACGGCTGGGGGCATCTGCTGGGTGACTGCGGGAGCGGCGCCTGGATCGGCCGCGCGGGGATGGAGGCGGCGCTGCGCGCCCACGACGGACGCGAGGGCGGGTCGTCCGCGCTGCTGGCCCGGGCCGAGGAGCGGTTCGGGCCGGTGACGGGGCTGCCGGGTCAGCTGTATCCCCGGCCGGACCGCCCCGCCGTGCTCGCCTCCTTCGCGCCCGAGGTGGCCGCCTGCGCGGACGCCGACCCGGTGGCCGCCGGCATCCTGCGCGCCGCCGCCGGGCACATGGCCGACTCCGCCGCCGCCGTGTGCCCGTCCGGGGGTGCGCCGCTGGTCGCCGTCACCGGCGGACTGACGAAGATGGGCGCTCCCCTCGTCGTTCCGCTGGAGGAGGAGCTGGCGAAGCGGCTCCCGCAGGCGCGCGCGGTACCGGCCGCGGGCGATCCGCTCGACGGCTCGGTGCGGATCGCGGCAGACCTGGCGACCGGTTCCCTCACCCTTCCGGGGGACGCGAGGATGCTGACGGTGACGACCCTTCCGGGTGGCTGACATCCGCCCCTCGGGGGAGGTGAATCGTGCCGATGTCGTCCGATCCGTACATCACTCTTCCGACAAAACCGGACGGATGCCGCTCACCTGCACCCTCCCCGAACAGAGGAGCCCGGTGAGCCAGTAACATGCGGCGCCATGAGTTCCCCCACTGGGCCCGCGTCCGGCCTGCCAGTACGAATGCCGCGCCCCCGCCAGCCAGGACGGCACCGCCGTCCCGAACCCCTGGTGGCCCCCGAGGGCGCGCCCGCGCTCGTCCTCGCGGTGCCGGGCACGCCCAGTAGCGCCACCCGGGGGCTCGCCGAGGAGGTCGTGAGCATCGCGCGCTCCGAGCTGCCCGGCCTGGACGCCCGGATCGGGTACCTCGACGGGGACGAAGGGGAGTTCCCCTCGCTTCAGTCGGTGCTGGCCGGTGCGGCCGAGGAGCGCACCGCCCGCTACGAGCAGGCGGTCGCCGCCGGTGTCGAGGCCAAGGAGCCCGACGGTCCCGTCGCCGTGGTCGTCCCGCTGCTCGCCGGGCCGGACAGCGCGCTGCTGCGCCAGGTCCGCCAGGCCGTGATGGACAGCCGGGTCGCCGCCGAGCTGACCGATGTGCTGGGCCCGCACCCGCTGCTGGCCGAGGCGCTGCACGTGCGGCTGTCCGAGGCCGGTCTGGCCCGCGCCGACCGGGCGCGGCTGTTCACCGTGGCGACCGCGGCCGACGGCATCATCCTGGCCTCGGTGGGCGGGGACGAGGCGGTGCAGGCGGCCGGGATCACCGGCATGCTGCTCGCCGCCCGGCTGGCCGTGCCGGTCATGGCGGCGGCCCTGGACCAGGAGGGTTCGATCGCGTCCGTGGCCGAGCAGCTGCGGTCCTCGGGCTCGCAGCAGCTGGCGCTGGCGCCGTACCTGATCGGCCCCGAGATCGCCGAGAGCCTGCTGGAGGAAGCCGCCAAGGAGGCCGGCTGCTCCGCCGCCGAGCCGCTGGGCGCGTACCCGGCGATCGGCAAGCTGGCCCTGGCCAAGTACACGACGACGCTGGGCATCAGCCCGCAGCAGCCGCAGGGTGCGCCGGTCCGCTGATCCGCACGACGCTTTCGGCCCGCAGGACCTCGAAGGGCCCGCTCCGCACAGGGAGCGGGCCCTTCGCCGTGCCGGGCGGGCCGGCCAGGGCGCCCCGGGGAGCGCTCCGGGCCGCCCAGGGACAGACCCGGGCCGGCCAAGGGGCGCTCCGGGCCGACCGAGGAGCGTCCAGGCCGACCGAGGGGCACACCGGGCCGACCGAGGGACGCTCCCCGCTGGCCAGGGGCGTTCCGGGGCGGCCGAGGGGGACCGCGGGTCAACCGAAGGCGCTCCAGGCCGGCCAAGGGGGACCGCGGGTCAGCCGGGGGGCGACCAGGGCCGGCCAAGGGGCGCTCCGGGGCAGGTGAGGGGGCTCCACGCCGGCCGAGGGGGCACCACGCGGCTGCCGAGGGGCGCTCAGATCAGCCAAGGGGCGCTCGGTCAGTGGAGGACCACGCAGGAGGCCGCCGGTACGTCGATCGCGCCGGTCCGGCGCGGCAGCCCGGTGCGCGGGTCGACCGCGAACCAGGTGACGTCCCCGGAGCGCTCGTTCGCCGCGTACAGGACACCGTGGGACTCGGCGAGCGCCCGCGGCCAGCTGCCACCGCAGGGCACCGTGCCGGTCAGCCGCAGCCCCTCCCCCTCGACGGCGAGGACCGACAGCACGTCCTCGCCGCGCGTCGCCGTCCACACGAAGCGGCCGTCGGGCGAGGCGACGATGCCGGAGGGGTAGGCGTCGCCGGCCGGGGCCCCGGGCAGCACCGGTGTCTCGGTGAGCGGCCTGAGGGTGCCGTCGCCGGCGTCCCAGCGGCAGACGGTCACGGTCGGCGCGAGTTCGTTGGCCACGTAGGCCAGAAGGCCGCCCGGGTGGAAGGCGAGGTGCCGCGGTCCGGAGCCCGGGCGCAGCGCGACCTCCCGGTGCACGGACAGGACGCCGTCCGTCAGCGTGCAGACCCGGACCGAGTCGGTGCCGAGGTCCACGCCGACCGCCCAGCGCCCGCTCGGGTCGGGCTGCACCTGGTGGGCGTGCGGCGCCCGCTGCCGTACCGGGTGCGGGCCGGAGCCGGTGTGCCGGAGCACGCCGGAGGGGGGCCCGGCGAGGGCGCCGTCGGGGCCGACCGGCACGGCGGTGACGCTGCCGGAGCCGTAGTTGGCGGTCAGCACATGGCCGTCGAAGAGGCACAGGTGCGTCGGCCCGCCGGCGGCGACGGGGACCGGGGGCCCGGCCGGCTCGGTCCCGTCGCCGGTCACCCGGAAGGCGGCCACCGCCCCGTGCTCCGTCTCGCTGACGGCGTAGAGCGTGCCGCCGTCGGGGGCGAGCGTCAGGTACGAGGGGTCGGGCAGGGCGTCGGTGCTGCTCAGCACGGTCAGCGCGCCGCTGTCCGGGGCGACGGCCGCGGTCACGATCCCGGGGCCGCCGGCCGCCGTGAACGAACCGATGAACGCCCGCCGCCGCCGTCCGCCGACCTCCGCCACCGCTGTCCCCTCTCGTGTCCGGCCTGCTGTGCCGCCTGCTGTGCCGCCGCAGCGACGCCAGCAGTCGATCACATTTGGTCTGGACCAACCAGGGGGCGTGCCGGCTCAGGCGCCGACCAGTGGCGGCCGGGACGGGCCGCGCAGCGGTGTGGCGAGTTCGGCGAGGGCCCGCTCCAGGCCGTGGAGGTGGGCCAGCGCGGGTTCGGCCGCCTGCGGCCGGTCGGTGTGCGCGGGGACCGCTCCGCCCCCGGTGAGCGCCTCCACCGCGGCCTCGACGCGCCAGCAGGCGGCGGCGAGCCGGGCGTCGTGCGAGGCCTCGGGGTCGGCGGCGACGGCGACCAGGCCGCGGATCTCCCGGGCGCAGTCGTCGAGCAGGGCGAGCACCCGCCGGGCGCGCCGCTTGCGGCCCCGCATCGGGTTCAGCGGGTGCACCAGCGGGGCGACCGAAAGCCTGACCCGGGCCACCAGCTGCTCCAGTTCGGCCACCCGGGGCGCGGGGTCGGCGCCCTCGGTGCCGGCGAGCCGGGCGGCGGCCTCGGCGGTGCAGGCGTGGACGCAGCGCAGGGCGCGCTGGATCCAGCCGTCGGTGACGGCGTGGGTGGTGACCGGCAGCACGAGCAGGACGGCGAGCACGGCGCCGAGCGCGCCCACGCCGGTCTCGACGAAGCGCAGCGCGAGCAGACCGGGGGTGAGCACGCCCAGGAGGCCGTAGAGCAGTGCGGCGAGCAGCGTGACGCACAGCATCATCCAGGAGTACGACACGGCGGCCGTGTAGAAGATGCCGAAGACGCAGACGGCGGCGAGGACGGCGCTGGGCACGGCCGCGCCGTCCACGGGGACGGCGACGAGCAGGCCGAGAGCGATGCCGACGACCGTGCCGAGGACCCGGCGGAAGCCGCGGACCAGGGTCTCGCCGCGGGAGGTGGTGTTGACGAAGATCCACCAGGTGGCGCCGACCGCCCAGTACCAGCGCTGGCCGGACACCAGCTGGCCCACCACGAGGGCGAAGCCCGAGCCGGCGGTCGCCTGGATCGCCTGCCGGGTGGTGATGCGGGCGAGGCCGGTGCCCGCGGGCGGCGCGGGCACGGCGGGCGGCGGCAGCCGGCGCTCGTAGCACCACAGGCCGAAGCGGACGGCGGCGGCGGTGGCCACGGAGAGCAGGACGGCGGCCGTCAGCTCGGGGAGCCGGTCGGTGGTGGCGTGCAGGAACTGCGCCACGAAGAAGGTCATGAACGCGAACACGCCGAGGCTGTGCCCGCGCGGGCCCCAGCGGCGGGCGTAGACGCCCGCGCCGACGACGGCGAGGAAGGTGAGGTCGCGGGCGACCGGATGGTCGTGCAGCTCGGTCGCGGCGACGAGCACCGGCAGGCCGACGACGGGCAGCAGCGCGGTGGTGACCGCCTGTCCGCGCACGGTGGCGTCGGTGACGGTGAACAGGGCGAGCAGCGCGGCGAGGCCGCCGGTGACGGCGCCCGCGAGGGAGTGACCGGCGAGGCCGGTGACGGCGACGGCGAGGCCGATGCCGAGGACGGCCCGGGCGGCGAAGCGCAGTCGCAGCCGCCCCGGGTCCGGAGCCACGAACACCCTCTTCAGCACTGCGTACCGCCCCCTCGAGTCATCGGTGGTCGTTCCGGCATGAAAAAGGCGCCGCGGAGTCCGCAGCGCCATCGACGCCTCCATATCAGCATCCCGGCCGCCACTGGCTCAAGTGAGTCATTTGCAACTGGGCCATTGGTACAGTTGCGATGCCCGTGGAGCGGCCACGGGCGAACCATCGGACCATCGGCGGACCCGTCGGTTCCGCCGGCGGTCCGTCGACGGACCGCCGATCCCCGTCGGCGGCCCCTTCGCCGGACGAGGAGGCCGGGCCCCATGGCCGTGGACGAGCTGGACACCCGCATCCTGCGGCTGCTGCTGGAGCAGCCGCGCACCAGCGTGCGCGAGTACGCCCGCATCCTCGGGGTCGCGCGGGGCACGGTGCAGGCGCGCCTCGACCGGCTGGAGCGGGACGGCGTGATCACCGGCACGGGCCCCGCCCTCTCCCCCGCCGCGCTCGGCCATCCGGTGCTGGCCTTCGTGCACATCGAGGTCACCCAGGGGCACCTGGACGACGTGGGGGACGCGCTCGCCGGGGTGCCCGAGATCGTGGAGGCCTTCTCGATCACCGGTGGCGGCGATCTGCTGACCCGGGTGGTGGCGCGCGACAACGCGCATCTGGAGGACGTGATCCAGAAGCTGATCAGCCTGCCCGGCGTGGTCCGCACCCGCACCGAGGTGGCCCTGCGCGAGCGGGTGCCGCAGCGGCTGCTGCCACTGGTGGAGTCCATCGGGCGTACGGCGGCACGGTGATCGTTTGACATGCTGGTCCCATGAACACGCTCGGCAGCACCTCGGTCATCTTCGATCTCGACGGAACGCTCGTGGACAGCGAGCCGAACTACTACGAGGCGGGCCGGCAGGTCCTCGCCGAGCACGGCGTGGACTTCGGCTGGCGTGAGCACGAGGAGTACGTCGGCATCAGCTCGCGGGAGACGGTCGCCGACTGGGTACGGCGGTACGGCCTGCGGGTGCCGGTGGAGGAGCTGCTCGCGGCGAAGAACCGCCGGTATCTGGAGCTGGCCGGGGCGCGGACGCGGGTGTTCCCCGAGATGCGGACGTTCGTCGAGCTGCTGGCCGGCGAGGGCGTCCCGATGGCCGTCGCGTCGGGCTCGTCGGCCGCGGCGATCACGGCGATCCTGGCCGCGACGGGGCTGGACGCACGGCTGCGGACCGTCGTGTCGGCGGACGAGGTCGCGCACGGCAAGCCCGCCCCGGACGTCTTCCTGGAGGCGGCCCGCCGGCTCGGGGCGGACCCGGCCGACTGTGTGGTGCTGGAGGACGCGGCGCCGGGCGCCGCCGCCGCGCACGCGGCCGGGATGCGCTGCATCGCGATCCCGTACGTGGCCGCACAGGCCGACGCCCCCGAGTTCGCCACCGCCGGCCTGCTGCTGCGCGGCGGCCAGACGGAGTTCACCGCGCGCGCCGCCTACGACTGGCTGGCGCGATCGCCCCGGGCCGCCTGACGCGTACTCGTCAGTACCGTTGACGCTCTCCTGCCCCGTGCCTATCTTCTGGGCGACTCATCGAACGCCGTCCGATATATCGAACGTGCGCGACCCGCCCTGCCCACCGAAGAATCGAGGAGCACATGGCAGCGCCCCTCTCCCGCCGGACCCTTCTGCTGGCCGCGGCGATCACCGCGGGCACCTCCGGGATGTCGTACGCGACCCCCGGCCGGACCTCCGCCGCGGGGCGGTCCGCGCCAGGTGCGGCGCCGGCGGCCTGGTCCGTCCGGCCGTTCGGGCTGGAGGAGGTCACGCTCGGTCCGGGGGTCTTCGCCGACAAGCGGCGGCTGATGCTGGACCACGCCCGGGGTTACGACGTGCACCGGCTGCTCCAGGTGTTCCGCGCCAACGCCGGGCTGTCCACACGGGGCGCGGTGGCACCCGGTGGCTGGGAGGGGCTGGACGGGGAGGCCAACGGCAACCTGCGGGGGCACTACACCGGACACTTCCTCACCATGCTGTCGCAGGCGTACCGCAGCACCGGGGAACGGGTGTTCGCCGAGAAGATCGACACCATGGTCGGGGCGCTGACCGAGGTCCGCGCCGCGCTGCGCCGCGATCCGGCCGTGCTGAGCGTGCCGGGCCGGTTCGGCACGGCCGCGGAACAGGTGCGCGGCTCCTACCAGTACGTCGACCTGCCCGCGCCCCTCCTCGACGGTGCCTCGGCGTTCACGTTCGCCGCCTGGGTGCGGCCCGGGCACGACGCCGCCTGGGCGCGGGTGTTCGACTTCGGCGACGACACCACCCGCTATCTCTACCTCGCCGCCCGCAACGCCGAGGGTGTGCCGCGGTTCGCCGTCACCGAGCGCGGGGCCGGCGGCGAGCAGGGCCTGAACGGCACCGCACCGCTGCCCTTGGACCAGTGGAGCCATCTGGCCGTCACACTCGCCGACGGCGTCGGCACGCTCTACGTCGACGGCGCGCCGGTGGCCCGGAACGAGGCGATGACGCTGACGCCGGCCGCCCTCGGTCCGCTCGCCCACCACTGGCTCGGCCGCTCGCACTATCCGGCCGATCCGGCCTTCGCGGGCGCCTTCGAGGAGGTCAACCTCTACTCGCGCGCGCTGAGTGCCGCCGAGATCGAGGAGTTGCGGCACACCCCCGCCGCCGGCGCGCCGGCCGGGCGCGGCGACCTCGCGTCGTACGCCTTCGACGAGCAGAGCGGCGGGCGCTTCGCCGACGCCTCCGGCCGGGACCTGACCGCCACGCTGCGCCGCACCTGGGGCGGGCCCAGCCACCCCGGGTTCCTGGCGGCGTACCCGGAGACGCAGTTCATCGAGCTGGAGTCGATGACCGGCAGCGACTACACGAGGGTGTGGGCGCCGTACTACACCGCGCACAAGATCCTGCGGGGGCTGCTGGACGCCCACCTCGCCACCGGCGACGACCGGGCGCTCGACCTCGCCTCCGGGATGGCCGACTGGATGCACTCCCGGCTCTCCCGGCTGCCGGCGGCCACGCTCCAGCGCATGTGGGGCATCTTCTCCAGCGGTGAGTTCGGCGGCGTCGTGGAGGCGCTCTGCGATCTGCACGACCTCACCGGGCGTCCCGAACACCTCGCCCTCGCCCGGCTGTTCGACCTCGACCGGCTCATCGACGCGTGCGCCGCGGACACCGACGTCCTCGACGGGCTGCACGCCAACCAGCACATCCCGGTCTTCACCGGACTGGTGCGGCTGTACGACGCGACGGGCGAGGAACGCTACCTCGCCGCCGCGCGGAACTTCTGGCGCATGGTCGTGCCGCACCGCATGTACGCCATCGGCGGCACCAGCACCGGGGAGTTCTGGAAGGCGCGCGACGTGATCGCCGGCACGCTCGGCGCCACCACGGCCGAGACCTGCTGCGCCTACAACATGCTCAAGCTGAGCCGGACGCTGTTCTTCCACGAGCAGGAGGCGGCGTACATGGACTACTACGAGCGGGCGCTGTACAACCAGGTGCTCGGTTCCAAGCGGGACGCGCCGGACGCGGAGAAGCCGCTGGTGACGTACTTCATCGGGCTGACGCCCGGCCATGTGCGCGACTACACGCCGAAGCAGGGCACGACGTGCTGCGAGGGCACCGGCCTGGAGAGCGCCACCAAGTACCAGGACTCGGTGTACTTCGCCGCCGCCGACGGCTCGGCGCTGTACGTCAACCTCTACAGCCCGTCCACGCTGACCTGGGAGGAGAAGGGCGTCACGATCACCCAGCGCACGGACTACCCGCGGGAGCAGGGCAGCACCCTGACCGTCGACCGTGCCGACGCCTCCTTCGCGCTCCGGCTGCGCGTGCCGTCCTGGGCGACCGCCGGGTTCCGCGTCACCGTCAACGGCCGTGCGGTGCCCGGCACCCCGGTGCCCGGCAGCTACTTCTCCGTCTCGCGCCGGTGGCGGCGCGGGGACGTGGTGCGGGTGGCCGTGCCGTTCCGGCTGCGCGTGGAGCGGACCCCGGACGACCCCGCCGTGCAGGCCCTGTTCTACGGCCCGGTGAACCTCGCCGCCCGCAGCGCCGCCACCGGGCATCTGGAGGTCGGCCTGTACCGCAACGCGGGGCTGAGCGGCGACCTGCTGCCCACGCTGACCCCGGTGGCCGGGGCGCCGCTGCACTTCCTGCTGGACGGCGTCGAGTGGGCGCCCTTCGCGGAGGGCACCGAGGAGCCCACGCACGTCTATGTCCGGCGGTCGGAACCCCGGGTGGTGTTCGGCGGCCGGGACTCCGGGGTCGCCAACCCGGCGAAGCCGGACGGCACGACACTGCTCGACGCGATCTGGGACGCGGCCCCGTTCCGGGGCAAGGGCGCCCTGCTGGCGCACGTGCGGACCACCGTGGAGGCGTGGGTGTCCGCCGGTCTGCTCACGCGGGCGGACGGCGACGCGGTGATGCGGACGGCACGGGAGGCGTCGTACGCGGACTGAAGCGCGCGGACTGCCGGGCGGGGCCAGGATTCGGCGCAGGTTTTGCGTGCGACGGTGATTGGTTCGCCCGGCGCATCCGTATCTCCTGGTGTCCGAGCTTGTCTTCGTCCCAGGAGGCCCGATGCGCATCACGCGCACCACGGCAGGAACCGTCTTCGTGAGCGGTGCCCTGGTCCTCACCGTCAGCGCGCTCGCCTACCCCGCCATGCTCGGGGTGCAGAACACCGCCGGCGGCAAGGACCGGGTCGTCGCCAACACGAGGTTCGGTCCCCTCACCGAGGCCGACCGCGACTTCGTGGTGAAGGTGCGGGCCGCCGGGCTGTGGGAGTACCCGCTCGGGATGATGGCCATGGAGCGGGGCACGACACCGGAGATGAAGGAGGCCGGCGAACATCTGGTGGTGGGGCACGCCCGGCTGGACGCCACCTGCCGCAGGATCGCGCCGGAGCTGGGCATCACCCTGCCCAACCAGGCCTCCCCGCAGCAGCAGCAGTTCGTCTCGACGGTGGACGGGACCACGGGCCGGCAGTTCGACACCACCGCGGTCAACATCATGCGGATCACGCACGGCCAGATCTTCCCGGTCATCGCGAACATCCGCGCCAACACCAAGAACTCGCTGGTGCGTCAGCTCGCCGACCAGGCCAACGACACCGTGCTGGACCACATCACGGTGCTGGAGAAGACCGGCATGGTCAACTTCGACCAGGTCAACTTCCAGCAGACCGCCCCGCCGGGCCTGCCCGACGTCCAGCTCACCCCGCCGGCCCCGCCGCCCGGGGAGCCGGTGCTGTCCCTGACGGAGCCTCCCGGGCTGGAGGTGAACACGACCTCCCCGACGCCCACACCGACCACGGCGGGCTGACGGGGTGGGCCCCGGGCTAGGAGCGGCGGCGGGGGCGGCCTCGCCGGGCGCCGCCCTTGGGGGCCCCGGCCCCGGAACCGCGCCGGGAGCCCCTGGCCGCCGGCCGGCCGCCGCCGGAGGTGCCGGACCTGCCGGACCTGTCCGCTGTGCCGGATGTGCCGGTTGTACCGGACGGCTTCTGGGTGGCCCGGGTGCGCTTCCCGCCGCGCTCGTCCGCCGGCTGCTGCGCCTCGGGCCTGCGGCCCCGGGTGCTGTTGACGGTACGGCCGCGGACGATGCCGATGAACTCCTCGACCAGGTCCGTGTGCGCGTCCTGGGGCCAGGACAGCGCCACGCTCGACTGCGGGGCGTCCACGACCGGCCGGTGCGTCAGGTCCTTGCGGTGGTGCAGCCGGGCCAGGGACAGCGGGACGACGAGGACGCCGATGCCCGCCGCGACGAGTTCGACGGCGTCCGCCGTGGTGGCCGGGCGTTCGAGCGCCGGGCGCCCCGGCGGCCGTTCCCAGCCGAGGACGTCGTCCAGGGGGTGCAGCACGATGTCGTCGGCCAGGTCCTCGACGGACACCTCGTCGGCCGCCGTGACGAGGTGGTCCTTGGGGACCACCACGACCGTGAGCTCGGTGTAGAGGGGGATCGCGCTGAGGACGCTCCGGTCCACGGGCAGCCGCACCAGACCGGCGTCGGCGGCGCGGCCGAGCAGGGTGTCGCCGGCCTCCGCGGCGGTGATCTGGGTCAGGGACAGCGGAACGTCCGGCAGCCGCTCGTGCCAGATGCGCACCCATTTGTCGGGCATCACCCCCGGCACGTAGGCGAGCCGGAACGCGGGGGTCTCCTCCGAGCCTGTCACCCGGCCAGGTTACCGGGCGTGTCCGGGGGCCGCCGCCGTCGGTGTGGTCGGGGCCCGCCGGCCGGCTCGTTACCCTGGATGCCATGACGTCGCACCAGAACACCCAGACGATGAAACCCGCCACCGCGGCGAAGAAGCTGGGTGTGTACCTCGAGGCCACCCCTGCCGACTTCCAGGAGGGTGTCGTCTCACGGGCGGAGCTGAACGCGCTCCAGGCCGACCCGCCCGCCTGGCTGCGGGAGCTGCGACGCGACGGCCCCCACCCCCGGCAGGTGGTCGCCGCCAAGCTGGGCGTGTCGATCGCCGGGCTGCGCCGCGGCGGGGTCACCGAGGCGCTCACCACGGAGCAGATCGAGGATCTCAAGCGGGAGCGGCCCGAGTGGCTGGAGCGGGAGCGCGCCGTCCAGGCCGACGTGCGCAAGGAGGCGGCCCGCGTGAAGCAGCTGCACGCCGAGCGGGCGGAGCGCGCCTGACCGGCCCCGGTCCCGGCAGGGCCGGCTCCGGCGCCCCCTTCCTTCCCTTCCCCCCTCTCCTCCAGTCCGTCTCCTCCAGCCCCTCCCCTCCGGCGGTGTCACCGCCGTCCGCCGGGAAACCCGGCTCGCAGAGGAGGACGCTGCGGCGGGCAGCGGCGAAAAGGGGAGTGAGTTCGATGAAGTACGGCGAACTGGTCCACACGGTCCAGGAGCAGAGCGGCTCGATCAGCCGGGACGAGGCGGAGCGCTCCGTGTCGGCCGTGCTGAGCACACTGGTGGAGCGCCTCCCCGTGGGGCTCGCCCGTCATCTGGTCGCCCAGTTGCCGCACGAGCTGTCCGGGGCGGGCGAAGCCGTCGGCGCCGCTTCGGCGTCCCCCGACGGGCAGCCGGCGAGCGGCGAGCGTTTCGGACTGACCGCGTTCGCCGGGCGGGTGGCCTGGCGGGCAGGCATCGGCGAGGAAGAGGCACTCGGGCGCTCGGCCGTCGTGCTGAACGTACTGGACGCCTTCGTCTCCCCCGAGGAGATGACGAAGGTCGCGGGGGCGCTGCCGGCCGACATCCGGGAGTTGCTGCCGGCCACGCGGGCGGTGGAGACCGAGGTCTGAGACCCGTCACCGGGGGCCGGCGGAGGCGGCCCCGGTCTCGTCGGGCTCCACGGTCTCGACGGGCTCCACGGTTTCGTCGGGCTCCACGACGGTCTCGACGGGCTCCACGACGAAGCCGCCGCGGCCGTCGAACCGCACCTCGAGGACGGAGTCGAACCCGTCGGCCACCGTCGGGCGCCGCAGCCGTTTCAGCGTGGCGTGGAGCCCGACGTCCGGCACCCGCGCGCGACCGGTGCGGACGACGTTGCGGCGCAGCGACCCGGCGAGGTCCGGAGGGAACCAGTAGGCGACGACGCGGGCACCGTGGGCGCGACCGCATGCCACCAGCGGACGCCACTCCTCGGGTGAGGGGTTGGTGTTGTCGACCACCACCGGGCGGCCGCCGGCCAGGGCCTGGCCGACCAGCCGCATCTGCCGCGCCTGCCTGTTCCGGGCGCCGCGCGGGAAGAGGTCCTTGCTCACCCGGGCGTACCGCTCCCCCAGGCACTGTTCGCAGAACGTGGACTTCCCCGCGGCCTGGAGTCCGACCAGGACCGCCAGTTCGCCCGGGGCCCGGGGCACCGCGCTCAGCCCTCGGCCTTCTGCTCGGTCAGGCTCCACGCGTACTGGAGCCAGTCGGACACGGCGACGGCGCTCAGGCCGGCGCACACCAGCCGTGCGGCCCGCGGGGCGCAGGCGTAGGAGGCGACGAGTGCGCCGGAGACCCAGGCGGACGTGCAGAACGGGCAGGAGACCAGGTCGCCGACGGCCCGGCGCAGGCCCGTGCCGCGAGGCACGTCCATCACCTCGTCGGCCTCCCCCTCCCGCTCGCGCCGCGTGAACGGCGCCCGCAGAAAGCCGGTGACCTTGTCCTTGCTCAGCAGCCGCGACGCCTTGAACGTCGCGGCGCCGAGGAGCGCCACGTCCCAGGGCGGCACCGTGTCGGGCAGCCGCACTCCGCGCCGGTGTGCCACCGCGGCGAAGAGTCCCACGCCCGCCGCGAAGGTGGTGGCCAGCGTGGCGTAGCCGGCCAGCGGGGTCTCCTCCCCGCCTCCGTAACCCCGCTCCTCGCCGCTCATCGGCGGCCCCCCTCGGATTCGGCCCGCGCCGTCGCCCGCTCGGGTGCGCTGCGCCCGAAGAGGTCCGCCCAGTCCGGTGGCAGCTGGGCGAGGAGGTGGTCCACCTGGCCGGCCGACACCGTGTCGGCGACGGTGGACAGCACGGCGCACGCGTCCCACTCCGCGGTACGCGGCCTGGCACCCGTCTGCTGCGCCACCCGCCGCAGGAACTCCTCGCGGTCGAACGTCTCGGGCGTGCCGCGCTCCCGCCGCAGCGCCTCGTCGAGCGGGGCGGGCAGCTGGGCGGCGAGGTCGTCGGCCTCCTCGGGGACGATCCGGGAGGCCAGGCCCCACAGGACCGCCTCGGTGACCTGTTCGGCCTCCTCCTGGCTGTGGTACTCCCCGCGGTCGCGGACCCGGGCCAGGAACTCGTCGGCTCTCACCACGCGCCTCCTTCTGCAGATCTCCGCCCGGGTGCCCGTCGCACGGACGGCGTAACCGGTGAACGGTCTCTCTCAGCTGCGCGCGGCCGACGCCGTCGTCACGTCGAGCACGCGGGCCACCGCGTCGTCCCGGAACAGTGCCCGGCCCGCGGCGACGCGCTCCCGGCGGGCCGGGCCGTCGGCCGTCAGCCGGCCGAGGGAGCCCAGCAGTCCGGCGGTGTCCCCGGCGGTCTCCGAGACGCCCAGGGCGGCCATCCGCCGGACGCCGTCGGCACCGTGGCCCGGGATCGGCCGGTGACCGACGACGGGGAGCCCCGCGGCGAGCGCCTGCGCGGCGGTCTGGCCGGCGGCGTTGTCGATCAGGGCGCGGGCGGCGTGCAGCAGACCCGGCATGTCCGTGACCCACCCCAGCGGGAGCACGCCCGGGACTCCGTCCAGGGTGCGGCGCAGCCGGTCGTCGCCGCCGCACAGCACGACCGGCAGGTAGCCGTGGCCGGCCAGCAGCCGGGCGGTGTCCGCCACCCGGCTGGCGACACCCCAGGAGCCGGTGGACAGCACCACGGGAGGCCGTCCGGGGCCGCAGCGGTCGAACAACCGCCGCCACCCGGCCGCGCCGGTCGCGGGAGCGCCCGATCCGGGCTCGGGGGCGGCCGGTGCGACCGGTGCCGCCGGTGCCGCCGGTGCTTGTGCGCTCGGTGCCGCTGGTGCACTCGGTGCAGTCGGTGCAGTCGGTGCGTCGAAGGCTCCGGTGGTGCCCGGCACATCGGGGGCGTCCCCCGCGTCGGCCTCGTCACTCCCCTCAGCCCGGTCGGCCCCGCAGGCCCCGCCGGTGAAGAACTCCGGCGCCACGACGGGACCGCACACCCCGGCGGACCCGCCGGTCATCTCCCGCACCTCCCGCGCCGCGTCGTCGGTGAGGCACAGGTAGTGGTCGTTGCCCGGATGCGCCCACTGGCGGTGCACGGCGAAGTCGATCACGAGGACCACGCTGGGGACGGAGAGCAGCCCCCGGCCGCGCAGATGCCCGGTCAGCTGGGCGCCGAGGTGGAAGACGGGCACCACCACGTCCGCGCCCGTGCGCCCGGCCAGCTCCAGCAGCCGGTCGCCCGCCAGCCGGGCCAGCGGCGTGCCGCCGGGGCGCCGGCCCGAGCCCGGCCGCAGGAACAGGGCGTACAGGGCGCCGTACGCCCACGGGAAGTGGCGTACCGAGCCGCGGTAGAAATGCCGCAGCGCGTCGCCCAGCCGGTACGGCAGCAGCGTGAGGACGTCGACGACCAGCGCCTCGTGGCCGCGGTCCCGGGCGCGGCGCGCCAGT
The DNA here is from genome assembly GCF_055571015.1 of Streptomyces sp. NPDC031049. Lineage (NCBI taxonomy): Bacteria > Bacillati > Actinomycetota > Actinomycetes > Kitasatosporales > Streptomycetaceae > Streptomyces > Streptomyces sp. NPDC031049. The sequence continues at coordinate 17,310 of NZ_JBVIGC010000011.1, forward strand.
TCGGCGGCGACCGTGTCGTGCCCGGCGCCCATGCCGGCGCTGACCACCAGGAGCCGGCGGGCGTCCTGGGATGCGGCGGCACCGGTCCGGCGGGTGCCTTGCGGTGCCGCGGCCCCGGTCCGGCGGGGCGCGGACGAACGGCGAGGTTGCACGGGTGACGGGGTGATCCCCACGCCGCGTCTCAAACCGGGCCGCGTGCCGTGCGCCGAGTGCGCCCCTCCGTCGCCGCACCGGGCCACAACCGGCCCATACCGGATCACACACGGGCGTTTCGGGCGTTAGGCTCCGGGATACTCCGTCACCGCCCGTCCTGCTCGCACGCCAAGGTGGTCCGCCATGGTTCCTGCCTTCTCCCGCACCGGGTCCGCTTCCGCTCCGCCGGTCGCCGCGCCCGACGCGGACTCCGCGAAGGCCGGGCACCGGACCGGCCGGGAGGCCGGGCGGACCCGTACCGCGCTGGTGACCGGGGCCTCCTCCGGGATCGGCGCCGCCGTGGCGCGCAGGCTGGCGGCCGACGGGAACTGGCGGATGGTGCTGAGCGGACGCGACCCGGACCGGCTGCGCGGTGTCGCCGAGGAGGCGGCGGCCACCGCCTTCGCCGCCGACCTCACCCTGCCCGGCGGCGGCAGGCAGCTCGCCGACTTCACGGCGGCCACGCTCGGCCCGGTGGACCTGCTGGTGGCCGGTGCCGGCATCGGCTGGGCCGGCGAGTTCCGCGAGATGCCTCCGCACGCCATCGACGAGGTGATCGGCACGGACGTCGTGGCCACCCTGCGGCTGGTGCGGCTGGTGCTGCCCGGCATGGTGTCCGCGGGCACCGGCCGGATCGTGCTCGTCGGGTCGCTGGCCGGCAGCGTCGGCGTGCGCGGCGAGGCCGTCTACTCCGCCGCCAAGGCCGCGCTCGGCGTCTTCGCGGACGCCCTGCGCTACGAGCTGCGCGGCACGGGCGTGGGCGTCAGCCATGTGGTGCCGGCCGTCGTCGACACACCGTTCTTCGAGCGCCGCGGCGCTCCCTACCGGCGGACCCGGCCGCGCCCCATGCCGCCGGAACGCGTGGCCGACGCGATCCGGGACGCGGCCGTACGGGGCCGGGACGAGGTCTACGTCCCCGGCTGGCTGCGCCTGCCGTGCCGCGTCCGGGGCGCGGCTCCGGGGCTGTTCCGGTCGCTGGCCGCCCGGTTCGGGTGAGCCGGAGCGGGGGGCGGCGCCGATGAGCGCGCTCACCGTCGTCCTGGCCCTGTGCGCGGCGCTGTCCAACGCGGGGGCGTCGGTTTTGCAGCGCAGGGCCGCGGCCCAGGACGCCGACGACGGCTCCCGGGGTCCGCTGCGCTGGCTGTTGCTGCTGGTGCGGGACCCGTACTGGGTGGGCGGCGCGGGGCTGCTGGCCCTGACGACCGTGTTGCAGGGGGCGGCGCTGGCGGTGGGCAGTCTGGCCCTGGTCCAGCCGTTGATGGCCAGTGAACTGCTGTTCACCCTCGCGCTCGGCAGCATGGTGTTCCACCGGCGGCCCGACCGGCGGACCTGGCTGGCGTTCGCGTCCCTGGCCGCGGGGCTCGCGCTGTTCCTCGGCGCCGCCGCCCCGACGGCCGGCCGGGACACCGCGCCGGCGGGCCGGTGGGCCCTGGCGGGACTGGTGGTGCTGGGTGTGGTGGCGGCGCTCGCCGCGGTGGGCCGCCTGGTGCGCGGGGCGCCGCGTGCCGCGCTGTTCGGATCGGCGTCCGCGGTGTCGTTCGCGGCCACGGCGGCGCTGCTGAAGGAGGTCACCGGACGGCTTCCGCAGGGCGTGGGCGCGGTGCTGACGCAGTGGCCGCCGTACGCGACCGCGGTCGTCGGGGTGACCGCCTTCCTGCTGCTCCAGAGCGCGCTGCGGGCGGGGACCCTGGCGGCGTCGCAGCCGGCGCTCACCCTCGGCGACGCCCTGACCAGCGTGGCACTGGGCTGGGCCCTCTTCGGAGAGCAGGTCGCGCTCGGGGTCCGGGTCGTGCCCGAGGTGATCGGTGTGGCGCTGATCGGTCTGGGCAGCCTGGGTCTCGCCCACGCTCCGTCGGTGCACGGCGACTGGGATTCCGCGGCGGCCCGCGGCGGTCCTCGGTGACGGTGGTCCGACGACGGTGGGCACGGCTATGACGTCCGAGGAGGCACGGCTGATGGGTGACCGGTCCCGTACGCGACGGCGCGCGGCCTGGGCGTGCGCGCCGGCCGCCGTGGCGCTGGCACACATCGGCCCGGCGGCGACCTGGCTGCCGGGCGTCCGCCGCCGCTGGTTCCCTCGGCTGGCCGGGCGGGGCCGGCCCGGTCATGTGGCCCTGACCTTCGACGACGGGCCGGACCCGGTGTCCACGCCCCGCTTCCTGGACGCGCTGGACGCTCTGGGCGTACGGGCGACGTTCTTCGTCCTGGGCGAGAACGTCGTACGCCACCCGGAGGCGGCCCGGGAAACCGTGCGGCGGGGGCACGAGCTGGGCGTCCACGGCTGGCGGCACGACCGGCCGTGGTGGCCGGCGCCGGGCAGGGACGTTCGCGAGCTGGACCGCGCCGCCCGCGCGGTGGCCGACGTCACGGGCCGCCGGCCGCGGTGGTACCGCCCGCCCTACGGCATCCTCACCGCCGGGCGCTGGGCCGCCGCCCGACGGACCGGGCTGCGTCCGGTGCTGTGGACGGCGTGGGGCGAGGACTGGACGGCGCGGGCGACGCCCGCCTCGGTGCGCGCGTGTGTCCTGCGGGATCTGCGCGGTGGCGGCACGGTCCTGCTGCACGACACCGACCACGCCTCCGCGCCGGGCTGCTGGCGGGCCGCGCTAGGCGCCCTCCCGGCCGTCGTCGACGCCTGCCGTGAGGCGGGGCTCTCGGTGGGCCCGCTCACGGAACACGGCGTGGCCGACGGCGCGGGCACGCGGTAGAGGGAAGCCGCCCGGCACTCCGTACGTGGGACCGCCCACCGTGCGACAGCCGCTGCGGAGCCGGACGGCTCCCCGGCGGTGGCGGCTCAGGCCGCCGTCCCCGCCACCTCCCGGTGGATCGGTGTGCCCGACCCGGTCAGCGGTACCCCGGTCCCGCCCCGCCGGGCGGCGACGATCTCCGCAGCGATGGACACGGCGGTCTCCTCGGGCGTACGGGCGCCCAGGTCGAGGCCGATCGGCGACCGCAGCCGGGCCAGCTCCGCCTCGCCGAGGCCCGCCGCGCGCAGCCGGCGCTCCCGGTCGGTGTGGGTGCGGCGGGAGCCCATCGCGCCCACGTAGGCGACCGGCAGTCGCAGCGCCTCCGTCAGCAGGGGGACGTCGAACTTGGCGTCGTGGGTGAGCACGCACAGCACGGTCCGGCCGTCGGTCGCGGTGCGCCGCAGAAAGCGGTGCGGCCAGTCGACGACGACCTCGTCGGCCTCGGGGAAGCGGGCCGGGGTGGCGAAGACCGGCCGGGCGTCGCAGACGGTGACGTGGTAGCCGAGGAAGCGGCCGGCCCGCACGAGCGCCGCGGCGAAGTCGACCGCCCCGAAGACGATCATGCGGGGCGGCGGCACGCTCGACTCCACGAGCAGGGTGATCCCGCCGGGGCAGTGCGAGCCGTCCTCCGACACCTCGACGCACCCGGTACGGCCGGCGTCCAGCAGGGCGCGGGCCTCGGCCGCCGCCGCCCGGTCCAGCTCGGCGGGTCCGCCGAGGCCGCCCTGCCGGGTGCCGTCGGGGCGCACCAGCAGGGCTCGCCCGAGGAGGCCGGCCGGGCCGCGGACGACCCGGACCAGGGCGGCCGGCTCGCCGTGGGCGGCGGCCGGCACCGCGGCCCGGACCGCCGGGTCGGCGCCGACCGGCGTGACGAGCACGTCGATGACCCCGCCGCAGGTCAGCCCGACGGCGAAGGCGTCCTCGTCGCTGTAGCCGAACCGTTCGACGACGGCCGTGCCCTCCTGAAGGGCCCGGGTGCACAGGTCGTAGACCGCGCCCTCGACGCAGCCGCCGGAGACCGAGCCGATCGCCGTGCCGTCCTCGTCGACGGCGAGGGCGGCGCCGGGCCCGCGGGGTGCGCTGCCGCCGACGGAGACCACGGTGGCGACCGCGAACCGGCGCCCCTCGGCGAGCCATTCGCTCAGCTCGCCGGCGATGTCAAGCATCGGGGGCTCCCGCCGCGAGGACACGGTCGGGCCGGATCGGCAGCTGCCGGTGGCGGTGCCCGGTCGCGTGCCAGACGGCGTTGGCGATCGCCGCCGCCGCGCCGACGATGCCGATCTCGCCGATGCCCTTGATGCCGACCGGGTCGTCGGGATCGGGGTCGTCCACCCAGTCGGCCTCGATCAGGGGCACGTCGGCGTGGGTGGCGACGTGGTAGCCGGCGAGGTCGGCGCCGTAGGGGCTGCCGGTGGCCCGGTCACGGAGCCCCTCCTCGTGCAGGGCCATGGAGATGCCCCAGGTCATGCCGCCGACGAGCTGGCTGCGGGCGGTGAGCGGGTTGACGATCCGGCCCGCCGCGAAGACGCCGAGCATGCGGCGCACCCGCACCTCGCCGGTGGCCGGGTCGACGGCGACCTCGGCGAACTGCGCGCCGAAGGAGTGCCGTTCGCGCTGGGCGAGGGCGCCGACGGCCTCGGTGGTGTCCCCACGCACGGTGATGCCCTCCGGCGGGATGCCCGCACCGAGGGCGAGCCGCTCGCGCAGTTCCTCGGCGGCGGCGGTGACCGCCCACGACCAGGAGCGGGTGCCCATGGAGCCGCCGGCGATCATGGCGGGCCCGAACGTGCTGTCGCCGATCCGCACCCGGACCCGGTCGGGGTCCACCCGCAGGGCGTCGGCGGCCACCAGGCCGAGGGCGGTTCGAGCTCCGGTGCCGATGTCGGCGGCGGCGATCCGCACGGTGAAGCCGCCGTCGGGCTCGGCGGTCAGCAGGGCGGTGGAGGGCGCGGCGCCCGACGGGAAGGAGGCGGCGGCGGTGCCGGTGCCCAGCAGCCAGCGGCCCTCCCTGCGGATGCCGGGACGCGGGTCGCGGCCGGGCCAGCCGAACCTGCGGGCGCCCTCCCGGAAGCAGGCGGCGAGGTTGCGTCCGGCGAACGGCAGCCCGGACACCGGTCCGCGCTCGGGGTCGTTGCGCAGGCGCAGTTCGATCGGGTCGAGGCCGGTCTTCTCGGCGAGTTCGTCGAGCGCCGCCTCCAGGGCGAACGCGCCGGGTGCCTCGCCCGGCGCGCGCATCCAGGTCGGTGACGGCACGTCGAGGCGGACCACCTCGTTGGCCGTCACGTGCGCATCGGCGTCGTACATGATGCGGGCCGGTCCGGCGGCCGGCTCGACGAACTCGTAGACGGTCGAGGTCCGGTTCAGCGAGCGGTGCTCCAGGGCGCGCAGCCGTCCGTCGGCGTCGGCGCCGAGCCTGACCCGCTGGACGGTGGGGCTGCGGTGACCGGTGAGAGTGAACATCTGACGGCGGGTCAGTACCACGCGCACCGGCCGGTCCAGGGCGCGGGCGGCCATCGCCGCGGCGACCTGGTGGGCGCGCACGCCCTTGCTGCCGAAGCCGCCGCCGACGTGCTCGGAGCGCACGCGCACCGCCGAGGGGTCGAGCGCGAACATGGTGGCCAGTTCGGACTGGACCCAGGAGGCGCCCTGGTTGGAGTCGAGGACGTCCAGCCGGCCGTCCTCCCACCACGCGGTCGCCGCGTGCGGCTCCATCATGGCGTGGTGTTCCTCGGGGGTGGTGTACTCGGCGTCCACGACGACGGCGGAGGCGGCGAGTTCGGCCTCGAGGTCGCCCTTCTCCACGACGCCGGGCATGTGGCCGTCCGCCGGGTAGGCGTCCGGCCGGCCGGCGGTGAGGTCCGTGTCGTGCGGCTCCTCGTCGTAGGTGACGGCGAGGGTCTCGGCGGCCTCCCGGGCCTGCTCGGGCGTCTCGGCGACGACCAGCGCCACCGGCCAGCCCGCGTGCGGCACCCGGTCCTGCTGGAAGACGATGGCGGTCGGGTCGGGCACGCCGAGCATGCCGACGTAGTCGGTGGTGAGCCGGGGGGCGTTGCCGTGGTGGAGGACGGCGAGCACGCCGGGCATGGCCAGGACGGGGGCGGTGTCGATCTCCCGTATCCGGCCGCGGGTCACGGCGGAGACGACGAGCCAGCCGTGGGCGAGGTCCGGGAAGGGGAACTCCCCGGCGTAGCGGGCGGCTCCGGTGACCTTCTCGCGGCCCTCCACGCGGGTGCGCGCGGTGCCGACGGCGCCCCGCACGGTCGTGGGCCGGGTGGTGGCGGTGGTCATCGGGCGGTCTCCTCGGCGAGTTCGGTGAGCACGGCCACGACGAGGTTGCGCATGAGTGTCACCTTGTAGGCGTTGTCGGGCAGCGGCCGGGCCGCGGCCAGTTCGGCGTCCGCGGCGGCGGCGAAGGTGCCGGCGTCGGCGGGGGCGCCGGTCAGCACCCGTTCGGCGGCGCGGGCCCGCCAGGGGCGGGAGGCGACCGCGCCGAGGGCCAGGCGGGCGTCCCGGACGACGCCGTCCCGGACGTCGAGCGCGGCGGCGACCGAGCCGATGGCGAAGGCGTACGAGGCGCGCTCGCGCACCTTGCGGTAACGGGAGCGGGCGGCGGTGGGCGACGGCGGCAGCGTGACGCCGGTGATCAGCGCGCCCGGCGGCAGGGCCGTCTCGCGGTGCGGGGTGTCGCCCACGGGCAGGTACAGGTCGGTGAGGGGCAACTCCCCAGGGCCGTCCCCCGTTTCGTAGTGGACGACGGCGTCGAAGGCGGTCAGTGCCACACCCATGTCCGAGGGGTGGACGGCCACGCAGTGCTCGGACGCGCCGAGGACGGCGTGGTTGTGGTGCTCGCCCTCGACGGCCGGGCAACCGCTGCCGGGTTCCCGCTTGTTGCAGGGCTTGGTCAGGTCGGTGAAGTAGCCGCAGCGGGTGCGCTGGAGCAGGTTGCCGCCGACGGTGGCCATGTTGCGCAGCTGTCCGGAGGCGCCGGCCAGCACGGCCTGGGTCAGAGCCGGGTAGCGGCGGCGGATCTCCGGGTGGGCGGCGAGGTCGCTGTTGGTGACGGTGGCGCCGATCCGCAGCCCGCCCTCGGGGGTCGGCTCGATGCGGTCCAGGGGCAGTTCGCGGACGTCGACGAGGTGCGTCGGCCGCTCGACTCCGGTCTTCATCAGGTCGACGAGATTGGTGCCGCCGCCGAGGAAGCGGGCGTCGGGATCGGCGGCGAGCAGGGCCACCGCGCCGGGGACGTCGGTGGCGCGCCGGTAGCCGAACTCCCTCATGCGGCGCCCTCCTCGGACTCCGGGCCGGCGCCGGCGGCGCGGGCGACGGCCCGCACGATGGACACGTAGGCGCCGCAGCGGCACAGGTTGCCGCTCATCCGCTCGCGTATCTCCTCCGGGCTGAGCGGTGGCGGCCCGGCCTCGGGCCGAACGTCGTCGGTGGCGGCGCTGGGCCAGCCGGCGGCGTGTTCCTCGAGCACGGCGACGGCCGAGCAGATCTGGCCGGGGGTGCAGTAGCCGCACTGGTAGCCGTCGAGGTCGAGGAAGGCCTGCTGCACCGGGTGCAGCCGGTCGCCGTCGGCCATGCCCTCGATGGTGGTGATGTCCCGCCCTTCGGCCGCGACCGCCAGTTGCAGGCAGGCGACGGCCCGGCGGCCGTCGATCAGGACGGTGCAGGCACCGCACTGCCCGTGGTCGCAGCCCTTCTTGGTGCCGGTCAGTTCGAGTCGCTCGCGCAGGGCGTCGAGCAGGGTGGTGCGGTGGTCGACGGACAGCGGGTGTTTCTCGCCGTTGACGGTCAGGACGACGTCGCTGTGCGTCGACGAGGGAGCTGGGGCCATGATCAGCCTTCTTCTGCGTCGGGAGGACGGTGTCGGGACGACGGTGGGGAAGGACGGTGGAGGAACGGGAGACGAGGCGGTGCGCCGCGTGTGCGGCATCGGTCATCGGTCGGAGAACGCGCGGTGCGGCGCGGCGGGGCACGTCGCGGTCGGGGCCGTGGGGCCGCACACACCGGGGGCGTCCGCCGCTATGGTGGGAGACAACCGGACAACTGTCCGCTCACCAAGAACGTAACGGACAGCTGTCCGGTTAGCAAGGCCGTTGTTTCGGCCACAACCCGCCGGGAGGACGCGTGGGGCAGCCGAAGAGAGACGTGCCGCAGCGCAGCGACGCACAGCGCAACCGCGAGCGGATCCTCGCCGTGGCCGTGGCCGAACTGACGCGCTGCGCGAGCGTGCCGCTGAGCACGATCGCGAAGAAGGCGTGCGTCGGGCAGGGCACCTTCTACCGCAACTTCCCCAACCGCGAGGCCCTCGTCCTGGAGATCTACCGCCACGAGATGCAGCAGGTCGCCGACAGCGCCGCCGAGCTGCTCAGCGAGCGGGAACCGGATCGGGCCCTGCGGGCGTGGATGGACCGTCTCGCCCGGTTCGCCATGACCAAGGCCGGGCTCGCCGAGGCCATCCGGCAGGCCGTCGCCGCCCCGGGCGGCCCCGGGCGGCCCGCCAACACGCCCGTGCTGGACGCCGCCGCACTGCTGCTGCGCGCCAACGAGGAGGCGGGCACCATCCGCCCCGGTGTGACCCCGGACGACTTCCTCCTGGCCATCGCCGGCCTCTGGCAGCTGGATCCGCGCGGTGACTGGCCGGAGCGGGCCGGACGGCTGCTGGACCTCGTCATGGACGGGTTGCGCGCGGGAGCGCCCGGGCGGTGAGCCACGGGGCGCTGAGCCACGCGGATGTGAGCCACGCGGAGGTGAGCCACCGCCCCCGGCGGACGGACGGCACGGCCGGGGACGGCCCGGTCATACGGTGGGGTCCGCACGCCTGTGCGTGCACCCGTGCGCCCCCGTGAAGTGGGCACGCGGCGCGGCGACGGGGAGTTGACCGGGCAGAACAATGACCCGAGCGGGCCGGTGCGGTGTCACCGGTTCTGTCCATGTGCCGGCCGAAGCAGGTGGTGATCCATGAGCGAGGCCCTCCCCGAACCCGTCTGGACGTCGGGCACGGCACCCGGCACCCTCCCGTTGGCGGGACACGCCCTCCCGCTGCTGCGCCACCCGCTGGACTTCCTGCTCTCCCTGCCCGCCCACGGAGACCTGGTCGAGATACGCCTGGGCCCCCGGCGCGCCTGGGTGGCCTGCGAACCGTCGCTGGTCCACCGGATCCTCAAGGACCCGCGCACCTTCGACAAGGGCGGTCCGCTGTACGACCGGCTGCGCACGCTGATGGGCGACGGCCTGGTCACCTGCCGCCAGGACGACCACCGGCGGCAGCGCAGACTGCTCCAGCCGGCGTTCCGTCCCGCGCGCATCGCCGGGTTCACCGGCGTGATGGCCGAGGAGGCCGAGGCGGTGTGCCGGGGCTGGCGGGCAGGGCGACGCGTCGACGTCACCGCGGAGATGCTCGCGCTGACGACGGGGGTGACCAGCCGGTTGCTCTTCTCCGACTCCCTGGACGCCCGCCGGGCCGCCGCGGTGCGGGCGTGTCTCGCCACCGTCGTCCAGGGCCTGTTCATCCGGACGATCGTGCCCGTCGACGCCCTGTTCCGGCTGCCGACGCCGGGGAACCGCCGCTGGCGGCACGCGATCGCGCGGCTGCACGCGCTGGTGGACACCATCGTCGCCGAGCGCCGGCAGGGCCCGCCCCGCGAGGACCTGCTGGGCACGCTCCTGACGGCGGCGCGTTCCACGGGGCCCGGGGCGCCCACCGAGCGGGAGGTCCGCGACCAGCTCGTGACGTTGCTGCTCACGGGCGTCGAGAGCACCGCGATGTGCCTGGCGTCGGTCTTCGCCCTCCTCGCCGACCATCCGGAGGCCGAGGGCCCGCTGCACGAGGAGGTCGACTCGGTGCTCGCCGACCGCCCCACGCCCGGCCCACGGGAGCTGACGCGGCTGGTGCACACCCGCTGCGTCGTCACCGAGGCGCTGCGGCTGCGCCCGCCGGGCTGGCTGTTCACCCGGATCACCACGCGGGAGACGGTGCTGGCCGGACGCCGGCTGCCCCGCGGGGCGACGGTGCTGTACAGCCCCTACCTGCTGCATCACCGCCAAGCGTCGTTCCCGGAACCCGAACGGTTCCGTCCCGAGCGGTGGTTGCCGCAGCAGGCCGGAGCCGGCGGTGGCGGTGGCGGTGGCGGTGGCGGTGGCGGTGGCGGTGGCGGTGGCGCGATGGTGCCGTTCGCGGCCGGCAGCCGCAAGTGCATCGGCGACGCCTTCGCCATGGCCGAGGCCGTCACCGCGGTGGCCTGCGTCTCCCGCCGCTGGCGGCTGCGCGCGGTGGACGGACCGGTCGGCCGGCCGCGTCCCGCGGCGACACTGGGCCCCCGGTCCCTGCTGCTGGTACCGGAGCCACGGCACCGGCGCGCCCACGGCAGAGCGAGCGGCGAGCCGTCCGCGGCGCCCTGAGCGCCCCGCCGGCCGCCCGGCGGCGCACGACGCTCCGAGTACCGGACTCCCCGACAGGCAGGTGACAGCGCAGGTGACGAAGATACCCGCGGCGTACGACGCCCTGACGTACGAAGCACCGACGCACGAAGCCCCGATGTACGAAGCACCGGCATGCGAATCCCTGACGCGCCGAGCCCTTGCTCCCGCCCGCGCCGGGAGCCTCAAGGAGCTGATCGAGGCCACCCTCCACATGCCGTTCCCGTTCCGGACCAACCCCCACGAACGCCGGGCGGCGGCAGGTGTCGACGCCTGGCTGGCACGGTGGGGCCTGACCGAGAACCCCGCGGTCGCGGAGATGATCGTCAGGACCCGCCCGGCCGAGCTGGCCGCCTACAACGGCCCGGCGATGGACGCCGAGCTGCTCCAGCTGATGGCCGATCAGATCGCCTACCAGTTCGTCTTCGACGACCGCGCGGAGGAACTCGGCCGGGACGGACCGGAGCGGCTGCTGCCCATGGCCTGCGAGAGCATCGGCGTCCTGCGCGACGACCAGCCGCCCGCCACCCCGCTCGGAGCCGCCCTGGCCGACCTCCACCGCCGGGTCAGGCAGCGGTGCACCCCCGGGCAGGCGGCCCGCTGGGCCTGGCACAGCCGGGAGTACGTGCACGGGCTGCTGTACGAAGCGGTGGCCCAGAGCCGCCCCGCCCCCGTGCGGATCGGCCTGCGCACCTCCATCCGGGCGCTGATCGCGGGCGTGGAGCCGTTCCACCCGCTGTGCGAGGCGGCGCAGGCCCGGGAACTGCCCGCCGAGGAACTGCACCACCCCGTCGTACGCCGGCTGGCACGGCTGTCGGCCGACGCCGCGGTGTGGATACCGGACCTGTTCTCCGCGGTGAAGGAGCAGCGCACGGGCGGGCTGATCAATCTCGCCCTCGCCTACCAGCACGCACGCCGGTGCTCGCTGCCCGAGGCCGTGACACTGGCGGTCGGGCGGATCAACGCCACCATCGCCGAGTTCCAGCGGCTGCACCGGAGCATCGAGCCGGAGCTGAGCCCGGCCGGCGCCGGCTATGTGGAGGGCATGGTGGGCTGGATCCGGGGCTGCTACTACTGGTCGCGCACCGTGCCTCGGTACGCGGACACGGCGACGGTGTCCGCGGCGCCCTGAGGGGGCGGGGGTGTCCGCGGCGCGTTGACCGGCCGGGGGATGTCCGTAGCACCCTGACCGGCCGGGGAGATGTCCGCGGCGCGCTGACCGACAGCAGTCGGGTCCCGGGGGTGATCCGGGCAGGCTACCCGCGCCGGGAAGCACCCAATCCCGAAACGGGGCTTGTTCACCCGTCCTTGTCCTTGTTGTCTCAGATTCCGGTCATCCGGCCCGGGTCAGGGCGTACGCTCGGCGCTGTTCTCCGATGGCCGACGACAGGAAGCAGTACGGCACATGGTGAATGGGCTGCGGCAACCTGGCACCGGACATGGGCCCTTGCTGGAGCGCCGTCGGGAACTCGACGCGCTGGAGACGGCGTTGTCCCTCCTGTGCGACGACCCTGCGGAGGGCGTCCCCCGGGCGCGGCGCGGCGGGCTGCTGGCGTTCACCGGATCGGCCGGTCTGGGCAAGACCACCCTCCTCGCCCAGGCACGGGTCCGTGCCACGGCCCGCGGCTGCACGGTGCTGTCCGGCACCGGCGGGGAGAACGAACAGGAACTGGCCTTCCGCGTGGTGCGCCAACTCCTGCAACCGACGCTGGCCGCCATGGACGAACCGGGCCGCCGGGCGTTCCTGGGCAGCTGGTACGACATCGTCGCCACCGCGCTCGGTCTGGAGGCGACGTCCGCCGCCCGGGCGCCGGACCCGACCGGGGTGCGCGACGGCCTGGACTGGGTGATGACGCAGCTGACGGTGCGCCGCGCGCCCGTCGTCCTGCTGCTGGACGACCTGCACTGGGCCGACGTCGAGTCCCTGGGCTGGCTCGCCTCCTTCGCCCCGCGGACACAGGACCTGCCGCTGCTGATCGTCACCGCCTACCGGCCCGACGAACTGCCGCCGGAGGCGGATGCCTTCCGGGCGCTCGTCACTCGGCAGGGCGACCGCCCGCTGGCCCTGGACCCGCTCTCCCCCGACGCCGTGGCGCGGATCGTCCGGGGGCAGGTGGGCGAGGCGGCCGAGGACGAGTTCTGCGCCGAGTGCTGGGCGGTGACCGGCGGCAGTCCGTTCGAGACGGTGGAACTCGCCCTCCGGCTCGCCGAGGAGCGGCTGCGCGGCACGCGACAGGAGCTGCCGAGGATGCGCAGCCTGGCTTCGGCGGTCAAGGGACCGGGACTGCTGGACCGGCTGCACCGGCTCGGCACGTCCACGGTGCGCTTCGCCTGGGCCGCCGCCGTGCTCGGCACGTCCGTCGCGCCGGACCTGGCCGCGACCATCGCTGTGGTCGGCAGCGAGGAGGCCGTTCAGGCGGCCGAACGGCTGCGCGCCGCCCGCATCCTGGCGGACCCGCCCGCACCCGGGGGCGGACTGGAATTCGTGCACCCGCTGATCGCCACGACCGTCTACCGGTCCATTCCGGCGAGCCTGCGGGTGGGGCTGCACAACGCGGCGGCGGAGGCCGTCCGGGCCGCCGGACTCGGCCCCACCGCCGCCGCCCGCCATCTGCTGGAGGTACCCTGCGAGGGACGGCCGGCCGCCGTCACCTGCCTGCGGGAGGCCGCCCGCGAGTACCTGCGGGCCGGTGCGCCCGAGGCCGCCCGGCGGGTGCTGTCCCGGGCCCTGCAGGAGCCGCCGCCGGAGGAGGACCGGGCGGCGCTCCTCCACGAACTGGCCGGCGCCACCTTCCTGATCGACCCCGCGGCCACCGTCGCCCACCTCCGAGAGGCCCTCGCGGAACCGGACGTCGACCCCGGTCTGCGTGCCTCCATCGTCTACCGGCTGACCCAGGCGCTGGCCCACACCGACCAGGTGGCCCGGGCGGCGTCGGTGGCCGGCGAGGAGGCCCGGCGGAGCCCGAACCCCCGCATCCGGCTGCGCATGCGCGCCGATCACTTCGTGTGGAGCGCCTTCCGCACCGACGAGCCCGACTCCCGGGCGCGCTCCCGCCGGCTGGCCCGGCTCGCCGCGCGGCTGCCCGGCCGCGGCCTGGAGGAGCGCTACATCCTCGGCCTGCGGGCCTGGGACGCCCTGGTGCGCGGTGAGCCGCGGCGGATCGCGCTCGCCCACGCCGAGGACGCCCTGCGCGGCGGCCTGAGCTGGACCGACGACAACCGTGGCTTCGAGGTCCCGGTGTCGGTCGCCCTGGTGTTCATGTACGCCGACCAGCCGGGGCGGGCCGAGGAGCTGTTCGGCAAGGGCATCGCCGAGTGCGAGGCGAAGGGCTGGCGCGGCTCCCACCTGGCGCTCGGGCACACGCTGTTCGGCTACATCCGCTACCGGCGCGGCTGTCTGGCCGAGGCCGAGGTACTGGCCCGGGAGGGGCTGCGCATCGCCGAACGCGTGGAGGGGGCGGTGCCCGCCCAGTGGTTCGCCGTGGGCATCCTCGTCCAGACGCTGCTGGCCCGCGGCAGGACCGCCGCCGCACGCCGGCTCGCCGACACCTACCGCTACGGAGAGGTCGTCCCGAACGCCGTCATCTACCCCGACCCCCGCACGGTCCACGCCGAGCTGCTGCTGGCCGAGGGGCGGCACCGGGCGGCCGAGCGGCAGCTGGCCGAGGTCGGTGAGCGGCTCGACGAGCGGGGCTGGCGCAACCCCGCGTGGTGCCCGTGGCAGCTCCACCTGGCGTCCGCCGTGGCGCCCACCGATCCCGGGCGGGCGGTGCGGCTGGCCGGGGACGCGGTCGCGCGGGCCAGGGACTTCGGTGCCGCCTCCGTGATCGGCCAGGCCCTGCACGCGGAGGCCGAGGCGACCGGCGGGGCGGCGGCGCTGGAGCGGTACGCGGAGGCGGTCGAGGAACTGGAGCGGTCCCCCGCGTCGTACGAACTGGCCCGCGCGCTGGTCGGCCACGGTGCCGCGCTGGCGCGTGGCGGACGGGTGCCCGAGGCCGCCGACCGGCTGTACCAGGGGCTGGAACGGGCCGTGCACTGCGGTGCCGAGGGTCTGGCCGCGCGGGCACGCGCGGAGCTGTCCGCGGCCGGACTGCGTCCGCTGCCGCTGCGGTACGCGCGGGCGGAGACGCTGACCGCGCGTGAGCGCACCGCCGCCCGGCTGACGGCCCAGGGCGAGCCGGTGGCCGTGGTCGCCAAGGAGCTGCGCCTCACGGAGCAGGGCGTGCGGCAGCTGCTGTCCTCGGTCTACCGGAAGCTGGGCACCGACCGGGCGGGCCTGGCAAGGGCCCTGGACGGCTTCTCGCGCTCCCGGCGCTGACTGGGCGCGACGGCTTATCGCGCTCCCGGCGCCGGCCGGGCGGGCGCGCCGCGCGGCGTCAGCCGGGGGCGCCGGCCCTGCCGCCGACCGGCTGCCCGGCGGTCCCGGACATCCCCCGGTCGCGGTGGCGGTAGCGGCGCTCGGGGCGGCCGGCGACTCCGTAGCGCAGGGAGACCTCGGCGCTGCCGGCGGTGTGGAAGTACTCCAGGTAGCGGCGGGCGCTGACCCGGGAGACCCCGGTCAGGGCGGCGCACTCGCTGGCGGACAAGGTGTCCTCGGCCGCGCGCAGGGTGCGTTCGATCAGCTCGGCGGTCTCCACGCTCATGCCCTTGGGCAGCTCCGGGGCCGCGGTGGGCGCCGCCGCCTTGGCCAGGACCCGGTCCACGTCGGCCTGGCTGCGTACGACCGCCTCCCGCAGGCGTCCGCGCTGGGCCGCGTAGCGCTCCAGACGGGCCCGCAGGTCCTCGGACTCGAAGGGTTTGAGGAGGTAGTCGACGACGCCGTGCCGCACGGCACCGCGGACGGTGTCCGCCTCCCGGGCCGCGCTGATGACCATGACGTCGCAGTCGTGGCCCGCGGTGCGCAGCCGGGGTATGACGTCGAGCCCGAACACGTCCGGCAGATACAGGTCGAGCAGGACCAGGTCGGGGCGGAGTTCGTCGACGGCGGCGACGGCCTGCTCACCGGTGCTGGCGACGCCGACGACCCGGAAGGGGTGGACGCGTTCGACGAAGGCCCGGTGCACGCGGGCCACCATGAAGTCGTCGTCGACGACGAGGACACCGATCGGACCGTCCGGCCCGGGCGTGCCGGCGATGCCGGGTGTGCGGCGCGTCTCGCGGGCACGGTCCGTGCGCCGCCCGCCGGACACGCCGGGCGCCTCACGCACGCCGGGCGCCTCGCGCGGGTCGGGCGCCTCGCGGGGGTCGCGGGGGCCGGGCGTGCCAGGTGTCGCGCGCGTGTCGCGCTTGCCGCTCATCCTCTCGCTCCTTCCGCCACCGCGTCGGCGAGGTGGCTGACGGTCATGCGTGCGGTGAACATCGCCCCGTCGGGGGTGTTGGTCACCGATATCTCACCGCCGTGACGTTCGCAGACCAGCCGGGTGAGCGCCAGACCGATGCCGCGCTCGCCCTCCCGGGCGGCCTTGGTGGTGAAGCCGTGCGCGAAGACCTCGCGGGCGAGTTCCGGCGCCACGCCGGGCCCGGAGTCGCGGACGACGATCTCGACGCTGGAGGCGTCCTGCCGCAGCTCGACCTCGACCCACGCCTCGTCCTCGCCGTCTCGCGGCGCGGCGGCCTCCACGGCGTTGTCGACGAGGTTGCCGACCACGGTCGCCACGTCGGCGGCGTCCTCCGGGGCGAGCCGGTCCAGCGCCGTGCGGTTGGAGACGCGCAGGTCGACCCGGCGCTCGGCGGCGAGCGAGGACTTCGCCGTGAGCAGCGCGGCGACGGCGGTGTCCCGCACCCGGCGGCTGAGGGTGACGTCCAGCGACTGGCGGCGCCGGCTCAGTGCGCGGATGTAGCGCACGACCTCGTCCTGCTCGCCGATCTGGATGAGCCCGGAGATGGTGTGCAGCTGGTTGGCGAACTCGTGGGCCTGGGCCCGCAGCAGCTCGGTGGTGCTGCGGAAGGAGCCGATCTCCCGTTCCAGGCGGGCCAGTTCGGTGCGGTCGCGCAGCGTGGTGACCGACCCGAGCGGCCGGCCGTCCTTGGTGACGGTCATCCGGTTCATCACCAGGACCCGGCCGTGCCGGACGACGACCTCGTCGCGCCGGCCGCCCGCCTCGGGTCGCACGGGGGGTGCGGCACCCGGCCCGGGGGCGGCGTCGGTGCCCGGACCGGTACCGGTACCGGCTCCTGCGTCGGTGGCCGCTGCCGTGCCCGCGCCGGCACCGGCTCCCGTGCCGGCGAGGACGTCGCGCAGGCGTCCCTCGATGCCGAGGCCGTCCAGGCTCTGGCCGACGCAGTCCTCGGGCAGGTCGAGCAGACGCCGGCCCATCTCGTTGACGAGGGTGATCCGGTGCTGCGGGTCGAGGGCGACCACCCCCTCGGCGATGCCGTAGAGCATGGCCTCGCGGTGCTCGGCGAGCCCGGCGATCTCGCGTGGCTCCAGGCCCAGGGTCTGCCGTTTCACGCGCCGGGCCAGCAGCCAGGAACCCGCGACCCCGAGTCCGCTGGCGATGCCGAGGTAGGCCAGGAGGTAGGAGGAGGCGCCGCTCAGGCGCTGCCACACCGTCGGGTCGGCCTCGCCGACCACCACCGTGCCCAGGTGCCGGCCGAGGTTGGCCCGGGTGGCACCGAGCACGGGCACCCGTGCCACCAGCTCCCGGCGGCCGTCCAGGGTGAGCGGCCCGGACCAGCCGCGGCCGGCGGCGGCACCCTCCGCCCGCGGAAGCCGGCGGCCGATCGCCGTGGGGTCGGTGGAGCTGACGATGCGGCCGTCGGCGTCGGCGATCGCCACCGTGGTGACGCCCGACTGGGTCTGGGTGGCGTTGACCAGCGGGGCGAGGGCCTGCCCCGGGACCGGACGCTGGAGCTGGCTGCGCACCAGGGGCGTGGCGGCGAGCTGCTCGGCCAGGGCGGTGACCCGGCGGCCCTCGACACGGTTGAAGGTGGCCTTCGCCTGCGCGAGGGAGACCGCGGCGACCGCGAGCAGCACGACCACGACGATGGCGAGCTGGAGGACCAGCATCTCCCCGGCGAGGGTCTGGCGACGGAAGACGGAAACCACGGCTGACTCAATCTGTACGGCGGGCCGGCGGCCGACGCGCCGCTGTACCGGGTCGCCATCATGGCGCCGACCTGCGGCGAAGTGAAGAGACGCGGGCAGGTGGAGTGCGCAGGGTCACGGCGGGGCGGTGACCGCAATGACCACAACCTCCGTTGGTTCCGCAAGGAAGACACGCCGTCGGCGCGCGGGCACCATGTGGCCCACCTCACGCCCCTCACCCCCACAGGGCATCCCGTACCGATCGACGCAACGACAGGTGGTGACATTCGTGCGCCTGCGCACCCCCCTCGCCCTGCTAGGGGCCGCCCTTCTCGTGCTGGTCGGACCGCCGCTGCTGAAGACCGGCAGCGCCACCGACACGGGCACGCAGATCCCGGGCCTGCGCTTCATGGTCCCCAACACCCCCGGCGGCGGCTACGACATCACGGCCCGCACGGCCGCGAAGAACGCCGAGGACGCCGGCCTCACCCACAACATCGAGGTGTTCAACCTGCCCGGCGCCGGCGGCACCGTCGGCCTCAGCCGCCTGGTCAGCGAGCACGGCAACGGCAGGCTCGCGATGTCCATGGGCCTCGGCGTGGTGGGCGCCGTCCGCTCCAACCACGCGCCCAAGACGCTCGCCGACACCACCCCGATCGCCCGGCTCACCGAGGAGCAGGACGTCGTCGTGGTCGCCAAGGACTCCCCGTACCGGACCATCGAGGAGCTGGTCTCCGCTTGGAAGAAGGCCCCGGGCAAGCTGCCGGTGGGCGGTGGTTCGTCGCCCGGCGGCCCCGACCATCTCGCGCCGATGCTGATGGCGCAGGCCGCGGGAATCAAGCCGAAGCAGGTCAACTACATCCCCTTCGACGGCGGTGGCGAGCTGCTCGCCTCGATCCTCGGCAACAAGGTCGCCTTCGGTGTCTCCGGCGTCGGCGAGTACCTCGACCAGATCAAGGCTGGTGAGCTGCGGGTGCTGGCGGTGACCGGTCCGGAGCGGGTCGAGGAGCTGGACGCGCCCACGCTCATGGAGTCCGGCTACGACGTGAACTTCACCAACTGGCGCGGCATCGTCGCCCCGCCCGGTCTGTCCGACGCCGAACGCGACAAGCTGACCCGGCTGATCGAGAAGCTGCACGACTCGCCCGAGTGGCGGGCGTCGATGGAGAAGAACGGCTGGGACGACGCCTTCCTCGCCGGCGAGGAGTTCGGGGCGTTCCTGGACGCGCAGGACAAGCGCGTGGTGTCGGTGCTGAAGGAGCTGGGCCTGTGACCGCACACACCGACCTTCCCGCCGGCGAGGCGCCCGAGAAGCGCTCGTGGTTGCGCGACCACTCCGAACTGGGCGTGTGCGTCCTGCTGCTGGCGCTCGGCGTCCTGGTGCTGACCGACGCCCTCACCATGGACGTGGACATCACCCAGCGCGGTCCCGTCGGCCCCCGCACGGTGCCGATCGCCGTCGGCGTCGGCCTGCTGATCGTCGCCGCCCTGCTCGCGGTGGACGTGCTGCGCGGCGGCCGGGGCGAGGCCGAGGGCGGTGAGGACGTCGACCTGTCCGAGCCCGCGGACTGGCGCACGGTCCTGCTGCTCACGGGGGTCTTCCTGGGTGCCGCCGTGCTGATCGAGCCGCTCGGTTTCCCCGTCGCGGGAGCGCTGTTGTTCTGGGGTGCCGCCTTCGCGCTCGGCAGCCGCCGGGCCGACCGCGATCCGCTGATCGCCGCGGTGCTGTCCCTGATCACCTATGCCGTCTTCGACCACCTGCTGGGCGTGCCGCTGCCCGGCGGTCCCCTGATGGGAGTGCTGTGAGATGAACGCCCTCGACTCCCTGCTGAACGGCTTCGGGACGGCGCTGAGCCCGTTGAACCTGCTGTGGGCCGCCCTCGGTGTGCTGCTGGGCACGGCGATCGGCGTCCTGCCCGGCATCGGGCCCGCGATGGCGGTGGCGCTGCTGCTGCCGGTCACGTACGGGCTGGACCCGATCGCCGCGTTCATCATGTTCGCCGGCATCTACTACGGCGCCATGTTCGGTGGGTCGACGACCTCGATCCTGCTGAACACCCCCGGCGAGAGCGCCGCCGTGGTCGCCGCGATGGAAGGCAACCCGATGGCCAAGGCGGGGCGCGGCGCCCAGGCGCTGGCGGCCGCCGCCATCGGTCACTTCGCGGGCGGCATGGTCGGCACCATCCTGCTGGTGGCGCTCGCCCCGACGGTCGCGCAGCTGGCGGTGGACATCGGCGCTCCGGACTACTTCGCCATCATGGTGCTGGCGTTCATCGCGGTGACCTCCGTGCTGGGCTCGTCGCGGATCAGAGGGATGGCCTCCCTGCTGATCGGCCTCACCATCGGGCTGGTGGGCCTGGACCAGATGACGGGGCAGCAGCGGCTGACCTTCGGCTCGCTGCAACTGGCCGACGGCATCGACGTGGTGATCGTCGCGGTCGGCCTGTTCGCGATCGGCGAGGCGCTGTGGGTGGCGGCCCATCTGCGGCGGCGGCCCGGTGACCCGATCCCGGTGGGCCGTCCGTGGCTCGGCCGCGGCGATGTGCGGCGGACGTGGAAGTCGTGGCTGCGCGGGCCGTTCATCGGTTTCCCGTTCGGTGCGATCCCGGCGGGCGGCGCGGAGATCCCCACCTTCCTGTCGTACGTCACCGAGAAGCGCCTGTCGAAGCACAAGGACGAGTGGGGCAAGGGCGCCATCGAGGGCGTGGCCGGACCGGAGTCGGCGGCGTCGGCCTCGGCGGCGGGAACGCTGGTGTCCATGCTGACCCTGGGCCTGCCGACGACGGCGGTCGCCGCCGTGATGCTGGCGGCGTTCCAGCAGTACGGCATCCAGCCGGGTCCGCTCCTCTTCGAGCGTGAGCCGGAGCTGGTGTGGGGTCTGATCGCCTCCTTGTTCGTCGGCATGGTGCTGCTGCTGGCGCTGAACCTGCCGCTGGCCCCGCTGTGGGCCAGGCTGCTGCGGATTCCGCGGCCCTACCTGTACGCCGGGATCCTGTTCTTCGCGGCGGTCGGCGCCTACGCGGTCGGCGGTGAGGTCATCGACCTGGTGACGCTGCTGGTCATCGGTCTGGTGGGGTTCGGCATGCGGCGCTACGGGCTGCCGGTGCTGCCCGCGGTCATCGGTGTCATCCTCGGCCCGGCCGCCGAGCAGCAGTTGCGGCGGGCGCTTCAGATCAGCGACGGCAGCGTCACGGGTCTGGTCAACACGCCGTTCTCCGTGACGGTGTACGGGGTGATCGTGGTGCTGCTGGCGTGGCCGCTGCTGAGGCGCCTCGTGGTCCGCGGGCGTGGCACGGACCGTGCGGAGTCCAAGACGGCGGCCTGACCACGACGGGCGGCGGCGGACCGATCGCCACCGGCGTCCGAGGGGGGCGGCTGATCCCGTCCCCCTCGCCCCCGTCCCCCTCGCCCCCGTCCCCCTTGCCCCCGTGCTCCTTGCCCCCGTCTCTTTCGTCCCCGTGCCCTTCGCTTTTCGCCCGGCTCCGCCGGTCAGTTGGCCGAACACGTGCGCTACATTTTGCAGCGCCTTGACCACGATCACCACGATCTCCCCCAACGACACGGAGCCGGCTAACCCATGAGCGACATCGTCAACGGACTCGGCAGAACCACCGCGTACGGCGCCCTCGGCCTGGTTCTGCTGGTCCTCGGCATCGTCCTGGTCGACATCCTGTTGCCCGGAAAGCTCGGCCGGCAGATCTGGGAGGAGCGCAACCGCAACGCCGCCGTGGTGCTCAGCTCCGCGCTGCTCGGCATCGGCGGCATCGTGTTCACCTCCATCTGGACGACGTACGACGACTTCGGCAAGGGACTGGTGTCCACCGCCGTGTTCGGGCTGCTGGGCCTGGTGATGATGGCCGTGGCGTTCCTGGTGCTGGACCTGATCACGCCGGGTCGGCTGGGAGCGACGCTGGTCGAGCAGGAGCCGCACCCCGCGGTGTGGGTGACGGCGTCCTGCAACCTCGCGGTGTCCGCGGTGATGTGCGCCTCGATCGCCTGACCCGAGGCGTCTCCGTGCACTACTGGAGCCGCCGGATGTCGCCGCGCACCCGGTAGAAGCCCCCCGACGCGGGGTGGAGGGCGTCGACGACATAGCGCGCGCCCGGTTCGCGTATCGCCCGCGGGAACTGGACGTTCCACGAGGGGTCGTAGCCTTCGCTCACCACGTGGACGCGGGTCCGGCTGCCTTCCCGTACGCACTCGACGACCACCGACCCCGCGGGCGGGGCGGCGACGGTCGCCACGGCGGCGACGGCGGTGGCGGGCGCGTAGGTCGGCAGGGTGGCGGCCAGTTTGACGTCCCGGGCGACCGGCACCGAGCCCTGCTGGGCGGCCGTGACCGCGGCCTCGCTCGCGTCCACGCACACCAGCGAACCGTCGGTGGTGACCAGGTAGAGCCGCTCGTCGCGGTACTGCATGGACAGCGCGGAACCGCCGCCCGTGCCGAGCTTCCACAGCCGGGTGCCGTCCCGGTCGAAGCAGTACACCGAGGAGGCGGCGTCACCGGCGAAGACGTAGCGGCCGCCGGGCGAGGTGGCGCACGAGTACACCGCGCTGTCGCAGCGGTACGTGGCCTCCAGGGCGCCGGTGGCCTTGGAGAGCCGGTGGACGACCTGGTGGGCGGTGCCCGCGTACACCGCGTCGTCCTCCTGCCAGCCGAAGAGGACGCCGCCCTGGGTGGGGGTGTGCCACAACTCGGTGCCGCCGTCGGGTGCATGGGCCGTGACGCCGCGCGAGTGGCCGTGGTACACGGCGCGGTCGTCGGCGCGCACCATCCAGGCGTGCTCCCCGCGTCCGCCGCGGGACCACTGGTGCTCGTCCTCGTGGTCGATGACGGTGAGCCGTCCGGCGCGGTCCGCGACGTTCAGCACGCCCTCGTGGATGTCGAGCCAGAAGATGTCGACGTCGGCGGCGATGTCGTAGGCGGCGAAGGGGAGTTTGGACGACAGGTCGTACACCCGGCCGTCGTCGCAGCCGGCGTAGATCCAGAAGTCGTCGGCGACCAGGCACTTGACGCCGTCCGGCAGCTGGTAGCGGGCGAGGACCTCGCCGCCGTGCGCCAGGGTGTAGACGTCGCCCGACTGGTTGCCCACCCAGCAGCGCTCGTCGTCGATGTGGATGCCGAAGGCCGCGGAGCCGGTGCGGAACCGCCACAGCACCGGCGCGACCGCGCGGGCGGTGGAGGGTGCCGAGGTCACCTGACGCCGGGTGACGGCGCGGGGCGCGCGCTGTCCCGGAACGGCGGGGGCGTATCCCTTGCGCACCTTCTCGCCGATCTTCTTCGCGGCGGCGGCCTGCGCCTTCTCGGCGGTCGGGAACGTGGACGTCTGGGTCTGCCCGGTGGCGCCGATGCGCCCGTAGCGGATGGACACGACCTGTCCCTCGACGGTGACTTCGTAGAACTTGTGCGCACCTCCGCCGTCCTGTGACAGCTCCAGATACGTCTTGGACATCGCAGACCTCTCCCCCAGGCCGGGCCCGCGGCGTGTTCCGCGGGTTCCACTGCCATGAACAGTAGGGGGCACCACTGACAGCCGGTCCGCGACGGTGACGGCCCGCCGGGGCGGGTCCGCTAGCCGAGGAAGGAGAGGCGGACCGTGCGGTCGGGGTTGTCGACGTTGGTGTCCACCAGGCACACCGACTGCCAGGTCCCCAGCTCCAGCCGGCCGCCGACCACGGGCAGGGTGGCGTGCGGGGGGACCAAGGCGGGCAGGACGTGGTCGCGTCCGTGGCCGGGGCTGCCGTGGCGGTGCTGCCAGCGGTCGTCGGCCGGGAGCAGGCTGTGCAGGGCGGACAGCAGGTCGTCGTCGCTGCCGGCGCCCGTCTC
Source organism: Streptomyces sp. NPDC031049 (assembly GCF_055571015.1). Lineage (NCBI taxonomy): Bacteria > Bacillati > Actinomycetota > Actinomycetes > Kitasatosporales > Streptomycetaceae > Streptomyces > Streptomyces sp. NPDC031049. The sequence continues at coordinate 40,525 of NZ_JBVIGC010000011.1, forward strand.
GATGACCGCGATGCCCGCGGTGGCGTGCGGGACGAAGACGTTGAGGAGCCCGTCGCGGCCGGCCGCGGCCTCGCGCAGGAAGGATTCGCAGTCGCCGGTGATGTCGACGACCCTCTCCGTGGAGCCGGTGGTGAGGTTCAGGACCCGGGTGGTGAAGGCATCTGACATGGTTCCCATCCTGACGCACGGGGAGCGCCCCGGCACGGGAGGGCCGACGGGCGCGGCATGGCCGAGGGGTGCGTGGCATGACCGGCGGGCACGGCACGACCGACGGGCACGGCATGACCGAGGGCCGTGGGAGGGCCGACAGGCGCGGGAGCGCCGGTCCGGGCCGTGGGAAGATCCGCCCCCGGTCCGCTGTTGGTAGAAGCGTGAACAACACGCGCGAGGTCGAGGTCGAGGTCGTCGTCGTGGGCGCGGGGCAGGCGGGGCTGTCGAGCGCCTACCACCTGCGGCGCGCCGGGTTCGAGCCCGGGCGCGACTTCGTGGTGCTCGACCACTCGCCCGGACCGGGCGGCGCCTGGCAGTTCCGCTGGCCCTCGCTGACGTACGGGAAGGTGCACGGGATGCACGCCCTGCCGGGCATGGAGCTGACCGGCGCCGACCCGGCCCGGCCGTCGTCGGATGTCGTCTCCGCCTACTTCGCCGCGTACGAGAACGCCTTCGACCTGCGGGTACGGCGGCCCGTCGATGTCCGTGCGGTGCGCGAGGCGGGTGGCGGGCGGCTGCTGGTCGAGACCTCCGCCGGTACCTGGTCCACCCGCGCGCTGATCAACGCGACCGGCACCTGGGACCGGCCGTTCTGGCCCCGCTATCCGGGTCAGGAGACCTTCCGTGGCCGCCAGCTGCACACGGCGCAGTACGCCGGCCCCGAGGAGTTCGCCGGCGAACGGGTGATCGTGGTCGGCGGGGGCGCCTCGGGCACCCAGCACCTGCTGGAGATCGCCCCCTACGCCGCTGCCACCACGTGGGTGACGCGGCGCCCGCCCGTGTTCCGCGAAGGCCCCTTCGACGAGGAAGCGGGCCGGGCGGCCGTGGCCCTCGTGGAGGAGCGGGTGCGGCGGGGACTGCCGCCGAGGAGCGTGGTGTCCGTGACGGGGCTGCCGCTCAACGACGCGATCCGGGCGGGCATCGACTCCGGTGTTCTGGACCGGCAGCCCATGTTCGACCGGATCACACCCGACGGCGTCGGGTGGCCGGACGGGCGGCGGGTGGCCGCCGACGTCATCCTGTGGGCGACCGGCTTCCGGCCCGCCGTGGACCACCTGGCGCCGCTGCGCCTGCGCGAGCCGGGCGGCGGCATCCGCCTCGACGGCACGCGCGCGGTCGCCGACCCCCGGATCCACCTCGTGGGGTACGGCCCCTCCGCCAGCACCATCGGCGCGAACCGGGCGGGGCGCGCGGCCGTGCGGGACATCAGGCGGCTGCTGGCCGAGGAGGAACCGGCCGCCGCGTGATGCCCCGCGGGATCAGCCGGCGGCCTTCGGCGAGGCCTTGCGCTGGAGCTCGTTGAACTCGGCGACGTTGCGCTGGTGTTCCTTGTAGTCGGCGGTGAAGCGGGTGTCGCCCGGCTTGACCGTCACGAAGTACAGCCAGTCCCCCGGCGTCGGGTTGACGGCGGCCCGCATCGCCGCCTCGCCGGGGTTGTCGATCGGCGTGGGCGGCAGGCCCATGCGCTGGTACGAGTTGTAGGGGCTGTCGATCTTCGTGTCCTTGACGGTCGTCGTCAGGGTCGAGCGGTTCAGCGCGTAGTTGATGGTGGAGTCCATCTGCAACGGCATGCCGCGTTCCAGCCGGTTGAAGATCACTCGGGCCACCTTGCCCATGTCGGCCTCGGTGGCGGCCTCGGCCTGGATGATGCTGGCGATCGTGACGGCCTGGTAGACGTTCATGGCGTTGCGCTGTGCGCCGGCCGCGATCGGGGCCCCGTGGAACTTGGCGTTGGCCTTGTCGACCATGGCCGACAGCAGGTGCTCCGGCGTGGCCCGCTTCCCCTTCTCCTCCAGGGGGTACGTCGCCGGGAAGAGGTAGCCCTCGGGGTTGCCCTCCGCGTCGTTCGGCAGCTTCAGACGCGCTTTGGCGAGGGACTTCTTGGTGGTGCCCGGCGGTAGTTCGAGCGCCTTGTCGACGGCCTGGTAGACCTGGCTCGCGCGCCAGCCCTCGGGAATCACCAGCGAGGTCGGACGGGAGTCCTCCTCCTCGCCCATGGTCAGCAGCGGCACCGCCACGGCGGTGCCGGCCACGACGGCTCCGGTCGCGATCAGGGCGATGCGGCCCCGACGCGTCAGTCGAATCGTGCTCCTCGTGCTCCGTGGCGGAGTGTTCGTCTGCATGCGGGCACGGTAACCCGCGCAACGCCACAAACCTGGCATATCGTCATTTTGTCGGCTCCAGTCGGGCGTCGCGCCTGACCAGTGCGGCGTAGCGTCCGTCCCGCTCCAGCAGTTCCTCGTGCGTGCCGCGCTCGACCACACGCCCGGAGTCGAGGACCACGATCTGGTCGGCGCCCCGGACGGTGGACAGGCGGTGCGCGATGGTGAGTGTGGTGCGGTCGGCGGACAGGGCGTCGACGGCCCGCTGTACGGCGGCCTCGGTACGGGTGTCCAGCGCGCTGGTGGCCTCGTCGAGGATCAGGACGGGCGGGTCGCGCAGGATGGTGCGCGCGATGGCCAGGCGCTGCTTCTCGCCACCCGAGAAGCGGTGGCCGCGTTCGCCGACGACCGTGTCGTAGCCGTCGGGGAGGGAGGCGATGTGGTCGTGGATCTGGGCCGCCTTCGCCGCCTCGACCAGTTCCTCGTCGGTGGCGTCGGGCTTGGCGAAGCGCAGGTTGTCGGCGACGGAGGCGTGGAAGAGGTACGTCTCCTGGGAGACGACGCCCACCGCGCGCGCCAGGGTGTCGAAGTCCAGGTCCCGTACGTCCACCCCGTCGAGGGTGACCCGGCCGTCCGTCACGTCGTAGAGCCGGGGCACGAGATGACCGAGGGTGGACTTGCCGGCGCCGGTCGGCCCGACGACGGCGAGGCTGCCGCCCGCGGGGACGGTGATGTCGATGCCCTCCAGGACGGCACCGCCCTTGCCGTCGTAGCGGAATTCGACGTTCTCGAAGCGCACCTCGCCCTTGACGCGGTCGAGGCGGACGGGGTTCTCGCGTTCGGTGATGTCGATCGGCAGGTCCAGGTACTCGAAGATGCGCTGGAACAGCGCGAGCGACGTCTGGATCTGGACGCCGGTGGACAGCAGGCTGACGGTCGGCCGGAACAGCCCCTGCTGGAGCGAGACGAAGGCGACGATCGTGCCGATGGAGACGCCGGGACCGCCGAACCGGAGCGCCAGTCCCGCGGTCCAGTAGATGACGGCGGGCATGGCGGCCATGACGACGGTGATGACGGCCATCCGCCAGCGGCCCGCCATGTTGGACTTCACCTCCAGCTCGACCAGGCCCTTCGACTCGTCCGCGAAGGCGCGGGTGAGCGAGTCGGAGCGGCCCATGGTCCGGCCCAGGAGGATGCCGCTGACGGACAGCGACTCGGTGACCGTGGCGGCCATCGCGGCCATCTGCTTCTGCCGCCGGGTGGTGATCTTCTTGCGTTCGTTGCCGACGCGGCGGCTGATCCAGACGAAGACCGGCAGCAGCAGGAGTGTGACGACGGTCAGCCGCCAGTCGAGGGCGAGCATCGCGACGATCGTGGCGACGACGCTGGTGAGGTTGGAGACCAGGGAGGTCGCGGTGGAGGTGACGGTGGCCTGCATGCCGCCGATGTCGTTGGCGATGCGGGACTGGACCTCGCCGGTGCGGGTGCGGGTGAAGAAGGCGAGCGACATGCGTTGCAGGCGGCCGTAGACGGCGGTGCGCAGGTCGTGCATGACCCGCTGGCCGACCGTCGTGGAGATCAGCGTCTGGAGAACGCCGAAGACGCTGGTGAGGACGGCGCCGAGGATCATGCCGAGGGCGAGCAGGCTGAGCAGGCCGGTGCGCCCCTCGGGGATGGCGACGTCGAGGATCTCCTTGAGCAGGAACGGCGTGGCGACCGACACCAGCGACGAGGCGCCGACCAGCAGTCCGACGACGGCGAGTCTGCCGCGGTAGGGGCGGAACAGCCTCAGGATGCGGCGCACCTGCCGGGGCTGCTCCTTCCCGCCGTCGGGCGGGCTCCAGGCGGGTTCGTGATCGGGGTGCATGGGCTCCTACGGGGGTCGACATGTCGATGGAGGGACGGGCATCGACATCGGATCGTAGCTCATTGTTACCTATACTCACAATGAACGGCGTCCTGATATTGTTCCCGCATGACCGCCTCCGACCACGACGGCCTGCTCGCCGAGCAGTTGCTCCGGCTCACCCGCCGTGTGCACCGCATCCAGAAGCGCCACCTGGAGCGGCGCGGCCTGGGGGTCACCCCCGCCCAGTCCCGGCTGCTGCGCACGCTCGCCCACTACGGCTCCCCGCCGCGCATGGCCGACCTCGCCGCGCGCCTGGAGGTCGTGCCGCGTGCGGTGACGACCCTGGTCGACGCCCTGGAGACGGCGGGCAAGGTGCGCAGGGTGCCGGACCCGGCCAACCGGCGGGTGATCCGCATCGAGCTGACCGACGACGGGCTGGCGGCCCTGCGGGAGCTGCACGCCGCGCGGCGGTCGGCGGCGGAGGAGATCCTCGCCCCGCTGACGGACGAACAGCGGGGCCTGCTGGGCGGGCTGCTGGACACACTGGTCGACACGGACGGGGCCGAGCACGGCGGGGCTGCCGGGGCCTAGTGCGGCCGGGGTCTGCTGCGGTCTGAGCGTGCGGCGGCATGGGCCTAGGCGGTCGGGGCCGGCCCGGCTGTCGCCGGAGGGGCTCGGTCAGGACCTCAGTTCCGCCCGGTCCCCCATGACGACGACGGGGTGCCGGTCCGGGTCGAGCGTGCGCAGCAGGTGTTCCATCGCCGGCCTGGCAAGGCTCACGCACGCCGAGGTGCCGCTGCCGTGGTCGAGGTGGAGCCAGATCCCGCCGCCCTTGTGGGCGCCCTCGGGACGCGTCGGGTCGTTCGGCGGGGTCCCCTTCACGCGGTTGTAGTCGATGGCGATGACGTAGTCGAAGTCGTGCCAGTGCGACTTCGCCCACCAGCGCGGCGCCGCGAAGGAGGCGGAACGCGTGTACGGCAGCCGGGCGCCCGGATCCGGCAGGACGCCGCCCGCGTCGCTGAGCGTGAACACGCCCACGGGGCTGCGTCTGTCGTTCTCGTGGTGGTCGGTCGTCCAGCCCTTCGCGCCGTTGTGCGCGGGCCAGCCGTGCGTGCGGTGCCAGCCGGCACCCCGCTTCTCGTACAGCACGACGGTGGAGTCCGCGGAGTCCTTGTCCTCCCCGTACACGGCGACGACCTGGCGCGTCTCGGCCGGGATGCGCCGCTGGTACCGCTCGCCGACGCCCGGGACGCGGGTCGGGGCGGCGGTGGCGCGGGGCGGGGTGGCGCGGGGCGGGGTGGCGGTGGCGCGGGAGTCGGCCGTGGCACCGGCCGACGGCCGGTCGCCGCCGGTGTCCACGGCGTGACCGGCGCCGCCGCCGCAGGCGGTCAGCGCCGCCAGAAGGGTTACCAGGGCCGCCGTCGCGACCCCTGTCCGCACAGCTCGGCCGTTCCGCATCGCTCCATCGTCGCACCCGTGTCCCGGGGGCCGGCGGCGGGCGCCGTTCCGGGGGCGTGACATGCGGCAGCCGGTGCTGTGCGCCGCCGCGGAAAACCGGTTGCCTTCCACCGCGCCGCGGCGCGAACCTTGCACGGTTTGCAAGCACTTGCCGCCGTGCGTCACGGCGCTCCCGACCGAGCCACTGGGACGTCATGCAGATCCAAGACCTTCCGTTCCCCGACCCGGGCGTGCCGGACGCGCGCTCCGGGCCCCGATTCCTGCGGTGGCTCTTCCGCAACCAGCTGCGCGGCCAGCTGAAGTCGCTGGCCTGGGGTCTGCTGCACTTCGCCTCCGTCTCGTCACTGCCCTTCTGCGTCGGTCTCGCCGTGCAGGCCGTCGTCGACCGTGACGGCGGGCGCCTCGCCCTGGCCGGCGCCCTGATGGCGCTGGCGTGCGCCGGCAACGCCCTCGGCGACACCTTCCTGCACCGCGCCGCGGTCACCAACTGGATCACCGCCGCGGCCCGCGTCCAGCAGCTGCTGGCCCGCAAGGCCGCCGTGCTGGGCTCGGCCCTGACCCGTCGCGTCGCCGCCGGAGAGGTGGTGGCCGTGTCCACCGGTGACGTCGAGAAGATCGGATGGTTCGTCGAGGCCCTGTCCCGGTTCACCGCGGCGGCGTTGACGATCGTCCTCGTCTGCGTGGGCCTGGTCGTCTACGAGCCGGCCCTCGGGGTCGTCGTCGCCCTCGGCCTGCCGGTGCTGGCGCTGGGGGTGCTGCCCCTGCTGCCGCGGGCCACGCGGCGCGCCGACGTCCAGCGCGAGAAGGCCGGCCGTGCCACCGAGCTCGCCTCGGACACCGTCGCCGGACTTCGGGTGCTGCGCGGCATCGGCGGCGAGGAGCTCTTCCTCGACCGCTACCGCCGCGCCTCCCAGGAGGTCCGCCACGCCGCCGTGCGCAGCGCCCGCATGTGGTCCCTGATCTCGGCGATCCAGGTGCTGCTCCCGGGTCTGCTGCTGATCGCCGTGGTCTGGCACGGCGTCCACCTGGCCCGCGAGGGCCGCATCGCGGTCGGCGAACTCGTCACCGTCTACAGCTCGGTGATGATCCTCACCTACCCGCTGCGGCACTTCGAGGAGATCGCCATGGCGTACTCCTTCTCGCGTCCCTCGGCCAAGCGGGCCGCGCGCGTGCTGTCGCTGGAGCGGGCCACGGACACCGGTGGGTCGCGCACGGACGGCGTGCCGACCGGTGACCTGTACGACCCGGCCACGGGACTGCGCGCCCCGAGCGGACGGCTCACGGCCGTGGTGTGCGGCGACCCGGACGCGGCGGGCCGGCTGGCGGAACGGCTCGGCGGGCATCCGGCCGAGCAGGGCCCGTCGGTGCTGCTGGGCGGGGTGCCGCTGGACGAACTGCCGCTGGACCGCGCCCGCACCGCCGTCCTGGTCCAGGACAAGGACCCGGTGCTGCTCTCCGGCACGCTGCGCGAACTGCTCGACGTGCCCGCCTCCGGTGCCGTCGGCGCCGAGGAGGCGCTGGCCGCCGCCCAGTGCGGGGACGTCCTGGCCGCGCTCGTGCAGGGGTCGCTGGGTGCCGAGGACCCGATGGACGCCCTGATCACCGAACGCGGCCGCTCGCTGTCCGGAGGCCAGCGCCAGCGGCTCGCGCTGGCCCGGTCCCTGGTCACGGACCCGGAGGTGCTCGTCCTGGACGAGCCGACCTCCGCCGTGGACTCGCACACCGAGGCCCGGATCGCCCAGGGCCTGCGGAGCCTACGCGAGGGGCGGACGACGGTGGTCTTCACCTCCTCGCCGCTGCTGCTGGACCGCGCCGAGCAGGTGGTGTTCCTGCACGACGGCGAGGTCGCGGCCGTCGGCCCCCACCGCGACCTCGTGCGCACCGAGCCGCGGTACCGCGCCGTGGTGACCCGCGAGACCGACGACGAGGCCGCCGCCGCGGGGGCGGCCGACGCCGCTGCGGCGGTGCCCGACGCAGCCGGCGCGGGGGCGGCCGACGAGGCGGCGGTGCGGGGGGTTCTCGGCGGGCGCGGCGCACTCGGCGGCGGCGACGGCATGCGGCACCGGGACGACGCGGTGCTGCACCGACTGGAAGAGATCGAGGAGACGGCATGATCGGCGTGGCCCCACCGGCGTACGACCCGGCGGCGCCGACGACGGCGAGCACGCTGCCCGTCGGCGCCCCCGCCACCGTCCGCGCCTACGTGGCGGAGCTGCTGCGGCGGCACCGCCGTGCCTTCCTCCTCCTCATCACGGTCAACACCGTCGCCGTGGTCGCGTCCATGGTGGGCCCCTACCTGCTGGGCGGACTCGTCGAGCGGGTGGCCGACGGCGCCCGGGAACTGCACCTGGGGCTCACCGCGACACTGTTCGTCACGGCGCTCGTCGTCCAGGCCGCTTTCGTACGGCAGGTGCGGCTGCGCGGCGCGATGCTCGGCGAGCGGATGCTGGCCGATCTGCGCGAGGACTTCCTCGTCCGCTCGGTCGGCCTGCCGCCGGGTGTGCTGGAGCGGGCCGGCACGGGCGACCTGCTGTCCCGGATCACGACGGACATCGACCGGCTGGCCAACGCCATGCGCGAGGCCGTGCCCCAGCTGGCGATCGGCGCCGTCTGGGTGGTGCTGCTGCTCGGCGGGCTCGTCGTCACGGCGCCGCCGCTGGCGCCGGCCGTGCTGCTCGCCGTGCCCGTGCTGGTGATCGGCTGCCGGTGGTACTTCCGGCGGGCCCCCGCCGCCTACCGCTCGGAGGCCGCCGGGTACGCCGCCGTGGCCGCCGCGCTCGCGGAGACCGTGGACGCCGGGCACACCGTCGAGGCGCACCGCCTGGGCGCCCGCCGGGTCCGGCTCTCGGACCGCCGGATCAAGCAGTGGACGGCCTGGGAGCGCTACACCCTCTGGCTGCGGTCGGTGCTCTTCCCGGTCGTCAACGTCACCCATGTGACCGTGCTGGCCTCCGTGACGCTGATCGGCGGCGTCTTCGTCCTGCAAGGATGGATCGGCGTCGGTCAGCTGACGACGGGTGCGCTGATCGCCCAGATGATGGTCGACCCGGTGGGTCTGATCCTGCGCTGGTACGACGAGCTTCAGGTCGCCCAGGTGTCCCTGGCCCGGCTGGTGGGTGTGCGGGACATCGAGCCGGACGCGGGGGATGCCGAGCTGGCCCCCGAGGGCCGCGACGTGCACGCCGACCGGGTGCGGTTCGGCTACGTCGACGGCGTGGACGTGCTCCGCAAGGTGTCCCTGGAGGTGGCACCCGGCACCCGGCTGGCGCTGGTGGGCCCGTCGGGCGCCGGAAAGTCCACCCTGGGCAGGCTGCTCGCCGGCATCTACACCCCCCGCGAGGGCCGGATCACCCTGGGCGGTACCGAGCTGTCCCGGATGTCCGCCGAGCGGGTCCGCGCGCACGTCGCCCTGGTCAACCAGGAGCACCACGTCTTCGTGGGCTCGCTGCGCGACAACCTCCGGCTCGCGCGCACGGACGCCGGCGACGCCGAGCTGTGGGCGGCGCTGGGCGCGGTCGACGCGGACGGCTGGGCGCGCGCCCTCGACGACGGCCTGGACACCGAGGTCGGCTCCGGCGGCTTCGCGATCACTCCGGCGCAGGCCCAGCAGATCGCGCTGGCCCGGCTGGTGCTGGCCGACCCGCACACGCTGGTGCTGGACGAGGCGACATCCTTGCTCGACCCGCGGGCGGCGCGGCACCTGGAGCGGTCCCTGGCCCGGGTCCTGGAGGGCCGCACGGTCGTCGCGATCGCCCACCGCCTGCACACCGCGCACGACGCGGACGTCATCGCCGTGGTGGAGAACGGCCGGATCAGCGAGCTGGGCAGCCATGACGAGCTGGTCGCCGCGGACGGCGCCTACGCGGCGCTGTGGCGCTCCTGGCACGGCTGACCGCCCCGGCACCAGCCCCGCCCCGCGCCGTCGGGGCACCGGCCCGCGGGTGGGCGTCGCCAGGACGCCGGGCTCTCGAGGCGGGCGGACAGCCCCGGCCCGTCCCGCCCGGAGCGGGTGACGGCCGGCGTCCCCGCGGCCGGGCCCCGTGCCGTTGCGCGGTCCCGAGCCAGGGTGGAACTCTGGGAAGAGGCACCGGCTCGGGGAACGCCCCGCAGCCGCGCCGCGCGGCGCCGGGCGAGGCCTGTGCCCCGTGCAGCGGCGGCCCGCCGCCGTCCGCGGAGACGAGCGGCCGGTCCCCACCCCTGGAGGTACCCGTGAACAGCGCCGACGGATGGGGAGACGACGTCTACCAGCCCGACAACGACGACCAGCGGGAGGACACCGGGCTGCTCGACGCCGAGGACACCCTCGAGTACGACGGCGTCGACGACCCCCTCGACCGGGGCTGGTCCCCGCCGGAACGGCCCTGGGCCGTGGAGCACACCGGCGTGACGGCGGCGGAGCGCCTCCGGGGTGAGACGCTGGAGCAGCGGCTCGCCGAGGAACAGCCGGACCTCCTCGCGCCCGACGGCGACGGCCTCGGCGACGCCCGCGGCACCGACGGCGAACTGCTGGACAACGAGGTCGGCGCCGCCCGCTCGGGCCGGCTCGTGGCGCCCGACGAAGGGACGCACGAGGACGAGGAACCGGCGCTCGTCGCCCGGGACGTCGGCATCGACGGTGCCGCGGCGTCCGCGGAGGAGGCGGCGGTGCACGTCGTCGACGAGGACACCCTTCCGCGGTGACCCCGCCCCGCGGTCCCGTTTCCCCCGAGCGACCGGCCAGCACCGCGGGACCACCGCGCCGCAAGCCCCGCGCGTCCCGTCCGGCCACGCGCCCGCGCCGCCGCCCGGGACGCAGGACCCACGCAAGTCGCACGAGCCGCGCAGAGCGCGCCGGCCGTGTGAACCGCGCCAGCCGCGCAAGGAGCCCCCATGCAGCAGGACAAGCACCCCGACTACCACCCCGTGGTCTTCCGCGACCGCGCCGCCGGGTACGCCTTCCTCACCCGGTCCACCGCGACCAGTGAGGAGACCATCGACTGGGACGACGGCGAGACCTACCCGGTCGTGGACGTGGAGATCTCCTCCGAGAGCCACCCCTTCTACACCGGCAAGGCGCGCACCGTGGACACGGAGGGACGCGTCGCCCGGTTCGAGCGGCGCTACGGCGGCGAGGCGGGCCCCGGCGCCGCGGACACCGGCTGACCGCACGGACCGGACGCGTGGCCCGCGCCGCGGAGGGCGCCCGCCGGAGGGCGTCAGATGAAGTTGAGCGCCGCCGCGCCGCCCACTCCCCCGAGGAGCATGAACGCCGGCATCAGCACCTTGAGCTCCACCCAGCTGCCCGCCCGGAACCGCATCGCCTTCGGCGGGCCGACCGGGTACCAGCGCTTGCGGCCCACCGGGATCGGCCAGAGTATCGGGCAGCCGGAGACGGTCAGCGCGTCGCCGATGTCGTGCACCAGCGCGCCCAGGACGATCGGCAGCCCCAGCCACAGGTACTCCTGGCCCGGGGCGCTGAACAGCCAGTCCGCGCCGCCGCCCGGCCCGTCCAGGACGCCCGCGAGGATCCACGCGCTGGTCGCCGCCAGCAGCCACACCAGCACGTCGCTGCTGGAGCCGCGGGTCGCCCGCCACAGCAGGCCCTCGATGGCGAGCACCATGTGCACGAAGAGGATCGCCAGCACGGCCCACCGGCCGCCCGTGATCGCCAGCACCGAGGTGCCCCCGCCGATCAGGACCGCCCACAGCCAGGTGTGCGTGAGGGTGCGGTGCCCGCCGGTGCGGCGCGCGTCGCCCGGCTTCTTCGTGGCCTGGTAGACGGCGTACGACAGCTTGTCGACGATCTCGCACAGTCCCCGGGAGACCGGTCCGAAGGCCCGCGAGATGGTGGCCGCCTTGTGGTCGAGGTCCGGGGCGAGCGCGGCGCCGGCGCAGATCAGGGCTCCGGCGAGGAGGACCGGCCAGGGCATCGCGTGCCCGGCCGCGGCGGTCGCCGCCCCGACGCCCAGCCAGGCCGCGGCACCCGACAGTGAGTGTGCTGGTCCCATCATCGCCGTTGCCCGCCCCATTCCTCGTGTGCCGCTGTCCAGTTGTCCGGGTCCGCTGACGTGTCGTCGGCCGTCCAGCGTAGCGGTCGTGATCTTCGGCCCGGCATCCGATTCCCGCATCCGGGACGGGGCCAGGCAAGATGGGGGCGTGACCCTCATCGATCAGCTGCCGCAGACCGCCGACCCCGACGCCCTCTACGACGCCTTCGAGTCGTGGGCCCAGGAACGCGGTCTCACGCTCTACCCCCACCAGGAGGAGGCGCTGATCGAGGTGGTCTCCGGCGCGAACGTGATCGTGTCGACGCCCACCGGGTCCGGCAAGAGCATGATCGCGGCGGGCGCCCACTTCGCCGCCCTCGCCCGGGACGAGGTCACCTTCTACACCGCGCCGATCAAGGCGCTGGTGTCGGAGAAGTTCTTCGAGCTGTGCAAGCTCTTCGGCACCGAGAACGTCGGGATGCTGACCGGCGACGCCTCCGTCAACGCCGACGCCCCCGTGATCTGCTGCACCGCCGAGGTGCTGGCGTCGATCGCGCTGCGTGACGGCAAGGACGCGGACATCGGCCAGGTCGTCATGGACGAGTTCCACTTCTACGCGGAACCGGATCGCGGCTGGGCCTGGCAGATCCCGCTGCTGGAACTGCCGCAGGCGCAGTTCGTGCTGATGTCCGCCACGCTCGGTGACGTCTCCTTCTTCGAGAAGGACCTCACCCGCCGCACCGGCCGCCCCACCGCCGTCGTCCGCTCGGCCACCCGTCCGGTGCCGCTGTCCTACGAGTACCGGTACACGCCGCTCGCGGAGACCCTCACCGACCTGCTCTCCAGCAAGCAGGCACCCGTGTACATCGTGCACTTCACCCAGGCGCAGGCGGTGGAGCGGGCGCAGGCGCTGATGAGCATCAACATGTGCACGCGCGAGGAGAAGGACAAGATCGCCGAGCTGATCGGCAACTTCCGCTTCACCACGAAGTTCGGCCGCAACCTCTCCCGCTACGTGCGGCACGGCATCGGTGTGCACCACGCCGGGATGCTGCCCAAGTACCGGCGGCTGGTGGAGAAGCTCGCCCAGGCCGGGCTGCTGAAGGTGATCTGCGGCACGGACACGCTCGGCGTGGGCGTCAACGTCCCGATCCGCACCGTGCTGTTCACGGCCCTGACCAAGTACGACGGCAGCCGGGTGCGCACGCTGCGGGCCCGGGAGTTCCACCAGATCGCCGGCCGGGCCGGGCGCGCCGGTTTCGACACGGCCGGATTCGTCGTGGCGCAGGCGCCCGAGCACGTCATCGAGAACGAGAAGGCGCTCGCGAAGGCCGGCGACGACCCGAAGAAGCGCCGGAAGGTGGTCCGCAAGAAGGCCCCGGAGGGCTTCGTCGGCTGGACGGAGAACACCTTCGAGAAGCTCATCGCCTCCGAGCCGGAGCCGCTGACCTCCCGCTTCAGGGTCACGCACACCATGCTGCTGTCGGTCATCGCCCGGCCGGGCAACGCCTTCGAGGCGATGCGCCGCTTGCTGGAGGACAACCACGAACCGCGCAAGCAGCAGCTCAGGCACATCCGCCGGGCCATCGCCATCTACCGCTCCCTGCTGGACGGCGGCATCGTCGAGAAGCTCGACACCCCGGACGCCGAGGGCCGCATCGTCCGGCTGACCGTGGACCTCCAGCAGGACTTCGCGCTGAACCAGCCGCTGTCCACCTTCGCCCTGGCCGCGTTCGAACTGCTGGACCCGGAGTCCCCGTCGTACGCGCTGGACATGGTGTCGGTCGTGGAGTCCACGCTCGACGACCCCCGGCAGATCCTGGCCGCCCAGCAGAACAAGGCGCGCGGCGAGGCCGTGGCCGCGATGAAGGCGGACGGCGTCGAGTACGAGGAGCGCATGGAGCGCCTCCAGGACATCACCTACCCGAAGCCGCTGGAGGAGCTGCTCTTCCACGCGTACAACACCTACCGGCGCAGCCACCCCTGGGTCGGTGACCACCCGCTGTCGCCGAAGTCGGTGATCCGGGACATGTACGAGCGGGCGCTGTCCTTCACGGAACTGGTCGCCCACTACGAGCTGGCCCGCACCGAGGGCATCGTCCTGCGCTACCTCGCCAGCGCCTACAAGGCCCTGGACCACACCGTCCCCGACGACCTGAAGTCCGACGACCTCCAGGATCTGATCGAGTGGCTGGGGGAAATGGTCCGCCAGGTCGACTCGAGCCTGCTGGACGAGTGGGAGCAGCTCGCGAACCCGGAGGAGATGACCGCCGAGGAGGCCCAGGAGAAGGCCGACCAGGTCCGCCCCGTCACCACCAACGCGCGCGCCTTCCGCGTCCTCGTCCGCAACGCCCTGTTCCGCCGGGTGGAGCTGGCCGCCCTGGACCAGGTGGAGGAGCTGGGCGAGCTGGACGCCGACTCCGGCTGGGACGCCGACGCCTGGGGTGAGGCGATGGACAGGTACTGGGACGAGTACGACGACCTCGGCACCGGACCGGACGCGCGCGGCCCCAAGCTGCTCCTGATCGAGGAGGAGCCGCAGCACGGTCTGTGGCGGGTGCGGCAGATCTTCGACGACCCCGCCGGCGACCACGACTGGGGCATCAGCGCGGAGGTCGACCTCGCGGCCTCCGACGCCGAGGGCCGGGCGGTCGTCCGCGTCACCGACGTCGGCCAGCTGTGACCCAAGGAGAATCGCATCCATGACGAATCCGGCCGAGAGCCTCGTCTCCCTGCTCGACCTGGAGCAGATCGAGGTCAACATCTTCCGGGGCCGCAGCCCCGAGGAGTCGCTGCAACGGGTCTTCGGCGGCCAGGTGGCCGGCCAGGCGCTGGTCGCCGCGGGGCGCACCACGGAGGGCGACCGCCCGGTGCACTCGCTGCACGCGTACTTTCTGCGCCCCGGCCGACCGGGGGTGCCGATCGTGTACCAGGTCGAGCGGGTCCGGGACGGGCGGTCCTTCACGACCCGGCGGGTCACCGCCGTGCAGCAGGGACGCACGATCTTCAATCTCACCGCCTCCTTTCACAAGCCTGAGCAGGGGAGCTTCGAGCACCAGCTGCCGCCGGCCCGGCAGGTGCCGGACCCCGAGTCCCTGCCGACTGTCGCCGACGAGGTCCGGGAGCATCTGGGCGCGCTGCCCGAGCAGTTCGAGCGGATGGCCCGGCGCCAGCCCTTCGACATCCGCTATGTCGACCGGCTGCGCTGGAGCACCGAGGAGATCAAGGACGCCGATCCCCGCAGCGCCGTGTGGATGCGCGCGGTGGGGCCGCTCGGTGACGATCCGCTGGTGCACACCTGCGCGCTGACCTACGCAAGCGACATGACACTGCTGGACGCCGTGCGCATCCCGGTGGAACCGCTGTGGGGGCCGCGGGGCTTCGACATGGCGTCGCTGGACCACGCCATGTGGTTCCACCGGCCCTTCCGCGCGGACGAGTGGTTCCTGTACGACCAGGAATCACCGATCGCGACCGGCGGGCGCGGGCTGGCCCGGGGGCGGATCTACGACGTCGAGGGGCGTCTGCTGGTGTCGGTCGTCCAGGAAGGTCTCTTCCGGGCGCTGTAGGGCGACGCGGCTCACCCGCTTCTGCGGCGGAGCCGGTCCAGCAGGGCGCGGATGCGTGGGGGTTCAGGGGCCGGCCGGGGCGCCGGGTCATGGTCGCGGGCTGCCCGCACCGCGCGTACCAGGTCGGCGCGGAGCCAGCCGATCTCGTCCGGATCTGCCGCCGTCATGATCTCCTCGGCGGTCCGCGCCGTCGGTGATCCCGGTGAGCCGTGCGTCGCCACCGTCGGACGGAACCGGTCGAGATGGGCGCGCTCGTGGGGGTCCGGGACGGTCTCCGCGACCTGGGCCGCGTCGAGCAGCGACGCCACGGCGGCGGCCCGTGCCCATGGCCCGTGGGCCTGCCGGAGCAGGAAACCGAGGTGGCGGCCCCGCCAGTTGCGCGGTCGCAGGTCCGCCCCCGCGGCCAGCCGGTCCCGCAGCTCCTCGGGCGTGCGGCCCTTGAGCAGCGGGGCGTTGGTGTCGTCGGTGCCGAACTGCCGCAGTTCCTCGGCCAGGTAGAGCCAGACCACGGCCCGGTAGCGGTTCAGGTAGAACTTCACCGGCACCAGCAGTCCGAGCCGGGCCAGGCGGGTGAACCGCGTCTTCGGCACCTCCATGAGGGCGGAGCCCTCCGTGGTGCCCACGGTCCGCACGCTCTCGCACAGGGCCTGAGGGAAACCGGGCCGGCCGCGCAGCCGTTCCAGCTCGGCGTGGGTGACACGCCGGGCACCGCCGCCTCCGTCGCCGTCGGGAACGGTGCGGATGCGTCCGAGCCACACGGCCAGCTCGAACTCGCTGCGCTTGATTCCCAGTTCGCGTGCGGCACGGCTCACCGTCAGTGAAGCCGCCCCTGTGCCGGAGTGCTTGCGCTCCGTGGTCGCCGTCTCGTGCGTGAGGATGCTACCGGACATGCTCGTCTCCCCCGTGGAGTGTGCGCGGCCGGTGCCGGATGCGCCCGCCGACACAAGAACCGTAGCCGCGCCGACGACGGCCCGAGCGAGCCTGTGGACAACTCCGGCTAACTCCGGCGCCCGCTCACCCGGCGAGTGGAAGGTCGAGCGAAAGGTGCAGGTCAGGGCTCTATCGAGGAGCTGCGTGCCGGATGGCGCGCATCGACGTCGAGGTGCTCGCCGACCCGGTTGACCAGCAGGGTCATCTCGTAGGCGATCTGGCCGATGTCGGCCTCCGCGCCGCTGAGCACGCACAGGCAGCTGCCCGAGCCGGCGGCGGTGACGAACAGCACCGCGTCGTCGAACTCGACCATCGTCTGCCGCACCTGGCCTGCGCCGAAGTGGCGTCCGGACCCCTTGGCCAGGCTGTGCAGGCCCGACGAGACCGCGGCGAGGTGTTCGGCGTCCTCGCGGCGCAGGCCCGTGCTCGCGCCCGTCACCAGCCCGTCGTTGGAGAGGATCAGCGCGTGCCGTACATGCTCGACGCGCTCGGTCAGGTCGTCCAGCAGCCAGCCGAGTCCCTGGTTCTGCCCCATGCTCCGGTCTCCCCCTGTCGTCCCCGTGTGTGCGGTCCCCTGGCCGGGACCCGTTCGCCAGCCTTCCCCACCGCTCGGCTGCGGGCAAGGGAGGATGGGGACATGGCACAGAAGATGACCGACGAGGAGTGGCGGGCCTTCGTCTCGGAGGGCACCCGCACGGGCAAGTTGTCCACCGTCCGCGCCGACGGCAGTCCGCATGTGGCGCCGGTCTGGTTCGTGCTCGACGGCGACGAGTTGGTGTTCACCACCGGCAAGAGCAGCGTGAAGGGGCGCAATCTGGCGCGCGACGGCCGGATCGCCCTGTGCGTCGACGACGACCGGCCGCCCTTCGACTACGTCGTACTCCGGGGCCGTGCCCGTCTTTCGGAGGACCTCGGTGAGCTGAGGCACTGGGCAGCCCGCATCGGGGCCCGCTACATGGGCGAGCACCGCGCCGGGGAGTTCGGTGCCCGCAACGGCGTCCCGGGTGAGCTGCTGGTGCGCGTCGCCATCGACAAGGTGCTGGCGGAGAAGGGCGTGGCCGACTGACCCCGGCTTCCGGCTGCCCCGGGCGCGGCCGGTGACGGTGCCCGGACGCCGTGTCAGCCCACCGAGTCGAGCAGCCGGGCGGTGTACAACCGTCCGGCGTACTCCACGAGGCGGATCAGCACTTCCTTGCCCGAGTCGCGGTCCCGTGCGTCGCACAGCACCACGGGCGTGCCCCGGTCGAGGTCCAGGGCGTGGGAGACGTCCCGGACCTCGTAGCGGCGCGCTCCGGCGAAGCAGTTGACGGCGACCACGAACGGGATGCGCCGGTGCTCGAAGTAGTCCACCGCCGGGAAGCAGTCCTCCAGGCGCCGGGTGTCCGCGAGGACGACCGCGCCCAGCGCTCCCTGCGCCAGTTCGTCCCACAGGAACCAGAAGCGATCCTGGCCCGGAGTGCCGAACAGGTACAGGGACAGGCCGGTCCGGATGGTGATGCGGCCGAAGTCCATGGCGACGGTCGTGGTGACCTTGCGGTCGACGCCGTCGGTGTCGTCCACCAGTTGCCCGGCCTCGCTGAGCAGTTCCTCCGTGCGCAGTGGCCGGATCTCGCTGACCGCGCCGACCAATGTCGTCTTGCCCACGCCGAACCCGCCGGCGACGAGGATCTTCAGCGCGAGTGCGGCGGTGTCGCCGCCGGTGGCTTCGGTGTGCTCGGAGGCCATCGCTCACTTCTCTCTTGAGGGCCGGCCGCGGTCGGCGTCGGGGGTGGGGGGCGCCGCCGGTGCGAGCGGCGGGTGCGGGTGCGGGTGGGGAGGGTGGTGGGTGGTGGGGTCACAGCGCGCGGAGCCCGTCGATCACCTCGCGCAGGATGCGTTCGTCGGGCAGCTGAGCTGGCGGTACCGGCCGGCTGACGGTGACGACGCCGAGTTCCAGCAGGTCGCCCAGGAGCACCCGGACGACGCCCACGGGGAGGTCGGCTCCGGCGGCGAGTTCGGCGACCGACTGGGTCTCGATGCCGCACAGGCCGATCAGGGCCCGGTGCTCCGGGCCGAGCAGGGTGCCGTCGGCGGTGCCGGCCGCGCCGGGTTCCAGGGTGACGAGGGCGATGAGGTCGAACCGCACCCCGGTGGGGCCGGGCCGGGTGCGTCCGCCCGTCATCGCGTACGGGCGGACCAGTGGTCCGGCCTCGTTGTCGTACCACTGGCTGCCCGGCTGTCGTGGGCCGCCGGCCGCGTTCCCGGTCATCGGTGCGCACCGCCCTCCCGGCTCATCCGGCGGCGGGCGGCCGCGCGGTGGCGCGGGGTGCCGTGCGCAGGTGCTCGCCGACGCGCCGGACGAGCCGTGCCATCTCGTACGCCACCAGGCCGATGTCGGCGGTCACGGCGGTGATGACGGAGAGGCAGGAGCCCTCTCCGGCGGCGGCCACGAACAGGAAGCCGTCGTCCATCTCGACCATCGTCTGCCGTACGCCGCCGGCGCCGAAGTGCCGGCCGGCGCCCTTGGCCAGGCTGTGGAAGCCGGATGCGACGGCCGCGAGGTGCTCGGCGTCCTCCCGGCCGAGGCCGCTGGAGGCGCCGATCGCGAGCCCGTCGTTCGACAGCACCACGGCGTGCCGCACCTCCATGACACGCAGGGCCAGGTCGTCCAGCAGCCAGTCGAGTTCGCCGGACCGGCCGGCGTTGATGCCCGGGTCCTGGATCATGCGGGGTCTCCTTCGCTGCCGTCGCTGCCCGAGTGGCGGGGAGCGACGCGGTGGCCGGGGTGTACGCCGCCGCGCGCCCATCCGTCGCGGTAGGCGGCCATGCGGTCGCGGACGAGTTCGGGGGTGCGCTCGGCGTCGCCGCGGTGCCGCGGCGCGGGGACCGGCTCGCCGGGGGGCCCGTCGCGCAGCTGGGGGGCGAGGCTGGCCTGGCGCACCCGGCGCGGCAGGTCTCCGAAGTCCCCGTGGCTCCTGGAGCCCCCGTGGCCCCCGGAGTCCCGGTGGTCCCCGGAGTCCCGATGGTCCCCGGAGTCCCGATGGTCTCCGGAGTCCCGATGGCCCTCGAAGTCCACGCGGTCTCCCGAACTTCCGTAGCCCGCCGAGTCTCCCGGGTCGCCGGGTTGCCTGTTGCCTCCGCGATCCCCGTGGTCTCCCCGGTCCGCGCAATCCCCACGCTCCGCGTGGTCCCTCCGCTCCGCGTGGTCCCTCCGCTCCGCGTGGTCCCTCCGCTCCGCGTGGTCCGCCCGCTCCCCGTGATCTCCCGGGTCCTTGGGCTCTTGGCGGAGGCCGTCAGGAGACCGGTGCAGGCGCAGGGTGGTGGGCGCCGGGGTGCCGCCGGGGGTTCCGGTCGGGGTTCCGGTCTCCGGGGCGGCCGGCGCCCGCGGCACGAGGGCGGGCCGGTCCGGGGGTGCCGGTACGGGCGCCTGGTGCGGGCCGGTCTCGCGCACGCGCGCGTACCGGTACTCGTGCTGCTCGGGCTGCCCTTCCTCCATCGCCGCGCGGGCCGGATGCTCCGGCGCGCCGCCGTGCAACAGGGCGGTGGGCAGCAGGACGACGGCGGTGGTCCCGCCGTAGGGCGAGGTCTTCAGATGGACCTTGATGTCGTGGCGGGCGGCGAGCCGGCTGACCACGAACAGGCCGAGCCGGTCGCTGTCGAACAGGTCGAGCGCCTCGGACTGGGCGATGCGGCGGTTGGCCTCGGCGAGGGTGTCCTTGCCCATGCCCAGGCCCCGGTCCTCGACCTCGACGGCGTAGCCGTTGCCGACCGGCTCGCCGGTCACGCGCACGCGCGTGTGGGGCGGCGAGAACTGTGCGGCGTTCTCGATGATCTCGGCGAGGAGGTGGGTGAGGTCGGCGACGGCGGCGCCGACGACGGAGGCCTCGGGGAGCCGGCGCACCTCCACGCGCGCGTAGTCCTCCACCTCGGAGACGGCCGCGCGGATCACGTTCGTCAGGGACACCGGTCTGCGCCAGGCGCGGCCGGGTGCCTGGCCGGACAGGATGATCAGGCTCTCCGCGTGGCGCCGCATGCGGGTGGTGAGGTGGTCGAGGCGGAAGAGGTCACCCAGTTCGTTGGGGTCCTCGGAGCGGCGCTCCATGCCGTCGAGGAGGCTCAGCTGGCGATGGACGAGGATCTGGCTGCGCCGGGCGAGGTTGACGAAGACGCCGGAGATGCCGCCGGCCAGTTCGGCTCGTTCCACGGCGGCGTGCAGTGCGGCGCGGTGCACGGTGCCCAGGGCCTCGGCGACCTGGCCGGTCTCATCGTCGGCGGGCGGTCCGGGCGGGGCCTCGGAGCGGATGTCGATCTCCTCTCCCGCGCGCAGCCGCCGCATGGCCTCGGGGAGTTTGCGCCGGGCGATCTCCAGGGCGCTGTTGCGCAGGGTCACCAGTTCCACGACGAGTCCGCGGCCGATGCGCACGGAGATGACGAGGGACGCGGCGACGGCGAGCAGGCCGAGGAGGACCGCGGCACCGGCGGGGGTGAGGACTCCGCGGGTGAAGGGGTCGGCCCGGTCCGCGACCGAGCGGCCGGCGTCCTGCTCGATCGTGCGCATACCGTCGCGCACGCGCGCGTGCGCCCGGTCCCAGTCGGCTCGCGGCGCGGCCGTGTCGATCGCGCGCTCGTCCGGGCCGGAGGCGAGCAGCCGGTCCTCCGCCGCGCCGAGGGCCGCGTAGTCGCCGCCGTCGGCGAGGGCTTGCCAGGCGGCGCGTTCGGCACCGCGCAGGTCGGCCGTCGCGGCCTCGGTCAGGGTGCGCCGGGTGTCGACGGCACCGGTGAACAGCCGCAGCCGCGTGCCGTCGAGGCCGCCGGTGAGCCGGGCGGCGGCGAGCACCGCGTCCTCCTGGGAAAGCGCCTCTCCCGCGCGGGCGAACTCGACCAGTACCCGCGCGCCGGAGCCCTGCCCGGCGTCCTGGATGCCGCTGAGTGCGCCGCCCACCGCGAAGGAGGCCGAGATGGCCTTCGTGTAGCGCTCATAGGCCTCCTCCCAGCCCGTGCGGCGGTCGAGCACGGTGGTGCGCAGCGGGGCGATGCGCTCGGCGCCGGTGACGAACGCCTCGAGCCTCCGGGCCACTTCGGCGGGCAGTTCTCCGCTGTCGGCGACGGTGTGCCGGTCGCCGAGCCGCAGTTTCGCCAGGGTCCGGTCGGTGCGCTCCGCGCGTTGCTCGTACTCGCCGCCCAGCGTCGGCGACGGCCTTCCGGCGTAGCGCACGGCGGCCACCCGCTCGGCCTGGAGCGCGCCGACGGCCGCGGCGACGGGGGCGCGGACCTCCGACTCCACGCGCTGTGCCTGACGCAGCCGGGCGATGTCCTGGGCGGTGGTGACGGTGGCGTACGCCCACAGGGCGAGCAGGGAGACCACCGGCACCATCAGCAGGCAGACGATCTTGGCCCGGACGGTGCGGGGCCGGATGCGTCCGCGCCACGCGCGCGTGGCCGCACGGTCCGCCGGTGAGCCGGCCGGCCGGGTCCGGCCTTCGTCGGCCGGGGGCCCGGCGTGGGCGCGCCGGCCGCGGACGGGCGGCGGATGCGGCGTCGGGGCGCCGCCGGGGGCGGGGCGGGGTGTGGGCATGGCCTCCTCGCTCGGGAGAGGGTCGGCGGGCGGGGGTCGCTACGGGGCGTACGGGGGGGGCTCCGGCCCTCACCGGGCGCCGCTCTCGACGGTGCGCCCGGCCGAGGCGGACGCCTCCCGCTCCTTCGCGGTCGGGGACAGGGCGACGAAGGCCGAGGTCAGGAAGAGGTAGGAGCCGAGCCCGACGGCGAGGGGGAAGACGAACTGCATCGCCGTGGCGCCGGGCAGGGCGCCGTCGGAGGGCGTGACCCGCACGCTGACGGCGAACATCCCGGTGTAGTGCATGCTGCTCACCGCGGCTCCCATGATCAGGGAGGCGACGGTGACCGCGACCGGTGACTTGATGTGGAGCGCCGCCCACAGGGCCGCCGTGGCCGCGGCGACGGCGATCAGCACGGAGAGGCCGACGAGCATCGGGTCGTAGCGCACCTCGCCGTGCAGCCGGACCGCCGCCATGCCCAGATAGTGCATGCTCGCGACGCCGAGCCCGGTGGTCAGGCCGCCGAGCAGCAGTGCCCGGCCGCGGTCCCGGCCGTAGCCGACGGCGAAGACACCGGCGCACACGACGGCCATGGCGACGAGCAGGCTCAGGATGGTGAGCGGCACGTCGTAGCGGATGTCGGTCCCCGTGACGCTGAAGCCGAGCATGGCGACGAAGTGCATAGTCCAGATGCCGGTGCCGATCGCCGAGGCCGCGGTGACGAGCCAGTTGCGGCGCGCTCGTCCGGCGGCGTCCAGGGCGCGGACGGTGCAGCGCAGCCCGAGGGCGGCGCCGGCGCAGGCCATCGCGTACGACAGCACGGGGGTGAGCCAGCCCAGGGCGGCGTGGTCCAGATGTCCCATGGCCCCGGGACGCTAGACCCGGCGCAGGGGCGCACAAGGGGCGCATTTCGAAAGGTGCCGGTATCTGGCGCAGTGGTGTGCTGGACCGATCGCCTCCCGCTCGAACGTGTGCACTGTGACGTCGTCCGTGCCAGTGAGGGATCATGCGGAGCATGAGCGACGACCACACACATGTCCGGGAGTTCTTCACCGCCCGCGCGGCCGACTGGGACGCCCGGTTCCCCGACGACGGCCCCGCCTACGCCGCGGCGGTCGCCGGACTGGGTCTGCGCCCCGGTGACCGCGTGCTCGACGCGGGCTGCGGCACCGGTCGCGCCCTGACGCCGCTGCGGGCGGCCGTGGGGCCCTCGGGCGTGGTGGTCGGTGCCGATCTGACCCCTGCCATGCTCCGGGCCGCCGTACGGGCGGGCCGGGACCGGGACGGGCGGCTGCTGCTCGCCGACGTCGCCGCGCTGCCGCTGCGCTCGGCCGCCCTGGACGCGGTGTTCGCGGCGGGGCTCGTCGCGCATCTGCCCGACCCGGCCCGGAATCTGCGGGAGTTGGCGCGGGTGGTCCGCCCCGGCGGTCTGCTGGCGCTGTTCCATCCCCTCGGCAGAGCGGCGCTCGCGGCCCGGCAGGGGCGGCGGATCACGCCGGACGACCTGCGGGCCGAGCCCAACCTGCGGTCCCTGCTGGCCGGTTCGGGCTGGCGCATGACGTCGTACGTCGACGAGGACGACCGCTTTCTGGCGCTGGCGGTCAGGGAAGGCTGACCCACGGGTCCGGTGGCCGGCCGGGTCAGTCGGCCGCCGAGGTGTCGGGACGGCGGACCGGGCAGCCGCGGACGCCGGGCACCGGGCGGGTGCCCAGGTCCGCCACCCGGTAGCCGTCGGGGTAGCTCTTGATCTCCCAGTTCTGCCGGGCGTAGTGCGGGGCGCGCCGGGGCGGCATGAGCCGGACCGCGCGCCCGCGCAGGCGCACCGCGCGGCGCACGGCAGCGCGCGTGGCGGGACTCGGCGGCTCGTAGCGGAACGCCCGCAGGAGCGGTTCGTCCAGGAGCGCGAGGGTGGCGGTGCGCAGCAGTGGCGCGAGGGGACGCGGGTACCAGGAGGCCATGAGGTCGAGCGTGGCGTCGGAGACCCGCCGCGCGTCGGGGTCCCAGGCGAAATGGGCCTCCTCGTAGGAGTCGAGGCAGGCTTCGAACTCCTCGTAGGTCCCGGGGATGTCCTTGATCCCCATGTGCCGTCCGAGCGTGCGGTAGTACTCGGCGCAGGCCACGGTCTCGTGGCGGGACATCCGGCGCCACCCGTAGGCGTCGATCCAGCGTTTGGGCATCACGACGAAGGTGCACAGGACGTAGCGCATGTCGTCGTCGGAGATGTCGTAGCTGCGGTGCATCTGGTTGATCCGCCGGATCGCGGTGCGGCCCTGCTCGCTGGCGAAGCCGTGCTCGACGATGGCGTCGAGGAGGAGCGAGGTGTCGTCGTAGCGCCGCTGGGTGCGGTCCGTCAGCTCCGCCGTCTCGGCGAGCAGCCGGCCGATGCTCGGTACGGCGTAGGTGCGGTACAGCGCCAGTTCCAGGGCCCGGGTGAAGTCCCACGGAAACTCGTAGGTGGAGGAGAGCCGGTAGATCTCCGAAGCGTCCTCGTGGGGGTCCATCCGCCGGATCTGTTCCAGCCGTTCGAACCGCTTCACCGCTGTCGTCCCCTTCTGCCGTGGAGATTCCAACTCTACGTTGAGCGGCGGGAGATGTACGGTCGGTCAGGGCAATCACCAGGGGGGCAGGTGGTCAGGTTGTTGAGCCGCGTCCGCGAGGCGTGTGCCAGAGTGCTCGGCGCCCGGCGCGCGCGGGGCGACGGGCGGGGCGACGGGCGGGGCTCGCCCAGTCGGGAGACACGCGCGCACAACCTCTTCGAGGCCGCCGCCGTCCACGTCGCGGCATGCGCGCGGGACGACCAGGAGCGCGCCGAGGAAGCGGCGGGCTGGGTGTCACCGGAGGCGCTGTCGTTCGGCGTCAGCGAGCTGGCGTGCCGCGCCGTCGTCACGCTCGCGCGCGAGCGGGGCGAGGCGCCGGAGGACGTGGCCCGTGCCCTTCTGGGACTGCCGAGGGCCTGACGCACCGGACGGCCCTCGGCCGGTCCCGCCTCGCGCCGGACCGGCCTCGCAACGGGACCCGCCTCGCGCCGGACCGGCCTCGCACCGGACGTCCTTCGTGGTCGGTTTCACCCCGTCCAGCCGGAAAACTGCAGCTCGGGTGGGCAGCGGGGTCGTGACAAGCCCCGTCGGCGCGCACTAGGGTGCGCGCCGTTGGCACACCGATGGGGAGGCACTGATGGCCGGGACGGAAGAGAACGCCGTCGCCGCCGCGGACGACGCGCTCTATGTGCTCACGGCGGTGCTGCTGACACCGGCGAAGTTCCCGAGCGTGCTGGGCGACGACTACCCGGAGGCGTGCGCCGCGCTCGGTCTGCCCCCGCTCGCCGACGGCTACGGACTGGTGCTCGGCCAGGACGGTGCCGGGGCCCGGTGGACCGTCGCCATCGACGACGTGTCGCTCGTCGCCGTCGCCATCGCGTCGTGGGACTGCGGCATGGAGTACGACCTGTCCCCGGACGAGCGCACGGTCGTCGCCGCGCTGCCCGGCTGGCCGCTCGCGGTGGCGGTGGCGGCTCCCGGCGTGCCCGCGCCGCACGACCCGGCGCCGGAGCCGGGCGAGCCTGCCGCGCTGGCCCCGCCGGACACGACCGTCTGGGGGCCCGCCCAGCGGCGTCTGGGGGCCGACGAGATCGCCTTGCAGTGGGCGCAGTGGCGGGAGCAGATCGACGACAGCGAGTTCTCGACGGCGGACGGCGGCTCCGACGGTGCCGAGGCGGCGGAGCAGGGCCCCGAGCGGGATGCCGAGGGGGACGGCGAGGGCGGGGCCAGGGGGCACCGTGGTGTGCGGCGAGTGCTCGCCGAGGCACGCGCCTACCTGGAGACGCCTCCGCCGCTGGGCCGTGTGCGGTCGTCCTTCGCGCCGGGCGGCGCGCGCACGCTGCGCGCCGACGGGCCCGGATGGTCGCTGGTGGCCCGGACGGACGACATCGCGTTCGTGCTGCTGGACGAGGAGCCCGGTGAGGTGCTGCCGGTGGGCCGCGGGCCGGAGCTGCCCGGGCTGCTGGAGGCCCTGGACCGGATGGCCGTGCGCCCCAGCTGATCGTCCCGCACCCGCCCGGTCCGGCGACGCTCCGCGCGGGCGCGTCCGCACGGCGGCGCCGTGCCATCGGCGGCCCCGCGCCCACCGTGGGGCCCGCGCCCCTCGCGCCCGCCCGTGGGCCGGACGAGGACTGGCCGCGGGCCCCACGGTGGGCAGCCCGCGGACAGTGACGTGACCGCTCCCGTGCGGCGGCGGTGAGCCCGGCGCCGCGGCGCCCGCGTCAGCGCCTCAGCGGCCGAGCTCCCTGCGCGTGTTGCGGCGCAGCCTGCGTCGCTGTGACGGGTCCAGCGCGAGGTACGCTGCGGCCGGGACTCCCAGGATGATCAGAAGGGCGGCCCACCAGGGCAGCCAGATCAGCAGGATGAGTCCGGCCGCCACACCTCCCGCGGCGATCTTGGCGTTGTTCGACATCTTGGCGCCTCCTTCGCGGCCTCTGCCGCTCTCTGTCCTGAGAACGGGCCCGCGCTCCCCGCGGTTCCACGTCGCGACCCTGAGACGCCCCTGAGACGGGACCCGGACTCGACCCCGAGAACACGTCGGCGACCGCGGCGGAGGAGGGCAGCAGACCCTGACCTGCATGGTGACTCAGTTCACAGCGAAGCACATCAGATCGCCACAGAAAACCTGTATAATCAGCGACTCCGACTCGGCTAGTCAAATTTGAGGAATAGGTCATCACCGCGCAGACGACTCACCCGACAGCCTCCTCTCCCTCCCGCTCCTCCCTCACCGATGCCGCCCTCACCGATGCCGCCCTCTGCGACGAACTGACCCGTTGCTGCGCCGTGTTCCTTCCCGGCGATCCCGCACGCGCGGGCCGTGTCGCCTTCTGGCGGCCGGACGGACAGGTCCCCCCGGCAGTCCCGTCGGGCTCACCGGCGGAACTGACGGTCGCGGTTCCCGCCGGGGACGGCGCCGAGACGGTGCGCGTGTCCGCCGCACTGCTCCCGGTACGGACCGCCCTGCCCGTCCTCACGCGGGCGCGCACCCGCGTGGACGCCCACCGTTCATCCGCCTTCTGGGGCGCCGTGGCCGTGCAGGCCCTGGGCTTCGTGGCGCGGGGACTGCTGCTGCCGGGCCTGTCCGCCTCCGGTCACGACGCCTGGCGTGCGGGCCCCCTGCGCACGGAGGACATCGACCGGGTCCGCCGTTTCGCGGCGGCGATGCCGCCCGAGGCCCACGCCGTGCCGGTGGACGACTCCCGGCCCCCGCGCCTGCCCGACCCGGAGCAGCTGGTGCGCGCCTTCCTGGACGCCGTGGCCGACACCCTGCCCCGCTCCCCCGCCGCCGCCCTCGCCACGGGCGGGCCGGCGTACGCGGGGCGCGAGCCGCGGCGCCACCCCGGGTTGCGGGCCTGGGCGGACGACGTCGCCGCCGGTCACGATGCCGGCGTGCGGCTGTCGTTGCGCGTCGAGGTTCCCGGACTGCACGAAGCGGCCGGGCCGGCGGACGGCACGGCGCACGGAGCGGCGCCGTCGTTCCGGGCCGTTCTTCAGATCCATGGCGTGCACGACGCGACGCTCGTCGCGGACGCGGCCGACGTCTGGGCCGGCACCGCGGGCGACGGGCCCGGTCCACGCGCGCGGATGGACGCCCTGCTGGCGCTGCGCCGCGCCGCCCGCGCCTGGCCCACCCTGACGCCCCTGCTGTCGGCGGCCGTGCCCGATGCCCTGGACCTGGCCGACGACGAGGTCGTCGATCTCCTCGGACGGGGCGCCCGGGAGCTGGCCGGGGCCGGTGTCGACGTGCACTGGCCCCGGGAGCTGGCCCGGGACCTGACCGCCCGCGCGGAGGTGGGACCGCCCGAGGGCGAGCCGGGTGCGGGCACGTCCGCCTTCGCCGGGCGGCCGTCGTTCCTGTCCGCGGACGCGCTGCTGGCCTTCGACTGGTGGTTCGCGCTGGGCGAGCACCGGCTCACACGCGAGGAGCTGGACCGGCTCGCCGAGGCCGACCGGCCCTTGGTGCGCCTGCGGGACCAGTGGGTCCTCGTCGACCCGGAGGAGGCGCGCCGGGCCCGCGAGCGACAGGACCGCAAGATCACCCCCGTCGAGGCGCTCGCCGCGGCCCTGACGGGTTCGGCGGAGGTCGACGGCCGGCCGGTCGAGGTGCGGCCCACCGGCTGGCTGGCGTCCCTGCGGGCACAGCTCGCCGAACCGGAGGGGCAGGAGCCCGTCGAGCAGCCCGCCGCGCTGGCCGCGACCCTGCGCGACTACCAGCGGCGGGGACTCGGCTGGCTGGCCCGGACGACCTCGCTGGGCCTGGGCTGCTGCCTCGCGGACGACATGGGCCTGGGCAAGACCATCACGCTGATCGCCCTGCACCTGCACCGGCAGACCGACGCCTCGGCGGCCGGTCCGACCCTCGTGGTCTGTCCGACCAGCCTGATGGGCAACTGGCAGCGGGAGATCGAGAGGTTCGCGCCCGGCACGCCCGTGCGCCGGTTCCACGGCACGCGGCGCGAGCTGGAGGACGTGGCCGACGGCGAGTTCGTGCTCACCACGTACGGCACGATGCGTCTCGACGCGCCACGGCTGGCCGAGGTGGCGTGGGGCATGGTGGTGGCGGACGAGGCCCAGCACGTGAAGAACCCGTACTCGGCGACCGCACGCGCCCTGCGCACCATCGGTGCACGCGCGCGCGTGGCGCTGACCGGCACTCCGGTGGAGAACAACCTGTCGGAGCTGTGGGCGATCCTGGACTGGGCCACCCCGGGACTCCTGGGCCGGCTGGGCACCTTCCGGCGGCGCTACGCGCGTGCCGTCGAGGGCGGCCAGGACCCCGCGGCGGCGGAGCGCCTGGCCCGGCTGGTGCGGCCGTTCCTGCTGCGCCGGCGCAAGGCGGACCCCGGGATCGCCCCGGAACTGCCGCCGAAGACGGAGACGGACCACCCCGTGTCCCTGACCACGGAGCAGACCGCCCTGTACGAGGCGGTGGTGCGCGAGGCGCTCGCGGACATCTCCGGCGCCGGCAGCATGGAGCGGCGCGGGATGATCGTGAAGCTGCTGACCGGGCTGAAGCAGATCTGCAACCACCCGGCCCAGTACCTCAAGGAGGACAGCCCGGCGCCGGCCGGCCGCTCGGGGAAGCTGGAGCTGCTCGACGAACTGCTCGACACGATCCTCGCCGAGGGTGCGGGAGTGCTGGTCTTCACCCAGTACGTGCAGATGGCGCGGCTCCTGGAACGGCACCTGGCCTCCCGGGGCGTCGCCTCCCTGTTCCTGCACGGCGGCACCCCGGTCACCGAACGCGAGGCCATGGTGCGGCGCTTCCAGGACGGAGAGGTGCCCGTGTTCCTGCTGTCGCTCAAGGCGGCGGGCACCGGACTGAACCTCACCCGCGCGGAGCACGTCGTCCACTACGACCGCTGGTGGAACCCGGCCGTCGAGGCGCAGGCCACCGACCGCGCCTACCGCATCGGCCAGACCAGGCCGGTCCAGGTGCACCGGCTGATCGCCGAGGGAACCGTCGAGGACCGCATCGCCGCCCTGCTGCACAGCAAACGGGAACTGGCCGACGCGGTGCTCGGCTCCGGCGAGGCGGCGCTCACGGAACTGACGGACGAGCAGCTCGCCGACCTGGTGGCACTGCGAGGGGGTACGCGATGACGCGGTACGACGACGACACGGAACGCACGTTCGCCGCGCTGCCGCCGGCACGGGGCCGCGGCTTCGCCCGGACCTGGTGGGGGCAGGCCTGGCTGAAGGCGCTGGAGGACACGGCGCTGGACGGCACGCAGGTGAAGACGGGCCGCCGGCTCGCGCGCGCGGGGGCGGTCGGAGCGGTGTCGGTGCGTCCCGGGCGGATCACCGCGGTCGTCCACGACCGGGATCGCACGGCACACCGGGCCGACGTCCTGCTGGAGCAACTGTCCGACACCCAGTGGGATCGCTTTGTCGACATGACGGTCGAGCGGGCCGGGCATGTCGCGGCCCTGCTGGACCGGGAGATGCCCACCCATCTGGTGGAGGACGCGGCGACGGCGGGCATCGAACTGCTGCCGGGCATGGGCGACCTGGTGCCGGAGTGCGACTGCGGCGACTGGGACCACTGCGGTCACACCGCGGCGCTGTGCTACCAGGTGGCCCGGCTGCTCGACCAGGACCCGTTCGTCCTGCTGCTGATGCGGGGCCGGAGTGAACGTGCCGTGCTGGAGGCCCTCCAGGCACACGGCTCGCCACGCGACGAGGAGTCGGCCCCCCGTCCCGAGGGCGTGGCCGCCGACGAGGCGTACGCGGCGGCACGGCTGCTGCCCGAACTGCCCGCCCCTCCCGGGCTCCCGCAGGAGCCGGGGCTGCCGCCCTCCCTGGACACCGAGACCGCGCCCCCACCGGAGGTCGACCCGGCCGCGCTGGCGTTCCTCGCCTCGCGTACCGCCGCCGAGGCCCGCCACCTGCTCGCCGAGGCCCTGCGCCCGGGACACGACCGGCGCCCGCCGGAGCCGGAACCGACGCTGGAGCAGGACGCGGTGCGGCTGGCCGCGGACGGGGCGGAACCCGCCCTGACCGGCCGGCTCGCGGACGGGACCGGGCGCTCCCGGGACGCCTTCGCGGTGGCCGTACGCGCGTGGCGGCACGGAGGAGCGGCGGGCCTGTCCGTGCTGGAGGAGGAGTGGACGGTGACGGGCGAGGCGCTCGCACGCGCGCGTGCCGCTCTGGAGGCCGCCTGGGACGCGGACGAACGGCCGTCGCTGCGGGCCCGGGCCAACCGGTGGACGGTCGTGGACTCACCCCACCAGATCCGGCTGGGCCGCGACGGCGGATGGTGGCCGTACCGCAAGGAACGCGGCCGCTGGGTCCCCGCGGGCGGTTGCGCGCAGGACCCGGCGACGGCACTGGCCTCGGCGGCGCTCGGAGCCGGCGACGAGTCCTGACGACCGGGGCCCTGGCCACCTCGCCGCGACCGGCTGGTGCATGGGCCCGCCGCTGACGACGTCGTGTGCGCCGGCGACCGCCACGGGCCAGCCCACGAGGGCGAAGCACGGGAGGTCGTTGACGTCGTTGCCGGCCCCGCGGAGGGCGGGCCGGGGGGGGGGGGGGGGGGGGGGGGGGGGGGGAGGGGGGGGGGGGGGGGGGGGGGGGGGGGGGGGGGGGGGGGGGGAGGGGGGGGGTTGTTTTTTC
>NZ_JBVIGC010000011.1:71307-289633 GCF_055571015.1 Streptomyces sp. NPDC031049
AGGGACAGGAATCACAACCGCGGGGGCCGGGTGTGGGGAGAACAAGATGGGGGGGCTCCGGTGTCTCCCTTTCCCCCCCCCCCCCCCCCCCGCCTCCCCCCCCCCCCCCTCCCCCCCCCCCCCCCCCCCCCCGGGCCCGCCACGCGCGCGTGAGCGGGCCCGGCCCGGCGCACAGACGCGCGCGTGCTTCAGCCGTCAGCCTCGGGCGCCCAGGAGGTGGTCCATGGCGAGCTGGTCGAGGCGCTCGAAGGCCATGCCGCGGGCGGCCGCAGCGTCGACGTCGAAGTCCTCGAACGCGGTGCGGTCTGCCAGCAGGGCCTGGAGCCCGTCCTCGGCGGTGGGCCGGGCCAGTTCGTCCAGCCGGGCCGCCCGCAGGGCCTCCTGCACCTCGGGGTCGGCGCGGAAGGCGGCGGCGCGCTCCTTGAGGATGAGGTAGTTGCGCATGCAGCCGGCGGCCGACGCCCACACCCCGTCCAGGTCCTCGGTCCGCGGCGGCTTGAAGTCGAAGTGCCGCGGTCCCTCGTAGCCGGCCGTCTCCAGCAGGTCGACCAGCCAGAACGCGGCGCGCAGGTCACCGGCGCCGAAGCGCAGGTCCTGGTCGTACTTGATGCCGGACTGGCCGTTGAGGTCGATGTGGAAGAGCTTGCCGGCCCACAGGGCCTGGGCGATGCCGTGGGGGAAGTTCAGGCCGGCCATCTGCTCGTGCCCGACCTCGGGGTTGACGCCGTACAGCTCCGGGCGCTCCAGCCGCTCGATGAAGGCCAGCGCGTGTCCGACGGTGGGCAGCAGGATGTCGCCGCGCGGCTCGTTCGGCTTCGGCTCGATGGCGAACCTCAGGTCGTAGCCCTGGGAGGTGACGTACTCGCCGAGGAGGTCGAAGGCCTCCTTCATGCGCTCCAGCGCGTCGCGCACGTCCTTGGCCGCGCCGGACTCGGCACCCTCCCGGCCGCCCCAGGCGACGTACACGCGGGCGCCCAGTTCCACGGCGAGGTCGATGTTGCGGATGGTCTTGCGCAGGGCGTAGCGGCGCACGTCCCGGTCGTTGGCGGTGAAGGCGCCGTCCTTGAAGACCGGGTGGGTGAACAGGTTGGTGGTGGCCATCGGCACCTTCATGCCGGTGGCGTCCAGGGCCTGCCGGAAGCGCTTGACGGCCGCCTCGCGCTCGGTGTCGCTCGCGCCGAACGGGATCAGGTCGTCGTCGTGGAAGGTCACGCCGTAGGCGCCCAGCTCGGCCAGGCGCCGTACCGACTCCACCGGGTCCAGCGCGGCCCGGGTGGCGTCTCCGAACGGGTCCCGGCCCTGCCAGCCGACGGTCCACAGACCGAACGTGAACCTGTCCTCGGGGGTGGGCTGGTAGCTCATGCCGCGGCTCCTTGCTCGCTCGAGACTATTTCGTCATGGCGGTTTACAAATTAGTATGCGAGCGCGTCCCTGGGAAGGGACAAGGTGTTCCCGAAGGAGTGATGTGCGGGCCGGCCCGGTCCGCACGTCCCGCAGAAGCCAGGTCAGATCCCGCGGAGCCGCGGAGAGGGAGAAGCCCGATGTCAGCAGCCGAGGGTCCGCTCGTCGTCGGCGTGGACACATCCACCCAGTCCACCAAGGCCCTGGTGGTCGACGCGGGCACCGGCCGGGTCGTCGCGAGCGGCCAGGCCCCGCACACGGTGTCCTCCGGGCCGGGCCGGGAGAGCGACCCGCGCCAGTGGTGGGAAGCGCTGTGCGAGGCGCTGCGGCAGTGCGGCGACGCCGCGCGGGAGGCCGCCGCGGTGTCGATCGGCGGACAGCAGCACGGCCTGGTGACCCTGGACGACCGGGGCGATCCGGTCCGCCCGGCCCTGCTGTGGAACGACGTGCGCTCGGCGCCGCACGCGCGCCGCCTGGTCGGGGAACTGGGCGGGCCCAAAGCCTGGGCCGAACGGACGGGCAGCGTGCCCAGCGCCTCGTTCACGGTCACCAAGTGGGCGTGGCTGGCCGAGCACGAGCCGGAGGCGGTCCGCGCCACGAAGGCCGTACGCCTCCCCCACGACTACCTCACCGAGCGGCTCACCGGGCAGGGCACGACCGACCGCGGCGACGCCTCGGGCACCGGGTGGTGGGTGTCCGGGACGGAGGCGTACGACGAGGAGACCCTCGCGCACGTGGGGCTCGATCCCGCGCTGCTGCCCCGGGTGGTCCGGCCCGGCGAGGTGGCCGGGACCGTGCGCGACAGCCACGACCTGCCGTTCTCCAGGGGCACCCTGGTCGCGCCGGGTACCGGCGACAACGCCGCCGCCGCACTGGGCCTCGGGGTGCGCCCCGGGGTGCCGGTGATGAGCCTCGGGACGTCGGGCACGGTGTACGCCGTGTCGCAGCGGCGGCCCGCCGACCCGACCGGCACCGTCGCCGGCTTCGCCGACGCGCGCGGTGACTGGCTGCCGCTGGCCTGCACGCTGAACTGCACGCTCGCCGTCGACCGGGTGGCGGCGCTGCTGGGTCTGGACCGGGACGCCGTCGAGCCCGGCACGGGCGTCACGCTGCTGCCGTACCTGGACGGCGAGCGCACCCCGAACCTGCCGAACGCCTCCGGCCTGCTGCACGGCCTGCGCCACGACACGACCGCCGGCCAGCTGCTGCAAGCCGCGTACGACGGCGCCGTGCACTCCCTGCTCGGGGCGCTGGACCTGGTCCTCGACACCGACGCCGACCCGGCCGCGCCGCTGCTGCTGATCGGCGGCGGCGCCCGTGGGACCGCCTGGCAGGAGACCGTGCGCCGGCTGTCGGGGCGCCCCGTGCAGATCCCCGAGGCTCGGGAACTGGTCGCCCTCGGCGCCGCGGCCCAGGCGGCCGGCCTGCTCACCGGCGAGGACCCGGCCGCGGTGGCCCGGCGCTGGAACACGGCCGCCGGGCCGGTCCTGGACGCCGTGGAACGGGACGAGGTGACGCTGAACAGGATCGCCGGGGTAGTCTCCGACGCGGCCGCGCTCCTGGAACGGGGCGCGGACACCCGCTGACCGGCCGGACTCGGGCGTCCCGGGCGGACCGTCCGGCCGACGGGCGGCCCGACCAGTACCTCGGTGGGTGGCCCGACCAATATGACGGTGGGCGGCCCGACCAGTACGACGGCGGGCGAGGACCGGCTGTCGGCCGGGCTTCGACCGTCGCCGGGCGGGAACGCTGTCGACCGGACTTGGACCGTCGGCGGGCGCGGACCACCCGCCGACCCGGCGGGGGCCCGACCGAGTGGGGATCGTGCGTGGAACGAACGAGGACCGAGGGGGCATGACCGCACCGCTGCAAGGAGCACGAGCCGCCGGCTCCGGGCATGCCCTGCCGGACACCCAGCAGGGCATGCGCCGCCGCAATCTCGCGCGGGTGATGCATGCCGTGAGCGCCGAGGGACCGCTGTCCCGGGCGGCCGTCGCCTCCCGGATCGGGCTCACGCGCGCGGCGGTGTCGACCCTGGTCGACGAGCTGGTCCGCTCGGGCCTGCTGGAGGAACTCGGCCCCGAACGCCCGGGGCGCGTCGGGCGGCCCGGCTCGGCGCTCGCCGTCAGCGGACGCGGCCCCGCGGGCATCGGCGCCGAGATCGGCGTCGACCATCTGGCGGTCTGCGCGGTCGACCTGCGGGGGCGGGTACGCGCGCGTGCCGAGCGGCACGGCAGCAACCGGGGCCGCCGCCCCGGGCCGGTGGCCGAGGAACTCGACGGCCTGGTGCGCCGGGTGGTGGCCGAGGCGGAGGGCGAGGGCCTGTGGCCGGCGGGGCTCGCCGTGGCCGTCCCGGGCCTGGTGTCGCGCGATGCCCGGACCGTCGTGCGCGCCCCCAACCTCGGCTGGCGCGACGTGGACCTCGGCGCTCTGCTGACCGTCGGGGAACCGTCCCGGGACGTGCCGCTGTCCGTGGACAACGAGGCCAATCTCGGGGCCCTCGCCGAGCTGTGGCTCGCGGACGGCACCCCACCCGACTTCCTGCACGTGTCCGCCGAGATCGGTATCGGCGCGGCCGTGGTCGTGGACGGAGGGCTGCTGCGCGGCACCCGCGGGTTCGCGGGCGAGCTGGGACACGTACCGGTGCGTCCCGACGGTCCCGCCTGCCCGTGCGGCGGTCGCGGCTGCCTGGAGCAGTACGCCGGTGAGGAGGCGGTGCTGCGCGCGGCCGGCCTGGAGCCGGGCGAGGACCGCGTCGGACTGCTCGCCGAGCGCGCCGAGGAGGGCGACGAGGACGTACGCCGGGCCCTGCGCGAGGCGGGGACGGCGCTCGGGATCGCCCTCACCGGAGCGGTCAACCTGCTGGACCCGCGGTGCGTGGTGCTCGGCGGCGCGCTGGCCGGACTCGCGCCGTGGCTGCTGGCCCCGCTGCGGGACGAACTGGCCCGGCGCACGGCGGGCCCGGCCTGTCCCGTGGCGGTGTCCGGGCTGGGACCCCAGGGACCACTTCTGGGAGCCGCGCACTCCGTCGTGCGGGCCGTCCTGGACGATCCGGCGGCGGTGGCGGAACGTTCCGCGGGGCTCACCTGACGGACCGACGGTCCCACCTGACGGACCGACGTCACACCTGACGGACCGACCGTCACACCTGACGGAGCTCGCGGGGGCCGGCGGGAAACCGCGGGGAGACCGTGACGGAACGCCACGTTCGAGTGAGCGGGTCGGTCGAAACGGTTGTCGGCGCGCAGCACCGGAGTGACGATGTCACCGGCAGCGTCGCCGTCCGGGGAGGCCGAGTTGAGCGATCCATGGGTGGCCCTGGAGCCGGGTGTGGACCCCGCCGAGCGGGCGCGGACCCTGCGGCGCGCGCACGAGACGTTCACCCGGGCCGGCACGGTGCCGCGGCCGGTGCGAGCGGTGGTGGCGGAGTCGTGGCGGCGCTCGGTCCGCGCGGGCGTCGGCCCGGACCGCACCGCGGACGTCGAGCTGGTGGACAGTGACCTCGGCGCCTACCGGGCCGAGCATCCGCTGGCCCGGGTGATGCCTCTGGTGCGTGAGCTGATGGCCCCGTTCGCCGCCGACGGAGAGCATCTGCTCGCCGTGTCCGACGCGCACGGCAGGCTGCTCTGGGTCGAGGGGCACCCGGCCACCCGGCGCCGGGCGGGCCGGATGAACTTCGTGCCGGGTGCGCGGTGGGCGGAGAGCGCGGTGGGCACCAACGCGCCGGGGACGGCGGTCGCCGTCGGGCGTCCGGTGCAGGTGTTCGCGGCCGAGCACTTCGTGCGGCGCGTGCAGCCGTGGACGTGCGCGGCGGCACCGGTGCACGATCCGCGCTCCGGCCGGGTGCTCGGTGCCGTGGACATCACCGGCGGGGACCGGCTCGCACATCCGCACAGTCTGGGCTTCGTCCAGGCGGTCGCCCGGGCGGCCGAGTCGCAACTGGCGCTGCTGGCTCCGCGGCAGGCCCCCGCCGACACGGCCGAGCTGTCCGCGCTGGGCCGTGACGAGGCCCTGCTGACCGCCCGGGGGCGCAGAGTCAGGCTGAGCCGGCGGCACAGCGAGATCATGGTGCTGCTCTCCCGCCGCCCGGAGGGACTGACCGGCGACGAGCTGCTGTGCGCCCTGTACGAGGACGAGACGGTCACGCCGGTGACACTCCGCGCGGAGCTGGCCCGGCTGCGCCGGATCGTGGGGCCGGACCTGCTGACGTCCCGTCCGTACCGGCTGACGCTGCCCGTCGACTCCGACGTGGCCGTCGTCGAGCGGCGGCTGCGCGCCGGGGCCGTTTCGGCGGCGGCGACGGCGTACGGCGGTCCCCTGCTGCCCGCCTCGCAGGCGCCGTCGGTGGCCCGGTTGCGGCGCCGGCTCGCCGACGGGCTGCGGACCGCGCTGATCGCGGCCGGCGACCCGGACCTGCTGGCCGACTGGGCGCACGCCCCGTGGGGCGAGGACGACGTCGACGTCTGGCGCGCCCTCGCCGCCGTACGGCCGACGGCGGCGACCCGTTCGCGCCTGGCGGCCCTCGAAGCCGAGCTGGCGGCACCGGGCACCGGGTGAACACCGCCCCGCCCGCTCGCTCCCCTCCCCTTGTCCTCGGCCTCCGGCCCCCCCTCGCACGCAACGTCCCTGCAACGTCCCGCTTCCTACTCTCGCGCCAAGCGCTGCCCGAGGGCGGGCGGCATCTGTCGAGGAAGGCGGACCAGGATGACCCGTTACGCGGCGCCCGGCACCGACGGCGCGATCGTCTCCTATCAGTCGCGCTACGACCACTACATCGGCGGGGAGTACGTACCGCCGGTGCGCGGGCAGTACTTCGAGAACCCGTCCCCGGTCAACGGTCAGCCGTTCACCGAGGTGGCACGCGGCACCGCGGAGGACGTGGAGCGGGCGCTGGACGCGGCGCACGCGGCGGCACCGGTCTGGGGCCGCACGTCCACGACCGAGCGCTCCGGCATCCTGCTGAGGATCGCCGACCGGATGGAGGCGAACCTCGAGCGCCTCGCGGTCGCCGAGAGCTGGGAGAACGGCAAGCCCGTGCGCGAGACGCTGGCCGCCGACATCCCGCTGGCCATCGACCACTTCCGCTACTTCGCGGGCGCGATCCGGGCCCAGGAGGGCTCGCTCGGCGAGGTCGACGACGACACCGTGGCGTACCACTTCCACGAGCCGCTCGGCGTGGTCGCGCAGATCATCCCGTGGAACTTCCCCCTCCTGATGGCGACGTGGAAGCTCGCCCCGGCCCTCGCCGCGGGCAACGCGGTCGTCATCAAACCGGCGGAGCAGACCCCGGCCTCCATCCACTACTGGATGAGCCTGATCTCCGACCTGCTCCCGCCGGGTGTGGTCAACATCGTCAACGGCTTCGGTGCCGAGGCGGGCAAGCCGCTGGCGTCCAGCCCCCGGGTGGCGAAGGTGGCCTTCACCGGGGAGACCACCACGGGGCGGCTGATCATGCAGTACGCCTCGGAGAACATCAAGCCGGTCACGCTGGAGCTGGGCGGCAAGTCGCCGAACATCTTCTTCGACGACGTCTGGGCCAGGGACGACGACTTCCGTGACAAGGCCCTCGAGGGCTTCACGATGTTCGCGCTGAACCAGGGCGAGGTGTGCACCTGCCCGTCCCGGGCGCTGATCCAGAGCGGCGTCTACGCCGACTTCGTCGAGGCGGCGGTGGCCCGCACCGAGCGGATCACGCCGGGCAACCCCCTGGACACCGACACGATGATCGGAGCGCAGGCGTCCAACGACCAGTTGGAGAAGATCCTCTCCTACCTGGACATCGGCCGGCAGGAGGGCGCGAAGGTGCTCACCGGCGGGCAGCGCATCGAGCACGACGGCGAGTTGAAGGGCGGCTACTACGTCCAGCCGACCATCTTCGAGGGCCACAACCGGATGCGGATCTTCCAGGAGGAGATCTTCGGCCCGGTCGTCTCCGTGACCTCCTTCGCCGACTTCGACGACGCCATGAAGATCGCCAACGACACGCTGTACGGCCTCGGCGCCGGTGTGTGGACCCGGGACATCAACACGGCGTACCGCGCGGGGCGCACCATCCAGGCGGGCCGCGTCTGGACCAACTGCTACCACGCCTACCCGGCGCACGCGGCGTTCGGGGGCTACAAGCAGTCGGGCATCGGCCGGGAGACCCACAAGATGATGCTGGAGCACTACCAGCAGACGAAGAACCTCCTGGTGTCGTACTCGCCGAAGAAGCTGGGCTTCTTCTAGACACGGCTGGACACGGCGAGGGCGCCTGCCTGGGGAACGCCGGGCAGGCGCCCTGCTCCATGCGCGGCGCCGGTGCGTGCCGAACGTGCGCGCCTTCACAGGAAGCGGCTTCCGCCATGCCTTCGAGGAGGCAACCCCGCACCTCGTCGACCGGCTCGCCCCGGTCTCCGGAAAGGCTCCCTCACGGGCCCGCGACGAACGCCATCATGGGGGTGAGAAGCAAAGGAGCCGTATGACGACCACTTCGGCCACCGCCGACCACTGGGAACCGCTCTGGGCCGGTGGACGCCGGTACCGGGAGGTCAGCGGCACCGAGGCCGCGCTTCTGGCCGACCATCTCGGACCGGGCCGTCGGCGACCGGCTCTCGACATCGGCACCGGCGAAGGCGCCCTGGCCCGTCACCTCCACCGGCTCGGTTACCGCACCACCGGCATCGACTTCGCGCCCAGCGCCATCACCGCAGCCCGCAACGCCCAGCAAGGGCAGGGCCCGGGCTGGCGTCTGATGGACTTCACCTCCGACGACCTCGGCGCTCTGCCGGACCCGGCGTACGCGGTCGTCTCCTGCCGTCTGGTCTACCGGTGGGTGGACGACAAGGCGGCCTTCCTCGACCGCGTCCGGCAGATCCTCGCGCCCGGCGGGACGTTCTGGGTCGTCACCGAACTCGCCGGCCGTCGCCCCGAGGACGATCCGCGCACGCACCTCGGGATCACCCCCGCCGAGGCCGAGACGCTCACCGCGGGATGGTCCGTCGTGCGCACCGCCGACCTCGATGTGCTGCGCTGCTACGCACTCCGCCCCTGAACTCGGCACGGAGGCCGACGTGTTGGACGCCGAGCACCAGACCCGCCTCGCCTGGGACTCCTACGGGACACACCACCTCGGGCGCGGTACGCGTCTGCCGGATCTGGACCGGATCGCCTGGGGTCCGGCCCCGGACGGGCCGGGGGACGCCATCCTCGGGGACATCGAGGGCCTGCGGGTCCTGGACATCGGCTGCGGCCCCGGTCGGCAGGCCGCACACCTGGCCCGCGCCCACGGTGGGCAGGTGGACGGCGTCGACGCTTCCCTCGGTCAGATCGAGCGGGCCCGCGCCCGCTACCCCGATGTACCGGGCCTGCGGCTGATCCACGCCGACGCCGTCGAGCACGTGGCCACGGCAGCACCGTACGACGTGTTCTACTCCCTCAGCACCTTCCACTTCCTCGACCCGCACCGGCTCCTGCCCGCTCTGACGGCCGCCCTCAAGCCGGGCGGACGGCTCTGCTTCACCGTGCTGCACACCAACTCCGCCGGCGACGGCCCCGCCTCGTCGGTCGCCCCGCGCCCGGAGGCCCTGCGCCTGGCCGACGGCGGCGCCCTGACCGTGCACATGTGGGTGCTCGCACCCGAGGTGTGGGAGAACCTGCTCGTCCGGTACGGGCTCCACGTGCAGGGCATCACCGTCCTCGACGCTCCGGAGCAGGGCAACCACGCCTCCTACCGGCTCTTCCAGGCCCAGCGGCCGGACCGAATCACCGCCCGTCCCCGCACCACGAAGCCGCCCGTCGCCCGCGCGGCCGTCGGCGTCGGCGCCGTGCTGCTCGGGCCCCAGGGCCTGCTCCTGGGCCGTCACCGGCTGGGCACACGGGAGCTGCCCGGTGGGACGGTGGAGCCCGGCGAGTCACCGCGGGATGCGGTCGTGCGCGAACTCGCCGAGGAGACCGGCCTGCACGCCGACCCCACCGACGTCCGCCTCCTGGGCCTGTTCCTCGACCACGTCGGCGACGTCGTCCGCGTCACCTTCGGCGCGGTGGTCACCCGCTGGCGCGGGGAACCGGCCGACCAGCCCGGCGAGAGCGTCGGCGACTGGCGCTGGTGGCCCCTGGACGCGCTGCCGCCGGACCTGTTCGAATGCAGCGCCCAGATCCTCACCGCCTGGCGCCCGGACCTGCCGATCGACCACGCCCCCGCCCACTTCACCCCCGTCACCGACCCGCCCACGGCCGCCCCCGGGGCGGCCTGATCCGGAAGGGCTCGACCGGGCGGCTGGGTGGGGAGCGGAGGTCGGCCACGCCTGTGAGGCCACCCAGGCGCCTTCTGCTCACGCCCCGTCAGCTCCCTGGCGGGAACCGGTCCGGCCGTCCCGCACCGTCCGCGCCCGCCGCAGCAGGTAGACGCCCGCCGTCACCACGAGGGCCGCCATGCAGGCGATGAACACCAGGCCCGCGCCCTCGAGGCCCATCGGGTCCGACAGCAGGCCCACGCCGATGACCGGCACCGAGATGCCGGTGTAGGCCACGACGAACAGGGACGAGATCACCGCCGCGCGCCGGTCGGCCGGCGACGCCCCGGCGACCGTCGTCAGGGCCCCGCGGAACGACAGCCCCTGCCCGACCCCTCCGACGATCGCGCTCAGCACCACCAGCGACAGCAGGTCCCAGTACAGGGCGGCGGCGAGCAGGGCCAGCCCGGTGAGCAGCACGGCGCAGCCCAGGGGCAGCGACCGCACCGCACCGACGCGGCCGACGGCCAACTGCCCGGCGGTGGAGGCGAAGAAGGCGAGCGCGACGACCAGGCCGCTCACGGCGTGGTCGGTCACGTCCAGGGAGTGGGCGAGGAACGACGGGCTGACGGAGGTGAACACCCCGAACAGGGCGAACCCCACGAACGACGCGGTCGCCGCCGGTCCGAAGACGGCCCGCACCGGCGGCGGCACACCGGGCCGCCGCGGCCGTACGGTACGCAGCGGGCGCCTGTCCGGCACGGTCTCCGCGAGCGCCAGCAGGACGGCGGCCGAGCAGGCCACCAGG
The DNA here is from genome assembly GCF_055571015.1 of Streptomyces sp. NPDC031049. Taxonomy (NCBI): domain Bacteria; kingdom Bacillati; phylum Actinomycetota; class Actinomycetes; order Kitasatosporales; family Streptomycetaceae; genus Streptomyces; species Streptomyces sp. NPDC031049. The sequence goes on from NZ_JBVIGC010000011.1 coordinate 81,730, forward strand.
GCGAGGTGCACGGCGAACGGCAGGTACAGCGGCCACGCCGCGTACTGGGCCAGCACACCCGCCAGCAGCGGCCCGCAGCCCAGCCCGCCCATGTTGGCCGCGGTGGCGACGAACGTGGCCCGCGCGGCACCGCCCTTCGGCGCCGACTCCATCACGTACGCCGTGGCGGCCCCGGTGAACAGACCGGCGGACAGCCCCGACAGCAGCCGGCCCGCGTACAGCAGGCCCAGCGTCGTGGCGCCCAGGAAGCAGACGGCGCTCATGGCCGCGAACCCCAGGCCCCACAGCAGCACCGGACGCCGGCCCACCGTGTCCGAGGCGTTGCCCACCAGCAGCAGAACGCCGATGACGGCGAAGGCGTACACGGCGTAGACGACGGTCACCGTCAGTTCGGAGAAGCCGAACTTCTCCTGGTAGAGGGGGTAGAGGGGCGTCGGCAGCGTGGTGCCGGCCATGCACACGGCGAACACCGCGCCGCCGAGCAGACACGCGCGCCACCGACGACGATCACCGTCCATGCCGCCGACCGTAACCCCCGCCCACCGCCCGCGCCCGCCCGGCACGCCACGGGCGGCGCGGCCGAGGGGGCCGCGCAGCCACGGGGCCACAGCCGTGTACGGGGACGGAACATGCCGGGACGGAACATGCGGGCACGGAACCATGGCGAGGGCCGGCCGGTGACCCCGGGGCGGCCCCGCTTGACCCTCGACCTGGTCAAGGGCCCAGGGTCTCGGGTGTGGAGAGCGACATGCGCAGTATCGGGGAGATGGCACGGGACAGCGGGCTCGGCGTGAGCGCGCTGCGGTTCTACGACCGTGCCGGTGTGCTGGTCCCCGCCCGGGTGGACCCGGTGAGCGGCTACCGGTGGTACGAGCCGGCGCAGGTGGCGGAGGCCCGGCTGCTGGCCCGGCTCCGTCGCGCCGGCATGCCGCTGGCGGACGTCCGCCTGGTGCTGGCCGCCTGGCCAGGCGGCGACACCGACCTGGTGCGAGGGCTCCTCGCAGCCCATCTGCGCCGGCTGGAACGGGGACTGTCCGATGCCCGCGCCGAGTTCTCCGCGCTCCGAGCCCTGCTCGATCAGAGGGAGAACCCCATGGCAACGCCCCGCACCGCCGCCGTACAGCTGTCCGTCCCCGCGCCCGAGCTGGCCGCCGCACTGGACGCGGTCCGGTTCGCGGTCGGCCGGGACCCCGCGCTGCCGATGCTCGGCGGTGTCCTCCTCGACGTCGAGGCCGACGGGCTGCGGGTCGTGGCCACCGACCGCTACCGCCTGGCCGTCGCGCGGGCCTCCGCCACCGGCCTCGACGGGCCGCGCGCGCAGGCCCTGGTGCCGGCCCCGCTCGCCGACGCGATGCGGGCCCTGCTGACCGGTCGGGAACCGGTCCGGCTCTCGGTCGAGGACGACCGGGTGACCCTGGAGACCGGCGGCGGACAGACGGCCGGGCAGTGCCTCGCGCACGACTTCCCCGACTACCGGCGGCTGGTCGGCCTGCCGCCCGGGCGGCGCGTCCTGGTCGACGTGGCCGACTTCCGACGGGCGCTGGAGACCGGTCCCGTGCGCACGAGCGAGGCCCGCGAGCAGGACGGCGACACCCCCGGTCCCGGCCACGGCCCCGACAGGTCCGGAGTGCCGGGCATGCTCAGCGTGCTCAGGGCGACCGGCGACGACAGGGTGGTCGTCTGCGAGGACGGTGACGAGGGTCCCGGCCGTGTCGCCGTCAACCGGGCGTTCCTGCTCCAGGCCCTCGCCGCCGGCGCCCGGGACCGGCTGGTCCTGGAGATCGGCGCCCCCACGGCACCGCTCGCCGTCCGGCGCCCCGACGACCAGGACTCGTTCTCGCTGCTGATGCCGGTGCGCCTGGAGGACTGAGAACCGGCCGGCTCCCGTCGAGCCGGCCTCCTCCCCCCTCCTCCCCCGCCTCATCCGCCCCACCCAGCCGGCTTCCTCCGCCCCGCCCCGCCGACTTCGTCCCTTCCGCCCCTGCCACCCTCATCCGCTCCCCCGTCGACGTGGGGTCCCAGGGCAGCCGGATCTTTCCCTCGGGCGGGTACGGACCCACCGGAGGTGGTGGTGCCCCGGCCCGTCCGCCGTAGTATCGGTTGATCGCGCAGGGGGGAGGCGGTCATGGGACGACAGCGGGCCGGTGCACCGACACTGGAGGAGGTCGCGGCCCGCGCCGGTGTCGGGCGCGGCACGGTCTCCCGCGTCATCAACAACGCGGCGGGCGTGCGCGAGTCGACGCGGCGGGCGGTGCAGCAGGCCATCGCGGAACTGGGGTACGTGCCCAATCTGGCGGCGCGTTCCCTGGCCGTGCGCCGGGCGGACGCGGTGGCGCTGGTGATGACGGAGACGGACTGGCGGCTGTTCGGGGAGCCGTTCTTCACGGAGATCGTCAGGACCGTCGGCGACGCGCTGGCCGACGCGCCGGTCGCGCCGCTGCAGTTGCTGCTCACCCAGGTCCGCACGGACGCCGAGCGGCAGCGCTTCGTGGAGTACGCGCGCGGTGGCCGGGTCGACGGGGTGCTGCTGATGTCCGTGCATGCCGAGGACCCGCTGCCGGACATGCTCACCGAGGCGGGGCTGCCCACCGTCATGCTCGGCCGGCGCTCCGGCGACGAGGGGATCACCTACGTCGACGCGGACAACTCCGGCGGCGCGCGCGGCGCGGTCACGCGTCTGCTGGAGCGCGGCCGGACGGCGATCGCGACGATCACCGGTCCCGCGGACATGTACGTCGCCGCCTGCCGGCTGCGCGGTTACCGCGAGGCGCTGCGCCGCGCGGGCATCGGCCCGAGGCCCTCCCTCGTCGCCGAGGGGGACTTCTCGGAGGAGAGCGGGCACCGGGCGATGGCGGAACTGATCGGGCGGCACCCGGAACTGGACGCGGTCTTCGCCGCCTCGGACACGATGGCCGCGGGAGCGCTGAAGGCACTCCGGGCGGCGGGCCGGCGCGTTCCGGACGACGTCGCGGTGATCGGCTTCGACGACTTCCCCCTGGCCCAGCACACGGATCCGCCGCTGACGACGGTCCGGCAGCCCCTGGAGGAGATCGGCCGGACGATGGTGCGGCTGCTGCTCGAGGAGATGGAGGAGCGGACGGGGGCTTCCTCGGTGGCCTGGCGGCACGTCATCCTCCGGACGGAACTGGTGCCGCGCGACTCCGACTGACCCCCACCGGCCGGAGAGCCGGACCGGGAGCACTCCGACCGGGAGCGCTCCCACCATCCGTGCAGGCAGCGCCCCTGCACACCGCCTCCTGCCGCCGTCCCGGCCGGAATTCCCTCCCACGAACCCTGACGCAAGGTCTTGTCAGGGACATGGAGCACTCCTACAGTCCCCACCGAGGCGAGTGATGGGAGCGCTCCCATCAGTGGGGAGTTGGGAGCGCTCCCGCACTCGCGCTCGCACGCACCCCACCCCACGCACCCCACCCTCATCCCTCAGAGAGGCTCCCCGCCATGAGACCGTCATCGCGTCAGAGCCGGATCGTGCGCGGGCTCTTCGGAGCGCTGCTCACCGCCCTCGCCCTCGTCGCCTCCCTGGTGACCGCGGCGGCACCGGCCCAGGCCGACACCACGATCTGCGAGCAGTTCGGCAGCACGACGATCCAGGGGCGTTACGTCGTCCAGAACAACCGCTGGGGCACCAGTGCCACCCAGTGCGTGACCGCCACCGACACCGGCTTCCGGGTCACCCAGGCCGACGGCTCGGTGCCGACGAACGGGGCGCCGAAGTCGTACCCGTCGGTCTTCAACGGCTGCCACTACACGAACTGTTCGCCGGGCACCAACCTCCCCGCCCGGCTCGACACCGTCTCCGAGGCGCCGTCCAGCATCTCGTACGGCTATGTCGGCAACGCCGTCTACAACGCCTCGTACGACATCTGGCTGGACCCGACGCCCCGGACCGACGGCGTGAACCAGACGGAGATCATGATCTGGTTCAACCGGGTCGGCCCGATCCAGCCCATCGGCTCCCCGGTCGCCACGGCCACGGTGGGCGGACGGACCTGGGAGGTGTGGACCGGCAGCAACGGCTCCAACGACGTGATCTCCTTCGTCGCCCCGTCGGCGATCAGCAGCTGGAGCTTCGACGTCATGGACTTCGTCGACCAGGCGGTCGCCCGCGGCATGGCGGAGCGGGACTGGTACCTGACGAGCGTTCAGGCCGGGTTCGAGCCGTGGCAGAACGGCGCCGGGCTGGCGGTGAACTCCTTCTCCTCCGCCGTGCACACCGGTGGCGGCGACCCGGGCGGCCCCGGTGAGCCCGGCGACCCGGACACCGCCTGCCAGGTCTCGTACGCCACCAACGTCTGGCAGGGCGGCTTCACCGCCGACGTGACCGTCAGGAACACCGGTTCCGCCGCCGTCGACGGCTGGACGCTCGGGTTCACCCTGCCCTCCGGGCAGCGCGTGACCAACGCCTGGAACACGACCCTGTCCGGATCGACCGGTGCCGTGACGGCCACCCCCGTGGCCCACAACGCGCGGATCGCGGCCGGCGGCACCCAGGCCTTCGGCTTCCAGGGCACCTACACCGGCACCTTCGCCGGCCCGGCCGGCTTCACCCTCAACGGCACCCCCTGCACGACCGGCACCGCCTAGCGCCCTCCTTCCCCCACGCCCCCTCGCCCGTCCGGTCGGACCGCCTCCCCGGGCGGGCGGGGGTTCCAGCGCAACCCGCCCACGTCATGGCTGTTCCCTTCGCAGGAGAAATCCGACAGGAGATCCCATGGTTCGACGCAGCAGACTCCTCTCCCTGGCGGCGGTGCTGGCCACCCTGCTCGGCGCGCTCGGCCTGAGCGTCCTCGGGCAGGGCAAGGCCGAGGCGCACGGCGTCGCGATGATGCCCGGCTCGCGCACCTACCTGTGTCAGCTGGACGCCATCACCGGCACCGGCGCACTGGACCCGACCAACCCCGCCTGCCGCAACGCGCTGAACCAGAGCGGTGCGACGGCGCTGTACAACTGGTTCGCCGTACTCGACTCCAACGCCGGCGGCCGGGGCCCCGGCTATGTGCCGGACGGCACCCTGTGCAGCGCCGGCGACCGCTCCCCCTACGACTTCTCCGCCTACAACGCGCCCCGCTCCGACTGGCCGCGGACCCATCTGACCTCCGGGTCGACGATCAAGGTGCGGTACAGCAACTGGGCCGCGCATCCCGGCGACTTCCGGGTCTACCTCTCCAAGCCCGGCTACTCGCCCACCTCGGAACTGGGCTGGGACGACCTGGAGCTGATCCAGACCGTCACCGACCCGCCCCAGCAGGGCGGGCCGGGGAGCGACGCCGGCCACTACTACTGGGACCTGGCCCTGCCCTCCGGCCGCAGCGGTGACGCGGTGCTGTTCATCCAGTGGGTGCGCTCCGACAGCCAGGAGAACTTCTTCTCCTGCTCCGACATCGTCTTCGACGGCGGCAACGGCGAGGTGACCGGCATCCGCGGTTCGGGCGGCACCCCCAGCCCGGACCCGACCCCGGACCCGACGGAGCCCGACCCCACGGACCCGCCGCACACCGGCTCCTGCATGGCGGTCTACAACGTCGTCAACTCCTGGAACGGTGGCTTCCAGGGCTCCGTCGAGGTCATGAACCACTCGACCGAACCGCGCAACGGCTGGGCGGTGCAGTGGAAACCGGGCGACGGGACCAGGATCAGCAGCGTCTGGAACGGCTCGCTGACCAGCGGGTCCGACGGCACCGTCACCGTACGGAACGTGGACCACAACCGGGTCATCGCCCCGGACGGCACCACGACCTTCGGGTTCACGGCCACGTCCACGGGCAACGACTTCCCGGTGGGGACGATCGGCTGCGTCACCCCGTGACCCGCGTGCCGACAGGGTGAAGGGAAGCGCCGTGCCGTCCGTGCACGGCGCTTCCGCCGCCCGGCGCACCTCACGTGCCGGTTACAAGTCGCTCAACCTCTGGTTGCAGGGCGGTGATCGGGCGACGATGGGGGCATGACACTGGCTCAGCGCGCGCTGCAGCGGCTGGCGGCGTGGTCCGACCTCACCACCGGGCCGGCCGGCTGCGGCACCGGGCAGGCGCTCCGCTCCGCGGGCGGCGAGATCGCCCATTTCCACACCGACCGCGACGTGGACCTGCACCTCACCCGTCGGATCATCCAGCGCTTCCACTACGACCTGGGCGGTTCCAGCGCGATCCACCTGGTGCCCGGCTCCCGCTGGGTGACCGTGCACCTGGACTGCGAGGCCGATGTCGACCTGCTGCTGAGCCTGGTGAGCGTCGCGCTCAAGGAGCATCAGGCGCCGCCCGCCGCCGACGCAGCCTCGGGCTGCAACTTCCACCGTGTCACAGTGCTGACCCGCGACGGCGCGCCGGAGGAGTGACCCACGGCGGCGGCGCCCCGCTCCGCCCGGGGCGCCGCCCCCGCGCACGCCCGTGCAACGCTCTCGCAACCTTCTCCGTGCTGGCATGGACCGCATGGAGGACACCTACGAGGAGACGCCCAGGGTCGAGCTGACCCCCGCGGCGGCCGAGCTGCTGCGGCGGCTGCGCGCGGCGCACGGTCCGCTGATGTTCCACCAGTCCGGCGGCTGCTGCGACGGCAGCGCCCCCATGTGCTACCCGGCGGGCGAGTTCCGCACGGGCTCCTCCGACGTCCTGCTCGCGGAGCTGGACGTCGACGGCGTGCCCGAGCCGGTGACCTTCTGGATGTCGCGCAGCCAGTACGAGGTGTGGAGCCACACCCGCCTCATCGTGGACGTCGTCGAGGGACGGGGCAGCGGATTCTCGCTGGAGGCACCCGAGGGGGTGCGTTTCCTCATCCGTTCCCGGCTCGTCGGCGCGTAGCCCTGCCCCGGGCCGCCTCCGTCTGGTCCACTGCCCGGTGGTCGCGGGATCGTCGACGAGACATCAGGGGTGTGCGTGGCGGCACGGCACAGATCGGTACTGGCGTTCCTCACGGCACTCGCCGCACTGGCCGGCGCGGCCCTGACGGGGGCGGCACCGGCCGGCGCCGTGCAGCGGGCCGTCCGTGTGGCGCCGGGCGTGACGTACGAGGACTTCGACGTCCGGGCGGCGGCCGGGGTCACGCACGTGCACCTGCTGCGCGTCGACCTGAGCGACCCGCACGTCCGCCTCGGGCTGCTGCATCCGGGAGCGGTGGCCGCGCGGGCCCCGGTCTCCCGTCTGGCCGACGCGCAGGGCGCCGTCGCGGGCGTCAACGGCGACTTCTTCAACATCACGGAGACCCAGCACCCGGGCGTGGCGGCGACCGGGGCGAGCGTGGGCCCGGCGGTCGCGGACGGCCGGGCGCTGAAGGCGGCGGTGCCGGACGGCCAGCGCTTCGGCCCGGCTCTGCCGCCCGGCACGAGCACCGAGGACGTCGTCGGCGTCGGCAGCGACGGGCGGGCCCGGCTGGGGCGGCTCTCCCTCGACGGCTCCGTCGTCACCGAGGACGCGGTGCTGCCGCTGGGCGGGCTGAACCAGTACGCGCTCGCGGTGGGCTCCGTCGGGGCGTTCACCGGCGACTGGGGCGAGGCCTCCCGGGTGCGCGCCACCTGCGGCACGGACACCGACCGGGCCGCCCCGTGCAGCACCGACACCTACGAGGTGACGGTCCGCGCCGGGCGGGTGGTGTCCGTCTCCGACACCCCCGGCACCGGGCCGATCCCCCCGGACACCGTCGTGCTGGTCGGCCGGGAGGCGGGGGCCCAGCAGTTGCGCAAGGTGTCGGCGGGCGAGGCCGTGCGGGTGACCCACCGGCTGACGGCCCCGGCGTCGCAGCCGCCGTACCGGTTCGCGGTCGGCGGCTATCCGGTCCTCACCGGCGGGCGGCCGCTGCCGGGCCTGGACGCGCGCGTGTCCGCGGTGCGCACCGCGGTCGGCGTGGCGGGCGGCGGGCGGCGGGTGCTGCTGCTGGCCGTCGACGGCTCGCCCGCGTACCGCACGGGGCTGACCGTCGCCGAGGTCGCCGACGTGATGCGGTCGGTGGGCTCGGTGGACGCGTTCAGCCTGGACGGCGGCGGGTCGTCGACGCTGGTCGCCCGGGAGCCGGGGGCGTCCGGCGTGTCGGTGCGCAACCGTCCGAGCGGCGGCGTCGAGCGCGCCGTCCCGAACGGCATCGGGGTCTTCACGGCACCGTGACCCGTGCGGGCGGCGCCCGGTCAGGGGGTGAGGCTGCCGACGATGTCCGCCGTCGCCGTGAGGCCGCTCTGGATGGTCGGGGCGATGCTGGTGCTGGCCAGGTAGAAGCCGAGCAGCATGCAGACCAGTGCGTGCGAGAACTTCAGCCCGCCGTTGCGCAGGAAGATCACCGCCAGGATCGCCAGCAACAGCACCACAGAGATGGAAATGGCCATCGTCAACCTCCTCCGCCACGCCGCCACGTCCGGTTCGCGGCGTTCGGCCGCAAGTGTGGCGTAGCGGAGGGTTGGTCCGGGCGGCCGACATGTCCTCCGAACGTGTGGTGTCCCGCCGTCGGCGCTACCCGGCGCGGTGGGCGTCGAGGAACGCCTCCAGCCCGGCGAGGTCGTCGGTGTTGAGGTGGTCGACCCCGGCGGCGAGCAGTTCGGTCCACACCGCGTCGCGGGCGGGGCCGGGCAGGTCGGGGGTGGCCCAGAAGCGGACGCGCTGTCCGCGGGCGTGCGCGGCGCCGACGATGCCGTGCAGCGTGCGGCGTTCGGCGTCCGGGAAGGGGCCCACGCCCTGCCAGGTGAAGGTGCGTGTCCAGTTGTCGCTGACGAGCGGCATGAAGGAGGCCGGGGCCGGGCCGCGGAGGTCGGTGAGCCGGCCGTCGTAGAAGGCCCGGCGTACCCGCTGGGCCTCCATCGGCGCGCGGGCCGCGCGGTCGCCGGAGATCACGGCGGTGACGGCGCCGGGGACGACCCGGCCGTTGACGCAGCGGGTGAAGAGGTGGCGGTAGCGGCGCAGGTGCCGGTCGAGTTCGAGGTAGGTCGAGGCTCCCTCGGTCTTGAGGTCGACGAGGAGTTGCAGGGGGCGGCGGTGGCCGCGGTAGACGGAGCCGTGGTGGGCGCGGACGCGGGCGGCGAGCGGGTCGAGGTAGAGGGACTCCAGGGTGCGGGACGGGTCGAGGTCCTCGGGGTCGTGGGCGACGAGGAGTTGGTCGCCGACGAGGAAGACGTCGGCCTCGACGCTGCCGAAGCGGTGGTCGAGGGCGTCGAGGAGGGGCCGGGGGTGCTCGTAGTCGTTGTGGGCGTGGGCGCGCCACAACGGGCGCGGGCGGTGGGTCCGGTCGCCGGCCAGCGCGGTGCCGGCGGGCAGGGCGACCGTGGCCGCGAGTGCGGCGCCGAGGGTGGTGAGGGCTCTGCGGCGGGTGGTGAGGGCCATGCTCTGCCTCCCAGGTGGGCCGGGCGGGACCCGTGGGGCGCCGCACGGTCGGGCGGGGTTCGGGACTGGGGAGAGTATGCGGTCCCTGTGGGCCCAAGCAGCAGTGCCGTGCGGGGAGTTGGCCGGAGTGCCGCTGTCCGTTCACTTGGGAGGCGGTGCGCACACGAAAAGCCCACCCGGGGGCCGGGTGGGCTTCGCGCGGGGTGCGGCCGGTCGTCCGTCAGGGGGCTCGCAGGTCGACCAGTTCGGCCAGTGCGGCACGGTGGGCGCCCGCCGTGCCGTGGGCGATCGAGTCGGCCTTGGCCCGCTTCAGGTACAGGTGGACAGGGTGTTCCCAGGTCATGCCGATGCCGCCGTGCAGTTGCAGCGCCTCCTCGGCGGCGCGGACGGCGACCGGCGCCGCGTAGGCCTGGGCGACGGCCACGGCCACGTCGGTGTCCTGCCCGCTCGCCAGGGCGTCGGCGGCGTTGCGGGCGGCGGCGCGGAGGTGGACGACCTCCAGCCACAGCTGGGCGAGCCGGTGCTTGAGCGCCTGGAAGCCGCCGACGGGCCGGTTGAACTGCTTGCGCTCCTTCAGGTAGCGCACGGTCTCGGTCAGCGACCAGTCGGCCAGGCCGAGTTGTTCGGAGGCGAGGAGTCCGGCACCGGCGCGCAGGGCGCGTCGTACGGCGGGACCGGCGTCGCCGAGCCGCTGCCCCGGCGCCCCGTCGAGGGTGACCTCGGCCAGCGGGCGGGTGAGGTCCAGGGAGGACTGCGGGGTCACGGTGGCGGCGTCCGCGGCGACCGCGTACAGCCCTCCGTCGTCCCCGGGCACGAGCAGGACGTCGGCGACGGCGGCGTCGGCGACGCCGGTGAGCGTCCCGTGCAGCGCGCCGTCCCGGACCCGGGCGGTGGCGAAGTCCGCGCCCGGCACGGTGTGCAGGCCGACGGCGAGGGCGGCGATGCGCCGCCCCGACGCCAGCTCGGCGAGCAGGTCGCCGGCCGCCTCGCAGGCCAGCAGCGCCTCGGTGGCGACGACGGCGCTGCTGAGGTACGGCACGGGCGCAACGGCCCGGCCCAGTTCCTCCAGCACGACGGCGGCCTCGCGGTGGGTGGCGCCCTGGCCGCCGCGCTCCTCGGGGACCAGCAGTCCGGCCAGGCCCATGCCGTCGGTGAGCTTCTTCCACAGGGAGAGGTCGTGCGGGGCGTCCGACTCGATGCGCGCGATCACGCCCGAGGCGTCGCAGTGGTCGGTGAGCAGGTCCCGGACGGCGGCGCGCAGCGCCTCCTCCTCCTCGGTGTACAGAAGATCCGGCTGTGCACTCATCGGGCGAGGTCCTTCCAGGCGACGTCCTTGTCGGTGCGCGGCTCGGAGGGCAGTCCGAGGACGCGCTCGGCGACGATGTTCAGCAGGACCTCGCTGGTCCCGCCCTCGATGCTGTTGCCCTTGGAGCGCAGGTAGCGGTAGCCGGCGTCGCGGCCGGTGAAGTCCACCAGCTCGGGGCGGCGCATGGTCCAGTCGTCGTACAGCAGGCCCTCGGCGCCGCGGAGTTCCACCTCCAGCCCGCTGATCTCCTGGTTCAGCCGGGCGAACGCCAGCTTCATGCCGGCGCCCTCGGGGCCGGGGTGGCCGGCCACGAGCTGCTGGCGCAGCCGCTCGCCGGTGAGCCGTGCGACCTCGGCCTCCACCCACAGCGTCAGCAGCTTCTGGTGCAGGTCGTGGGTGCGCAGTCCGGGGCGTTCGCGCCAGGTCCTCGCGGCGGGGCCGATCATGCCGCCCTCGCGGGGCAGCCGCATGCCGCCGATGGCCACGCGCTCGTTGTTCAGGGTGGTCTGGGCGACCCGCCAGCCGTCGCCGACCTCGCCGAGCCGCCGGGAGTCGGGGATGCGGACGCCGGTGAGGAAGACCTCGTTGAACTCGGCCTCGCCGGTGATCTGGCGCAGCGGCCGGACCTCGACGCCCGGGTCGGTCATGTCGCAGACGAAGTAGGTGATACCGCGGTGCTTGGGCACGTCCGGGTCGGTCCGGGCGATGAGGATGGCCCAGCGGGCCAGGTGCGCGCTGGACGTCCACACCTTCTGCCCGTCGACGACCCAGGTGTCGCCGTCGCGCACGGCGCGGGTGCCGAGCGCGGCGAGGTCGGAGCCGGCGCCGGGCTCGCTGAACAGCTGGCACCACACCTCCTCCCCGGTCCACAGGGGGCGCAGGTAGCGGCGCTTCTGCTCCTCGGTTCCGTACTGGAGGACGGTCGGCGCGGCCATGCCGAGGCCGATGCCGATGCGCCGGGGGTCGTTGTCGGGGGCGCCGGCGGCGGCGAGTTCGGCGTCGACGACGGGCTGGAGGGAGCGGGGGGCGCCGAGCCCGCCGAGTCCCTCGGGGAAGTGGACCCAGGCCAGTCCGGCGTCGAAGCGGGCCCGGAGGAAGTCCAGGCGGTCGGTGGTGGCCGGTGGGTGGCCGGACAGCAGTTCCCGTGTGCGCCGGCGGAGTTCTGCGGCGTCGGTCGCGCGGTGCGTGCCGGTCATGCGGCGGCTCCCTTCTCCAGGACGACGGCGACCCGGCCGGTGGTGAGTCCGTCGGCGACCCGCTGCACGGCGGCGGGGGCCTCCGGGAGCGGCACGCGCTCGCTGACCAGCGGCAGAATCGCGCCCCGTGCGGCCAGTTCGGTGAGCTGCTCGTGGCACTGCCGCACCAGCGCGGGGTTCTTGGTGTTGTACAGGCCCCAGTGCAGGCCGAGGATCGAGTAGTTCTTCACCAGGGCGTGGTTCAGGGCGGGGCTGGGGATCGTGCCGCTGGCGAAGCCGACGACCACGATCCGGCCCTCGAAGGCGACGGCCTTGGCGGACTGGGCGTAGGCGGCGCCGCCCACCGGGTCGTAGATCACGTCGGCGCCGCGTCCGCCGGTGGCCTCCTTCACGGCCGCGACGACGTCCTCGCCCTTGCGGTCGACGACCACGTCGCAGCCCAGCTCCCGGGCGACGGCGGCCTTGTCGGCGCCGCCGACGACACCGATGACGGTGGCGCCGGCGGCCTTGCCGAGCTGCACGGCCGCGCTGCCGACCCCTCCGGCGGCGGCGTGGACGAGCAGCGTCTCCCCGGCCTCCAGCCGGGCCCGGCGGTGCAGGCCGAACCAGCCGGTCTGGTAGCCGATGTGCAGGGCGGCGGCCTGCGCGTCGTCGAGGGCGTCCGGCGCGGGCAGCAGCGCGCCGGCGTCGGCGACGGCGTACTCGGCGAAGCCGCCGTGGGGCAGCGCCGGGGTGGCGATCACCCGCCGGCCGTCCTCGGTCTCGCCGCAGATCTCCACGCCCGGGGTGAACGGCAGCGGGGGCCTGACCTGGTACTGCCCGCGGCAGAGCAGGGCGTCGGGGAAGTTGATGTTCGCGGCGCGGACCCTCAGCAGGACCTGGCCGTCGCCGGGCGTCGGCGGCGCCACGTCCGCGAGGCGCATCACCTCGCCCGGCTCGCCGTTCTCGTGCACCTGCCATGCCTGCATGCGGGGCCTCCACCGACTGCGTCGTCCGACCGGGTCCACCGCATACTAAGCGGTCGCTTGCCATGAAGGGAACAGGTTCCCGGGGGTCGGCTGCGTCACGAGCGGGCGGCGGGCCGCGCCCGTACGTGCATCCGCTCGCCCTGCGGCCCGAAGAGGCTGAGGAACTCGGCCGGCCCCTCCCCCGTCGACCCGAACCAGTGCGGCACCCGGGTGTCGAACTCGGCGGCCTCGCCGGCCGTGAGCACCACGTCGTGCTCACCCAGGACCAGCCGCAGCCTGCCGGAGAGGACGTAGAGCCACTCGTACCCCTCGTGGGTGCGCGGCTCGGGCTGCTCCGTGCTCTGCGGGACCACCACCTTGAACGCCTGGAGCCCGCCGGGCTGGCGGGTGAGCGGCCAGTAGGTGCGGCCGTGACGCGTGACCGGCTTGGCGCGCACCCGGGGATCACCCACCGGCGGGGCACCGACCAGCTCGTCCAGCGGCACCTGGTGGGCCTGGGCGATCGGCAGCAGCAGCTCCAGGCTCGGCTTGCGCAGCCCGGACTCCAGGCGCGAGAGGGTGCTCACCGAGATGCCGGTCGACTCGGAGAGGGCCGCGAGAGTGACCTCCCGCTCCTTCCTGACCTGCCGCAGCCGGGGGCCCACACCCGCGAGAACATCGTCCGTCGTCATACGGATATTGCAGAACCGGCAAACACATTTGTCAATCCCGGGAGTCCTGAGCGACCTTTTCCGTGGAGGTGGTCACCATGACCGACAAGCCCCGGAGCGGGAGCGAGAACAGCGCGAGCAGCGAGCACACGGAGCGGTACGACGTGGTCGTGGTCGGGGGCGGTGCGGCCGGGCTGTCCGCCGGTCTGGTCCTGGGCCGGGCGCGGCGGCGCACGCTGGTCGTCGACGCGGGGGAACCGCGCAACGCGCCCTCGTCGAACATGCAGGGCTATCTGACCCGGGACGGGATGTCGCCGGCGGAATTCCTGGCGCTGGGCCGGGAGGAGATCGCCGGGTACGGCGTCGAACTGGTCCGCGACCGGGCGGTGGACGTCGCCCAGGACGACGGCTTCGTGGTGGAGCTGGCTTCCGGGCGGACCGCGCGGGCCCGGCGGCTGGTCGTCACCACCGGGCTGAAGGACGAACTGCCCGCGGTGCCGGGCGTCGCCGAGCGGTTCGGCCGGGACGTGCTGCACTGCCCGTTCTGCCACGGCTGGGAGGTGCGCGACGAGGCCTTCGGCGTGCTCGCGACCAGCCCGATGAGCGTGCACCAGGCGCTGATGGTCTCCGGGTGGTCGAAAGACGTGACGCTGTTCCTGCACACGGTCGCCGAGGCGGAGCTGTCCGACCAGGACCTGCGCCGGCTGGCCGCGGCCGGGGTGAAGGTGGTGCCCGGCGAGGCGGCCGAGGTGGTGGTCGAGGACGACCGGGTCACCGGCGTCCGGCTGAAGGACGGGTCGGTGCACGGGCGGTCGGTGGTGTTCGTGGCGCCGCGCGCGGTGCCGCGGACCGGACTGCTTCAGCGGCTGGGCGCCGAGCTGAACGACACCCCGGTCGGCGCCTACCCGGTCGTGGATGCGACGGGCCTGACCACGGTGCCCGGCGTGTGGGCGGCGGGCAACGCGATCGGCTTCGCCGAGCAGGTCGTCCACGCGGCCAGCGGCGGCTACCGCGCGGCTTCCGCGATCGTCGGCGACCTGATCATGTCGGACCTGGACGCCGCCCTGAAGGACTGACCGCCCGTCCAGTGACCGGCCGGCACCGTCCCGCCCCGGCACGAGAACGGACCCCGCACCAGCCCTTCGGGGCCGGGACCCCGCGCCGGCCGTGCCGGTCCTGCGCGGGAGCGGCCCCCCTGCACCGGCCCCAGCCCGCAAGGACCGGACGCCGCGGCACCCCGTAGGCGCGGCGGCCCGCAGGCTCGGCGCCCCCGCGGGCTCACCGGCGCCCTGGGCGCACCTGGCCCCCGGGTGCGGTGGGCCAGGTGTGAGCTCGCCCGTCCCGGTGCACCATGGCTGCATGCTGCTCGCCCGGCTGGCCCAGGTGTCCCGGGAGGTCGCCGCCACCTCGGCGCGGTCCCGGAAGACCGCCCTGCTCGCGGAGTTGTTCCGGGAGGCGGAGGCGGAGGACGTGCCGATCGTCATCCCCTATCTCGCGGGCCGCCTCCCGCAGGGGCGGATCGGCGTCGGCTGGAAGGTGCTCGGCCGCCCCGTGGCACCGGCCGCCGGGCCGTCGCTCACCGTGCGCGAGGTGGACGCCCGGCTGACGGAGCTGGCCGGGGTGTCCGGCACCGGGTCGCAGGCCGAGCGCTCCCGGCTGGTCGGGGACCTGCTGGGCGCGGCCACCGAGGACGAGCAGCGGTTCCTGCTGGGCCTGCTCACCGGCGAGGTCCGCCAGGGCGCCCTGGACGCGGTGGCCGTCGAGGGACTGGCGCAGGCGACGGGCGCGCCGGCGGCGGACGTGCGCAGGGCGGTGATGCTGGCGGGCTCGCTCCAGTCGGTGGCCGAGGCGCTGCTCGCCGACGGACCGCCCGCGCTGGAGCGGTTCCGGCTCACCGTGGGCCGCCCGGTGCTGCCGATGCTCGCGCACAGCGCGTCCTCGGTCGCGGAGGCGGTGGGCAAGCTCGGCGAGGCGGCGGTGGAGGAGAAACTGGACGGCATCCGCGTCCAGGCGCACCGCGACGGCGACACCGTACGGCTGTACACGCGCACCCTGGACGACATCACCGACCGGCTGCCCGAGGTGACCGCGGCCGTGCGGGAGCTGCCCGGCGAGCGGTTCGTGCTGGACGGCGAGGTGATCTCCCTCGACGCGGGCGGGCGCCCGCGGTCGTTCCAGGAGACCGCCGGGCGGGTCGGCTCCCGCGTCGACGTCGCCACCGCGGCGAAGGCGGTGCCCGTCTCCCCCGTCTTCTTCGACGCGCTGTCGGTGAACGGCCGTGACCTGCTGGACCTGCCGCTGACCGAGCGGCACGCGGAGCTGGCCCGGCTGGTCCCGGAGCCGATGCGGGTGCGCCGTACGCTCGTGTCGGGGGCCGACGGCGTCCCGGCGGCCGAGGAGTTCCTCGCCGAGACGCTCGAGCGCGGCCACGAGGGCGTCGTCGTCAAGGGCACCGGTGCTGCCTACAGCGCCGGCCGGCGGGGCGCGTCCTGGCTGAAGGTGAAGCCCGTGCACACCCTGGACCTGGTGGTCCTGGCCGCCGAGTGGGGGCACGGCCGCCGCACCGGCAGGCTCTCCAACCTGCATCTGGGCGCGCGCACCGCCGACGGCTCCTTCGCGATGCTCGGCAAGACCTTCAAGGGCATGACCGACAAGATGCTGGCCTGGCAGACCGAGCGGCTGCGCGAACTGGCCGTGCGGGAGCACGGCTGGGGCGTGACCGTCCGCCCCGAACTGGTCGTCGAGATCGCCTACGACGGTCTCCAGCGCTCCACCCGCTACCCGGCCGGCGTCACCCTGCGCTTCGCCCGCGTGGTCCGCTACCGCGAGGACAAGCGGCCCGAGGACGCGGACACGGTGGAGACGCTGCTGGCCGCGCACCCCGGGGCGGCCCCGTGAGGCGCAGCGCGGGCCTGCTGCTCTACCGGCGCACCGACCAGGGCCTCGAGGTGCTGCTCGGCCATATGGGCGGCCCGTTCTTCGCCCGGCGCGACCAGGGCGCCTGGACGGTCCCGAAGGGCGAGTACGGGCCCGGCGAACCGGCCTGGGAGGCGGCCCTGCGCGAGTTCCGCGAGGAGCTGGGCGTGCCGCCGCCCGCCGGGGACGCGGCGGTGCCGCTCGGCGAGGTGCGCCAGTCCGGCGGCAAGCTGGTCACGGTCTGGGCGGTGGAGGCCGACCTCGACCCGGCGGCCGTGAACCCCGGCACCTTCCTGATGGAGTGGCCGCCGCGGTCCGGCCGGACGCGGGAGTTCCCGGAGCTGGACCGGGTGGCGTGGCTGCCGCTGGACCGGGCCCGCGAGGTGATCGTCACGGCGCAGTCCGCGTTTCTCGACCGGTTGGCGGAGCACTCGGCGTGAGACGCGCCCTCCCGCGTTGCGGTGCCCGCCGCCGCGCGCGAGGGTCGGAGCACAGCCCGCTGCCAGGGAGGTCAGCCATGCCCATCGCGACGGTCAATCCGGCGAACGGCGAGACGGTCAGGACGTACGAGGCCATGGGCGAGGAGGAGGTCGAGCGCCGGCTCCAGCTCGCCGAGGCCACCTTCCGCACGTACCGGACGACCACGTTCGAGGAGCGCGCCCGGATGATGCACCGGGCGGCCGAGCTGCTGGAGCGGGACCAGGAGGAGATCGGCCGGGTCATCACCACGGAGATGGGCAAGCCGGTCAAGCAGGCCCGTGCGGAGGCCGCGAAGTGCGCCAAGGCGATGCGCTGGTACGCCGACCACGCCGCCGGGCTGCTCGCCGACGAGGAACCCGCCGAGGCGGACGTGAAGGACTCCGGCGCCTCGCGGGTGCTGGTGCGCTACCGGCCGCTGGGCCCGGTGCTCGCGGTGATGCCGTGGAACTTCCCGCTGTGGCAGGTGGTCCGCTTCGCGGCGCCCGCGCTGATGGCGGGCAACGTGGGCCTGCTCAAGCACGCCTCGAACGTGCCGCAGACCGCGCTGTACCTGGAGGACCTCTTCCACCGGGCCGGCTTTCCCGAGGGCTGCTTCCAGACCCTGCTGATCGGCTCCGCCGCCGTCGACGACGTGCTGCGCGACGAGCGGGTCCGGGCGGCCACCCTCACCGGCAGCGAGCCCGCCGGCCGCGCGGTGGCCTCCACCGCCGGTGAGATGATCAAGAAGACGGTGCTGGAGCTGGGCGGCAGCGATCCGTTCGTGGTGATGCCGTCGGCCGACCTGGACCGGGCCGCCGAGGTGGCGGTGAACGCGCGGGCGCAGAACACCGGGCAGTCGTGCATCGCCGCCAAGCGCTTCATCGTGCACACGGACGTGTACGACGCCTTCGCCGAGCGCTTCACCGCGGGCATGAAGGCGCTGAAGGTCGGCGACCCGATGCAGGAGGACACCGAGGTCGGTCCGCTCTCCAGCGAGCAGGGGGTGAACGACCTGGTGGAGCTGGTCGACGACGCGGTGCGCCTCGGCGCGGACGTGCTCTGCGGCGGCGAGCGCCCGGACGGGCCGGGCTGGTACTACCCGCCGACCGTGCTGGCCGGCATCACCCGCGAGATGCGCATCCACCGGGAGGAGGCCTTCGGCCCGGTCGCCACGCTGTACCGGGCCGCCGACCTGGACGAGGCCGTGCTGATCGCCAACGACACCGACTTCGGGCTCAGTTCCAACGTCTGGACCCGCGACGAGTCGGACGTCGACCGGTTCGTGCGGGACCTCGAGGCGGGCGGCGTGTACGTCAACGGGATGACGGCCTCGCACCCGGCGTTCCCGTTCGGCGGGGTCAAGCGGTCGGGCTACGGGCGTGAGCTGTCCGGACACGGAATCCGCGAGTTCTGCAACATCACCACGGTGTGGCACGGAGCGTGAGCGTTCCGGGGCTACGATCCCTTTTTGTGACCCGCGAAGTGACACTCCCTCTGATCGTCGACGACCGCGGCACCTTGCAGGTGGCCGCGGCCGACGTGAGCAAGCTGCTGCGCACCGTGGGCGGCCGGTGGCTGCGTCTGGTGGAGGCCGGCGAGGAGAGCCTGGACGAGGACACGGTGGCCGCCCTGACCATCGAGCTGGCCAAGCTGGCCGACCGGATCGACGTGGCGTGCATCGCCCACAGCAGCGGTCAGACGACCTGACCGGGCTGTCCCTGGTCCCGCTCCCAGAGCGTGTGCCAGAACATCCGCTCGTAGCTTTGCAGCAAGGCCCCGTAGCGGCGCACGAGCCGCTCGCTGACGGACCCCGCGTCCAGCCCCTCCTGGACGGCGGCCGTCGCCTTCCGGTCCAGCTCGGGGTCGGGTTCGGCGAACAGGTCGAAGAAGGCGCAGGCCTCGTCGCCCATGCCGTAGTGGCGCCGCAGCGCCTCGGCGATCGTCGCGCAGTAGCCGCCCCAGGCGGAGAAGTTGGCGTGCAGCGCGAGCACGGTCTCGGCGGGTGAGCCGTTCAGTGCCAGCCAGGCGACGTACGCGGGGTAGGCCTGGCAGCCCGGCAGCGGTGCGTAGGCCACCGACCGGGTCTCGTCCACACCGCAGGCCTCGACGAACGCCTCCAGCCGCTGCCCGGCCAGCGCCTCGCCCTCGGCCAGGGCGGTGAAGTACGCGGTGCTCCCCGGCGTGTCGGCGGTGCGGTGGGCCAGGTACTCGAAGGCACGCCGGTCGGCGGCGATCACCCACCGCTGCTCCAGTGCCAGCGCGGCGAGCGTGTCCCGGTGGGCGGCGCCGCGGGCCACCAGCGGCACCAGCCGGTTGGCGTGCGGATCGGGGGCCAGTTTTCCGGTCGTCGTCCGAAGCAGTTCCCGAGCCGTGCGCGCCATCGCTTCCTCCGTCACCCGAGCCGTGGGGTCCTCCCTCCACCCTGCCACGGTCCCCGGGACGGAGTAGTCCGGCGAGAGATCGTCGCCCCGGCGGGTGAGTGTGGGGTGAACACCCCTAGAGGTGAACCACTTTCTGACCGGGGGGCGAAGGGCCTCCCGGGAGGCGAAAGCAGGCACGGTTCATGGCGACTTTGTGCAGACCTTCGGTGTCCGTTCCAGAGCACGTGATCACGATGGAGGAGACGCTCCAGCTGGCGCGCGAGCGCCACGCCGACCACCCCCAACTGCCGCTGGCCCTCCGGCTGATCGAGAACACGGGAGTGCGCACCCGGCACATCGTGCAACCGATCGAGGAGACCCTGAAGCACCCCGGGTTCGAGGACCGCAACAAGCTCTACGAGGCCGAGGCGAAGGCACGCGTCCCGGCCGTCATCCAGCGGGCGCTCGACGACGCGGAGCTGCTCACCACCGACATCGACGTGATCATCTACGTGTCGTGCACGGGCTTCATGATGCCCTCGCTCACGGCCTGGCTGATCAACGAGATGGGCTTCGACAGCACCACGCGTCAGATACCCATAGCCCAGCTGGGCTGCGCCGCGGGCGGCGCGGCGATCAACCGGGCCCACGACTTCTGCACGGCCTATCCCGAGGCCAACGCGCTGATCGTGGCCTGCGAGTTCTGCTCGCTGTGCTACCAGCCCACCGACATCGGCGTCGGCTCCCTGCTCTCCAACGGCCTGTTCGGCGACGGCATCGCCGCCGCGGTGGTCCGCGGACAGGGCGGCACCGGCGTCCGGCTGGAGCGCAACGGCTCGTACCTGATCCCCAAGACCGAAGAGTGGATCATGTACGACGTGAAGGCCACCGGCTTCCACTTCCTGCTGGACAAGCGGGTGCCGGCCACCATGGAGCCGCTCGCCCCCGCGCTGACGGACCTGGCGAGAAACCACGGCTGGGACGCCTCCGACCTGGACTTCTACGTCGTCCACGCGGGCGGACCGCGCATCCTGGACGACCTGAGCAAGTTCCTCAGGGTCGACCCGCACGCGTTCCGGTTCAGCCGGGCGACGCTCACCGAGTACGGAAACATCGCCAGCGCCGTCGTCCTGGACGCGCTGCGCCGGCTCTTCGACGAGGGCGGCCCCGACCCCCGGGCCCGCGGACTGCTGGCCGGCTTCGGCCCCGGCATCACCGCGGAGATGTCCCTGGGCCGCTGGGTGACCGCGGACGAGACACAAGGCGTGAGAACGTGACCGAAGAAACGATTCCACTGGCCGCGCCGCCCGACCCCGAACCGGGGACGGCACCCCCCGTGCGCGACTGGCCGGCCCTCGACCTGCCCGGGACGGACTTCGACCCGGTGCTGCGCGAGCTGATGGCCGAGGGACCCGTCACCCGCATCTCGCTGCCCAACGGCGAGGGCTGGGCCTGGCTGGTGACCCGCTACGACGACGTGCGCATGGTCACCAACGACCCCCGGTTCGGCCGGGAGGCCGTGATGGACCGGCAGGTGACCCGACTGGCCCCGCACTTCATCCCGGCCCGCGGCGCGGTCGGCTTCCTCGACCCGCCGGACCACACCCGGCTGCGCCGCTCGGTGGCCGCGGCCTTCACGGCCCGGGGCGTGGAGCGGGTGCGCGAGCGGGCCCGCGCCATGCTCGGCGAGCTGGTCGACGCGATGCTGGCGGAGGGGCCGCCCGCCGACCTCACCGAGGCCGTCCTGAGCCCCTTCCCCATCGCGGTGATCTGCGAGCTGATGGGCGTCCCCGCGGCCGACCGGCACGGCATGCACACCTGGACCCAGCTGATCCTGTCCTCCTCGCACGGCGCCGAGATCAGCGAGAAGGCCAAGCACGAGATGAGCGCCTACTTCGCGGACCTGATCGGCCTGCGGGAGAACAGCACCGGCGAGGACGTGACCTCGCTGCTGGGCGCGGCGGTGGGCCGGGGCGAGATCACGCTGGAGGAGGCCGTCGGGCTGGCGGTGCTGCTCCAGATCGGCGGCGAGGCGGTCACCAACAACAGCGGGCAGATGTTCTACACCCTGCTGACCCGGCCCGAACTCGCCGAACGCCTGCGCTCGGAGCCGGGACTCCGCCCCCGGGCCATCGACGAGCTGCTGCGCTGGATCCCGCACCGCAACGCGGTCGGGCTGTCCCGGATCGCCCTGGAGGACGTGGAGATCCGCGGCGTGCGGATCCGGGCGGGCGACGCGGTCTACGTGTCGTACCTGGCCGCCAACCGCGACCCCGAGGTCTTC
The DNA here is from genome assembly GCF_055571015.1 of Streptomyces sp. NPDC031049. Taxonomy (NCBI): domain Bacteria; kingdom Bacillati; phylum Actinomycetota; class Actinomycetes; order Kitasatosporales; family Streptomycetaceae; genus Streptomyces; species Streptomyces sp. NPDC031049. The sequence goes on from NZ_JBVIGC010000011.1 coordinate 103,183, forward strand.
CCGGACCCGGAGACGATCGACTTCTCCCGCAGCCCCAACCCGCACGTCTCCTTCGGCTTCGGCCCGCACTACTGCCCGGGCGGCATGCTGGCCCGGCTGGAGTCGGAGCTGCTGGTCGACACCCTGCTGGACCGGGTGCCCGGCCTCAAGCTCGCGGTGCCGCCCGAGGACGTGCCCTTCAAGAAGGGCGCGCTGATCCGCGGGCCCGAGGCCCTGCCGGTGACCTGGTGAGCCGCCGATGACGTCGACGGAGGGGCTGCTCGTGCCACCCGGTCACGGCCGGGTCGTCGAGGCGCCGGCCCAGCACGTGACCTTCAAGGTGACCGGCACGCACTCGCGCATGGCGTCCACCTTCGAGGTGGTCGTGCCGCCGGGCTTCGACGTCGGCGCCCATGTGCACACACGCAGCGAGGAACTGTTCTACGTGCTCGAGGGCGAGCTGGACGTGCTCGCCTTCGAGCCGCGGGTCCGCACCCCCGACACCTGGCAGAAGTGGGAGTCCCGCACGGGCAGCCGGGTGGTCCGCGCCACCCCGGGCACGGTCATCGTCGTGCCGCCCGGCTGCCCGCACGCGTTCGCGAACCCGACGGACACGCCGGCGAAGATGTTCTTCCAGGCGTCCCCGCCCCCGGACCACGAGCGCTACTTCGAGGAGCTGCTGGAGATCCTGAACGAGGGCGGCCCGCCGGACCACGAGGCCATCGAGGCACTGCGGGCCAAGTACGACATCGAACAGCTCACCCCGCTGAAACACCGGTGAGCCATCCCGCCGGCGCCGCCGCGGCTACCGGATCGCCATCCCCGAGACCGTTCGGGCGATCACCAGTCGCTGGATCTCGCTCGTGCCCTCGAAGATCGTGTAGATGGCGGCGTCCCGGTGCATCCGCTCCACCGGGTACTCCCGCGTGTATCCGTTGCCGCCCAGGATCTGCACGGCCTGGGCGGTCACCTTCTTCGCGGTCTCGCTGGCGAACAGCTTCGACATCGAGCCCTCGGCCGCGGTGAAGGGCCTGCCGTTGATCGCCATCCAGGAGGCGCGCCAGACCAGCAGCCGCGCCGCGTCGATCGAGGTCCGCATGTCGGCGAGCTGGAAGGCCACGCCCTGGTTGTCGATGATCGGGCGGCCGAACTGCTCGCGCGTCTGCGCGTAGTCGAGGGCGACCTCGTAGGCGGCGCGCGCGGTGCCCACCGCCATCGCGCCGACGGCCGGGCGGGAGGCCTCGAACGTGGCCATCGCCGCGTTCTTCACGCGCTCCCCGCCCTTCTTCGCCCTCTCCCGGGCCCGGGCGAGGCGCTCGTCCAGCTTCTCCTTGCCGCCGAGCAGGCAGGAGCCGGGCACGCGCACGTTGTCGAGGATCACCTCGGCGGTGTGCGAGGCACGGATGCCGTGCTTCTTGAACTTCTGCCCCTGGGAGAGGCCGGGGGTGTCCGGCGGGATGATGAAGGAGGCGTGGCCCTTGGAGCCCAGCTCCGGGTCGACGACCGCGACGACCACGTGGACGTTGGCGATGCCGCCGTTGGTGGCCCACGTCTTCGTGCCGTTGATCACCCACTCGTCCTTGGCCTCGTCGTACACGGCCCGGGTGCGCATGGAGGCCACGTCGGAGCCGGCGTCGGGCTCGGAGGAGCAGAAGGCGGCGACTTTGACGTCGCTCGCGTCGCCGTACATCTGCGGGATCCAGGTGCCGATCTGCTCCTCGGTACCGTTGGCGAGGACGCCGACGGCGGCGAGGCCGGTGCCGACGATGGACAGGGCGATGCCGGCGTCGCCCCAGAACAGCTCCTCCATCGCCATGGGGATGCCGAGGCCGGTGGGGTCGAAGTACTGCTGGGCGTAGAAGTCGAGGGAGTAGATGCCGACCTTGGCGGCCTCCTGGATGACCGGCCAGGGAGTCTCCTCACGCTCGTCCCATTCGGCGGCCGCGGGACGGATGACATCGGCGGCGAAGCCATGGAGCCAGTCCCGGACCTCCTTCTGTTCGTCGTTGAGCTCCATGGTGAACTCGGCCATGTCCCCTCCAGCGTGCACGTGCGTGTTACTTGCGGTAACACGCAGTCTGTTACCCGCGGGTAAGAAAAGTCAACTCCCGGCGATCCGTCGGCAGCCCGTTCGATGGGCGGGGCATGCTGGGTGCTAGTTTGCGCAGGCATCACCGAAAGAGCACGGGTGGGGAGAGCACATGGACACCACGCAGCGGACCGATCAGCAGCGGTCGGCCGACCGCCGGCGACGGGAGCTGCTGGAGGCCGCCGACCGGGTGGTGCTGCGCGACGGCCCGCAGGCCTCGATGAACGCCATCGCGGCCGAGGCCGGCATCACCAAGCCGATCCTCTACCGGCACTTCGGCGACAAGGGCGGACTGTACGCCGCGCTCGCCCAGCGGCACACGGACGCCCTCCTCGACTCGCTGCGGGCCGCCCTGGACGCCCCGGCGGACCGGCGGGAGCGCGTGGAGTCCACGCTGGACACCTATCTGGCGGCCATCGAGGCACGACCGCAGGTGTACCGGTTCCTGATGCATCCGGCGGAGGGGGGCCAGTCCGGCGAGCCGGGCTTCGACGTCGGCAAGCACTCGGCGCCGCTGCTGCGCCGGATGGGCGAGGAGCTGGGCAAGGTCATCGAGGAGCGGCTGGACCTCGGACCGGGCAGCGAGCAGCTTGCGCGGGTGTGGGGGCACGGGATCGTCGGCATGATGCACGCCGCCGGGGACTGGTGGCTGGGTGAACGCCCCTGTTCCCGCCAGGAGTTGGTGCGCAGTCTCGCCGACCTGCTGTGGGGGCGGCTGGCGGCGGCCGGAGACCGGATGGGCGGCCCGGGATTCTGACCCCCGGCGGCCCGCGCCCTCGAGGTCAGGAAGCTCCCCCGCCCCACGGCGCCCGGGCCACTTGCCGCATCAGTCTGCGGTGGCGCCAGCCGGTGAGGTGATCGGCGTACACCCTGCCCTCCAGGTGGTCGCACTCGTGCTGGAGGCAGCGGGCGAAGAAGCCCGTGCCGTGGACCGTGACCGGCTCCCCCGTCACCGTCACGCCCTCGACCACCGCGTGGTCGTGGCGCTCGGTCCCCGCCTCCAGGCCCGGCAGGGACAGGCAGCCCTCCGGGCCGCGCAGGACCACGCCGTCCGTCTCGACCAGGCGCGGATTGACCACGTGGCCCAGATGGCGCACGTCCTCGTCGTCCGGGCAGTCGTAGACGAAGACCCGCAGCGGCACCCCCACCTGGTTGGCGGCCAGGCCCACGCCCCGAGCGGCGTACATGGTGGCGAACAAGTCCTCCACCAGACCGGACAGTTCCGGGCCGAAGTCGGTGACCTCGCGGCACGGCTCGCGCAGTACCGTGTCACCGAGCAGAGTCAGGGGCCGTACGCGCCCGCGGGCGCCCGGGATCGAGCCGTGTCGCATGGCGGCCAGGGTACGGTCACCCCGGCCCGCGCCCGTCGGGCGGGACCGCCCGGCGGTGCCGCGATTCGGGAGTGCGAATGGATCTCGATAGGCTGACGTCCACACCACGTGGCCGTCAGGCCTCACAGGCTTCAGGCGCGGCGCGTACGCAAGGAGGATCGAGAACTGATGGCAGGCAACTCGGACCCGCTTTCGCCGCGGGCCAAGCTGGCCGTGACCGCGGGCAAGGCGGTCGCGGCGGCATCGCGCGCCGCGGGGCGCGGCAGCGGTTCGGTGATCGGCGGCCGGGTCGCACTCAAACTCGACCCCGACCTCCTCGCCCGGCTCGCCCAGAACCTGGACGTCGTGCTGGTCTCGGCGACCAACGGCAAGACCACCACCACCCGGCTGATCGCCGAGGCCCTGCGGGCGGCGGGCCCCGTCGTGTCCAACGCGCTCGGCGCCAACATGCCGGCCGGCATCACCTCGGCCCTGGCCGGGAACTCGGACTCCCGCTACGGCGTGATCGAGGTCGACGAGAAGTACCTCGCCGGCGTCGCCCGGGACACCGACCCGAAGTGCATCGCGCTGCTCAACCTCTCGCGTGACCAGCTCGACCGCGCCGCCGAGACCCGGATGCTCGCCGAGAACTGGCGGGAGGGTCTGGCCGGCTCCAAGGCGGTCGTCGTCGCCAACTGCGACGACCCGCTGGTGGTGTGGGCCGCGTCCTCCTCCCCCAATGTCGTGTGGGTCGCCGCCGGCCAGATGTGGAAGGACGACGCCTGGTCCTGCCCCGCCTGCGGCGGTGTGATGCAGCGCCCCGGCGACGACTGGTTCTGCGGCGAGTGCGGCTTCCGCCGGCCCACCCCCAGCTGGGCGCTGTCCGGCGACCACGTCCTCGACCCGCACGGCTCCGCCTGGCCGATCCACCTCCAGCTGCCGGGCCGCGCCAACAAGGCCAACGCCGCCTCCTCGGCCGCCGTCGCAGCCGTCTTCGGCGTGCCGCCGCAGGTCGCCCTGGAACGCATGTACCAGGTGCAGGCGGTGGCCGGGCGCTACGACGTCGTGCAGTTCCAGGGCCGCGACCTCAGACTGCTGCTGGCCAAGAACCCGGCCGGCTGGCTGGAGACGTTCTCCCTGATCGACCCGCCGCCGACCCCGGTGATCCTCTCGGTGAACGCGCGCAGCGCCGACGGCACCGACACCTCCTGGCTGTGGGACGTCGACTACACGCGGCTGTCCGGCCACCCGATCTGCGTGATCGGTGACCGCAGGCTGGACCTCGCGGTGCGCCTGGAGGTGGCGAACCAGCAGTTCCAGGTGTGCGAGAACCTCGACCAGGCGGTGCAGCAGTGCCCGCCGGGCCGGATCGAGGTCATCGCCAACTACACCGCCTTCCAGGACCTGCGCCGCCGCGTCGGCAACTGACCGCACGACTTCAGGGGACTTTCGTGAGCGACAACCAACTGCGGGTCGTCTGGATCTACCCGGACCTGCTCAGCACCTACGGCGATCAGGGCAACGTCCTGGTCGTGGAGCGCCGGGCGCGGCAGCGGGGCCTGGACGTGGCCCGGCTCGACGTGCGCAGCGACCAGCCCATCCCGACCTCCGGCGACATCTACCTGATCGGCGGCGGCGAGGACCGGCCGCAGCGGCTGGCGGCCGAGCGGCTGCGCCGCGACGGAGGGCTGCACCGGGCCGTGGAGAACGGCGCCATCGTCTTCTCGGTCTGCGCCGGCTACCAGATCCTCGGGCACGAGTTCGTCAACGACCTCGGCCAGCGCGAGCCCGGCCTCGGCCTGCTCGACGTGGTGTCGGTACGCGGCGAGGGCGCCCGGTGCGTCGGCGACGTGCTCGGCGACATCGACCCCCCGCTGGGCCTGCCGCCGCTGACCGGCTTCGAGAACCACCAGGGCGTCACGCATCTGGGCCCGACGGCCCGCCCGTTCGCCCGGGTCCGCTTCGGCAACGGCAACGGCACGGGCGACGGCACGGAGGGCGCGTACAACGACACGGTCTTCGGGACGTACATGCACGGGCCCGTGCTCGCCCGCAACCCGCAGATCGCGGACCTGCTGCTGAAGCTGGCCCTGGACGTGAACGCGCTGCCGCCGACGGACGACCGGTGGTACGAGGCGCTCCGCAACGAGCGCATCGCTGCTGCGCAGCAGCCTGCGTAGTGACTGCTGCGCAGCGGCCTGCCTGACACCCGGTGTCCACCGGGCCTTCAGCGGAGCGCCGGCGGCCCGTCTGATGGCTCGTCCGCACAGGTGAGCGGGCACGTCCAGCAGGCGGACGCGTTGTTCGGACCCGCCGCCCGATGCCGCTAGGGTGGCGGGGATCGAGCCGGACAGCGCGGTCCGGTCCCCGTGCCCAGTTGAGAAGGTATATCGGGCTATGCGCATTGGTGTCCTCACGTCCGGCGGTGACTGCCCCGGTCTGAACGCCGTCATCCGGTCCGTCGTTCACCGCGCCGTCGCCGACCACGGCGACGAGGTCATCGGCTTCCGGGACGGCTGGAAGGGCCTGTTGGAGTGTGACTGGCTCAAGCTCGACCTCGACGCGGTGGGCGGCATCCTGGCCCGCGGCGGCACCATCCTCGGCTCGTCCCGGGTCCGGCCCGAGCATCTGCGGGACGGCGTGCAGCGGGCCAAGGGCCATGTCCGGGAACTCGGCCTCGACGCGATCATCCCGATCGGCGGCGAGGGCACGCTGAAGGCGGCCCGGCTGCTGTCCGACAACGGCCTGCCGATAGTCGGCGTGCCCAAGACCATCGACAACGACATCGCCGTCACGGACGTCACGTTCGGCTTCGACACGGCCGTCACGGTGGCGACCGAGGCGCTGGACCGGCTGAAGACCACCGCCGAGTCCCACCAGCGGGTGCTGATCGTGGAGGTCATGGGCCGCCACACCGGCTGGATCGCGCTGCACTCCGGCATGGCGGCCGGCGCCCACGCCGTCGTGGTGCCCGAGCGGCCCTTCGACATCGACGAGCTGACCGCCAAGGTCGGTGAGCGGTTCGCGGCGGGCAAGCGGTTCGCGATCGTCGTCGCCGCGGAGGGGGCCAAGCCCAAGCCGGGCACCATGGCCTTCGACGAGGGCGGCAAGGACGTCTACGGTCATGAGCGGTTCGCCGGTATCGCCCGGCAGCTCTCCATCGAGCTGGAGGAGCGGCTCGGCAAGGAGGCGCGGCCGGTGATCCTCGGGCACGTCCAGCGCGGCGGGACGCCGACGGCGTACGACCGGGTGCTGGCCACCCGGTTCGGGTGGCACGCGGTGGAGGCCGTGCACCGGGGTGAGTTCGGGCGGATGACCGCGCTGCGGGGCACCGACATCGTGACGGTGTCCCTGGCGGAGGCCGTCGAGACGTTGAAGACGGTGCCCGAGGACCGGTACGGCGAGGCGGAGAACGTTCTCTGAGTTGCCGCGCCCCCTTCGGGCGCGTAGTGCCGCCCCCGGTGACGAAGGTCGCCGGGGGCGGTTCTAGTCTTGGGGCGGACGTAAAGGCACAACCCCCACGAAACAGGAGCCGGCGGATGGATCACAGCGGGCACGGCATGACCATGGACCTGCCGCCGTTCACGCTGGCACGGGGCCTGGAGTGGTCCACCGACGCGTTCTTCCTGATCGCCTGTCTTGTCGGGCTGGCCCTGTACGGCTGGGGCGTCGCCCGGCTGGTGCGCCGCGGTGACCGCTGGCCGGTGGGGCGGACCGTCGCGTACGTCGCGGGTGTGCTCACGGTCCTGCTGATGATGTGCACCAAGCTGAACGACTACGGCATGGTCATGTTCAGCGTGCACATGGTGCAGCACATGGTGATCAGCATGGTGTCGCCCATCCTGATCCTGCTGGGCGCGCCGGTGACGCTGGCGCTGCGGGCGCTGCCGCCGGCGGCGGTGCGGGGCAGCAAGGGGCCGCGCGAGCTGCTGCTGATGCTGCTGCACAGCCGCTACCTCCGGATCGTCACCCATCCGGCGTTCACCATCCCGCTGTTCATCGCGAGCCTGTACGGGCTGTACTTCACGCCGCTGTTCGACTTCCTGATGGGCTCCAAGACGGGGCACATCGCGATGATGGTGCACTTCCTCGCCGTCGGCCTGGTCTTCTTCTGGCCGATCATGGGCGTGGACCCGGGGCCGCACCGGCCCGGGTACCTGATGCGGATGCTGGAGCTGTTCGCGGGCATGCCCTTCCACGCGTTCTTCGGCATCGCGCTGATGATGGCGTCCACGACCATGGTCACGACGTTCGACGATCCGCCGGCGTCGCTGGGGATCGACCCGCTGTCCGACCAGAACGTGGCCGGCGGCATCGCCTGGGCGTTCAGCGAGATCCCGTCCGTGCTGGTGCTGATCGCGCTGCTGTTCCAGTGGTACGCCTCGGAGCAGCGTCAGGCCCGGCGCAAGGACCGCGCCGCCGACCGCGACGGGGACAAGGAGCTGGAGGCGTACAACGCCTATCTGGCCTCGCTGAACGCCCGCGGGAACTGAGCGCGGTACACCCGCGGGAAAGCGGGGGACCCGGCAGGTTCCGGCCGTCCCCGGCGCACCGGCGGGAAACCGGGGCACCATGGAGGGACCGGACCACGGAGGGACCGGACCACGAGGAGGGTGTCGCGATGCCCGGATCGACGGACAGTTCGACGAAGACGATGGGGGCCTTCACCATCGGCGGCCTGATCGCGGTGACGGCCTACACGGTGGCGCTCGGCAGCAACGGCTGGCTGTGGTTCGGCTGGGTCGTGCTGGGCCTGCTCACCCTCGGGATGGTCGCCACCCGCCCCTGACCGTCACGGGCCGCTGAGCCGGCCCCCGGAGTGCACGCCCGGCTGGTACTTCGGCAGCCGGACGGTGATCTTCATGCCCGCGCCCACGGCCGTCTCGATGACCAGGCCGTGGGCGTCGCCGTAGACCTGCCTGAGCCGGTCGTCCACGTTGGACAGGCCGATGCCGCCCGACGGGCTGACCTCACGGGCGAGGATGCGGCGCAGCAGCCCGGGGTCCATGCCGGCGCCGTCGTCCTCGATCACCACGAGGGCCTCGGCGCCCGCGTCCTGGGCGGTGATCTGGATGTGGCAGCGGTCGGCCTTGCCCTCCAGGCCGTGCTTGACGGCGTTCTCCACGAGCGGCTGGAGGCAGAGGAAGGGCAGGGCGACCGGGAGCACCTCCGGGGCGATCTGGAGGGTGACGGCGAGGCGGTCGCCGAAGCGGGCCCGTACCAGCGCCAGGTAGTGGTCGATGGCGTGCAGCTCGTCGGCGAGGGTGGTGAAGTCGCCGTGTCGCCGGAACGAGTAGCGGGTGAAGTCGGCGAACTCCAGCAGCAGCTCACGGGCGCGTTCGGGGTCGGTGCGGACGAAGGACGCGATCACCGCGAGCGAGTTGAAGATGAAGTGCGGGGAGATCTGGGCGCGCAGGGCGCGGATCTCGGCTTCGATGAGGCGGGTGCGGGACTGGTCGAGGTCGGCCAGTTCCAGCTGGACGGAGACCCAGCGGGCCACCTCACCGGCGGCCCGGACGAGGACGGCGGACTCGCGGGGCGCGCAGGCCACCAGGGCGCCGTGCACCCGGTCGTCGACGGTGAGCGGGGCGACGACGGCCCAGCGGACCGTGCAGTCGGGGGTGTCGCAGCTGAGCGGGAAGGCCTCGCCGCGGCCGGTCTGGAGGGGGCCGGCGAGCCGGTCCATGATCTCGGTGCGGTGGTGGGCGCCGACGCCGTCCCAGACCAGGACCTCCTTCTCGTCGGTGAGGCAGAGCGCGTCGGTGCCGAGCAGGGAGCGCAGTTTGCGGGCCGACTTGCGGGCCGTCTCCTCGGTCAGTCCGGCGCGCAGCGGGGGCGCGGCGAGGGAGGCGGTGTGCAGGGTCTGGAAGGTGGCGTGCTCCAGGGGGGTGCCGAGCCCGGCGAGGCTCCCCGGCCGGGCCGTCCGCCGGCCCAGCCAGAAACCGGCCGCCAGCAGCGGCAGCGCCGCGACGCACAGCCCCGCCAGGAAGCCGCTCATGCCGTCACCTCCTGACGCAGCTCCTCGCTGCGCAGCTCCTCGGGCAGGTGGAAGCGGGCGAGGATGGCCGCCGTCCCGGCCGGGACCCGGCCCGGCGTGGCCAGCGACACCAGCATCATGGTGAGGAAGCCCAGCGGCACGGACCAGAACGCCGGCCAGGCCAGCAGGGCGTGCAGCGCCCCGCCGCCCGGGAACCCGGCCATGGTCGCGGCGACGGCCAGCAGCGCGGAGCCGCCGCCGACCAGCATGCCGGCCGCCGCGCCGGGCGGGGTGAGCCGCCGCCACCAGATGCCGAGGACGAGCAGCGGGCAGAAGGACGAGGCGGACACGGCGAAGGCGAGCCCGACGGCGTCGGCGACCGGCAGCCCGCCGACCAGGACGCTCGCCGCGAGCGGGGCGGCCATGGCGAGGACGGTGCCGAGCCGGAAGTGCCGTACGCCCCGGGAGGGCAGCACGTCCTGGGTGAGCACCCCGGCGACGGCCATGGTCAGGCCGGAGGCGGTGGACAGGAACGCGGCGAAGGCGCCGCCCGCGATCAGCGCGCCGAGCAGGTCGCCGCCCACTCCCCCGATCATCCGCTCCGGCAGCAGCAGGACGGCGGCGTCCGCGTCACCGGTGAGGGTCAGCTCGGGGGCGTAGAGGCGGCCGAGGGCGCCGTAGACGGGCGGGAGCAGGTAGAAGGCGCCGATCAGGGCGAGGACGGCGACGGTGGTGCGGCGGGCGGCGACGCCGTTGGGGCTGGTGTAGAAGCGGACGACGACGTGCGGCAGGCCCATGGTGCCGAGGAAGGTGGCGAGGATCAGTCCGTACGTGGCGTACAGCGGGCGTTCGGTGCGGCTCTCGGCCCGGGAGGGCGACAGGGCGTCGTCGGCGCCGCGACCGGCGGGCGGGACGGTGGCGCCCTGCGCGAAGGTGAGGCGGGTGCCGGCGTCGATGCGGTGGGTGCCGGCCGGGAGGTCGAGGCGGGTGCCGTCGTGGGCGCGGCCGTCCACGGTGCCGTCGACCGTGACCGTCAGGGGGGCGTCGAGCTTCAGCGAGAGGTCGTCCTCGACGCGGACGGAGCGCTGCTCGCGGAACGTGGCCGGCTCGTCGAAGGCGCGGCTGGGGGCGCCGTCGCCCTGCCAGGCGAGGATCAGGAAGAGGGCGGGGACCAGCAGGGCGGTGAGTTTCAGCCAGTACTGGAAGGCCTGCACGAAGGTGATGCTGCGCATGCCGCCGGCGGCGACGATCGCGGTGACGACGACGGCGACGATCACACCGCCGAGCCAGTCGGGGGCGTCGGTGAGCACCGTGAGGGTCAGCCCGGCGCCCTGGAGCTGGGGCAGCAGGTAGAGCCAGCCGACGCCGACGACGAAGGCCCCGGCGAGCCGGCGCACCGCCGGGGAGGCGAGCCGGGCCTCGGCGAAGTCGGGCAGCGTGTAGGCGCCGGAGCGGCGCAGCGGGGCGGCGACGAACAGCAGCAGGACCAGGTAGCCGGCGGTGTACCCGACCGGGTACCAGAGCATGTCGGGGCCCTGGACCAGGACCAGCCCTGCGATGCCGAGGAAGGAGGCGGCGGAGAGGTACTCGCCGCTGATGGCGGCGGCGTTCAGGCGGGGGCCGACGGTGCGGGAGGCGACGTAGAAGTCGGAGGTGGTGCGGGAGATGCGCAGGCCGAAGGCGCCGACGAGGACGGTGGCGACGACGACCAGGGCGACGGCTGCGACGGCGTAGCTGGAGTTCATGGGGCCTGCGTCGCGGCGATCACGTACATGATGTTCGCGGCGTTCCGGGCGTGCGCGGCGTTCATGGCGGTCATCGGTCTTCGACGAGGCGGACGAGGTCGCGTTCGTTGCGTTCGGCGCGGCGCACGTACCAGCGGGCGAGCAGGACGAGCGGGGCGTACAGGCCGAAGCCGAGGACCGCCCACTCCAGGCGGCGGGCGTCCGGGGCGGCGGCGAAGACCAGCGGCAGGGGCCCGATGAGCAGGACGAGGACGGCGCAGACGGCGAGGGCGGCGCGCAGCTGGGTGCGCATCAGGGAGCGGACGTAGGTGTGGCCCAGGGTGGTCTGCTCCTCGATCTCGGTGCGGGGCCGGTAGTACGCGGAGACGGGGCGGGCGCGCCGGGGCGGTCCGGTGACGACGACGCGGCGGTCGGCGGGGTTCGGGGGCACGGTCAGGGCCTCCTCATCAGCAGGTCCCGCAGTTCGCGGGCGTGGCGTCGGCTGACCTGGAGTTCCTCGGTGCCGATCAGGACGCTGACGGTGCCGGCGTCGAGGCGGAGTTCGCCGATGTGGTGCAGGGCGACCAGGTGGCGGCGGTGGATGCGGACGAACCCGCGGGAGCGCCAGCGCTCCTCCAGGGTGGACAGCGGGATGCGGACGAGGTGGCTGCCCTTGTCGGTGTGCAGGCGGGCGTAGTCGCCCTGGGCCTCGACGTGGGTGATGTCGTCGACGGCGACGAACCGGGTCACTCCGCCCAGCTCGACGGGTATGTGGTCGGGGTCGGGCTCGTGCACGGGGATCTGCGGGGCGGCGGTGGCAAGGGGTGGGCCCGCGGTGGCCAGGGCGTTGCCGCGCAGTTCGGCGGCGCGGCGGACGGCCTCGGCGAGCCGTTCCTTGCGGACGGGTTTGAGCACGTAGTCGACGGCCTTGAGGTCGAAGGCCTGGACGGCGAAGTCCTCGTGCGCGGTGACGAACACGACCAGCGGCGGCCGGGCGAACCCGGTGAGCAGCCGGGCGAGGTCGAGCCCGTCGAGGCCGGGCATCTGGATGTCGAGGAAGACGACGTCGATGGCCTCGGGGCCGTCCGGGCCGGACTCCAGCGCGCGGTTGATGCGGCGCAGCGCCTCGGTGGCGTCGCCGGCGCCCTCGGCGGCGGTGATCCGCGGGTCCGCGTGGAGCAGGTACAGCAGTTCCTCGAGCGAGGGGCGTTCGTCGTCGACAGCCAGGGCGCGCAGCATGAACGTGGAGTGTAGGGGCGATCCGCGCGCCTGCACACGTGCCCGGTGCGGACGTATCCGCTGGATACAGTGCCCGCATGAGCAGCAGGCCCGCGCCGTTCGACGAACTCGACCGCAAGATCATCACCGCGTTGATGGCGAACGCCAGGACGTCCTTCGCCGAGATCGGCGCTGACGTGGGGTTGTCCGCGACGGCGGTCAAGCGCCGCGTGGACCGGCTGCGGGAGACCGGGGTGATCACCGGGTTCACCGCGACGGTGAAGCCGTCGGCGCTGGGCTGGCGCACCGAGGCCTATGTGGAGGTGTACTGCGAGGGGGCGGCGCCGCCGCGGCGGCTGGCCGAGGTGGTGCGCAACCACCCGGAGATCGCCGCGGCGATGACGGTGACGGGCGGCGCGGACGCCCTGCTGCACGTGCGGGCGCGGGACGTGGAGCACTTCGAGGAGGTGCTGGAACGCATCCGTGCGGAGCCGTTCATCCGCAAGACGATCAGCGTGATGGTGCTGTCCCACCTGATCCCGGACAGTCCGGACGCGGGTGCCCGTCACCCCGCCCCGGAAGGCGCCCCCGACGACGCAGCAGACATGCGCTGAACGGTTCGACGACGCAGCGATCCTGCGTGAACACGCAGCTCTTCGTGCTTGTCGCCCGTCGGCGTCGGTTCCTACCGTGGTGTCACCCCCCAGTCACCAATCGTGAGTGAAGCGGAGGAACCCCTCTGTGACCGACTCCCGTGTGCCGCGCCGGCGGCGCTTCCTGGTCTGCGAACCCAGACACTTCGCCGTGCAGTACGCGATCAACCCGTGGATGCGTCCCGACCGACCGGTCGACGTCATCCGCGCCCTGGACCAGTGGCAGGCGCTGGTCGACGCCTACCGCGCCCACGGCCACACCGTCGAGAGCGTCAAGCCGGTGCCCGGCCTGCCCGACATGGTCTTCGCCGCCAACGCGGCGGTCGTCGTCGAGGGCCGGGTCCTCGGCTCCCTCTTCCACGCGCCCGAACGCCGCCCCGAGTCCGTGCCCTACGAGGCGTGGTTCAAGGGCCAGGGCTTCGACGTCCACCATCCGGAGTCCGTGTGCGAGGGCGAGGGCGACCTGGTCCCGGCCGGGCGATGGATCCTCGCCGGTACGGGCTTTCGCACCACCCCGCAGGCGCACCGGGAGGCGCAGGAGTTCTTCGGCGTGCCGGTGATCTCCCTGACGCTGGTGGACCCGTACTTCTACCACTTGGACACGGCACTCTTCGTGCTCGACGAGGACAATGTGGCGTACCACCCCGACGCGTTCTCGCCGGGCAGCCGCGAGGTGCTGGCCCGGCTGTATCCGGACGCGGTGATCGCCACCCGGGAGGACGCCATGGCCTTCGGGCTGAACTCCGTCTCCGACGGCCGTCACGTGTTCATCTCACCGGGGGCGACGGGCCTGGCGGCCCAGCTGGCCGACCGCGGCTACGTCCCCGTCCCCGTCGACCTGTCCGAGTTCCACAAGGCCGGCGGCGGCATCAAGTGCTGCACCCAGGAGATCCGGGAGACCCGCTCATGACCGCACCCGCCCGTACCCGCAGCTCGGCGGAGCTGATCCGGGCCGAGGAGCCCGTCCTCGCGCACAACTACCACCCGCTGCCCGTGGTCGTCGCCCGGGCGGAGGGCGCCTGGGTGGAGGACGTCGAGGGCCGCCGCTATCTCGACATGCTGGCCGGCTACTCGGCCCTCAACTTCGGTCACCGCCACCCGGCGCTGATCGAGGCCGCGCACCGCCAGCTGGACCGGCTGACGCTGACCTCGCGCGCCTTCCACAACGACCGCCTGGCGGGCTTCGCCGAGCGCCTGGCGGCGCTGACCGGCACGGAGATGGTGCTGCCGATGAACACCGGCGCCGAGGCGGTGGAGAGCGGCATCAAGGTGGCCCGCAAGTGGGCGTACGACGTCAAGGGCGTGCCGGAGGACCGGGCGACGATCGTGGTCGCCGCCGACAACTTCCACGGCCGCACGACGACGATCGTCGGCTTCTCCACCGACGAGGTAGCCCGGCGGGGCTTCGGCCCCTTCGCGCCCGGTTTCCGGATCGTGCCGTACAACGACCTGGCGGCGCTCGAGGAGGCGGTCGACGAGACGACGGCGGCCGTGCTGATCGAGCCGATCCAGGGCGAGGCCGGGGTGATCGTCCCCGACGACGGCTATCTGGCGGGCGTGCGGGAGCTGACCCGGCGCGCGGGCTGTCTGTTCGTCGCGGACGAGGTCCAGTCGGGCCTGGGCCGCACCGGGCGCACCCTGGCCGTCGAGCACGAGTCGGTGGTGCCGGACGTGGTGCTGCTCGGCAAGGCGCTGGGCGGCGGCATCGTCCCGGTGTCGGCGGTGGTCGGCAGCCGGGAGGTGCTCGGCGTGCTGCATCCGGGCGAGCACGGCTCCACGTTCGGCGGCAATCCGCTGGCCGCCGCCGTCGGCACCGCCGTGGTGGAGCTGCTGGAGACCGGCGAGTTCCAGCGCCGGGCGGACGAGCTGGGCGCGGTGCTGCGCGACGGGCTGGCCGCGCTGACCGGCAAGGGTGTCGTCGGCTTCCGGGCGCGCGGGCTGTGGGCCGGCGTCGACGTGGACCCGGCGCTCGGCACCGGCCGTGAGGTGAGCGAGCGCCTGATGCGGGAGGGCGTCCTGGTCAAGGACACCCACGGCTCGACGATCCGGATCGCCCCGCCGCTGACCATCACCGAGGAGGAGCTGCGGGAGGCGCTGGGGACGCTGGAGAAGGTGCTCACCGCCTGAGGCGGGAGCCCGGGGACGGGCGGCTCACGGACAGCCGTCCCCGGCCGCGCACCACCGAACGCACATCACCGAACGGCTCGGCCCTCCCGGTCGAGCCGTTCGACGTGTGCGACGTTCCCCCGGTCCTCGGCGTCGGTGCCGGGCTCGCCGGCGAACCAGGCGTCGAGGATCTCCGTGAGCAGCGGCCCGGACGTGGTCCGCAGGCTGAGCGCCAGGACGTTGGCGTCGTTCCAGCGGCGGGCCCCGTCCGCCGTGTACGCGTCCGCGCACAGCGCCGCCCGGACGCCGGGCACCTTGTTCGCGGCGATCGACGCGCCGGTGCCGGTCCAGCAGCACACCACCGCCTGGTCGGCCGCAC
Source organism: Streptomyces sp. NPDC031049 (assembly GCF_055571015.1). Taxonomy (NCBI): domain Bacteria; kingdom Bacillati; phylum Actinomycetota; class Actinomycetes; order Kitasatosporales; family Streptomycetaceae; genus Streptomyces; species Streptomyces sp. NPDC031049. The sequence continues at coordinate 118,618 of NZ_JBVIGC010000011.1, forward strand.
CCTCGGCGACGTCGCGTGCCGCCCGTTCGGAGCAGACCGCCCACTGGGGGTCCGCCCCGGGACGCAGGGCGCCGTGCGTGCGCACCTCGTGGCCCCGTCCGCGCAGTTCCTCGACGAGCAGGCGGGCCACGGGTTCGTCCATGTCGGACGAGACGGAGATCCGCATGCTCCCGAGCGTACACATCGGCCGGCCGATCGCTGAGCCCTATGAGTGAACCCTGCATTTTGTGGCAGATGCTGTTGGAAAGCTGATGAACGAGCATAAGTTCCGTTTGGAGCGCTATGCCCCCGGAAAGGAACGCAGCCACGTCCCCCAGCGACAACGGGCCCGTGCCCGACTCCGCAGCGATCAAGCGCCATCCGCTGCTCTTCCGCGCCATCAAGCGCCGGCAGAACCCCCGCCTCCGCCGGTCGGACATCACGGTGACGGACGAGCGGGCGGTCAAGCGCGCGGTGAAGGCGGCCTCTCTCGGCAACGCCATGGAGTGGTTCGACTTCGGCATCTACGCCTATCTGGCCGGCACCCTCGGCCGGGTCTTCTTCCCGTCCGGGAACGAGACGGCGCAGTTGCTGTCGTCGTTCGCCACCTTCGCCGTGGCCTTCCTGGTCCGGCCGCTCGGCGGCATGGTCTTCGGGCCCATGGGCGACAAGATCGGCCGCAAGAAGGTCCTGGCGCTGACGATGATCCTCATGGCGGTCGGCACGGCCTCGATCGGGCTGATCCCGAGCTACGCCACCATCGGCTTCTGGGCCCCGGTGCTCCTGATCGCCTTCCGGCTGCTCCAGGGCTTCTCCACCGGCGGCGAGTACGGCGGCGCGTCCACGTTCATCGCGGAGTACGCCCCGGACAAGCGGCGCGGCTTCTTCGGCAGCTTCCTGGAGCTGGGGACGCTCGCCGGCTACACGGGCGCGGCCGGTCTGGTGACGGCGCTGACCGCCTGGCTCGGGCAGGACACGATGGACGCCTGGGGCTGGCGCGTCCCGTTCCTGGTCGCGGGGCCGCTGGGCCTCATCGGTATCTACCTGCGGCTGAAGCTGGACGACACCCCCGCCTATCTGAAGCTGGAGGAGGGCAACGTCCACGTCTCGGAGGCCGCGGACACGGTGGAGACCACCGCCCGGGGCGACCTGGCGAGGATCTTCCGGGAGCAGTGGCGCACGCTGCTGCTGTGCATCGCGCTGGTCGGCGCGTACAACATCACCGACTACATGCTGCTGTCGTACATGCCGACGTACCTCTCGGACGAGCTGCACTACTCGGAGACGCACGGTCTGCTGATCCTGGTGGCCACGATGGTGGTGCTGATGCTGGTCATCAACCAGATCGGCCGGCTCTCCGACCGGTACGGCCGCAAGCCGCTGCTGATGACCGGGATGCTGGGCTTCTTCGTGCTGTCCGTCCCGGCGTTCGTGCTGGTGCAGCAGGGCAGCCTGCTCGCCGTCTCGGCCGGCATGCTGATGCTCGGTCTGTCCCTGGTCTGCCTGCTCGGGACCATGTCGGCGTCGCTGCCGGCCATGTTCCCGACCGCGGTGCGCTACGGGTCCCTGTCGGTCGGCTACAACCTGTCGGCGTCGCTGTTCGGCGGCACCACCCCGCTGGTCATCACCGCCCTGATCAGCGCGACCGGCTCGGACATGATGCCGGCGTACTACGCGATGGCCGCGGCCCTGGTCGGGGTCGTCGCGGTGGCCTGTATGAAGGAGACCGCGCAGCAGCCGCTGGCGGGCTCCCCGCCCTCGGTGCAGACCGAGGAGGAGGCGGCGGAACTCGTGGAGTCGCAGACTCCGGTCCCGAGGTTCTGAGGGTCCCGCGCCTGGCCGGGCCGGTGCCGGTGACGTCCTGGGGCACCGGCATTAGCCTGCCCCCAGAGCGCGGTCGCTCAGGGCCGCGGGTGCACGGGGACCACGGCGGAGTGAGGGGCGCGCCATGTTCTACTACCTGCTCAAGTACGTGCTGCTGGGCCCGCTGCTGCGCCTGGTCTTCCGGCCGCGGATCGAGGGGCTGGGCCACGTTCCGTCCTCGGGCCCGGCGATCGTGGCCGGCAACCACCTGTCGTTCTCGGACCACTTCCTCATGCCCGCGGTGCTCAGGCGCCGGATCACCTTTCTCGCCAAGGCGGAGTACTTCACCGGTCCCGGCCTCAAGGGGCGGCTCACGGCGTTCTTCTTCCGCAGCGCCGGGCAGATCCCCGTCGACCGCTCCGGCAAGGACGCGGGGCGGGCCGCGATCAGGGAGGGCCTCGGCGTGCTGGGCCGGGGCGAGCTGCTCGGCATCTACCCGGAGGGGACCCGCTCGCACGACGGGCGGCTGTACAAGGGCAAGGTCGGCGTGGCGGTGATGGCGCTGAAGGCGGGCGTGCCGGTCGTGCCCTGCGCGATGATCGGCACCTTCGAGGCACAGCCGCCGGGCAAGGTGGTCCCGCGCCTGCACCCCGTGGTGATCCGTTTCGGGGAGCCCCTGGACTTCTCCCGCTATGCCGGCATGGAGCACGAGAAGGCGGTGCTGCGCGCCGTCACCGACGAGATCATGTACGCGATCCTGGAGCTGTCCGGGCAGGAGTACGTGGACCGGTACGCGGCCGTCGTCAAGGCCGAGGAGGCGGAACGGGCGGCGGCGGGGCGCCGCTTCCCGCGGCTGCCGCTGCGCTGATCCGCCGACAACGAAGACGAAGGCGGGAGCGATGGCAGGGGCGGGAGCGATGGCGGGGGCGGGGAAACGTACGGCGGCCCGCCTTCCGCCGTGGTCGCGGCTTCGGCGTGGCATGCGGCGCGCAGGTCACGTCACGGCGGTGCGGTGCGGACGACGGTGTGGACGACGGTGCCGCACGGCCGTCAGCCGGAGTGGTGCCCGTCGAGTCGGGCCAGCCCCTCGTCCAGCAGCCGCCGCAGCCGCAGCGCGTCCGGCGCCACGGCCGTCACCAGGGCGGCCGGTCCGGCCAGCGGCAGCACCGCAGCGCCCTCCCCCAGGACGTGTGCCGCGGGCGGTGCGGTGCCGAACTCCGGGCGTACGACGACCAGTTGGCCGACGGCTCGGTGTCCCGCCAGCCCGGCCGGGCCGTCCCAGCCGCCCGGCGCCCCGGGGCCGAGGGCCAGTTCCTGGTCGAGCACGCACCGCCCGGCGATCCGTACGGAAAGCCGGCTGCCGAGCCGCCCCGGCCGCTCGCCGGCCCGGCCGAGCACCTGTTCCTCGCGCAGCACGAGCCGGGCTGTGGCGGCGAGGTCGACGCGTGTGGTGGTGTACAGCTCGCTGTCGCCCGTGGAGATCAACTGCTCGGGTGTCCAGTGCAGTTCGCCTCCGTCGGCGACGCCGATCCGGACGTCGTGGCGGGCCTCGCCCTTGCGCGGGCCGGGCAGCGCGATGGTGGCGGCGGCCGACCCGACGCGCAGCCGGGCGCCCTCGGCGACGTCCACCTCGACGGCGAGGCGGTCGCCGCCGAGCGGCCCGCTCATGGCGCCGACCAGCATCACCCGGGCCTCGGCGCCGCTCCCCCGGGTCCGCCGGACCGCGAGCGGCCCCTGGCCCTCCAGCACGGGCAGCGACGTACCGCCCCGCCCGTCACCGCGGGCGACGATCCGCGCCGTCGCCCGCACGCCGCCCGGAGTGCTCATGCCGACGCCCACACCGCGAGGCGCTCCCGCACCCAGTCGGCGACGTCCCGCACCCCGCTTCCGGCCCGCAGCGACTGGAGCACGACCGGCAGTTCACCACGCTGCGCCTTGGCGTCGGCGGCCATCCGCCCGAGGTCCGAGCCGACGTGGGGCGCGAGGTCGGTCTTGTTGACGACGAGGAGGTCGGCGGTGGTGACGCCGGGTCCGCCCTTGCGCGGGATGTCGTCGCCGCCGGCCACGTCGATGACGAAGATCTGCGCGTCGACGAGGCCCTTGGAGAAGGTGGCGGTGAGGTTGTCGCCGCCGGACTCCACCAGGATCAGGTCCAGCGGCCCGACCTCCTCCTCCAGGTCCTCGACGGCCTCCAGGTTGGCGGAGATGTCGTCGCGGATGGCGGTGTGCGGGCAGGCCCCCGTCTCCACGGCGGCGATCCGCTCGGGCGGCAGCACGGCCTCGCGGAGCAGGAACTCGGCGTCCTCCCGGGTGTAGATGTCGTTGGTCACGACGGCGAGCGACAACTCCTCGCGCAGCGCCCGGCACAGGGCGGCGACGGTCGCGGTCTTCCCGGACCCGACGGGCCCGCCGAGCCCGATCCGCAGAGCCCGCCGGCTCCCGTCGGGCCGCCGGGCGTCGGCGCTGAGGGCGGCGGGGGCGGAGTGGGCGTGGTCGAGGTGCATGGAACGGCTCCTGATCGACTGACCTGGTGAATTCAGCCCGTCCGGCGCTCGAGGACGAGGCCGTCCAGGCCGAGGCGGGGATCCGGGGGCGGCAGCCCCCGGGTTCGGGACGGGAAGGGGCGGCGGGGGCGAGGAGGCTACGACGCGAACAACCGCACACCCCACCCCGCATGCCCCTCCGCCGCGATCTCCAGCAGCGGCGCGGACGCGGAGGGCAGCGCGTCGACCCCGCCGGCCGCGCACTCCCGACCCGCCTCCACCGCCCGGCCGGCCACCCGGTCCGTCTCGGCCGCCAGCCGCGCCAGCACCCCCGTCGCGGCGAACGGGTCCAGACTCAGCAGCCGCACCGCCGCCGTCGCGGGCCCGCCCACGCTCTCGTAGGCCGCGCAGTACGCGGCGTCCTCGGGGCCCAGCCCGGCACCGCGGGCCGTCACCCCGAGCACCACCGGCTGGTGCGCGCCCTTGGGGAACCGACGGGCCAGGGCGTCGAGTTCAGCGGACGGCCAGACCGCCCGCGCGGCGCGTGCCAGCTGCCGCCCGAGCCGCCGCGCGGCGACCCGCAGCGCGGGCGACGGCGTCCGTGCGTCCGCCGCCGCGTCCAGCTCCCCCGGGTCGACGCCGAGAGCGGCGCTCGCGGCGAGCGAGGCCGACACCAGTCCCGTCGTGTGCAGCCGGCCCCGGCAGAACTCCGCGAGGCTCGCCGCGTCGGTGACCCGCCCGGCCCGCACGGCCGCCTCGACCCCGCCGGAGTGCGCGTGCCCGCCGGCGGGGAAGCGCCCGTCGGCCAGGACCAGCAGCGTCGCCCGTGACATCAGAAGAGGAAGTAGCGCTGGGCCATCGGAAGTTCCGTGGCGGGCTCCGCCTCCACCAGCTCGCCGTCGATGTGCACGGCGAAGCTGTCGGGGTCGATCCGCACGTCGGGCCGCGCGTCGTTCTCCCGCATGTCGGCCTTGGTGACGGCGCGGGTGGACGCGATCGGTACATAGCGCTTGCCGAGCGGCAGCCGCTCGGCGAGCCCGTCCTCGATCGCCGCGCCGGCGACGAAGTTGACCGAGTTGGCGGCCGGCGCCCGGCCGATCGCCCCGTACATCGGCCGCGGCAGGATCGGCTGCGGCGTCGGGATGGAGGCGTTGGCGTCGCCCATCTGCGCGTACGCGATCTGCCCGCCCTTGAGGACGAGCAGCGGCTTGACGCCGAAGAACGCCGGTTCCCACAGCACCAGGTCGGCGAGCTTGCCGGTCTCGACGGAGCCGATCTCGCGGGCGAGGCCCTGCGCGAGGGCCGGGTTGATCGTGTATTTGGCGACATAGCGGCGGACGCGCCGGTTGTCCGCGCGGCCGTCGCCGGGCAGCGCGCCGCGCCGCCGCTTCATCACATGGGCCGTCTGCCAGGTCCGCATGATCACCTCGCCGACCCGGCCCATGGCCTGGGAGTCGGAGGAGATGATCGAGATCGCGCCCAGGTCGTGCAGCACGTCCTCGGCGCCGATCGTGGAGGGCCGGATGCGGGACTCGGCGAAGGCCAGGTCCTCGGGCACCGCCGGATTGAGGTGGTGGCAGACCATCAGCATGTCGAGGTGCTCCTCGACGGTGTTGACGGTGAACGGCCGGGTCGGGTTGGTGGAGCTGGGCAGCACGTGCGCCTCGGAGACCACGGTCATGATGTCGGGGGCGTGGCCGCCGCCCGCTCCCTCGGTGTGGTAGGCGTGGATGCCGCGTCCGCCGATCGCGGCGAGCGTGTCGCCCACGAACCCGGCCTCGTTGAGGGTGTCCGTGTGGATCGCGACCTGGACGCCGGTGCGGTCGGCGACGGTGAGGGCCGCGTCGATGGCGGCCGGGGTCGCGCCCCAGTCCTCGTGGATCTTCAGGCCCACGGCGCCGCCGCGGATCTGGGAGAGCATCGCCTCGTGCGAGACGGTGTTGCCCTTGCCGAGCAGGCCGATGTTGACGGGGTGGGCCTCCATCGCCTCCAGCATCCGGGCCAGGTGCCAGGGGCCCGGGGTGACGGTGGTGGCCTTCGAGCCCTCGGCGGGTCCCGTGCCGCCGCCGACCAGCGTGGTGACGCCGGAGGCCAGCGCCTCGTCGGCGATCTGCGGGCAGATGAAGTGGACGTGCGCGTCGACGGCCCCGGCGGTCAGGATCCGCCCGTTGCCGGCGATGACCTCGGTCTCCGGTCCGATGACCAGGTCGGGGTGGACGCCGTCCATGGTGTCGGGGTTGCCGGCCTTGCCGATGCCGGTGATCCGGCCGTCGCGGATGCCGACGTCGGCCTTGACGACGCCCCAGTGGTCGACGATCACCACGCCGGTGACGACGGTGTCCGGGGTGCCGTCGGCCCGGGTGGCGCGGGACTGGCCCATCGACTCCCGGATGACCTTGCCGCCGCCGAACACGGCCTCCTCACCGGCGCGTCCGGGCCCGCCGGCGAGGTCCTCCTCGATCTCGACGAGCAGGTCGGTGTCGGCGAGCCGGACGCGGTCGCCGGTGGTGGGGCCGAACAGGTCGGCGTAGGCGGCGCGGGAGAGTTCAGGCATCGAGGGCACCTCCGGTCTCGCCACGCAGTCCCGGCACGACGCGCGCTCCGGCCACGGGGACCAGTTCGACCTCGACGGGGATGCCGGGCTCGAAGCGTACGGCCGTGCCGGCGGCGACGTTGAGCCGCTTGCCGCGCGCCGCGGCGCGGTCGAACTCCAGGCCGGGGTTGGCCTCGGCGAAGTGGTAGTGGGAGCCGACCTGGACGGGCCGGTCGGCGGCGTTGAGGACGGTCAGCCGGGTGACGTCGCGGCCCTCGTTGCAGACGATCGGCCCGTCGGCGTGAAGGATCTCTCCGGGGATCACGGCACGGGCCTCTCAGACGATCGGATCGTGGACGGTGACGAGCTTGGTGCCGTCGGGGAAGGTCGCCTCGACCTGGACGTCGCGGATCATCTCCGGGACGCCGTCCATGACGTCGTCGCGGGTGAGCAGCGTGCGGCCGGAGGACATCAACTCGGTGACGGTGCGGCCGTCCCGGGCGCCTTCGAGGATGTGCGAGGTGATGAGGGCGACGGCCTCGGGGTGGTTGAGCCGCACGCCGCGGGCGCGGCGCTTCTCGGCCACGTCGGCCGCCACATGGATCAGCAGCCGTTCCTGTTCGTGCGGGGTCAGTTGCACGTGCCACCTCACAGTCGTCGCTCCGGGCCGTGCGGGCCCGGTTGCCGCGGCCACGGACGACAGTGAACGCGCAGGTGGCCGGGTCGGCAGGCTAGTCGCGCCTGGTTTCGGTCACGTTAACCCGGCGAAGATCCATTTCAGTTGCCCCGGGCTCCTTCTTGATCCGTTCTTTGTACGCTCATGAGCGCCCGCAGACCATCGCGGAGCACGCTCTCCGCCGGCTCGCCGAACAGGACGGTCTGGACGGCGTAGCCCTGCACGAGGGCGATCATCGCCCGGGCCAGGGCGTCGGGGTCGGAGCCGGCGGGCATCAGCCCGGCCTCCCGGTAGCTCTCGGCGACCTTGACCCAGGCCGCGCGGACCGTGCGGAAGCCCTCCTCCAGCAGGGCCGCCAGCTCCGGATTGCGCACCGTCTCGACCCAGACCTGCATCATCAGGCGCGGGAACATCCACTCGCCGCTCTCCAGGGTGACCGGCCGCGACTCCCTCATGTGCGTCAGGGTCCGGGCGATGAGGACGTCGGGGGTGGGCGGCGGGCTCTCGCCGGCGGCACGCTCGTACATGTCCCGCACCACGCCGAGGACTTCGGTCACGATCGCGGCGATCAGCTCGTCCTTGCCCTTGAAGTAGCGGTAGACGGCACCCGCGGACAGCCCCGTCTCCTGGAGCACGTCCTGCATCGACGTGGCATGGAAGCCGTTGCGCGCGAAGCACAGGGCCGCGCCGTCGAGGATCTGCCGGCGGCGGGCGTCGAGGTGTTCCTGGGATACACGGGCCATGGCCACAACTTAAAACGAACGTTCCTTCTTGACAAGGAGCCGGAGACGCAGGACGGTGGAGTCACCCAAAACGAACGATCCTTCTTTTTAGCGGAGGAGCACGCCATGCCCCCGTCACCGCCCCCTTCTCCCTCGCCGTCGGCCTCCCCGTCACCGCAGGCCGCTCGGTCGCCGTCGGCGTCGCCCGTCCCCGGTCGTCGCGCCGTCGGTGTCGTCCTCCTCCTGGTCCCGGCGCTGGTCGCCCTGGCGCTGTGGGCCTTCGCGTGGCCCGCCGTCCGGACCGCACCCCGGGACCTGCCGCTCGGCGTGGCGGGTCCGGCCACCGCCGTCGCCCAGGTGGAGCAGCGGCTCGGCGAGCGGGAGGGCGCCTTCGAGGTCCACCGCTACGCCGACGAGGCCGCCGCCCGTGACGCCGTCGAGGACCGGACGGTGTACGGCGCGGTCGTCGTCACCGATCAGGGCCCGAAGCTGCTCACCGCGTCCGCGGCGAGCCCCGCCGTCGCCCAGCTGCTCCAGCAGGCCGTGGCGGAGCAGGCGGCCGGCGCCGGCACCGAGGTGCGGACGGTCGACGTGGTGGCCGCCCCCGCGTCGGACCCGCGGGGCGCCGCCCTGAGCGCGAGCGTGCTGCCGCTCGCCCTGGCCGGGATCGCCACCGGCGCCGGGGTGACGTTGCTGGGGCTGCGCGGGGTGCGCGCGGTGGCCGTGCTCACCGGCGCCGCCGCCCTGGTCGGAGTGGTCGCCGCCGCGATCGCGCACGGCTGGCTGGAGGCGCTCGGCGGAAGCTGGTGGGCCGTGGCCGGGGTGCTCGGGCTGGCGACGCTGGCCGCCGCCGGGGCGGTGGCCGGCCTCGGGGCGCTGCTGGGGCGGCCCGGTGTCGGGCTGGGCGCGTTCCTGGTGATGCTGCTGGGCAACCCGTTCTCCGGCGCGGCCTCGGCGCCGGAGCTGCTGCCCGAGCCGGTGGGGACGGTCGGCCAGTGGCTGCCGCCGGGCGCGGGTGTGCAGCTGCTGCGCTCGGTGTCGTTCTTCGACGGCGCGGCGGCCACCGGACCGGCGCTCACCCTGGCCTGGTGGGCGCTGCTGGGTCTGGGCGCGGTGCTGCTGGGCGAGGCGCTCCGCGGCCGGACGCGCCGTACGGTCCCCGCGGCCGGGGAACGGGAGCCGGCCCCCGCGGGCTGACCCCGGCGCCCGGCCCACGGCCCCGACGCCGCCCCCGTCCCGTCACGGACCCGGTCCCGTCATGGCCCCGACCTGGCCACCGCCAGGGCCGGGGCCACTGCCTGCGCCGGCGCCACCGGCACGCCCACAGCCGCCAGCACACCCGCCGGCACGGGCACAGCCGCCGCACCGGCACGGCCGCCCGCGCCGACAGGAGCGTCGGCACCGGCACACCCGCCCGCACCGACACAGCCGTCGGCGCGGGCACGGCCGCCGGTGCGGGCCCGGCCAACGTACGAGCCGCTCTACGCCCACCGCCCCGGAGGGAACTCGGGGCCGCCGGTGCCTGCGGGCGAGGTCAGGTGGGGTCCGGCCCCCGGTGCTCCGCCGCGATGCCGAAGCGCTGCCGGGGGCGCTCACCAGGGGCGGCGGGAGCGGCGGGAGCGTCCCCGAGCCGGGAGGCCGAGGTGACGACCTGGTCGTCGGAGGACTCGGGCAGTGCCTCCAGGCGCTGGAGGTCGGCGGCGGAGACGAGGGCGACGAGAGGCTTGCCGTGCCGCGTCACGACGACGCGTTCACCGCCGTACACCACGCGGTTGATCAGCTCGGCGAGTTCAGCCCCGGCTTGCGTCACCGGAATCCCGTAGGCCATGTGACCGGCTTACGGCGGCGGTCGTGGCGGCCCGGCTGCGCCGGACGGCCCCGCGCAGGACCATGGAACCCGGGGTGCGGGCGGCACACCGGCGGGCTCAGGAGGTCCCCATGGCAGGCGAACCGTCGTTCTTCGAACTGGGTGTGGCGGACCCCGAGCGGGGGCGCGCCTTCTACGGCGCGCTGTTCGGCTGGGACCTGGAGCCGGGCCCCGCGGGCCGCGGCTTCTCCATCGGCACCACCGGACTTCCGGGCGGGATGCACGGCGGCGACCCCGCGGCGTCCCCCTGTCTCTTCTTCCGGGTCGACGACCTGGACGCCGCCGTGGCGAGGGTGCGCGAGCTGGGCGGGTCGGTGCAGGACGTGGGCGAGGAGGGCGAGGAGGACGCCGCGTCGGAGGCGCGGTTCGGCCGCTTCACGCTCTGCCGGGACGACCAGGGCTCGTGGTTCGGGCTGCACGAGCCGCCCGCGGGCCGCTGAGCCGGTCTCCACACCGTCGGCTTGCCGGCGGACCGTTGGAGACCACGTGCCTGGGCCGGCCGAGTCCTGCGCGGCCGTGCTGCTCGCCGCGGGCACGCCGGGAAAGCGGGCCGTGCTCCCGGGCGCGCGCGTGGTGCTGCGACAGCCCGCGGTCACCGCACCGCTGGAGGGCCGGGCGAGCGACATCGCCATCCGGGCCGACGAGTTGACGCGGGTCCGCGCCCGGCTGGAGGAGATGCTCGTACGGCATACCGGCCGCACCCTTGAGCAGGTGCGCGCGGACCTCGAGAGGGACACGGTCCTCGACGCCCGACAGGCGCTGGAGTACGGCCTGGTGGACCACATCGTGGACCGGCCGCCCGGGCGTGCGCCCCGCCCCGGGCACGAGGTGAGCCGCCGACGCCCCAACGGGTCGCCCTGCCCCCGGAGAGCGGCAGTTGACGCATCCTCGGGTCCCGTGGGCCGGGGCGCCCCGCGGCAGCGACGAAACGGACCAAACGGCTGACCCTCTTTCGGCGTAGAAATATCTAGTTTTTCCGGGGCATCCGGGTTGCGTCCCCCGCCCGGCCAAGCGTCGGCGCCGGCCCCTTCGTTGCTGGTCGAGCGGTCCTCGGGGACCCCGCCACCACTGCGACCGCCCCGGCGTCCACCCGAACGGGCGAGCGGTGAGTAACAACACATATCCCCGGTTCCGTTGGGATTTTCCGACTTCGGTGGAGCAAGATCCGGACTGACGACAAGCCCCCGCCGCAGCGGTGGGGCGGTCCGGGCGGACGCCGAGTCCTGCCGCCGTCCGGACGACCGGTCGACAGGAGTGGATCGGCAGGAGTGGAGGACCCGAGCACGACGGGTCGCCGGAACGGCCGCCTCCGTGGTGGAGGTGCCGGACCGAGCAGCCCTTGGGGTGAAGCCGCAGTCATGCGGCCGGGCAACTTCGCCAGCCCGAATCCGACAGGTCATCCTTCACAGGCGGCTGACGAAGGGTTGCGCATGACCGCGCTCAATCGTGTCCCGTCTCTCATGGCCCGGGCCGGTACGGCCTCGGCCCTCACCCTCGCCGCCGTCGGCGGCTCCCTCGTGGTCCCCGGCGCCGCCTCCGAGGCCGCCGCCGCGAGCCACGCCACCAAGGCGCTGAACGTGGCGGCCTCCAAGAAGGGCTCCCCGTACCAGTACGGGGCCACCGGGCCCCACCGGTTCGACTGCTCAGGGCTGACGCTCTACTCGTTCAAGAAGGCCGGCAAGAAGCTGCCACGCACCGCCGCCCAGCAGTACAACAAGACCCGCCACATCTCCGCGAAGAACCGCAAGGCCGGGGACCTGGTCTTCTTCCACTCGGGCCGGAGCGTGTACCACGTCGGGATCTACGCCGGGAAGGGCAGGATCTGGCACGCCCCGAAGACCGGGGACGTGGTGCGGCTGCAGAAGATCTGGAGCAAGAGCGTCTGGTACGGACGCGTCAAGTGACCTGCCGCCGCCCGAGGGGGTGACGGTCACTCACGCCACCGGTCACCCCCTCGGGCGCGCGGCCCGGTCCCGTCCAGGGCAGCTCGATGGAGATGGTCTTGCCGCCCTCCCGCGTGGGCCTGATCCGCAGCTTGCCGCCGCACTCCGCCGTCAACCAGCGGATGATCACCATGCCCCGGCCGTTGTCCTGCTGGACGGCGGCCGGCAGCCGTTTGGGGAAGCGGGGGTGGCTGTCGGTGACGCCGACGCGCAGCCGCTCGTCACGGTCGAGCGCGAGGTCGACCGTGAAGGTCGGCGACTGCCCCAGCGTGTGCTGGACGGCGTTGGTGGCCAGCTCGGACACGATGAGCCGGATGGTGTCGGACACGTCCGTGTCCGCGGGCAGACCCCACTCCGCCAGGGTTCCCACCACGTAGGTGCGGGCGGCGGAGACCGAGGCGGGATCGCTCGGCAGAGTGACGGATGCTTCCAGATGGTCTGCCATGGCGACGTCGCCCCTTTCCCACGGGACCGGAGTCCGACACGGAGCGGATGGTTCGAGTACGGTCCCGGACTGGTGCTTCGCCCGCCAGACTGCCATCACCACACCGGTGAAGGGTGGCGATCCGCCAAGATATGCATATATCTGTCGCTCGAAGCGGTGAACTCTGCGACGGCAGACCGTATTTGGGCGGCTCATCAGGAGTAGAGGAGTGGCCCATGCAGCACGGTCCCGTGGTGCGCCGCCGGAAGCTGGGTGCCGAGCTGCGTGCGCTGCGCACCTCGGCCGGCATCACCAGCGGTGAGGCGGCGCGGCTGGTGGGCTGGCACCAGTCGAAGGTGAGCCGGATCGAGACCGGCACCAGCGGGACGAAACCGGCCGATGTGCGGTTACTGCTGGACGCCTACGGCGTGACCGACGCCCAGTTGCGGGAGCTGCTGCTGATGCTCGCGGGAGACGGCGGGGACGGCGGCCGGCACGACTGGTGGCACGCCTACCGCGGGGTGCTGCCGCCCACCTATCGGGACTTCATCAGCCTGGAGTCCCAGGCGAGCGCCATGCGCACCCTGGAGACGACGGTCGTGCCGGGGCTCCTCCAGACACCGGAGTACGCCCGCGCGGTGACGCGGGCCGCCGTGGACGGACTGCCGGAGGAGCGGCTGGACGCCCTGGTGGAGGTGCGGCTGGCCCGTCAGGTGGTGCTGCGGGAGGACCCGCCGCTGCGGCTGGACGCCGTGCTGGACGAGGCGGTGCTGCGCCGCGAGGTCGGCGGACCCGGTGTGATGGCCCGCCAGTTGCAGCGGCTGGTGGCGGCGGCCCGGCTGCCCCATGTGCGGCTTCAAGTGCTCCCGTTCGCCGCCGGGGCGCACATCGGCGTCACCGGACCTTTCGTAATCTTCTCATTTTCGAGCACTTCTGATCTGGACGTGGTTGTTCTCGACCACTTGACGCGTAGCCTTCATCTCGAACGGAAAGAAGACCTAGAGGCCTACACCGAGGCCTTCAACGCCCTTCGCAATCACGCCCTTTCGCCCGACGACTCGTTGGATTACATCGCCGCGACAGCGGCCGGCGCGTAAGGAGGCCACCATGACCGCACTGCCCAGGAACGTCACCTCCAGTACCCGACTGCACGGCGTGCGGTGGCTGCGCAGCAGCTACAGCACCGGAGCCAACAACTGCGTGGAGACCGCCCGGCCGGCGGCCGGCCCCTGGGCCGGACTGCTCGCCGTGCGCGACTCCAAGGACCCGGCCGGACCCGCGCTGCTCTTCTCCCCCGAGAGCTGGACGGAGTTCACCACCGGCCTGCGCACCCGCTAGGACAGGACGACAGCCACCGGGCGACGCACGGCCGTGCCCCGCCGACTCATGGCCGCGTTTCGCCGATCACCCGTACAGCGCGTTCGATCTGGTCCCCGGAGAGGTCCGCACGGGCCGTCAGCCTCAGCCGTGACACACCGTCGGGCACGGAGGGCGGACGGAAACAGCCCACGGCCAGGCCCGCGGCGCGGCAGTCCGCCGCCCACCGCACGGCCCCCTCCGGGGAAGGCGCGCGCACGGACACCACCGCGGCGTCGGGGCGCACCGCATCGAAGCCCGCGGCCGTGAGCCGTGCGTGGAGTTCGGCCGCCACCTCGCGGGCCCGGGCCGCCCGCCCGGGCTCGCGACGCAGCAGGCGCAGCGCCGCGAGCGCCGCGCCCGCCGCGGCCGGGGCCAGGCCCGTGTCGAAGATGAACGTCCGGGCGGCGTTGACCAGATGGTCGATCACCCGAGCCGGTCCGAGCACCGCGCCGCCCTGGCTGCCGAGCGACTTCGACAGCGTCACCGTGACGACGACGTCGTCGGCGCCCGCGAGTCCCGCCGCGTGCGGCGCGCCCCGGCCGCCGTCACCGAGCACCCCGAGACCGTGCGCGTCGTCCACCACCAGCCCGGCGCCGTGCTCACGGCACACCGCGGCCAGCGCGGCCAGCGGGGCGGCGTCGCCGTCGACGGAGAAGACCGTGTCGGAGACGGCGATCGCCGGTCCGTCGTGCGTCCCCAGCGCCTTGCCCACGGCCTGCGGGTCCGCGTGGGCCACGACCTGGGTGGTGCCGCGGGCCAGCCGGCAGCCGTCGATCAGGGAGGCGTGGTTGCCCGCGTCGGAGACGACGAGGGAGCCGTGCGGGGCCAGCGCGGTGACCGCGGCCAGATTGGCCGCGTACCCGGAGGAGAACACCAGCGCGGCCTCGGCACCGCAGAACGCGGCCAGTTCGCGCTCCAGCTCGGTGTGCAGCTCGGTCGTCCCGGTGACGAGCCGGGAGCCGGTGGCGCCGCCGCCCCAGACGCGCGCGGCCCCGGCGGCGGCCTGGGTGACCTCGGGGTGCCGGGCCAGGCCCAGGTAGTCGTTGCCGGCCAGGTCGAGGAGCGGGGAGCCGGCCGGACGCGGGCGCAGGCTCCGCACCAGGCCCGCGCGGCGGCGCAGCGCCGCCTGTTCGTCGATCCAGCCGAACGCCATGGGTCGGTCCTCCCCCGGACGGGTGTGCCGCCGGTGTCCTGTGGCGGTGAGCCGCCGGTGTTTTGTAGGCAGTGAACAGACACTAGCGGCACCGGTGGAGTCGCACGGTGTGGCGATACCCACACGGTGAACCGCCGGTGTTGTGCGAAGTCTCCTTGGCCCGGGGCCCCTGCGTAGGACAGGATCGGCTCTCATGGACCTGCTGAACACGCTGGTGGACAAGGGGCTGCGGCGCGAGCTGCCGACCCGCGAGGAGGCGCTGGCCGTCCTCGCGACTTCCGACGACGACCTGCTCGATGTGGTGGCCGCGGCCGGCAAGGTGCGCCGGCACTGGTTCGGCCGACGGGTGAAACTCAACTATCTCGTCAACCTCAAGTCCGGCCTGTGCCCGGAGGACTGCTCCTACTGCTCCCAGCGGCTCGGCTCCAAGGCCGAGATCCTGAAGTACACCTGGCTGAAGCCGGGCCAGGCCTCCGAGGCCGCCGCGGCGGGCGTGGCCGGCGGCGCCAAGCGGGTCTGCCTGGTGGCCAGCGGGCGCGGCCCGACCGACCGGGACGTGGACCGGGTCTCGGAGACGATCAGGACCATCAAGGAGCAGAACGACGGCGTCGAGGTGTGCGCCTGCCTGGGCCTGCTCTCCGACGGCCAGGCCGAACGGCTGCGCGAGGCGGGCGCGGACGCCTACAACCACAACCTCAACACGTCCGAGGCGACGTACGGGGAGATCACGACCACGCACACGTACGCCGACCGGGTGGACACGGTCCGCCGGGCGCACGAGGCGGGGCTGTCCGCCTGCTCCGGGCTGATCGCCGGCATGGGCGAGAGCGACGAGGACCTGGTCGACGTGGTGTACGCGCTGCGCGAGCTGGACCCGGACTCGGTGCCGGTGAACTTCCTGATCCCGATGGAGGGCACGCCGCTGGCCACGGAGTGGCACCTCACCCCGCAGCGGTGCCTGCGCATCCTGGCGATGGTGCGGTTCGTCTGCCCGGACGTGGAGGTGCGCATCGCGGGCGGGCGCGAGGTCCATCTGCGCACGATGCAGCCGCTCGCGCTGCACCTGGCCAACTCCATTTTCCTGGGCGACTACCTGACCAGCGAGGGGCAGGCGGGCAGGGCCGATCTGGAGATGATCGCGGACGCGGGCTTCGAGGTGGAGGGCGCCGACCAGGTGACGCTCCCGGAGCACCGCGCGGGCGGCGGCTGCGGCTCGCACGAGACCGGCGGGGGCTGCGGTGCGCACGAGACCGCGGGCTGCGGCTCGCACGGCACCGGTGGGGGCTGCGGCTCGCACGAGAGCGGTGGTGTCTGCGGGTCCGCCCCGGCCGCCGCACGGCCCGAGGAGCCGCGTACGGACCTGGTCGCGGTGCGCCGCAGGGGCGCCGGGACGGATCTCGCGCCCAATGCCTGAGCCGAAGCTGAGCGTGGACGACCTGCTCGCGCTGGACCGGCGGCACGTCTGGCACCCCTACGGACCGATGCCCGGCCGGCAGGAGCCGCTGGTCGTGGAGTCGGCGAGCGGGGTGCGGCTGCGGCTCGCCGACGGCACCGGCGAGCTGGTCGACGGCATGTCGTCGTGGTGGTCGGCGATCCACGGCTACAACCACCCGGTGCTCAACGAGGCCGCGCGCACCCAGCTGGGGCGGATGAGCCACGTCATGTTCGGCGGGCTCACCCACGAGCCCGCCGTGCGGCTGGCGAAACTCCTCGTCGACGTCTCCCCGGAGGGCCTGGAGCACGTGTTCCTCGCCGACTCCGGATCGGTGTCGGTCGAGGTCGCGGCGAAGATGTGCCTCCAGTACTGGCGCTCCCTCGGCCGCCCGGGCAAGCGGCGGATGCTGACCTGGCGGGGCGGCTACCACGGCGACACCTGGCAGCCGATGTCGGTGTGCGACCCCGAGGGCGGCATGCACGAGCTGTGGAGCGGCGTGCTGCCCCGCCAGATCTTCGCGGACGCGCCGCCCGCCGCCTACGAGGAGGCGTACGCGGAGCATCTGCGCGCGATGGTCGCCCAGCACGCCGACGAGCTGGCCGCGGTGATCGTCGAGCCGGTGGTGCAGGGCGCGGGCGGGATGCGGTTCCACTCCCCCGCGTATCTGCGCGTGCTGCGCGAGGCGTGCGACGCGCACGACGTACTGCTGGTGTTCGACGAGATCGCGACCGGCTTCGGCCGCACCGGCGCGCTGTTCGCGGCGGAGCACGCGGCGGTGACCCCGGACGTGATGTGCCTGGGCAAGGCGCTCACCGGCGGCTATCTGACGCTGGCCGCCACGCTGTGCACCTCGCGGGTGGCCGACGGCATCTCGCGCGGCGAGGTGCCGGTGCTGGCGCACGGGCCGACGTTCATGGGCAATCCGCTGGCGGCGGCCGTGGCGTGCGCGTCGATCGAGCTGCTGCTCGGCCAGGACTGGCGCACCGAGGTCAAACGGATCGAGACCGGCCTGCGCGACGGGCTGGCGCCCGCGGCCGGGCTGCCGCACGTGACGGACGTCCGGGTGCTGGGGGCGATCGGGGTGGTGCAGCTCGACCACGCCGTGGACATGAAGGCGGCGACGGAGGCGGCCGTGCGCGAGGGCGTGTGGCTGCGGCCGTTCCGCGACCTGATCTACACCATGCCGCCGTACGTCACGAGCGACCCGGACGTGGCGGCGATCGCGCGTGCCGTGTGCGCGGCGGCACGGGAGGGATGAGATGCCGGTACTGGTGATCACGGGCACGGGCACGGAGGTCGGCAAGACGGTGGTGACGGCCGCCGTGGCCGCGACCGCGGTGGCGGCCGGCCGGTCGGTGGCCGTGCTGAAGGCGGCGCAGACGGGCGTCGCCCCGGACGAGCCGGGCGACGCGCAGGAGGTCGCGCGTCTGGCGGGTCCGGTGACGACGGCGGAACTCGCCCGGTACCCCGAGCCGTTGGCGCCGGCGACGGCGGCGCGCCGGGCCGGGCGGGCACCGGTGCATCCGCGGGACGTGGCGGACGCCGCGGCCAAGCTGGCCACCGAGCACGACCTGGTGCTGGTCGAGGGCGCGGGCGGGCTGCTCGTGCGGTTCGACGCGGCGGGCGGGACGCTGGCGGACGCCGCCGCGCTCCTGGGGGCGCCGGTGCTGGTCGTCGCGGCGGCGGGCCTGGGGACGCTGAACACCACCGAGCTGACGACGCGGGAGCTGCGGGCCCGGGGGCTGGAGCCGGCCGGCGTCGTCATCGGCAGCTGGCCCGAGGCACCGGACCTCGCCTCGCGCTGCAACCTCGCCGACCTCCCGGACGTCAGCGGCGCGCCCCTGCTCGGCGCGGTCCCCGCCGGTGCCGGGTCGCTGGCCCCGGACGCCTTCCGGGCGGCGGCGCCGCTCTGGCTGGCGCCCCGGCTGGAGGGCACGTGGGACGCGGAGGCGTTCCGGGTCCGTCAGGCGCCCTGACCGGCGGGGCGTGAAGCGGTGCCCGGCAGCGGGGGTGCGCCGGGGCGGTACGGGGGACAATCGCGGTAAGGCGCCGCCTCGTGAGGGAGGTCCCATGCCGTTCCTGTCCGCCCGCTCCGGCCCGGTGCCGCGGGACGCCGTGCACCACCCGCTGTTCGCCCGCTGCTACGCCCGGTTCAGTGTCCGCGCCGAGACCGGCATGGGCATGGGCCCGCTGCGCGACCGGATGCTGGCCGGGCTGTCGGGGCGGGTCATCGAGGTCGGCGCGGGCAACGGTCTGAACTTCGCGCACTACCCGGGCGGCGTCTCGGAGGTCGTCGCCATCGAACCGGAGCGCCTGCTGCGGCAGTTGGCCGTGGAGTCGGCCGTGCGCTCCCAGGTGCCGGTGGACGTGGTGCCGGGCGCGGCCGAGGCGCTGCCGGTCAAGAGCGAGGCCTTCGACGCGGCCGTACTGTCCCTGGTGCTGTGCAGCGTCCGGGACGTGCCGCGGGCGCTGGCGGAGGTGCGGCGGGTGCTGCGGCCGGGCGGCGAGGTGCGGTTCCTGGAGCACGGCCGGGGCGGCGGACGGGCGATGGTCCTCACCCAGCGTGCCCTGGACCGGACGGTGTGGCCGCCCCTGTCCGGCGGCTGCCACCTCTCCCGGGAGCCGGTCACGGCCCTGCGGAGGGCCGGCTTCACGCTGGGCCCCTACCGGCGGGTCCTGGTACCGGAGCAGGGACCACGGCTGCCCAGCTCCTACTGCGTGCTGGGCACGGCGTGGCGGACGCCGGACGGGGAGTAGACGCGTCGCGGCCCGCGTACCCGGGGTCCGGCGGCGGCCGGTCCCGCTCCGGGTACCGCCGCACCTGACGGGGGAACAGGCGCGGGAAGCCCCCCATCGTGCCGGAGCCGCCCATCGTGCCGGTGGGGACCGTCGGGCAGGTGGCGGAGGGGGCGCGGGCCCCGGCGGAGCGGGCACGGTCCCGGCGGAGCGGGCACGGTCCCGGTGGAGCGGGCACGGTCCCGGCGGGAGCGCTGCGGGTTCTCGTACCCGACCGTCCAGATGCCGGAATTCCGCTTCCGCGGCCTCGCCCCGGTGATGGGATCACCCCATGACCGAACTGCTTGTACGGGCCGCCGGGCCCGAGGACCTGGACGCGGTGCTGGCCTTCTGGAAGACGGCCGCCGAGGGCACGAGCATCAGCGACGACCGGGACGGCGTGGAGCGGCTGGTCGCCCGCGATCCCGAGGCGCTGATCCTCGCCGAGCGGGGCGGCGAGCTGGTGGGCACGGTGATCGCGGGCTTCGACGGCTGGCGCTGCCATCTGTACCGGCTGGCGGTGCGTCCGGACCACCGCCGGCAGGGGATCGCCTCGGCGCTGCTGGCCGCCGCGGAGGAGCGCTTCGTACGGCTCGGGGGCCGGCGCGGCGACGCGATGGTGCTGGTGCGCAACGAACAGGCGCAGCACGCTTGGCGGGCCGCCGGGTACACGCCGGAGGAGCGGTGGCGGCGCTGGGTCAAGCCCCTGGCCGGGTAGCGGCCGTCGGGCGCCGGGACACCGTCCGGCCCCCGACAGCGCGCGGTCCGCCCCGCCCTGGCCGATCATGGGACGGAGGTGAACCGATGACCGAAGTGCTCCTGCTCCTGGTGGCGATCCTGCTGTCGCTGGCCTGCGGTGCCTTCGTCGCGGCGGAGTTCTCCCTGACCACCGTCGAGCGCGGCGAGCTGGAACGGGCCGCGGCACGCGGGGACCGGGGCGCGCCGGGCGCCCTGAAGGCGGTGCGGAACCTGACGTTCGAGCTGTCGGGGGCGCAGCTGGGCATCACGGTGACCAACCTGGTCGTCGGCATGCTCGCCGAGCCGTCGGTCGCCGCGCTGATCGCGGGCCCGCTGCGGGACCTGGGGGTGTCCCGGTCGGTCGCCTCCTCGCTGGCCCTGGTGCTGGGCACGGCGCTGTCGACGGTGGTGCTGATGGTGGTCGGCGAGCTGGTGCCGAAGAACTGGGCGATCTCCTCGCCGCTCGCGGTGGCACGCCGGGTCGGCAACCCGCTGCGCTGGTTCAGCATCGTCTTCCGCCCCTTCATCACCCATCTGAACAACACGGCCAACCGCATCGTGCGCCGGCTCGGCGTGGAGCCGGCCGAGGAGCTGGCGTCCGCGCGCGGCCCGCAGGAGCTGGCCGCGCTGGCCCGGCACTCGGCGAAGGAGGGCGCGCTGGAGGCGGACACGGCCGAGCTGTTCGTGCGGACGCTGAACCTCGCCGACCTCACCGCGGAGAACGTGATGACGCCGCGCGTGCAGGTCATCGCCCTCGACGACCGGGCGACGTGCGAGGACGTGGCGAACGCGACCCGGGCGACCGGCCTTTCCCGGTTCCCCGTCTACCGGGAGAGCCTCGACACGGTCGTCGGCACCGCCCACATCAAGGACGTGCTGGCGGTACCGGCCGAGCGCCGGCCGCGGGTGGCCGTGGCCGAGCTGATGCGCGAGCCGCTCCTGGTGCCGGAGACGCTCACCGTCGACCGGCTCCTGGACCGGCTGTCCGGGCGGCGCACGATGGCCGTCGTCATCGACGAGTACGGCGGGACGGCGGGGGTGGCGACGCTGGAGGACATCGTGGAGGAGGTCGTCGGCGAGGTGCGCGACGAGCACGATCCGCACGAGACGCCCGAGCTGGATCCGGCCGGCACCGACGAGCGCGGTCGCGCGCTGTACCGGGCCGACGGCGCCGCCCGGGTGGACCGGCTGGCCCGGCTCGGCTTCCGGGTGCCCGAGGGGCCGTACGAGACGCTGGCCGGGCTGGTCGCGGCCGGGCTGGGGCGGATCCCCGAGGCGGGCGACACCGTGGAGGTGGCCGGCTGGCGGCTGGACGTGGTGGACGCGACGGGCCGCCGGGCCGCCCGGGTGCTGCTGCACGCCCCGCTGGACGACACCGGGACCGGTGACGCAGAGGGGGCCGGGCGATGACCGCCGTACAGCTGCTGATCGGTCTGCTGACGCTGTTCCTCAACGCCTTCTTCGTCGGCGCGGAGTTCGCGCTGATCTCGGTGCGCCGCAGCCAGGTGGAGCCGTACGCCGAGGAGGGCGACCGGCGCGCCAAGAGCGTGCTGTGGGGGCTGAAACACGTCTCCGCCCTCATGGCGGCGGCCCAGCTGGGCATCACGCTGTGCACCCTGGTCCTGGGCATCGTCGCGGAGCCGGCGATCGCGCATCTGCTGGAGCCGGTGTTCCACGCCATGGGCGTGCCGTCCGGGGCCGGGCACGCGGTGTCGTTCGTGATCGCGCTGGCCCTCGCCACGTATCTGCACATGCTGCTCGGCGAGATGGTGCCGAAGAACGTCGCGGTGGCGGAGCCGGTGCGCAGCGCGCTGGCGCTGGGCCCGCCGCTGGTGGCGCTGGCACGGGCGCTGCGTCCGGTGATCTTCACCGTGAACGCCTTCGCGAACGCCCTGCTCAAGCTGCTCAGGGTGGAGACGAAGGACGAGGTCTCGGCGACGTTCACGGACCGGGAGCTGGCCCAGATCGTGAAGGACGCGAGCGAGGCCGGTCTCATCGACGACCGGGCCCAGGAGCGGCTGCACGACGCGCTGGAACTGGGGCGGCGGCCGGTGCGGGACGTGGTGCTGCCACTGGAGCGCGTCGTCCACGCGCGCGTGGGCGTCACTCCGGAGCAGTTGGAGCGGCTGTCGGCCCGGTCCGGGTTCTCCCGCTTCCCGGTGGTGGACGACGGGCGGCGGATCGTGGGCTACCTGCACGTGAAGGACGCCCTGGACGCCTCGCCGCGCGACGTGCCGTTCCGGCTGCGCGACATGCGGCCCATCGCGCGGGTGCGGGAGGCCACGCCGCTGGACGACGTGCTGACGGCGATGCGGGGCAGCCGCACGCATCTGGCGGCCGTCCTGGGGGCCGACGGGCGGCTCGCGGGCCTGGTGACCATGGAGGACGTGCTGCGGGAGCTGTTCGGGCAGCGGACGTGAGGCAGGGGCTCCGCCGGGGCGACCGACCGGCGGGTATGTGCAGGCGCTACCATTTCTGTCGCCATGCAGACGAACCCCACCCACTCCAGCCTGGTCGCGGTCGGCGACTCCTTCACCGAGGGCATGTCGGACCGGCTGCCCGACGGCTCCTACCGTGGCTGGGCGGATCTCCTCGCCGGCCGGATGGCGGCCCGCACGCCCGGTTTCCGGTACGCCAATCTCGCGGTGCGCGGGAAGCTGATCGGTCAGATCGTCGACGAGCAGGTGGACGTCGCCGCGGCCATGGGCGCCGACGTGATCACCCTGGTCGGCGGGCTCAACGACACGCTGCGGCCCAAGTGCGACATGGGCCGGGTGCGGGGGCTGCTCACCGAGGCGGTCGAACGGCTGGCCCCGAACTGCAAGCAGCTGGTGCTGATGCGCAGCCCCGGCCGCCGGGGCCCGGTGCTGGAACGGTTCCGGCCCCGTATGGAAGCGCTGTTCACCTGCATCGACGAGCTGGCGGAGCGGCACGGCGCGGTCGTGGTGGACCTGTACGGGGCGCCGTCCCTGGGCGATCCGCGGCTGTGGGACGTGGACCGGCTGCATCTGACCTCCGAGGGGCACCGGCGGGTGGCGGAGGCCGTGTGGCAGGCCCTCGGGTACGAGGCCGAGGACCCCGAGTGGCGCACCCCGCTGCCGACGGCGCTGCCCCCGGGCTGGGTCCTGCGGCGCGCCGCCGACCTGCGGTTCGCCCGGCAGCACCTGCTGCCGTGGATCGGCCGCCGGCTCACCGGCCGCTCCTCCGGGGACGGGCTGCCGCCGAAGCGTCCGGAGCTGCTTCCGTACGAGGGGTGAGCGGGGCCCGGGCATTCGGGTGACCCGGGCGTTGCCCGGCCCCGGGGACGGTCGTTGGGACGAGCATGATCAAGAAGCTCTCCCTCGTCCCCGCCGTCGCCGCCGCCCTGCTGGCCTCCGCGCCCGCCGCCCAGGCCGCGCCCGTCACCCACGCCGTCACCGCCGCTCCGGCCACCACCGCCGCGGCCCCCGGCCCGTCCACGGTTCCCGGTGGAGAGCTGCTGGGCGCTCTCCTCGGCTCCCTGGAGATCGGTCACCCGGTCGCCTCCGCGCAGTCGCTGCTGCCCGGCGGTGTCACCGGCAAGTGACCCCGCTCCACTGAAAGACCCACCGTCGTCGCAGGTCGGAGGGCGTCCACCGGGCGCTCCCCGGCCTGCGCACACGTGCGGGGGCCGGCCGGGGCGCCCGGTACACTCCGTACACGTGACTTCCGCTCCCGCCAAGCCCCGCATCCCGAACGTCCTCGCCGGACGGTACGCCTCCGCCGAGCTCGCCACGCTCTGGTCCCCCGAGCAGAAGGTGAAGCTGGAGCGGCAGCTCTGGCTCGCCGTCCTCCGCGCCCAGAAGGACCTCGGCATCGAGGTGCCCGACGAGGCGATCGCCGCCTACGAGCGGGTGCTCGACCAGGTCGACCTGGCCTCGATCGCCGAGCGTGAGAAGGTCACGCGGCACGACGTGAAGGCGCGGATCGAGGAGTTCAACGACCTCGCCGGGCACGAGCACGTGCACAAGGGCATGACCTCCCGCGACCTCACGGAGAACGTCGAGCAGCTCCAGGTCCGGCTCTCGCTGGAGCTGATGCGGGACCGGACGGTCGCCGTCCTGGCCCGGCTGGGCAGGCTGGCCGGCGAGTACGGCGAGCTGGTCATGGCCGGCCGCTCCCACAACGTCGCCGCCCAGGCCACCACGCTGGGCAAGCGGTTCGCCACCGCCGCCGACGAGCTGCTCGTCGCCCACGGCCGGCTGGAGGAACTGCTCGGCCGCTACCCGCTGCGCGGCATCAAGGGCCCGGTCGGCACCGCCCAGGACATGCTGGACCTGCTCGGCGGCGACGCCGGCAAGCTCGCCGACCTGGAGCGCCGGATCGCCGGACACCTCGGCTTCTCGCAGGCCTTCACCTCCGTCGGCCAGGTCTACCCGCGCTCCCTGGACTACGAGGTGGTGACCGCGCTGGTGCAGCTGGCCGCGGCGCCGTCCTCGCTGGCGAAGACGATCCGGCTGATGGCCGGGCACGAGCTGGTCACCGAGGGCTTCAAGCCCGGCCAGGTCGGTTCCTCGGCGATGCCGCACAAGATGAACACCCGCTCCTGCGAGCGCGTCAACGGCCTCATGGTGATCCTGCGCGGCTACGCCTCGATGACCGGGGAGCTGGCGGGCGACCAGTGGAACGAGGGTGACGTGTCCTGCTCGGTGGTGCGCCGGGTCGCGCTGCCGGACGCGTTCTTCGCCCTCGACGGGCTGCTGGAGACCTTCCTGACGGTGCTGGACGAGTTCGGCGCGTTCCCGGCCGTCGTGGCCCGGGAGCTGGACCGCTACCTGCCGTTCCTCGCCACCACCAAGGTGCTGATGGGCGCGGTGCGCGCGGGCGTCGGCCGGGAGGTCGCGCACGAGGCGATCAAGGAGAACGCCGTGGCGTGCGCCCTGGCGATGCGCGAGCAGGGCGCCGAGCGCAACGAGCTCCTCGACCGGCTCGCCGCCGACGAGCGCATCCCGCTGGACCGTGAGCAGCTGGCCGGGCTGATGGCGGACAAGCTGTCCTTCACCGGTGCCGCCGCCGATCAGGTGACCGCCGTGGCCGGGCGCATCGAGGAGATCGTCAAGCAGTACCCCGAGGCCGCGGGCTACACGCCCGGCGCCATTCTCTGAGGCGCCCGTCCCGTATGGCGCGCTTCACCCCGGAGGAGCTGGAGGCCGCCCGCGACCGTCTCGTACCGGACGTCGTCGCGGACGGTCTCCGCGTCCTCTTCTGCGGTATCAACCCCGGTCTGATGACGGCCGCGACGGGCCACCACTTCGCCCGCCCCGGCAACCGCTTCTGGCCCGTGCTGCACCTGTCGGGCTTCACCCCGAGGCTGCTGAAGCCGTCGGAGCAGCACGAGCTGCCGTCGTACGGGCTCGGCATCACGAACGTCGTCGACCGCGCGACCGCCCGTGCGGACGAGCTGTCCGCCGAGGAGTACCGGGAGGGCGGCCGGCGGCTGGCGCTGAAGGTGATGCGGCTGCGGCCCCGCTGGCTGGCGGTGGTCGGGGTGACCGCGTACCGCGCGGCGTTCGACGACCGCAAGGCCCGGGTCGGCCCGCAGGAGCGGCTCATCGGGGACACGCGGGTGTGGGTGCTGCCCAATCCCAGCGGACTCAACGCGCACTGGACGGCGCAGACGATGGCGGAGGAGTTCGCCCGGCTGAGGGTGGCGGCGGAAGCGTAGCGCCCCCGGGCGACCGATCGCCGGGCCGTCACGGCGGGTCCGTCTCCGTCACGGGGTCCGTCTCCGCCACGGGGATCCGTCTCCGCCACGGGGGTCCGTCGCCGTCACGGCGGGTCCGTCTCCGTCACGGCGGCCAGCAGTTCCACCTCGTCCTCCTCGTCCCGGTCCGCGACGGCGACCGCCACCCAGCGGCCGGTGCCCCGCGCCTGCCAGAGACAGGCCACGCGCGCCCGCGCGGCGAGGCCCGCCCAGGGCTCGGGTATCTCCTCCCGCTCGGTCCGCAGCAGGACCGTCTGGAGGTTCCACGGGTCGGTCTCCCCCCAGCGCGCCGCGAAGTGTTCGCAGAGCGCGTCCCGGTACTTCTCGTACTGCTCGACCGTCACCGTCCGCTCCGCGCGGTCGCCGGCGCGCAGGCCGTGGCTGCTCTCCAACGCCACCACGAAGTGGCCGTGTCCTCCCCTGCCCTCGCCCGACGGGCCGTGCCCCGCCGGGAAGGGGCGGTGGCACAGCTCGTCGACCAGGGCGATGTGCCGTGCGATGTCCATGGGCCCAGTAAAGCGGCGACCACTGACAATTGGCGGGGAGTCAGCCCCGGCCCGGGTCAGGCGTCGTGCCGTCGCAGCCGCCACGCACCGGCGAGCACGGCGGCGGCCGTCCACAGAGCGGTCACCGCCAGTCCGCTCCAGGGGCCGAGGGACCCGTCCCACGTCCGGTGCAGGACCACCTGCCCCGCCTTGTCGGGCAGGAACCCGGTGACGCCGCCCGCCGCGTCCCCGACCACGAACGACACGACGAGGATGAACGGGATCAGCACGGACAGGGTGGCGACGCCGCTGCGGAACAGGGCGGTGAGGCCGGCGGCGAACACGGCCATCAGCATGAGGTAGATCCCGCAGCCCACGACACCGCGCGCCTGCTCACCGACGGTGAGTCCGCCCGCGGCCGGGCCGAGGCCGGCCCGTGCCGCGGTGAGCGCGGCGAGCGCCGTGACGAGCCCGACGACGAGCGCCGGCACCGCGACGACCGTCAGTTTCGCCGCGAACCACCGGCCGCGGCGCGGAACCGCGGCCAGGGACAGCCGGATCCCTCCCGCGTGGTACTCGGCGGACACGGCCATGGCGCCGAAGGCGATCGCGGCGATCTGGCCGGGCAGGGCGCCGGACAGGGCCGTGTACAGCGGGTCGAACTCCGGCTCCGAGGGCTCGGAGAGCCCGGCGAGGGCGGAGAAGGCGGTGGTGGCGGCGAACACCGCGGCCAGGGCGCCGTACAGCGACCGCAGAGTGCGCAGCTTGATCCACTCGGCGTGCAGAACGGGGGTGATCTCCATGGTCAGACCTCCTGCGACGGTGCGGTGAACTCGGTCTCGGCGGCGGTCAGACCGAGGTAGGCCTGCTCCAACGTGCCCTCCTCCGCCGCCAGTTCGAGGAGCGGCACGCCGGCCTCGGAGGCCAGGCGCCCGATGTCGTCCACGCGCGCGTCGTACACGGTCCAGTGCCCGTTCGCGTGCTCCACGGCGTCGTGGCCGTGCCGTGCGAGGACGCCTTTGAGGGCACCGGCGTCCGAGGTGCGCACCCGCACGCGCGGCCGCACGCGCGCGTGGATGAAGTCCCGCATCGGGGTGTCCGCGAGCAGCCGGCCCCGTCCGAGGACCACGAGGTGGTCGGCGAAGGACGCGGTCTCGTTCATGAGATGGCTGGAGACGAGGACGGTGCGGCCCTCCGCCGCCAGTCGGCGCAGCAACTCCCGGATCCAGATGATGCCTTCGGGATCGAGGCCGTTGGACGGCTCGTCCAGCATCACCACCTCCGGCTCGCCGAGCAGCGCGGCGGCGATGCCCAGCCGCTGGCGCATGCCGAGGGAGTACGTCTTCACCCGGCGGTGCGCCACCGCGGCGATGCCCGTCTCCTCGAGCACCTCGTCCACGCGGGGGCGCGGGATGCGGTTGCTCGCCGCCAGGGCGCGCAGGTGGTCGCGGGCGGTGCGCGAGCCGTGGGCGGCCCCGGCGTCGAGCAGGGCTCCGACGCGTCGCAGGGGTTCGCGGAACGCGGGGTAGGCGTGCCCCCCGACGGTGGCGGTTCCGGAGGTCGGCCGGTCCAGGCCGAGCACGAGCCGCATGGTGGTGGACTTGCCGGCGCCGTTCGGGCCGAGGAAGCCCGTGACGCGGCCGGGCCGCACGGTGAAGGTGAGGTCGTCGACGGCGCGTCGGGTGCCGTACTCCTTGGTGAGGCCGTGAACGTCGATGCTGGTCATGGCAGCAGCGTGCCGGTGCGTGCGGGGGCCGGTCCTCCCCCGGCGGTGGAGATCGCCTCCCCCCTGCGGGGGAGGACCGGTGCCGGTGACCACTGCGAGGATGGCGGGATGATCCGGCTGCTGCGCCCGCTCGTCCGGTGGAGGACGTACACACGGCTGATCCACCTGTGGGTGCCCATGCTCATCGTGAGCGTGTGGGCGCTGGTCCACGGGCCGACGCTGTGGTGGTCCCCCGCCGTGCTGGTCCCGGTCGGGCTGGTCCCGGCGGTGCGGACCGGCGAGGGGGTCCAGGCGCGGTGGCTGCTGGTGCTGGGACGGGAGGACGCGGCCTTCTCGGTGGCTCCGTCGGCGACCTGGCGGGACCGGCTCCGCACGGTGGTGTGGCTGGAAGTGCGCATGGTGCTGGGCGGATGCGCGGCGTTCGCCTGCGTCTGGCTGCCGATCCTCACCGTCAAGCTGATCGGGCTGTCCCTCGGGCACCCGGGCGACGGCGCGCCCGTGGTGTGGGACGCCGACCCGCACTGGGCGTACGTCTTCCTCGCGCCGCTCCCCCTCCTCGCGCTGTACGGCTCCGTCGTCGGTCTCGGCGCCCTGGCGACGGCGGCGGCCCGCGCGTTCCTCGGCCCCTCGGCGGCGGAACGGCTCGCCGCTCTGGAGGAGCGCACCGAGCAGCTCCTGGAACGCAACCGCATCGCCCGCGAGTTGCACGACTCCATCGGGCACGCGCTGACGGTGGCGGTCGTGCAGGCGGGGGCGGCCCGCGCGGCGAACAGCCCGGAGTTCACCGAGCGCGCACTGGCCGCCGTGGAGGAGACCGGGCGGGCCGCTCTCGAGGACCTGGAGAGGGTGCTCGGGGTGCTGCGGGAGGCCGGGCGGCCCGCGAGCGCGCGCCCCACGCTCGCGGACGCGGGCCTGCTGCTGGAGTCCGCGCGGTCCTCGGGGGCGACGGTCGAGGCCGACCTGAGCGGACCGCTGGACACGGTGCCGGGGCCGGTGTCCCGCGAGGGTTACCGCATCCTCCAGGAGGCGCTGACCAACGTGCTGCGGCACGCCGGAGCCGTTCCGGCCCGCGTCCGGGTCCATGTGGCGGCCGGTCTCCTGACGCTGGAGGTGCGCAATCCGCTGGGGGCCGCGCCGCCAGGTCCCGGCCGGGGCAGTGGTCTGCGCGGCATCCGCGAGCGGGCCGCGCTCCTCGGCGGGCGGGCCCGCACCGGTCCCGACGCCGGTGACTGGCAGGTGCGCGTGGAGCTGCCGTTGGGCTGATCCGGGGCGGGCTCTAGGCTGGCCGGATGCCGGTCACCGTTCTCCTCGTCGACGACGAACCCCTCGTACGCGCGGGTCTGCGGGCCGTGTTGGAGGCCCAGCCCGACATCGAGGTGGTCGGGGAGGCGGCGGACGGTGCGGCGGTCGTTCCGCTGGTGCGGCAGACCCGGCCCGACGTGGTGGCCATGGACGTGCGTATGCCGCTGCTGGACGGCATCGAGGCCACCCGGACCCTGCTGCGGACGGTGGCCGATCCGCCGAAGATCCTCGTGGTGACGACGTTCGAGAACGACGAGTACGTCTACGAGGCGCTGCGCGCGGGTGCCGACGGGTTCCTGCTGAAGCGGGCCCGCCCGGCGGAGATCGTGCACGCGGTACGGCTGGTGGCGGAGGGCGAGTCGCTGCTGTTCCCGGCGTCGGTGCGGCGACTGGCCGCCGAGCACGGGGACGGCGGCGGGAACCGCGCGGCGCGCGCGGTGATGGAACGGGCGCACCTCACCGAGCGTGAGGGCGAGGTGCTGCGGCTGATGGCGCGGGGGCTGTCCAACGCGGAGATCGCCGCCCGGCTGGTCGTCGGCACGGAGACCGTGAAGTCGCATGTGAGCGCCGTCCTGGCGAAACTGGGGGCGCGGGATCGCACACAGGCGGTGATCGCGGCGTACGAGTCCGGGTTCGTGGCGCCGGGTTAGCACCCGCCTCCGGGCCCGGCGCCGGCATCCGGCGGCACACCTGAGCGGACCGGCGCTCGCCGGTGGACGGCACGCCGAGTACGATCCGGCCAACACGCGCACGAGCTGGGAGGGCGGACGGTGGGGCGGCTGACCGGCGGGGACCCCTCGCTGTTGCGGAGGATCAACTCCGCGGTGGTGCTGCACGCGCTGCGCGCCACGGACTGCGCGACGCTGACCGAGATCACCCGGGTGACGGGCCTGTCGCGGCCCACGGTGGAGGGCGTCGTCGAGGGGCTGATCGAGGCCGGTCTCGTCATGGAGGCGGCGGCCGAGGAGGGCGCCGCCCGGCGGCAGGGGCGGCCCGCGCGGCGGTTCCGCTTCCGCGCGGAGGCGGGGCATCTGCTGGGGCTGGAGATCGGGCCGCACCGCGTGGCCGCGCTCCTGTCCGACCTGCACGGCCGGGTGATCGGCGCGCAGGCCAAGGACGTGGACGAGACCGCGTCGGCCGACGAGCGCCTGGAGCGGCTGCGCACCGCGGTCGCCGAGCTGCTGCGCCGGGCCGGGGTGGCCCGGAGCTCGCTGCGGGCCGTGGGCGCGGCCACCCCGGGGATCGTCGAGGCGGACGGCACGGTCCGGCTGGGCACGGCGCTGCCCGGCTGGACGGGGCTGCGTCTCGGGGAGCGGCTGGGGCGCTCCTTCAAGTGCCCGGTGCTGGTGGAGAACGACGCCAACGCGGCGGCGGTCGCCGAGCACTGGAAGGGGGCCGCCACCGAGTCCGACGACATGGTGTTCGTGCTGGCCGGTTTGAGCCCGGGGGCCGGCGCGCTGATCGGCGGGCGGCTGCACCGGGGGTACGGCGGGGCGGCCGGCGAGATCGGCGCGCTGCATCTGCTGGGCCGGGAGGCGACGCCGGAGAGGCTGCTGTCGACCACCGACGAGCCGCTGCATCCGCTGGACGAACAGGCCGTCGCCAAGGTCTTCGCCCAGGCCCGGGACGGCGACCAGCGGGCCCGCGCGGCCGTCGACCGCTTCATCCGCCGGCTGGTGCACGACGTGGCGGCGCTGGTGCTGGCCCTCGACCCGGAGCTGGTCGTGATCGGCGGCTGGGCGGCCGGTCTGGACGGCGTGCTGGAGCCGCTGCGGCGCGAGCTGGCCCGCTACTGTCTGCGTCCGCCGAGGGTGACGCTGTCGCTGCTCGGCGAGGCGGCCGTGGCGACGGGCGCGCTGCGGTTGGCCCTCGACCACGTCGAGGAGCAGTTGTTCGCGGTGGAGGGCACGACGGCGCGCCGCTAGGGCCCGCCGACGGTCCCGACACCCCGGCGCCTCGCCCCTTGCCGTCCGGGCGGCGTTCCGACAGCCGCCCGCGGCGTGCGCCGAGTCCACGTCGGCCCCGCGGTGCCCGGCAGTCGCTGGGGGCAGCACCGAACCCGGCCGCCATGGCACCGTCCCGCGGGGCGCGCCGCATCCCCGGTGCTGGCCCGGCGGTGCCCGGCAGTCGCCTGGGAGCGGCACCGAACCCCGGCCGCCACGGCAGTCGTCCGCGCGGTGCGCCGCATCCCCGGCGCCCGCTCAGTGGTGTCCCGGCAATCGTCCGGGAGACGCGTCGGCCCGGCGGTGCCCCGTCCGGCGCATCGCCGGCGCCCGGCGGGCCGGCGGCCGGTCAGGAGGCCCGGGACTCCGGGCCGTGGTGGATCTCGACGTCGCCGGAGTCCCCGAAGGTCAGCCGGCAGGTGTCCGCGCGGTAGGTGGCGACGGAGAGCGCCACGGTGTTGCCCTCGGCGCGGTAGCTGGTGGTGACGACCAGGACGGGCGCGCCGGGCAGCCGGTCCAGCTCCCTGGCGTCGTCGGCGCGTGCCGACCCCAGCTCCACG
Organism: Streptomyces sp. NPDC031049; assembly: GCF_055571015.1. Lineage (NCBI taxonomy): Bacteria > Bacillati > Actinomycetota > Actinomycetes > Kitasatosporales > Streptomycetaceae > Streptomyces > Streptomyces sp. NPDC031049. Next base: position 150,246 of record NZ_JBVIGC010000011.1, read on the forward strand.
GCGCTGTCCTGCCGCTCCAGCTCCAGGTGCTGAAGCTCGCGCAGAACGGCACGCGCGCGTGCCGGCCCGGACGGGGCGTCGATCGCGGAGAGGTCCGGCACCGAGGACGGCGGGATGTACAGCAGTTCGGCGGCGACCGGCTGGCCGTGGGTGACGCGGGAGCGGCGCACGGTGTGGACGGGCTCCTCGCGGCCGGTGCCGAGCGCCGCGGCGACCGCGGCGGGCGGCGCCGCCAGGGTGCAGTCGAGCACCTGCCAGGCGTCTCCGGCCGCTCCCGGCCAGGCGTGCTGGCGGGTGCCGACGGCCACGCCGACGCGCGGCGGGGCGACCGTCGTCCCGACCCCGCGGCGGCGCTGGAGCCGGCCTTCCAGCTCCAGTTGCTCCAGTGCCTGGCGGAGCGTGGCCCGGGCGACGCCGAAGCGTGCGGCCAGTTCCCGCTCGTTGGGCAGGATCTCGCCCACCGAGAACTCCGAGTCCAGCGCTTCGCTGAGCACGGTCTTCAGATGCCAGTACTTCGGCTCCGGCACCGATTCCAACTGCGTGGTCCCCACCCTGTCCTCCGCAATCGCCGTGTCCGGCGGCGTTTTGGCGCCCTTGTTTATTAAAGGTTGTTGCACTTGTCTGCGACCATAAGGCGGCCCTCCCCCTTGGTCAAGACCAATCCTCGACCGCCCGGGCACCGCGCGGGTGCGGCGCAGCACAGCGTTCACGGGGCGTTCGCAGGGGACGGCGGGAGTGACGGGACGGCGAAGTCCCCGCCGGCCGGCGCGGGCGGCCCGCGACCCGGGCGGGGCGGGGCGGCTTCGGGCTGCCGGGTGCGCCTACGCGGCCAGGGAGCGCAGCTTGTCCGGGTTGCGGATGATGTACATCGCCTGGATGCGCCCGTCGGCGACATCCACCTGGAAGACGGAGTCCGGTCGGCCCCCGGACAGGGCCAGCAGGGCCGGCCCGCCGTTGAGCTCCAGGAAGCGGTAGGAGAAGTCCGGGATGCCCTTGCGGGCGGCGCCCAGGAGGAAGCGGCCGACCTTGTCGGCGCTGTCCAGGACGCGCAGCGGGGCCTTGGACTTGCCGCCGCTGTCGCCGACCAGCCGGACGTCCGGCGCGAGCAGGGCCATCAGCCCCTCGAGGTCGCCGTCGGCCGCGGCGGCCAGGAACCGTTCGGTGAGATCACGGCGCTGGGCCGGGTCGACGTCGTAGCGGGGGCGCCGCTCGTCGACGTGTTTGCGGGCGCGGCCGGCGAGCTGGCGCACGGCGGCCTCGCTGCGGTCGAGCACGGCGGCGATGTCGGCGTAGGGGTGGCCGAAGGCCTCCCGCAGGACGAAGACCGCCCGTTCCAGCGGGGACAGCGACTCCAGCACGACGAGGACGGCGAGGGAGACGGAGTCGGCGAGCACCGCCCGCTCGGCGGTGTCCGGCACGGTGTCGCCGAAGTCGGTGGCGTAGGGCTCGGGCAGCCAGGGACCCACGTAGGTCTCGCCGCGCGCCTTGATCTGGCGGAGCCGGTCGATGGCGAGGCGGGTGGTGACGCGGACCAGGTAGCCGCGCGGTTCGCGGACGTCCGACCGGTCCGCCCCGGCCCACCGCAGCCAGGCCTCCTGCACCACGTCCTCCGCGTCGGCGAGCCGGCCCAGCATGCGGTAGGCGACGCCCAGGAGGACGGAGCGGTGCTCTTCGAAGACGTCGGTGGCGGTGTCGGTGCTCACCGTCCCATCCCAGCGGACGAGCACGGGCGTGTCCAGGCGGATACGCCGCGCCCGGAACGGAGACCGAGGAAGGACGACCGGGGTCTACCCGTCGGTAGCTATTGCTGACAGTCTGTCTACGCACGCTGTCACCGAGCGTTCCCCGAGGAGCCCCATGTCCACCACCGTCTCCTTCCCGGTCCCCACTCCGCACGGCTCGCGGAACCTGACCGTCGCCTACGCGCGCGTGGGCACCGGCGAGCCGCTGCTCCTGCTGCACGGCATCGGCCATCACCGCCAGGCCTGGGACCCGGTGGTCGGCATCCTGGCGACCGAGCGCGACGTGATCGCCGTGGACCTGCCGGGGTTCGGTGCGTCCCCGGCACTGCCGGAGGGGCTGCCGCACGACCTGCCGACGATGAACGCGGTGCTCGGCGCCTTCTGCACGACGCTGGGGCTGGACCGCCCGCACGTGGCCGGCAACTCGCTGGGCGGCCTGCTCGCCCTGGAGCTGGGGCGGGAGGGGCTGGCCCGGTCGGTCACCGCGCTGTCCCCGGCCGGCTTCTGGTCCGAGGCGGAGCGGCGGTACGCCTTCGGCGTGCTGACGGGGATGCGGGCCACCGCGCGGAGGCTGCCGCTGCCGCTGGTCGAGCGGCTGTCCCGCACGGCGGCCGGCCGCGCCGCCCTGACGAGCACCATCTACGCCCGTCCGGGCCGCCGCTCCCCCGAGGCCGTGGTCGCCGAGACACTGGCGCTGGCCGGGGCCGAGGGCTTCGCCGAGACCCTCCGGTCCGGACGGGAGGTCCGGTTCACCGACGACGTCCCCGGCATACCGGTCACCGTGGCCTGGGGCAGCCGCGACCGCCTGCTCATACCCCGGCAGGGCGTCCGCGCCAAGCGCGTCGTCCCGCGGGCCCGCCTGGTGCGGCTGCCCGGCTGCGGTCACGTGCCGATGAACGACGATCCGGCCCTGGTCGCCCGCGTGGTCCTCGACGGCAGCCGCGTTCAGTCGGCCAGTGCCTCGAGCACCACGCGCAGCACCGTCGCGTTGTAGGGCATGCTCGCGTGCGGGGTGTGGTCGTCGGGGGCCAGATCCTGGAGGACGATGTTCCGCACGTAGCGGCCCTCGGTCTCTTCCAGGGCGCACGAGGTGTACGGGGTGACCACGTCGTCGTACCGGGTGGCGATGACGGTGTGGCGGACGCCCTCCGTGGTCTCCCCCAGCTCGGCCAGCTCGCGCTGGAAGGGGTGGTCGTGCTGGAGCTGCGGCCAGGCCGGCACGACCTCCCCGATGGCGCCCTGCTCGACGATCTCCTTCGCGCCGGGGATCTGCCGGGCGAGGTTCATCAGCCCCTGGGCGGTGACACCGTGGTTGCTGGGCGAGATGCCGACGAAGTTGTGCACCTTCGGGCCGCCGCCCAGGGCGTTGAGGTAGTAGCGCGGCAGCATGCCGCCCTGGGAGAAGCCCACGATGTCCACCTGCCGCGCGCCCGTGCGGCGCAGCACCTCGTCGACGAAGTCCGCGAGCTGCCGGGCGGACCGCTTGATGTCGCCGAGGCCGAAGATCACCGGGTTGAGGTGCTGCCCGTAGTCCAGCCGGAAGACCCGGTACCCGTGCTCCCGCAGCAGGGGGGTGGCCGAGGTCCAGGTGTAGCCGCGGTTGCCGAAGGTGCCGTGGACCAGCACCACCGGCCGGGGATGCTCCTCGGTGAGCGGCAGGTCCCAGTCGTCCTCTCCGCCGTCCACGTCGACGGTGGCGACGACCGTGGCGCCGGCCACCTCGGTCAGGGCGGTGGCCCGGTGGGGTGCTTCGGTGATGTCCGTGACGACGTCGTCCGAGTTGAACCCGGGGACACGTGGATTGAGGAAACTCACGGAATTGCTCCTCCCTTTCCTGCCGGAAATCCGGCATGGACGGGAAACCAGGGGGATTTCCCGGGCTTCTCAGTGTTCCGTCCAGGAAATGCCGTCACGATCCCTCGTCCGAGGGAAAGAATTCCCACCGACGAATGAACAGGGGTCACCCCTTCGGGGCCGTATCCGGGCGGGAAGTCGCCTGGACGGCCAGGCTCGGCACCAGCCGGGCGGTGGCGGCGCGCAGCAGGCGTACGTAGGGACTCCAGGTCGCGGGGCGGGCCACCCGGCCGGTCAGCGCCCGCTCGGCGCGGTCCAGGGCCTGGCGGAACACCGCGTCGTGCACGGGCCGGAAGAAGAGCGGCCACGCGGCCCAGCGCACCCCCCGGGGGCGGAGCACCAGCGTATGGCGCAGCACGCTCCGCCCCCCGTCCAGCGGCTCGACGGCGAACTCGTGGAAGCCCTCGAAGCCCCGCGGTCCGGTGAAGCGGAACCGCACCCAGCGGCCGGGCACGTAGTGGCTCACCACGTAGCGCACGGGGCCGTGGGCGCCGGGCACGCCCACGGCGAGCGGACCGGCGAAGCGGACCGGGGGCCAGCCGGGCGGCCAGAGACGGTCGTCCGCACCGCCCAGGGCGTCGATCAGCGTGCCGACCTCCTCGGGCGGTGCGGCAAGGGTGCGTTGGTGGGTGTTGAGCACGGCGATCACGCCCCCAGACTGCCTGGGCGCCCGCGCACCGCGACAGCCCCCGAACGGGGACCCCGCATGCGCGCCCCGAGCGCGTGAACCGCGCCGCGCGCCGTCGGTCTCGCCTCAACGCGCCACCGGCGCAGGCGACTTGGGAGTGGCCGAATTCCGCCAGGTCCACCGGCGGCGGGCGCCCGCGCGGGCGCGCACTCAACTCCGCGGCGTCCGCGCACCGACCGCCATTGCCGTACCCCCGTTCGATCCCGGGAGGCGAAGACCGGCCATGGCGACCGGTGGGAGGGGGCCGCGAGGGCGGGAGGGGAAGCGGAGCCCGGGGCGTAAAGCGGGGTGAGACGGAAGCAACCAACCGGTTGCGCAGGCAAGGGGGTTGGCCATGACCGCACGGCCCGGCACGCCCGGCTCCGGCGACGGTGACCCGGACGACGACCGCGGCCGGGACGTGCGCCCGGGACCGGTTCCGCCGGAGGCGCTGCCCGAGGCCTGGCGGCCCCTGCTCGGCCGCCCGCCGCTGGCGGAGCTGCTCGGGCAGCCGCTGGCGGGAGCCGCCCTGGCGGAGATGTGCCGGCTGCTTCCGCGGCGGGTCGCGCTGCACTCGCTGCGGACGTTCCTGCTCGCCGACGCCCGTGCGCGCGTCCAGGGCATCACCTACGACCGGGCGGGGCTGCTGGCCGCGGCGGCGTTCCACGACACCGGCCTGGTGGGGTTCGCCCCGCTCGGCCGGGGCGGGTTCCCCCACCGCTCCGCCGAGTTGCTCGACCGCTTCCTGGCCGACCACCGGGTCGACGCCCGCCGGCGCGGGGCCCTCACCCGCGCGGTGCGCGAGCACATGCGGCTCTTCCCCGCACCGGACGCGGGGCCCGAGGCGAGGCTGCTGCACTTCGGTGCCTGGCTGGACGTCACCGGGCGCGGGGAGCGCCGTATCCCCGGTGAGCGCCGGCTGCTCACCGCCGCCGCGCCCACTCCCTGCCTCGCCGTCTCCTTCTCCGCCCGGATGGCCGCCTGCGGGCTGCGCCGGGTGCTGCCGGCCGCCCGCCGGTGACCGCCGGCCCGGCAGCTCGCTCATCCCGTCGCGAAAGGACCAGACATGCAAGAGGACCAGCGTGTGTTCGACGTCGCCATCGTCGGGGGCGGCATCGGCGGGACGATGCTGGGGGCGATCCTCGCCCGGCACGGCGTGCGGACGCTGCTGCTGGAGGGGAGCGGGCACCCGCGGTTCGCCATCGGCGAGTCCACCGTCCCGGAGACCACGTTCGGCCTGCGGGTCCTGGCCCGCCGCTACGACGTGCCGGAGATCGAACACCTCGCGACCAACGGCGCGCTGCGCCGTCATGTGTCGTCGAACTGCGGGGTCAAGCGGAACTTCAGCTTCGTCTACCACCGGGAGGGCGAGCCGACCCGGGCCGAGGAGTGCACCCAGTACCCCACCTGGGGGCCGCCGCTCGGCCCCGACTCGCACTACTTCCGGCAGGACGTGGACGCCTACATGTTCCACGTCGCCGTCTCCTACGGCGTGGTGGCCCACACCCACACCATGGTCGACGACGTGAAGTTCGAGGAGGACCGGGCCACCCTGGTCACCCGCGACAAGGGCACCTTCCGGGCGTCGTACGTGGTGGACGCCGGCGGCATGCGGGCCATGCTGCCGGAGCGGCTGGGGCTGCGGCAGGAGCCGCCCTACCGCACCCGCTCGCGCACGATCTTCACGCACATGGTCGACGTGCGCCCCTTCGACACGGTGGCGCCGCCGCGCGAACAGCACCGCATGCCCAGCCCGTTCAGCCAGGGCACGCTGCACCATCTCTTCGAGGGCGGGTGGTTCTGGGTCATCCCGTTCGACAACCACAGCTTCGGCACGAGCGAGCTGTGCAGCGTCGGCGTCAACCTCGACCTGGACCGCCACCCGCGGCCCGAGGGGGTCACGGCGGAGGAGGAGTTCTGGCGGCACGTGCGCCGGTTCCCCAGCGTGGAGCGGCAGTTCGAGCGGGCCAGGGCGGTGCGGCCGTACGTCTCCACCGACCGCACCCAGTTCTCCTCACAGCAGGTCGTCGGCGACCGGTGGTGCCTGCTGCCGCACGCCAGCGACTTCATCGACCCGCTGTTCTCCAGCGGCCTGGCCGTGACCGTGATGGCGCTGAACGCGCTGGGGCACCGGCTCATCGACGCGGTGCGCGAGAACGACTTCGACACCGCCCGGTTCCGGTACCTGGAGCACTGGATCAAGCGGATGTTCCGGTTCTACGACGACCTGGTGTCGTGCAGCTACATCTCCTTCGACGACTTCGAGCTGTGGAACGCCTGGAACCGGGTGTGGACGATCACCACGCTGTACGGCACCAATGCCCAGAACCAGGCCGCCGTGACGTACGAGAAGACCCGCGACCGCACGTGTTTCGACGCTCTCGAACTGCCGCCCTACCGAGGGCTCCAGGGGGTCGACAACCCGTGGGTGGAGCGGCTGTTCACGCAGTCCCGGGACGCCGTGCTGGCCTACCGGGACGGCCGGTCGAGCAAGGAGCGGACCGTCGCCCGCATCTACGGGCTGCTGCGCGAGAGCGGGCTGTGCCCGGCGGTGTGGGGCACCCTGGACCCCGAAGACCGCTGCCCCTCCGGGGTGTTCACGCTCTGGCCGCTCATGAGGATCCTGCTGTGGGGCAAGTTCCGCGCCCCCCGGCACGTACGGGGCTCCTACTTCACGGGGGGCGCGCGGATGGTGGCGAAGGAGGCCGTGGAGGCGTACACCACGGAACTGCGCGGCGGTGCGACCCAGGTGCACCAGACCGTGCGGGACATGTGGGTCAACTGGAACCGCGACTGGATGCGACGGCCGGCCCCGCGTGCCGAGAAATGACCCTGAAAAACCATTCCTGCTGATCAGCGGAGGCAAACATTCCGGTTTGCCGCCCCAAAGCCTCGGGTAGGAAATTCTCACGGCCGACGAAAGAAAAATCGGCGGCGGTTCTCCCTGCCCAATCCGAGAGACAACGGGCTGCAATCCACAATGGCGCTACATTCCACCTGCCAATCGCCCGCTGAAAGCTCCTGGGAGGAAATCTTCCAGCACCAGGACCGCCTCATGCGATTGGTTCGACGACGACTTCCCAGTTTCCAGGACGCCGAGGACTGCGTTCAGGAAACCATGGCCCGCGCAGCCGCGCACCGTACGTTGGACAGAACTCGCCTGGGTCCCTTTCTGACGTCGGTGGCGCTTCGCCTCTGCATCGACTTCTACCGCGATATGGAGCGTCGCAGCAGATTGTTGCAGCGGGCCGCGCTCCTGGACTCCCCCGGCACGACCGAGGAGGACGTCTGCGACGAGGACTTCGGCAGATGGCTGCTGAGCCAGGTGCACCAACTGCGCGGCCGGGAGCAGGAAGTCATACTCGCCCGAGCCGCGGGAATCTCCACCGCAGAGTTCGCCCGCATGCACAACATCTCGCTCAAGGCGGCCGAAGCCGCTTTCACCCGGGGCCGCGCGCGTCTGAAGACAGCGTGCGCCCGGGCCTTGGACGACTCTGCGGGATAGACCTCTCCGTCCCCGTTCCGCGTCCATCAGAAAGGGATCGCTCATGGCCAACAACAAGAACATCCAGGACATTTTCAAGGACTTCGTCGGGAATATGGCCGACAGCAGCAAGGAGGCCTTCGACGACATCCTCAACCGGGCGGACAAGCCCGCCTCCGACAACCCCGTCGACACGCTGGCCGGGCTGCCCGGGAACGCCCTGGGCGCCCTGGCCGGCGCGGTCAACCCGGCCACGGCGCTCGCGGGCGCCGCCAACCCGCTCGCCACGCTCGGCGGCGTGGCCGGTGCGGCCAACCCCCTGGCGGGGCTCACCGGGGCCGCCGCCGGCCAGCTCGGGAACATCGCGGGCGCCGCGCAGAACCCGCTGGCCGCGCTCACCGGCGGCGCGGGCGGCGGCAATCCGCTCGCGGCCGTCGCCGGCGCCGCCAACCCGCTGGCGGCGCTCGCCGGCGCCGGGAACCCGCTCGCCGCCCTCGGCGGGGCGGGCAACCCCCTCGCCGCGCTCGGCGGCGCGGCCGGCGCCCTGGGCGGGCTGGGACAGCTGGCCGGGGGCGCCGGACAGGCCGCCGCCGGCGTGGGCGACGTACTGTCGTCGGTCGCCCAGCTGCCCGCCCAGCTCAACCAGCTGGGCGAAATGATCACGAAGCTGCTCCAGGCGCTCCAGAGCCAGGTCGGGCAGGCCGCCGGCCAGGCGGCGTCGGCGGCCGGCGGCGCCGCCAAGGCGGCGGGCGACGTCGCCAAGGGCGTGACCGGGTAAGGCGGCCGGGCAGCCGCCCCCCCGTCCGCACGTCGCCGTCCCGCTCCGCCCGTCACGCCGAACACCCTCCGGCGGCGGCCGTGGCGCCCACATGCCGAGGAGGATCGCCCACCATGCCGTCTGCCGTCGGCGACCGGTTGCGTCTCGTGGTCAAGGTGCTGGGCAGTCTCGTCGCCGACGAGGTCGGCCAGGCCACCCGGCTCGCCAGACGCCGGAAGCGGGGCCCCTGGCCCCCGGCGGGGTCCGCCGAACCGCCCGACGCGGCGGCGGACCCCGCCGGGGCCGAACAGCGGCGCGCCAAGGCCGTGCGCCACGCCCTGGAGAGCCTCGGCCCGTTCTACGTGAAGCTCGGTCAGATCCTGTCCACCCGGCCGGACATGGTGCCCGAGTCCATCCGGGACGAGTTGCAGAACCTGCACGACCAGGTCGACGTCCAGCCGTTCTCGGCGTTCGAACCGGTGCTGGCACGGGACCTCGGGCCGGACTGGAAGCTGCGCTTCGACGACATCGACACCGTCGAGCCGCTCGGAGCCGCCTCCCTCGCCCAGGTCTACCGGGTGACGCTGCCCGGCGGCCGGCCCGCCGTGGTGAAGGTCCAGCGGCCCGGCATCCGCGAGGGCGTGCTCGCCGACATGGCGCTGATGCGGCGGGCCGCCCGGATCGTCGCCCGCGTCGCGCCCCGGTTCAACGAGGTCATCGACATCGAGGCGATGCTCGGCTCCGTCTTCGACGCGATGGAGCCGGAGCTGGACTTCACCGGCGAGGCCCGCAACATGGACGAGGCCCGCGAGCACGTGAAGTCGTTCCGCACCCTGGCGGTGCCGCGGGTGATACACGCCAGTCCGCGGGTCCTGGTGCAGTCGCTGGCCCCGGGCACGTCGGTGCGGCACCTGGAGCCGAGCCACTTCGCCGACGACGAGCGCATCGAGATCGGCCGCGACCTGCTGCGCTTCATGTACCACGGCTACTTCGTGCACCGCTTCTTCCACGCCGACCCGCACGCCGGCAACGTCTTCGCCTCGCCCGGGGCGCCCGCGACCATCATCGACTGGGGCATGGTGGGCCGCCTGGACCGGCGTACGAGCCTGCAACTGCTGCCGCTGTTCATGACGCTGGCGCAGAACGACGGTGCGGGCCTCGCCCAGCACTGGGCGGAGATGGGCCGGATGACGCCGTGGGCCAACATGCCCGCCTTCACCGCCGACATGGCCGCGTTCGTGCCCAAGGTCTCCCATCTGTCACTGGAGGAGCTGAACTTCGGGGTCTCGCTCACCACCGTGCTGGCCAAGGCGACGAAGCGGGGCATCGGATCGCCGCCCGCCGTGTCGCTGCTGGGCAAGTCCTTCGCCAACCTGGACGGATCGGTGCGGCACCTCGCCCCGGAGATCACCCTGCCGGAAGTGTTCCAGGGCGAGGTGCCGAGGATCCTCCTGGCGCTGGGTCGCGAGTTCCTCGGCCGCCACCAGTTCGCCCGCAACACCATGGAGCTGCTGCTGGCCGCCGTCACCAGCCCCGAGCAGGTCCGCGGGGTCCTCGCCGACGTCGCCAACCGGCAGTTCGCGCTGCACGTCCATGAGCCGCGGACACCCGCCGCCATGGGCGGCCAGCGTCCCACGCGGCCCTCCGGCGGGCTGCTGGCGCTGGGCGCGCTGGCGTTCCTGCTGGGCCGCCGCCACGCCCGCTGAACCGTTCCCGCCTTCCGATTCGGAGGTCTTCCATGCCGGACGCCGTACGCCCGCAGTCCCCGCCCGGTCCCGGCGCCCCGCCGCCGGAGGGGCCGTCGCAGGTCGCGCTCTGGACGGCCGCCGCGCACGCCGGGGAGTACGACCGGCCCGCGCCGTACGTGCGCGACCCGTGGGCCGGTGCGTTCCTGCGCGCGGCCGGTTTCCGCGGCGGGCCGCCGGGGGACGGCCCGTTGCAGCGGCTGCTGCCCGACTGGGCGGTCGTCCGCAGCCGCTTCTTCGACGAGCATCTGCTCGCCGCGGCGCGGTCGGGCCGCCGCCAGGTGGTGCTGCTCGGCGCCGGACTGGACAGCCGGGCGTTCCGTCTCGACTGGCCGGCCGGGGTGCATGTCTTCGAGGTGGAGGAGCCGGCCCTGCTGGCCTTCAAGGAGCAGGTCCTGGACCGGACGGAGCCGTCCTGCGGACGGCGCAGCACCGTCGGCGCCGCACCGGCGGACTCCTGGGGCGAGGAACTGCTCGCCGCGGGCTTCGATCCGCGCCGGCCCACGGCGTGGCTGTGCGAGACGCTGCTGTACCACCTGCGGCCACCGCAGGTGGAACACATCGTCCGTACGGCGACCGGACTCTCCGCGCCCGGCAGCAGCTTCGGCGCCGAGTGCGTGAACGACGGGTCCGCGTCCTCCTCGTTCGTGGCGCCGTTCCTGGACGCGCTGTCCGCCACCGGGATCTCCTGGCACTGGCGGCTGTCCGAACCGGAGGCCTGGTGGGCGCGGCAGGGCTGGCAGACGCGGGTCGCCGACCTGTTCGCCCTGCCCTACGTGGTCGAGCGCCTCGCGCCCCATCTGCCGCTGCTCGGCGAGTCCGCGGCGAAGGCGGTGTTCCTGACGACCGGGACGCTGCGCCCGCCGCGCTGAACGGCACGCGGAGAGGGGAGCCCCCGGCGCCGGGGGCTCCCCTCTCCGCGTGCTGTTCCCTCGTGCGGGCGCCGCTCGCCGCTATCCCCGCTCCAGCTCCAGCAGCGCCGCGAGCCACAGGTCCGGCAGTTCGCCGGCGGTCGCCAGCGTCCGGTCGTGGACCACGGTCAGCCGGGCGGCGTCGCGCTGGCTGGTCAGGGTCACCAGGCAGCGGATGCCCGAGGCCAGACCGGAGTAGACCGCGGCCCACCGGGCGGCGGCTCCCCGGTGCACCAGCGCCTCGCCGAAGTTGACGCTGCTCGCGGGGCCGGCGACGACCGCCCCGTTGACCAGGCGGGTGCCGATCCGGGCGCCGACCGCGCGCGGCGTCGCGGCCATGAGCAGCCGGAAGGCGTCGCGCCGGCGGCTCTCGCGCAGCCGGCGGGTGCCGGCCGTCACCCGCGCGAGGGCCCGCCGCGGCGACTCCTCGTCGCACGGCAGCAGCAGCCGGGCCGTCACCAGCCGGTTGCCGGGCGCCAGTTCCTCCCCCGGAGCCCGCACGGACATCGGTACGGCGACCGGCAGCGGCGGATGCTCCTCCCCGGCGTTCTTCAGGTGCCAGGTGCGCACGGCGTGGGACAGGGCGGCGAGGTAGACGTCGTTGACCGTGGCGCCGTGCGCGCGGCCGACGGCCCGCAGCCGCGCCACCTGCGTGTCGGCGTGGCACACGCCGGTGCGCCCGCTCACCGGCCCGTCGAAGGCCGGTTTGGCGGTGGAGCCGCGCAGGCCGTCCGCCACGTCGCCGAGCACCCCGGCGAACCCGCGCAGGGCGGGCCGCCCGCCGGGCTGGGCGGCCGGTCCGCGCTCGGGGTGGTCGTCGAGGAGGGCGCGGGCGGTGTACGCGGCTCCCACACCGTCCTGGTAGGCGTGGTCGGTGCGGTAGCACAGGGCGTGCCCGCCGGCCGGGCCGTGCACCAGCCACACCTCCCAGGGCGGCCGGTCGCCGGTGGCCAGGGGCCGGGAGAGCAGCATCCGTCCGGTGGCCGAGCCGTCGGTGTCCTCGGGCAGCCACGCCTCGTGCACGTGCTGCTCGGCCGCGATCCGCTCGACCCGCCGGAACACCGCCCGGCCGGTGGCCGGCCGGTAGCGCAGCGCCGGGATGTGGTGGGCGCGTTCGGCCACGCGCGCGCGGATCGCGTCCAGCGACGGAGCGGGTCCCGCGAAGCCGAAGACGAAGGGCAGCGGCAGCGGCCCGCCGCGGGTGGCGCGGCGATAGGCGAGGTCCGCCGTCCGCATCGGCAGGGCCGCCGGGAGACCGCCGTCGACGCCGGGCTGGGAACGCATCGTGAACCTTCCTGTGGGGGTGGGCACTCAGCCTGCCCGTCCGGGCGGCCGTCAGCAGGCGCGGCGCGCGGCCCGGCCGAGCGCGTCGACGTATCCGCGCAGCAGCGGCCGGGCCGGGCCGCGCACGGGCAGCCGAGGGGCGCGCGACCGGTGCCACGGCAGCGGGTCGCCGGGGTCCGGTTCGCCGAGCAGGGCGGCGGCCACGTGTGCGCCGTGGGCCACGGACAGCGCGAGGCCGTGGCCGCAGCAGCCGCCGATGTACCAGACGTCGGGGAAGCCGCGGACCGGGCCCACGACGGGCAGGTCGTCGCCGGTCATGCCGATGCGGCCGGACCAGCGGTGGGTGACGCGGACCCGGGCCAGCTCGGGGTGGAGGGAGCGCAGCCACCGCTCCAGCCACGCCCAGGCCCGCTCGCGCACCGCCCGCAGCCGGGCCGCGCCCAGCCCCTCCGGCACGGTGACGGTGCCGCCCCCGGCCACCACTCCCCCGTCCGGGAGCGGCCGGAAGTACGGCGCCAGGGGCACCGCGTCCACCACGGCGTGCCCGGCGGCCCCGCCCAGCGCCTCGTACGCCGGCCGGCTCAGCGGCGCGGTGGCGACGGCGTACACCTCCAGCGGAAGGACGGTGCCCACCGGCAGCCCGAGCGCGGCGGCGGCGGAGTTGACGGCGAGCACCGCCTGTCCGGCGTAGAGCCGTCCGTGCGGGAAGACCAGCTCGGGTCCGACGAGGTCGCCGGGGCGTACGGTCAGCAGCGGGCTCTCGCCGTAGAACCGCACGCCCTTGGCGGCACAGGCCCGGGCGAGGGCGCAGGTGAGCGCGGCCGGGTCGAGGGTGGCGGCGGGGCGGTGCAGCAGCCCCGCCCGGTAGGGCACCCCGACCCGGTCGCGCAGGGCGGTGGCGCCGAGGACCGGTACGTCCAGGCCGAGCCGGCGGTAGGCGCGGGCCTGGCGGGCGAGGGCGGCCAGGCCCGCGGCGGAGCGGGTGGCCATGATCTGCGCACCGGGCCGCAGCCCGCAGGGCACGTCGAGCCGCCGGGACAGGGCCAGGACGTCGTCGACCGCGCGGATGGCGGCCAGGTGCATGCGGCGCGCGGCGTCCGGGCCGTGCCGGCGCACGGCACGGTCGACCGGTGGGCCGCCCCGGGGGCCGAGCAGGCCGGTGCCCCGGCCGCTGGCACCGGCCGCCGGGCGCTGGGCGTCGACCACGGCGATGTCCAGGCCCGGGGCGCGTTCCGCGAGGTGGTAGGCGCAGGCGAGCCCGGCCAGACCGGCGCCGACGACGGCCACGTCGGCGGTGACCACGCCGTCCAGCCGGGGCTGCGGCGGGAGTTCCGCCGGGTCCCAGTACGGCGTGCCGGGGGCGGGCCGGTTCATCCGGCGTGGTCCGGCCGGGGCTCGGTCAGGGCCCGGAACCGGCGGTCGTGCCAGAGCAGCGGGCGTCCGCCGCCGACGTGCACGGCGGCGACCCGGCCGACGACGAGGTGGTGGTCGCCGTAGCGGCGCACGTCCTCCGTCAGGCACACCGACCAGGCCAGCGCCCCGGAGAGCACGGGGACACCGAGCACCTGGCGCAGCCGCGTGCCGGCGAACCGCTCGGAGGCGGGTGTCGTCGGGGACGCGAACCGGGTGGCCAGTTCCTGCTGTTCCTCGCGCAGCAGGTGCACGGCGAAGGCCCGGTGCGCGCGGACGGCGGCGAGGGTGCGGGAGCCGTCGCGCAGGCAGACCAGCAGCAGCGGTGGCCGGGCGGACAGCGAGGTCACCGCGGAGACCGTCATGCCCGACGGGCCGCTCCCGCCGGGGGCGGTGACGACGGTGACGCCGGCGGCCAGTTTGGCGTACAGCCCCAGGCAGCGGGCCGCGCCGGGGCCGGGTTCCTCGCGCAGCGGTTCGGTGTGCGGCGCCCCGGTGGCCGCCGGGTCAGCCGTGGGCCGCGGCGGCGCGGTCATCGGTCACCTCCGCGTCGAGCAGGCCGGAGACGATGTCGGCGACGAAGCCGCGCAGGGTGGACTCGGCCACCGGGTCGAGGATCTGCGCCAGGCTCGGGATGCCGAGGTCGAAGGAGGCGGTGAAGACGACGCGCGTGCCGCCGCCCTGCGGTTCGCAGCGCCAGCTGCCCTCGAAGCTCTGGAAGTCGCCGGTGAGCTGCTCGAAGGTGACGGTGTGGGTGTCGGGGGCGAAGGTGTCGCGTTCCCGCCAGCGCATCAGGCCGCCGCGGAAGACCACGGCCCAGTCGGAGACGACCGAGCCGTCGGGCAGCGGCGGGTCGGTCCGCACTTCGCGGACCGTGTCGGTGAAGTCGGGGTAGCGGCGGAAGTCGCTGATGCGCCGGTAGGCGTCGGCCGGGGCCAGGCCGTCGGCGACGGCGTGCACGACCACGTGGGGCATGGGAGTCGGTTCCTTCCCGGTCTGGTGGCGGACGGCGGTCGCGGGGGTCACCCGGCCATGCGGGCGGCCGTGCTCCGCAGGGCCTCGGCGAAGGTGGTGAGGAACAGCTCGAGGGCGGCGTCGTCGACCAGGGCCGGCGGGGTGAGCCGCAGCACCCGGCCGGAGTTGAGGGAGTGGTTGACCAGGACGCCGCGGGCGATCATCTCCAGCAGGAGTTCCCCGACCGCCTGTTCTTCGGTGAACTCGATGCCGATCAGCAGGCCCCGGCCGCGCACCTCGTGGACCAGCCCGCCGTCGTACGGCGCGCAGACCGCCCGTACGCCGGTGAGCAGGCGGGTGCCGAGGGCCGCCGCGCGGGCGACGACGTCCTCCGCCTCCATGGCGCGCACGGTGGCGAGCGCCGCCGCGCAGGCCAGGGGTGAGGCGCCGAAGGTGGAGGTGTGCAGGTAGGGGTCGCGGCTGAAGGGGGCGTAGGCCTCGGCGGTCGCGGCCATCGCGGCGATGGGGACGACTCCGCCGCTGAGCCCCTTCCCGACCAGCAGGATGTCGGGGGTGACGCCCTCGGTGTCGACGCCCCACCAGCTGCCGAGCCGGCCCATGCCGGTCTGGATCTCGTCGACGACGAGGAGGGCGCCGTACGCCCGGCACAGGGCCTCGGCCCGGCGGAGGTAGCCGGGGCGCGGGATGCGCACCCCGCCCTCGCCCTGCACCGGTTCCAGGACGACGCAGGCCCGGTCGCGGCGGGCGGCGAGGGCCTGTTCGAGTTCGGCGGGGTCGTCGTAGGCGACCTGTGCGACGTCCGGGAGCAGGGGCTGGAAGGGTGTCTGGTAGGTGGCGTTGGCGGTGACGCTGAGCGCGCCCAGTGTCTTGCCGTGGAAGCCTCCGCGCGTGGTGATCACCGAGGTGCGGCCGTTCGCGCGGGCGAGTTTCAGGGCCGCTTCGGTGGCCTCGGCGCCGGAGTTGACGAAGTGGACGTACTCGATGCCCGGCGGGGTGTGCGCGGCCAGGGCCTGGGCGGCGTGGGCGGCGACGGGTTCGAGGAAGACGCGGCTGGCGAGCGGGTGGGTGTCGAGCTGCCGGTGCACGGCCTCGACGACGGCCGGGTGGCGGTGGCCGAGGAGGAAGACGCCGTAGCCGCCGAAGTCGAGGAAGCGGCGGCCGTCGTCGGCGTGGATCCAGATCCCCTCGGAGCGCACCTCGGCCATGCCGCCCATGACGCGGCCCATGACGGCCCGGCCGGAGCTGATGTGCCTGAGGTACAGGTCGACGACGTCGCCGTGGGCGCCGGTGTGCCGGGCCTCGGGCGGTGAGAGGGTCATGACGCCACCTCCGTCGGGGCGGTCGCGGCGGCCCGGTGCCGGGCGAGCAGTCCGGAGTGGTCCTCGGCCCAGCGGGCGGCGTTGCGGTCGAGGGCGGCGCGGAGGCCGGCGTGGGTCAGGCGGGTGCCGCAGTCCGGTTCGCCGAGGGAGGTGTCGAACGGCAGGTCCCGCTGGAAGACCAGCAGCAGTTCCGCGTAGTGCTCCAGCCGGCGGCGCAGCGAGGCGGGCAGCGCGGTGCCCTCGAGCATGGGCAGCAGCAGGCGGTGCACCGCCTCGACGGGGATGAGCCGGGGCCGCTGCGGCCGGGGCAGGCCGTGGCGTACGGCGACGTCGGCGCAGACGTCGGCGAACTCCTGCAGCTCGATCGCTTCCTTGCCCGCCGTCAGCCAGTACTCGCCGCGGCCGACCCCGCCCCGGATCAGGTCGCCGACGGCCCGTGCGACGTAGTCCTGGGGCACCATGTCGATGCGCGCCTCGGGGGCGCCGGGCAGCACGGGCACCTGTCCCAGCAGCATGGAGCCGATCGTCCTGGTCAGGCCCTGCTGCCCGGCGATCCGCCCGGTGCCGGAGTCGCCCATCACGACGGAGGGCCGCACGATCGCCCCGGGTACCCCGGCCTCGCGGAACAGCTGCTCGGCGCGGGCCTTGGAGCCGAGGTAGGCGGCGGCGCCGGGGAACCGCCAGTGGTCCTCCTCGGTGGGGGTGTTGGCGACGAACGCGGTGCTGACCAGGTACAGCGGGGCGTCGGCCCGGGCGGCCAGGTCGAGCATGGTGTCGGCGCCGCGGACGTTGGTGCACACGATCCGCTCGGGCTGCCTGCGCCAGTTGGTCTCGGCCGCCGAGTGCAGGACGACGTCCACCCGGAGGGCGAGTTCGTGCCAGGCCAGCGGGCTCAGGCCGAGGCGGGGCGCGAGGAGGTCGCCCTGGAGTTCGCGCACGCGCGGGTCGTGCAGCGGGGTGGAGCGGCGCAGGCACAGCAGGTCGAAGTCGGCGCACAGCTCGTCGATCAGGGCCCGGCCGAGGACTCCGGAACCGCCGGTGAGCAGCAGGGTGGGGCGCTCACGCGGTGCGGTGCGGGCGGCCGGAAAGGGGGTGGGGCGGGGGATGTCCGGTGGCGTCGGCCGGGTGCCGGGGGGCGTGGGCGGGTTGTCCGGTGGCATCAACGGTGCTCTCCCAAAAGGGCTCGGCCGCCGAAGGCGGGGCGGCGGCTTCGGCGGGACGTCAGGCGATGGCGAGGGGCCTATCCGCCAGGTAGGCGGAGAACGGCCCGGTCATCCGGGAGCGGGACGGCGGGTGCAGGGACAGGCCGTTGGCCGAGGCGGCCAGGTGGCCGACCTCGTCGGAGGTCATGAAGTTCAGCCCGCCGAGCAGTTCGACGGCGCGCGGGACGATGCGGGCGAGGGCGTCCTGCACGCCGTAGCGGGTGTACAGGGCCTGGGCGAGGGCGGACTCGTCCAGGTCTCCGGCGTCGACCCGGCGGGCGATGCCCTCGGCGGCGGACATCGCGGCCTCGGTCTCGACGAAGAGGCGGACCCGGTCGTGCTCGGGGATGCGGTCGTTGAGCAGGACCCGTTCCACCAGGGCGCTCGCGGCGCCCAGATAGCTGCCGGTCATCAGGACCTGGAACCAGATCAACCCGGCGGTCTGGAGCTCGTCCAGGTGGTCTTTGGCGGCGGAGGCGGTGCGCAGCAGCAGTTCCGGCGGTACGAGCACGTCGGTGAGGGTGACCTGCTCGCTCTCGGCCCCGGCGAGGAAGGCGCTGGACCAGAAGCCGGTGACGGAGATGCCCTCGCTGTCGGCGGGGACCAGGGCGATGGCGAGTTCCTCACCCGGCCCGTCCTCGCGGGGCACGGTGACGCTGGCGGTGAGGACGTCCATGGAGCGGGCCAGGCTGCACGGGCGTTTGACCCCGTTGACGCGGATGCCGTCGTCGGTGACCGTGGCGGTCATCGCCGGGTCCAGGATGCCGGCGCCGCTGCGGCCCTCGGCGAATCCGGAGGCGACGATGCGGTTGCTCGCCGCCACGCCCTCGATGAGCATCCACTCCAGGCCGTCGCCGAGCGCGCCGAGGCCCACGAGGGTGGCCATGGAGAAGTGGTGCATCGTGGTGGCCACGGCGAGGGACGGCGAGCGGCTGCCGATGGCCCGCTGCACGCGCAGCGCGTCCAGTGCGGTCGCGCCGCGTCCCTGGTGGGAGACGGGGACCAGCAGTCCGGGCCCGCCGCTGTCGCGGAACAGCCGGATGCCGGGGCTCGTGGGCCGCTCCAGCTCCATGAGGGGCACCTCGCGCAGGGCGGGGTCGAGGTCCGGCAGCAGCTTGGCGAGGGTGGTGCGTTCACGCTCGAGGAATCTCATGGGCGCGCGGTCCTCCTGGACGCTCCGGGACGGGATGGGAGGGGGCGGGCGGGATCGCCCGGGTCTAGACGGCGTTGGTGGCGCGGAGCAGCTGCCAGAAGGCGCCGGCGCGGGGCCTGCCGAGGAAGGCGATGTACTCCGGCAGGACGGCGTGGGGGGCCCACTTCTCCTTGTACTCGAGCTGCGAGGCCGCGGGATAGATCGCCTCCCCGTGCCGGGCCAGCAGCCGGGTGCAGCGGCTGAACAGGGGGCCGGCGCAGGGCAGTTCGTGCTCCGGGTCCAGGCCGGTGAACGGGGTGAACCCGAAGTGGAGCCAGCCGGCCCCCTCGTCGGTGAGGCGTTCCATCACCGTGGCGTTGAGCGCCTCCATCACACCGGGCGGCGCGTCGGGGCGACGCCGGCTGAGGTCGTGCAGCCAGCCGGGGCGGCTGCCGTACACCGGCGAGTAGTTGATGTAGCACACGGCCGCGCCGTCGATCCGGCCCACGAACAGCCTGCGGTGCTCCTGGAGGGGCCCGTCGCGCTGGCCGACGAGGAACCGCAGCTCCTTGACGTGCCGGCCCTTGTCGCGCAGCCAGCTCTCGTCGAGGCGGTCCAGTTCGGCGCAGTCGTCGCCGGCCTTCACCTCGGTGATCTCCAGGCCCGCCCGGCGGGCGCGGGAGATCTTGTTCCGCAGCCGGACGAACTTGGAGCCGCGCAGCGTGAAACGGGAGAGGTCCACGGCGTACGACGCGCCGATCTGGTTGACGGTGAAGCCGTGCGCCGCGTACAGCTCGGCGTCCGCCCGTTGCAGTTGCACGGCGACCAGCCGCCGGCCGGCGTGGGCGATGAACGCCTCCAGCAGCCGGGCGCGGTGCTCGGGTGCCGTGAACGGGCCGCCGAACTGAAGGACGTAGCGACCGGAAGTGCGGTAGGCACAGGCGCCGTCGAACCCGTCGTCGCGGAAATAGGCGTTTCCGCTGTTCAGGGCGAGAAAGGCACTGGGGTTGTCGCTGTTGGCGGCGACGGTGTCAAGCACGGACGGCATTCTTGCCCTCCACGGAGGTCCGGGGGTCCGTCGTTTCGGCACCGGTGAACACCGGGCGGTAGCGCCGCTCGAATTCACGGAAGGCCGGGTCGGTTTCCGGTTCGAAGGAGACACCGAAAGGCTTCAGGGAGTTCCCGAAGAGGGCCCGGTCGCCCATGAGGTGGACGGGCAGCGCCAGCAGCGCCCACTCCGGTCGGACGAACAGCGCCCAGGCGCCGGCCAGGAGACCGGCCGTGACCAGGCTGTGCATCACGTTGTAGGCGACGTAGTAGCCGCGGGCGACACGCCGGTCGGGACTGCGTCGGTGGGCGATCGCGCCGGGGAGGTAGCCGATGACGTCGATCACGGCGAACAGCAGCGCGAAGACCCACCACCGGATCTCCGACCGGTGCTGGACGGTGAGCACGAGCGACACGGCGAGGAATCCCAGCCATTCGAGCCGGGAGAGCGCGAAGGTGGTTTTCGTCTCGAAGCGGTTCTTGGCGTCCACGGGCGCTCCAGGATTGCGCGTGCGGTTCCAGGCCATTTGACGCGTAGGTTTCCGGGCGTGTGCCGCGTACGGTTCCGGACGGTTTTCCGGGACGTACGCCGCACACGGATTCCGGGGCGTGTGCCGCGGTCGGCGTGCGGGATTCCCGGGCGTCGGATTCCTCGTCCGGACGCGACATCAGCCTGCCCCCTCGCTGCGGTCTGTCACTTCTGTTTACGAGGCGGTCGGCGCAACCCCTCGTAAAATGAGGGCAATTGACCCGCGACCGGAGCTGACGGGGGTTGCCTTCATGACGTCACCGACGACGGACCGCGGCGCTGGAGGGCCCGGCCGGGACCCGGCGGGCGCGCACGGCGGTCCGGCGTGGGAACTGCTGCTCCCCGCGGCGTCCGCGCCGGTACGCGCGCGTGGCCGCGCGTTGCAGGAGGCGCTGCGGGAGGCCGTCCGCTCGGGCAGGCTCACGCCGGGCACCCGGCTGCCGTCGAGCCGGGACCTGGCCGCGGACCTCGGGGTGTCCCGCGGGCTGGTGACGGAGGCGTACGAGCAGCTGACGGCCGAGGGCTATCTGCGCAGCGGCCGGGGCTCGGGGACCTGGGTGGGCGACGCGGTGCGGGCAGCGCGCCCACGCGCGCGTGATCTCGCTCCGCGCTCTCCCGGCGCCCGCGCCGACTTCGTGCCCGGTACGCCGGACCTGTCGCTGTTCCCCCGCGCCGCGTGGTCGGCCGCGCAGCGTTCGGTGCTGGCCGAGCTGACGCACGACGGCCTCGGCTATCCCGATCCGCGCGGACTGCCGCGGCTGCGGACGGCACTGGCCGGGCTGCTCGCGCGGCGTCGCGGCGTGGTGGCCGGTCCGGAGCGGATCGTCGTGGTCTCCGGGGTGGCACAGGCGACGGCCCTGCTCGGTCTCGCACTGCACGCGCGCGGGATGCGCACCGTCGGTGTCGAGGACCCCGGCAGCCCGCAGCACGACGCCTTGTACGCGTCGGCGGGCGTCGCCACGGTGCCGCTCCCGCTGGACGACGAGGGGCTGGCGCTGGGACCGCTGCGGGAGTCGGGCGTGCGGTCGGTGGTGACGACGCCCGCCCACCAGTTCCCCACCGGGATCGCCTACTCGGCGCGGCGGCGCACCGAGCTGCTGGACTGGGCACGCTCGGTGGACGGACTGGTACTGGAGGACGACTACGACGGTGACTTCCGCTACGACCGGGCTCCCGTCGGGGCGCTCCAGGGCCTCGATCCGGAGCGCGTCGCCCACACCGGCTCGGTCAGCAAGTCGCTGGCGCCGGGGCTGCGGCTGGGCTGGCTGCTCGTGCCGGAGTGGCTGGCGGACGAGGTCGTGGAGCGCAAGCGGACCATGGACCTCGGCCATCCGGCCCTCGACCAGGAGCTGTTCGCCCGGTTTGTGGAGCGCGGCGACTACGACCGTCAGCTGCGCCGCTGCCAGCGCGCCTACCGCGAGCGGCGGGACGCGCTCACGGCGGCGCTGGCCGAGCACTTCCCCGGCACGGAGGTCTCCGGGATCGCGGCGGGCCTGCACGTCATCGCGGCGCTCCCGGCGCGGTTCGGTCCCCTGGAGCGGTTCCTCACGCGCGTGGCGTCGGCCGGGGTGGCGGTGCGCGCGCTGACGGAGTACGCCCACGCGGCGGGCGGGCCCGTGTCGACCGGCGCCGGTCCGGGCACGGTGGGGGCGGAAGGCCGGGACCGGGAAGAGCGCGTCCGCCTGGTGCTGGGGTACGCACACCTGACGCCGGCCCGGATCCGGGCGGGCGTACGGCTGATGGCGGAGGCGGCGGGCGTGTGACGGTGCTCCCGCGCGTGCGGGCGGCCGACGCCGTGCGCCCGTGGGAGAGCTGTGCGGTGGCCGAGGCAAGGGCGCCTGGGAGAGGAATGTTCCCGTGCGGGCGGCCGGACGGCCCTCCGTCCCTCCGGCGAGAGGCGGGGCGGGGGCGGTAGCCGGTAGGAGAGGGAGGCGGCCGACGGTGGCCGGTGGGAGGCGGAGGCTGCCGACGGTGGCCGGTGGAATGCGGAAGCGGCCGACGGTGGCCGATGGGAGGCGCGCAGCGGCCGGCGGGTGGGGCGTGCCGGCCAGCGTGCCGGTGGCCCCCTGGCGGACACCCCGGGCGGAAGCCGTCCCGCGGGCCCCGTGGCGGGCGCCAGGCGGGAGGGGAGTCCGGCGGGCCCCATCGCGGGCGCCGCGTGGGAAGGGAGTCCGGCGGGCCCCACCGCGGGCGCCGCGTGGGAAGGGAGTCCGGCGGGCCCCACCGCGGGCGCCGCGGGCGAGCGTCGGCCGGCGGGTGCCGGTGGTGGGCCGGGCTCCGCCCGCCCGTGCGGCGTGTTGTTCACCCGGGGTTCGCGTGCCCGCCGTGGCGCCCGAGTAGGTGTGGCACTGCCCACTGGCCGGATCCTGTCCCTGGAGGCGCATCGATGTCCCACCGTCCTCACCGTCCCTTCCCGGGCCGCCGCAGCGTGCTGCGCGGTTCCCTCGCCGCCTCGGCGGCCCTCTCCCTGCCCACCGCCCTCGCGGCGGCACCGGCGTTCGCCCGCTCCGGGCGGCCGGCGGCGAGCTGGGGCGTGCAGACGGGAGACGTCTCCGCGCACTCCGGTCTGGTGTGGACCCGCTCCGACCGGCCGGCCCGCATGATCGTCGAGACGTCCGCCACCGAGTCGTTCCGCAACCCCCGCAGATGGCACGGTCCGCTGCTCGGCCCCGGCACGGACTTCACGGGCACGACCCGGCTGCGCGGGCTGCCTCCGGGCGAGCAGATCCACTACCGGGTGCTGCTGGCCGACCCGGACGACCCCCGGCGCACGGGCGAGCCGGTCGCCGGCACCTTCCGTACGGCGCCGGTGCGCCGGCGCGACGGGGTGCGCTTCGTCTGGTCGGGCGATCTGGCCGGCCAGGGCTGGGGCATCAACCCGGACCTCGGCGGCTACCGCATCTTCGACGCGATGGCCGCCCTGGACCCGGACTTCTTCCTGTTCAGCGGTGACACCGTCTACGCCGACGGGCCCATCGCCGCGACCGCGGCCCTCCCCGACGGCGGCACCTGGCGGAACATCACCACCGACGAGAAGTCCAAGGTCGCGGAGACCCTGGCGGAGTTCCGCGGCAACTTCCGCTACAACCTCCTCGACGAGAACCTGCGCCGGTTCAACGCCCAGGTGCCGACGGTCGTCCAATGGGACGACCACGAGGTGCGCAACAACTGGTACCCGGGGCAGCTCGTCGCCGACACCGACGAGCGGTACACGGAGAAGCGGGTGGACGTGCTCGCCGCCCGGGCACGGCGCGCGTTCGCCGAGTACTTCCCGGTCTCCACGCTCCGTCCCGGCGCACGCCAGGGCCGGGTGTACCGGGTGCTGCGGCAGGGCCCGCTGCTGGACGTGTTCGTGCTGGACATGCGCACCTACCGCGACGCCAACTCGGCCAACGACCGGACCGTGGACCCGCAGGGCATCCTCGGCCGCGAACAGCTCGACTGGCTCAAGCGGGAGCTGTCGCGGTCCCGGGCGGTGTGGAAGGTGATCGCCGCCGACATGCCGATCGGCCTGGTGGTGCCCGACTCGACGGAGGGCAGGCCGAACTTCGAGGCGATCGCGCAGGGCGACCCGGGCGCGCCGCTGGGCCGCGAGCTCCAGATAGCGGAGCTGCTGCGGTTCGTCAAGCACCGCGGGATCACCGGCACCGTGTGGCTGACCGCCGACGTGCACCACACCTCGGCGCAGCACTACCAGCCGTCGCGGGCCGCGTTCGGCGACTTCGAGCCGTTCTGGGAGTTCGTCTCCGGGCCGCTGAACGCGGGCGCGTTCCCGGCGAGCGCGCTCGACGGCACGTTCGGCCCGGAGCGGGTGTTCGTGAAGGCGCCGGCCACCGGGAACGTCTCCCCCGCCGGCGGCCACCAGTTCTTCGGCGAGGCCGACATCGACGGCGGCAGCGGCGAGCTGACGGTGCGGCTGCGCGAGCAGGACGGCACGGTGCTGTTCACGAAGGTGCTCCAGCCGGGCCGGGTCGGCCAGTGAGGCGGCAGGCTGCCGTAGCCTGAACCCGTGCCGCGCACCGGTGTCATCCCCCGGTGCGCGGCCCGGCGCGAGAACTCCCCCGATTCCCTACGGTCCTGGGGCGCCGTAGCGGCCGACGCAAGGCCCGGCCGGCGCAAGGACTGGGAAAAACCTCAACAAATGCACCCAGAAGGACTTTTTACTCACCGGTCACAAAGCGTTCGTGATCGCGCAACACCGGTCCTTCACAGTGGCTGCATGACTCGAGACATGTCTGAAGTGACGCCCGCTCAGCGCCTCGCCGCCGCGGTCTCGGCGGGCTTTCGCTCCTGGTGGTCACGGCGCCACGGGGACGCCCCGCCGACGGACGATACCGGTGCCCGGCCGCCCTCCAGCGCGGGGCGGACCGGGCCGGCGGAGCAGGTGCCGAGCGCACTGTGGCGGATGCGCACCACGGTGCGGGACGAGCCGGGCTCGCTGGCCGCGCTGTGCACGGCGCTCGCCGGGGAGCGGGTGGACATCCTGAGCCTCCAGACCCATCCGCTGGCCGACGGCACGGTGGACGAGTTCCTGCTGCGGGCCCCGGGCGAGCTGTCGGCGACCGAGCTGACCCGGGTGGTGTCGGCGGCGGGGGGCACCGACACCTGGGCGGAGCGCGCCGACGCGCACGATCTGGTGGACGCCCCGACCCGGATGCTCTCACTGGCCGCCCGTACCGCGCTGGACGCGGCGGAACTCCCCCTGGCGCTCAGGCAGTTGCTGGGCCGGTGCACGATCCGTTCGCTGCCCGCGGGCGGCGGCCGGGACACCGGCGGTGTGCCCGCGGAAGGGGCTCTGGAGGACACGGTGATGCGGTTGCGCGCGCCCGAGGGCGGGGTGATCAGCGTGGAGCGCCCGTATCTGCCGTTCACCCCGACCGAGTTCGCCCGCGCCCGGGCGCTGGTGGACCTGGACGCCCGCCTCGGACCGCGGGTGCCGCGCGCCCGGCACGTGCTGCGGCTGTCGGAGGGCAGCGACATCACGGTCCGCCGGGCGGACACCGGCGACCTGGCGGCGGCCAGGGCGATGCACGAGCGGTGCTCGCCCGCGACGCTCGCGATGCGCTACCACGGTCCGGTCAAGGACGCCGACCGGTATCTGAACCACCTGCTCGGCCCGCGCTTCGGCCGCACCCTCGCCGCGCACACGGCGTCGGGGAGGCTCGTCGGACTCGGCCATCTGCTGTGGGACGGTGACGAGACGGAGGTCGCGCTGCTCGTCGAGGACGCCTGGCAGCGGCGCGGCATCGGCGGCGAACTCCTCGGCCGGCTGGTGGCGATGGCCGCCGAGGCGGGCTGCGAGAGCGTGTACGCGGTGACGCAGTCGTCCAACACCGGCATGGTCGCGGCGATGCGGGGCCTGGACCTCCCCCTCGACTACCAGATCGAGGAGGGGACCCTGGTCATCACCGCCCGCCTGGACACGGCCGGGACCGGCGCGCGACTGCCGTACGGGGAGCGGGTCGGCCGGGAGTGAGACGCGGGGCCGGAGGCCCGCTTCCCGGAGGCCGGCTTCCCGGCGGCCCGCTTCCCGGAGGCCCGCTTCCCGGAAGGCCGGATCACCGGGGCCCCGCACGGCGGTGGCCCCACCCCGGCCGCGGCTCCCGGCCCGCCCCGCGTCACTCGGCCCCGGACAGCGCCTCCCGCAGCGGGACCGCCTCGGTCCGCTCGCCCAGGGCCCGGTCGAGGTCGGCCCACAGGTCGTCGACGTCCTCCAGGCCCACGGACATCCGCAGCAGCCGGTCGCCCACCCCGGCGTCCCGCCGGTCGCCGGCGTCCACGATGCGGTGGCTGATGGACGCCGGGTGCTGGATGAGGGTGTCGACGCTGCCGAGGCTGACGGCCGGCGTGATCAGCCGCACCCGGCCGATCACCTCGTGCGGGTCGCCGTGCACCTCGAAGGAGACCATGGCGCCGCCGATCCGCGGGTAGTGGACGCGGGCGACGCGCGGGTCGGCGGCGAGCCGGCGGGCGAGTTCGGCGGCGCTCGCGGAGGCGGCCCGCACCCGCACCGGCAGCGTGGACAGGCCGCGCAGCAGCAGATAGCCGGCCAGCGGGTGCAGGACGCCGCCGGTGGCGAACCGGATCCGCCGCAGCAGCCCCGCGAACTCCTCGTCGCAGGCCACCACGCCCGCCAGCACGTCGCCGTGCCCGCCCAGGTACTTGGTGGCACTGTGCAGCACGAGCCGGGCGCCCTGCTCGGCGGGCCGCTGGAGGACCGGCGTGGCGAAGGTGTTGTCCACCAGCAGCGGCACGGAACCGCAGGCGTGGGCGACCGCCCGCAGATCGACCTCGGCGAGGGTCGGGTTGGCCGGGGACTCCACCAGCACCAGACCGGTGTCCGGGCGCAGGGCGTCCGCGACGCCCGCCGGATCGGTCCAGGTCACCTCCGAGCCGAGCAGCCCGGCGGTGAGCAGATGGTCGCTGCATCCGTACAGCGGGCGCACGGCGACCACGTGCCGCAGCCCCATGGAACCGCGGGCCAGCAGCACGGCGCTCAGCGCGGCCATGCCGCTGGCGAAGGCGACCGCGGCCTCGGTGCCCTCCAGCCGGGCCAGGGCGGTCTCGAACCTGGCGACGGTCGGGTTGCCCAGCCGTCCGTAGACCGGCGGGCCGTCCGGTTCGGCGCCGGTGGTGGCGAACGCGTCGATGCGCTCGGCCTCGCCCCGGCTGTCGTACGAGGGGTAGGTGGTGGACAGGTCGATGGGCGGGGCGTGCAGGCCCTGCCAGGCGAGATCGTCGCGGCCGGCGTGCACGGCCTCGGTGGCCAGTGCCCGGGTGGGGCCGGCGGCCGGTGCGGTGGTGCGTACGTCGTCGGATGGTGACGTGTGCGTGCGCGCAGTGTCCATGGCCGGAAGAGTGAACACCGGCCGGTGCCCGAGCGGAGAGGACCGTGCTACGTTCGGCCAATGGCGGAATCTGTCGTACTGGATCCGGTGGATCTTCATCTGCTGCGGCTGTTGCAGAACGACGCCCGGACGACGTACCGCGATCTCGCCGCCCAGGTCGGGGTGGCCCCCTCGACGTGTCTGGACCGGGTCACGCGGCTGCGCCGGGCCGGGGTGATCCTCGGCCATCGGCTCCAGCTCGATCCGGCCAAGCTCGGCCGTGGCCTGGAGGCGTTGTTGTCGGTGCAGGTCCGGCCGCACCGGCGGGAGCTGGTGGGGCCGTTCGTGGAGCGGATCCGGGCGCTGCCGGAGTCGCGGACCGTCTTCCACCTGACCGGTGCGGACGACTACCTGGTGCATGTCGCGGTGGCGGACATGGCGGATCTTCAGCGGCTGGTCCTGGACGAGTTCACCTCGCAGCGGGAGGTGGCCCGGGTGGAGACGCGGCTGATCTTCCAGCAGTGGGACTGCGGGCCCCTGCTGCCGCCCGGCGCGCCGGGCGCCACGCCGTGAGCGAAATCGGGCCGCCCGCGGGCGTGGGCCGGGGAAACGAGGCTGACGCGGCACCGGTGTCCGTATCAGGATGTCCGCATGTCAGAGACCAAGAGCCCGCTGCCCCGCGAGGTCGCCGACGCCTACGTCGACGACCTCATCGCCCTCGACCCGGTCACCGGTACCTATCTCGGCGTCCCGGAGAGTTCCAGCCGTCTGCCCGACTTCTCGCCCGCCGGCCAGGAGGCGCTGGCCGCGCTGGCCCGGACCACGCTCGCGCGGCTGGACGAGGCGGAGCGCCGGCCCGGCGGGGACAGTGACGTCGAGCGGCGCTGCGCCCGGCTGCTGCGCGAGCGGCTCACCGCGGAGCTGGCCGTGCACGAGGCGCAGGAAGGGCTGCGCTCGGTCGGCAACATGGGCACGCCGGCGCACTCGGTGCGCGAGGTGTTCACCGTGACGCCCACGCAGACGGACGAGGACTGGGCGCGGATCGCCGAGCGGCTGCGCGCGGTGCCGGCCGCGCTGGCCGGGTACCGCGAGTCCCTCGCGCTGGGCCTGGAGCGCGAGCTGTACGCGGCGCCGCGGCCGGCGGCCACGTTCGTCGAGCAGCTCGGCGAGTGGGCGGACACCGGCGAGGGCCGGGGCTGGTTCGAGGACTTCGCGTCCGCCGGGCCCGACGCGCTGCGCGGCGAGCTGGACGAGGCGGCCCGGGCGGCGACGGCGGCCGTGGTGGAGCTGCGGGACTGGATGCGCGACGTGTACGCGCCGGCGATCGAGGGCGCGCCGAACACGGTCGGCCGGGAGCGCTACGCCCGCTGGTCGCGCTACTTCAACGGCACCGACCTCGACCTGGACGAGGCCTACGCCTACGGCTGGGCGGAGTACCACCGGCTGCTCGGCGAGATGCGCAAGGAGGCCGACAAGATCCTGCCGGGCGCCGAGACACCGTGGGCGGCGCTGGCCCACCTGGACGAGCACGGCAAGCACATCGAGGGCGTGGACGAGGTCCGCGACTGGTTGCAGGGCCTGATGGACCAGGCGATCGAGGCGTTGGACGGCACGCACTTCGAACTGGCCGAGCGGGTGCGGAAGGTGGAGTCGCGCATCGCTCCACCGGGCAGCGCGGCCGCGCCGTACTACACGCCGCCGTCGGAGGACTTCTCCCGTCCGGGCCGCACCTGGCTGCCGACGATGGGCCAGAGTCGCTTCCCGGTCTACGACCTGGTGTCGACCTGGTACCACGAGGGCGTCCCCGGCCACCACCTCCAGCTCGCGCAGTGGACGCACGTGGCCCGGAACCTCTCCCGCTACCAGGCCTCCGTCGGGATGGTCAGCGCCAACGCCGAGGGCTGGGCGCTGTACGCGGAGCGGCTCATGGACGAGCTGGGCTTCCTGACGGACCCCGAACAGCGGCTCGGGTACCTGGACGCGCAGATGATGCGGGCCGTCCGGGTCATCGTGGACATCGGCATGCACCTGGAGCTGGCGATCCCGGACGACTCCCCGTTCCACCCGGGCGAGCGCTGGACTCCGGAGCTGGCACAGGAGTTCTTCGGTGCGCACAGCAGCAGGCCGGCGGACTTCGTGGAGAGCGAGCTGACCCGGTACCTGACGATCCCGGGCCAGGCGATCGGCTACAAGCTCGGTGAGCGGGCCTGGCTGCTGGGCCGGGAGAAGGCCCGCGCGCGCCACGGCGAGGCCTTCGACCTCAAGGCCTGGCACATGGCGGCGCTCTCGCAGGGCTCGCTCGGCCTGGACGACCTGGTGGACGAGCTGGCGCGGCTCTGAGGCGGGTTCCGGGCGCGGACCGCTCAGCGGCGGAAGCCGCCCTCGCTGTCGATGACCTGACCGGTGATCCACTCCGCCTCGTCCGTGGCGAGCCATGCGATGAGGCGGGCCGGATCGTCGGGCATGCCCCACCGCCCGGCGGGGAAGAGCGCCGCGATGGCGTCGTAGTCCGCGCCGGTCAGGTAGTCGGTGTCGACGGGGCCGGGGTTGACGGTGTTCACGGTGACGGCCTGCTCGGCGAGGGCTGTCGCGAGGGAGCGCGTGATGGAGGCGAGCGCCCCCTTCTGGAGCGCGTAGGCGATCTCGCCGGGCATGCCGCCGGCGATGTCCTGTCCGGAGGTCATCATCATCACGCGCCCGCCGGGGGTGCGCGGCGGGAGTGCGGCGCGGTGTCGGGCGTACGCCTGGACGAGCAGCAGCACCGAGCGGGCGTCGACGGCCCAGTGCGCGTCCAGCATGGCGGCGTCGATCTGGTCCAGGGTGCCGTCACTGCCGCTGAGGGCGTGATTGGCGACCACGATGTCGAGCCGTCCGCCGAGCGCCTCGGCGGCGCCGGCCACGAGTGCGGCGGGCGCGGCCGGGTCCGCGAGGTCGGCGGGCCCGGCGGTCACCGTCGCCTCGGGGTCGCCGAGCGCGCCGCGGACGGAGGCGACCACGTCCTCGATGCGGTCGGCGCCCCAGGGCATGCCGGCGTCGTGCGGGACGTGGTGGTGCAGGTGGACGCTCGCGCCGTACGCGGCGAGCCGGCGGGCCACCGCGTGACCGATGCCGCCGCGCCGGCTGGCGCCGGTGACGAGCGCGGTCCGCCCGCGCAACGGCAGCGGGTCACGGCGCAGTTGGTCAGGAGTGGGCTGCGGAAGTCTGGGCATGCCCCCCATGATCACCCGGCACCCGGGCCCGTCGCACACGCTTTACCGTCACAGCGCCGGGCCTCCGCACCCACCCAGGAGCGCGGGGAACCGCGCGACCGGCCACGCCGGGACCCGCACCCGCCGCCGACGCGCCGGGGGCACCCCGGAAGACGCCCCCCTTCCCGCTACCGGTGTCCCAGCCGCCGCAGCTGCACCAGCCCCACCCAGGTCTCCGGCCCGGGCCGCACATGGGCGGCCCGCACCTCGTACCGCCCGGGTTCCAGGGCCACCGTCACATGGTCGGTGCCGGTCGACTCGCCGCCGGGCCAGGCCGCGTCGAACAGCCGTACCGCACCCGGCACGTCCCAGCGCACCTCCGGTTCCCACTCCGCGGTGCGCAGCGCGTCCGGGACGCCGGCCAGCAGTTCGTCCTCGTCGTCGGCGGCGCACCACCGGACGAAGGTGCCGTGGTCCGGCAGGTAGGCGGTCGAGGCGGGTTCGTCCCCGAGCACCAGGGCGGTGGCGTCGCCGACCGGGAGCAGCCCGACCTGTCCGTCGACCTCGCAGGCCCGGTCGTAGTCGGACGCCGTCTCCTCACCGTCGGCGCCGGTCCAGAACGGCAGCACCGTCTCCGGTACGGCGACGAGCGGCCCGCCGCCCGACTCGACCCAGTCCACCACACCCGGTTCCGCGTATCGCACCATGCGGCAGAACCTACACGTCCGTCAGCAGCCGCAGTCCGCCGCGTCCACGGGTGCGGTCAGGGGATCGGCGGGGCGCCGCGCGAGGCCCCGCCGGGTGTCGTACGCGAAGCCCTCCCGCACCCAGTACTCGAACCCGCCGAGCATCTCCTTGACCCGGTAGCCGAGTTCGGCGAGGGCGAGCGCGGCGCGGGTGGCGCCGTCGCAGCCGGGGCCCCAGCAGTAGGTGACGACGGGCACGGACCGGTCGAGGAGGTGCGGGGCCCGCTCGGGGACGAGCGCGGTGGGCAGGTGGACCGCCCCGGGGATGCGGCCCTGGTCCCAGGCCTCGGTGGAACGGGAGTCCACCAGGACGAAGCCGGGGCCGCCGTCCGCGGCGAGGGCGGCGGCGACGTCGGAGACGTCGGCGTGGAAGGCCAGGCTCGCCCGGAAGTGGGCGGCGGCCTCGGCCGGGGGCGCGGGGGGAACGCGCAGCACGGGGTCGGCGGATGCGGGATCGACGGTGGTGGCACTCATGGTCCTGCCTTTCCTCATCGGGCTCCTGACCGGGAAATCTACGGGCGGGCGACCCGGGTCAGAAGGGACGATCGACGGCGCACCCCTTGCTCCGCCGGGGATTGCCCTGCTACCAATCCGGGATGACCGCGTATTCCCCGGACGCCACCGACTGGCGCATCCTCGACGTCCTCCAGCGGGAGGGACGCGCCAGCTACGCCGAGCTGGCACGTGCCGTCTCCATGTCCGCGAGCGCGGTCACCGAGCGGGTCCGGCGCATGGAGGAGGCCGGGGTCATCCAGGGGTACGCGGCCGTCGTCGATCCCGACCGGCTGGGACTGCCGATCCTGGCGTTCGTCCGGCTGCGCTATCCGAACGGCAACTACAAGCCGTTCCACGACCTGGTCGCCGTCACCCCGGAGATCCTGGAGGCGCACCACGTCACCGGTGACGACTGCTTCGTCATCAAGGTCGCGGCCCGTTCCATGCGGCACCTGGAGGAGGTGTCCGGGAGGATCGGCGCGCTCGGCTCGGTCACCACGAGCGTCGTCTACTCCTCGCCGCTGCGCCGGCGCCCGCTGGGCCGCTGAGGACGCTCAGGCCGCGCCCCGCTGCCGCAGCGCCGACCCGGTCCGCCCCTTGACGACCTCCAGCTGGGCGTGGATGCGGCGCCGCAGGTCGGGCACGTGGCTGACGATGCCGACGCTGCGGTCCCGCTCGCGCAGGGAGTCGAGCACGTCGAGGACCTCGTCCAGGGTCTGGTCGTCGAGGCTGCCGAAGCCCTCGTCGATGAAGAGCGTGTCGAGGCGGACCCCGCCGGCCTCCTCGGTGACGACGTCGGCGAGCCCGAGGGCGAGGGCGAGCGAGGCGAAGAACGTCTCGCCGCCGGAGAGGGTCGAGGTGTCCCGCTCGCGCCCGGTCCAGGCGTCCACGACGTGCAGGCCGAGGCCGCTGCGCCCGCGGCCGCTGCGGTCGTCGGAGTGGACGAGGGTGTAGCGGCCCGCCGACATGCGGCGCAGCCGTACGGTCGCGGCGGCGGCGACCTGCTCCAGACGGGCCGCCAGCACGTACGACTCCAGGCGCATCCGGCGGTCGTTGTCGGCCGAGGTGCCCGCGGTGAGGCCGGCGAGGCGGGCGACGCGGGCGTGCTCCTCGCGCAGCGGGGCGAGCCGGCGTACGGCGGCGCCGGCGCGGGCGGAGAGCCGGTCGAGTTCGGCGCAGCGCCGGGCGGCGGCGTCGCGCGCGGAGGCCGCCTCGCGCAGCCGCCGGGCGGCCTCCTGGGCGGTGGTCTCCGCCGCGGCGAGGTCGGCGGGCGGCTGCTGGGCGGCGGCTGCGGTGTCCGCCTCGGCGAGCACCGCGCGGACGGCCGAGTCCTCGGTCTGCCAGGCGTCGAGACGGCGTTGCAGTTCGCGGTGGGCGCCGGCGTCGAGGAGGGCGCCGGCGGCCTCCTGCGGGGTGTCGAACCCGGCGCGGAAGGCGGCGTCGGCGAGCCGGGCGTCGGCCTCCTTGAGCCGCTGGGCGGCGTCCTCGGCGACGCGGGCCGCCTCGGCGGCGTCGGCAAGGAGGGCGGCGTTCCGCTCCAGCTGGGCGGCGCGCGCGGCCACGCTCTCCGCGTCGCCTCTCGCCTGTGCCAGCTCCTCTTCCAGTGCGGCCCGTTCGCGGTCGAGGCGCTCGCGGTGGCCGACGCGGGAGGCGGCCCGGACGGCGGCCTCCTGCCGGGCGGCGATCCGCTGTTCGCGTTCCTGTTCCAGGCGGCGCAGTTCCTCCTGCGCCGCGTGCAGGCCGGAGGCGGCGGCACGGGCCCGGGCGAGGCGGCGTTCCCCTTCCTCCGCCTCCCGGGCGAGCGCGTCGGCGGGGGCGTCCCCGGCCTCGGCGGTGGCGGCGGCGAGGGCTTCCCGGACGGCGCCGAGGCGCTGTTCGTCCTCGGCGCGCCGCTCCTCGGCGGCCTGGTGGGCGGCGAGGGCGCGTTCCTCGGCGGCCCGGTCGACATGGCCGGCGACCCTGCGGGCGGGCGCGGGGTGGTCGGTGGAGCCGCAGACGGCGCACGGCTCGCCGGGGGTGAGGCCGGCGGCGAGTTCGGCGGCGATGCCGTTCAGCCGCTGCTCCTTCAGGTCGAGCCAGTGGGTGCGGGCCTCGACGGCGCGCTCGGCCGAGGCGAGGGCACGCCGCCGGGCGTCGGCGGTCTCCTCGGCGAGCCGGTCGCGCCGCCGTGCCGCCGTCAGCCGCCGCCCGGCGCTCTCGCGCTGGTCGGCGAGGCGTTCGGCGTGGGTGACGGCCTCCTGCGCGTCCTCGATGCGCCGTCTGAGGGCGTCCCGGGTCGTCTCCCAGCCGGCGAGCCAGCTCTCGGCTTCCTGGCGGACGTCCTGGTCGGCGCGCTCGTCGCGGTCGAGGCCGGCGCGTTCGGCGACCAGTTCGGCCAGGCGGCGTTCGGCGCGGCGGGCCGATTCCAGGCCGCCCAGTTCCTCGGCGGCCCGGCGTGCGGCGGCGGCCAGTCCCGCGGGGCCCGCGTCGGCGTGGGCTCTCGGCAGCAGGGCACGCGCGTGGGCCTCGGCACCGGCCGCGCGCCGGTGGTCGGCGTCGGCGGCCTCGCGCAGTTCCAGGGCGGGGGCGACGGTCTCGGCCTTGCGGGCGCGGTCCATGCGGTCCTGGTCCGCGCGGTGGGCACCGGCCCGCTCCGCGAGGCGCGCCGCCCGCTCCCGGGCCTCGGCGAACCGGCGCTGGAGGCGGGCCAGTTCCCTGGCTCCGGCGAGTTCGCGCTCGGCGGCGGCCTGCGCGGCCTCGGCGGCGGACAGCCGGAGGTGGGCGGCGCTGAGCTGCTCGCGGGCGGTGCTGCGGGCGAGGGCGGCGGCGGTGAGGACGGCTTCGGCGAGGCCGGGGTCGCCGGGGGCCAGCTCGGGGAGTTCCATGGCGTCGCCTGCGGCCTGCTGCATGCGGTGCGCGTCGGCGAGCAGCTCGGCGTCGCCGTCGCGCACCTGGGCCTCGGTCGCGCGGCGGCGGTCGGCGAGGCGCTTCTCGACGTCGGCGAAGCGACGGGTGTCGAACAGCCGGCCGAGAAGCTTGCCGCGGGCTTCGGCGTCGGCACGCAGGAACCGCGCGAAGTCGCCCTGCGGCAGCAGCACGACCTGGCAGAACTGTTCCCGGCTCATCCCGAGCAGCTGGGTGATCTCCTCGCCGGCCTCCTGGTGGGAGCGGCTGAGGTCCTTCCAGGTGCCGGTGGTGGCGTCGTACTCGCGCAGCCAGGTCTGGGCCTTGTCGACGGTCGTGCCCCTGCCGCGCTTCTTCGGCCGCTCCCAGGGCGGCTGCCGGGTGATCTCCAGCCGCCGTCCGGCGACGGTGAGGTCGAGACGCACCTCGGTGCGGGTGCCGGGCGCGGCGTGGTCGCTGCGCAGGGTGAGGCCCTGGGCGCTCTGGCGGGCGCCGGGCACGGAGCCGTAGAGGGCGTAGCAGACGGCGTCCAGGACGGAGGTCTTGCCGGCGCCGGTCGGGCCGTGCAGCAGGAAGAGCCCGGCGGCGGACAGCTCGTCGAAGTCGACGGTCTGCGTGCCGCCGAAGGGCCCGAACGCGGTGATGTCCAGCCGGTGCAGTCTCATCGGGCCTCCCCCGTCGGTGGTGCGGCCGGCGTCCTCACCGCGCCACCTCCCGGACGGCCTCGTCGGCGCGCACCGCGTCGAAGGCGTCCCGCAGCACGGTCCGCTCCCGGTCGTCGGGTCCGGCACCGCGCACATGGGCGACGAAGTCCTCGGCGATCTGCTGGTCGCTGCGCCCGGCGAGCCGCCTGGCGTAGGAGACGGCCGGGTCCTCGGCGGGGCGCTCGGGGTCGAAGACGAGGCTGAGGGTGTGCGGGAAGCGTGCGGTGAGCCGGACCATGGGTTCGTCCGGGCGGACGGGGTCGGTGAGGGTGGCCTCGACCCAGGCCTCCTCGTGCGGGGTCAGCCGGGGGTCGGCGAGCAGGTCCTCCAGGGTGCCGCGCAGCCGGGCCAGCGGGCGCGGCACGGGGCAGTCGAGCCGCTCCGCGCTGACCGTGCCGTCCGCGTCCAGGTCGACGAGCCACATGCTCTTGCGGTGCGCGGCCTCGGAGAAGGAGTACGGCAGCGGGGAGCCGGAGTAGCGGACGCGCCCGGTGATGGTCTGGCAGCCGTGCAGATGGCCGAGGGCCACGTAGTCCACGCCGTCGAACACGCCGGCGGGGACGGCGGCGACCCCGCCGACGGTGATGTCGCGTTCGCTGTCGCTGGGCTCGCCTCCGGTGACGAAGGCGTGGGCGAGGACGACGGACCGGGTGCCGTGGGGGCGGGTGGCGAGGTCGGCCCGGACCCGGTCCATGGCGGCGGCGAGCACGGCTTCGTGCCCGGCCTTGTCGACCCCGAACTCGCCCCGGACCAGGGCGGGTTCCAGATAGGGCAGTCCGTAGAAGGCGACGTCCCCGTGGGCGTCGCGGAGCAGTACGGGGGTGCCGCACTCGGCGGGCGCGGTCCGCAGGTGGATGCCGGCCCGGCCGATCAGGCCCGCGCCCACGCCGAGTCGGCGCGCGGAGTCGTGGTTCCCGGAGATCATCACCGTGGGGACGCCGAGACCGGCGAGGCGGTGCAGGGCGTCGTCGAACAGTTCGACCGCGGCGAGCGGCGGCACCGCCCGGTCGTACACGTCACCGGACACGACCACGGCGTCGACGGCGTGCTCGCGCACGGTCGCCACGAGGTGGTCGATGAAGGCGGCCTGGGCGCCGAGCATGTTCACGCGGTGGAAGGCGCGGCCCAGGTGCCAGTCGGACGTGTGCAGCAGTCTCATGATCCCCCGAGACTAACGGCCGGGTCCGACACCACGGGCGGTTACTCCCGTATCGACCGTTCACACCCCGGAACTTGGTCCCGCTATGCCTGCCTTGCCCGGCTCTGCGGTCCGGTCACGCGTCCCCGTACGCCTCTCCGCCCACCTCGAACCCGGCCGTCCCGGCGGTGGCGTCGGCGAGCCAGGCCCGGAAGGCGTCCACGTCGGCGTCCGGCAGGCCGATCTCCAGGGTGACCGCCTCCCCGTAGTGCACGCCCCGCACCTCCCGCCCGGTGGCGCGCAGGTCGTTCTGGAGCTTGCCGGCGCGCTGGTGGCCGACGGTGACCGTGGCCAGCCGGAACCGGCGCCGGGTGATCGTGCCGAGCGTGTCGAGGGCCTCGCCGACCGCTCCGCCGTAGGCGCGGATGAGCCCGCCCGCGCCGAGCTTGACGCCGCCGTAGTACCGGGTGACGACGGCGACGACGTACCGCATGTCGCGGCGCAGCAGCATCTGGAGCATGGGCACGCCCGCGGTGCCGCCGGGCTCGCCGTCGTCGCTGGCCTTCTGGATCGCGGCGTCGGCACCGACGACGTACGCCCAGCAGTTGTGGCTGGCGTCCGCGTGCTCCTTGCGCACGGCCGCGACGAACTCCTGGGCCTCCCGCTCGGTGCCGGCCGGCGCGAGGGCGCACAGGAAGCGCGAGCGGTTGACCTCGGTCTCGTGCACACCCGCGCGGGCGACGGTGCGGTACTCGTCCTGCATCCGGCCAGCCTATGTGCTCACGCCCGGCGGCCCCGCGGCACCATGACCGCGGTCAGCAGGGCGGTGCCCGGGGCCGGCGCGCGCCAGGTGGGGCCGTGCCAGGCCAGTACGGCGACGGCGGAGGTGGGGAACTTCGCCCGGACCCGGTCCAGGCCGTCGCCCAGGGCGTCGCCGGCCAGGGCCAGGACCAGGTCCTCCAGCCCGGGGTTGTGGCCGATCAGCAGGAGCGTGGCGACGTCGGCGGGCGTCTCGCGCACCACCGCGAGCAGCTCGGCCACGCCCGCGCCGTACAGCCGCGGGTCCAGGCGCACCGGCGGGGGCGCGCCCCACTGGGCGGCGGCCAGTTCCCAGGTGGCACGCGCGCGTGCGGCGGTGGAGCACAGGGCGAGGTCCGGCAGGCAGTCGGCCTCGGCGAGCGCGCGTCCGGCGGCCGGGGCGTCGCGCCGGCCGCGTCCGGCGAGCGGGCGGTCGTGGTCGGCGACGCCCTCGGGGCGGGCCGACTTGGCGTGCCGCAGGACGACGAGCCGGCGCAGCGGGCCCGCACCCGCGCGCTCGATCATGTCGCGGCCCCCGGGCCACGGGCACCGGCGGGAGCGGGGCGCCGGTGGGTGCGGGCGCACCCCTCGTGGCCGGCGGTGGGCGGCGCGGGACGGACGGCGGGCGGCACAGGGCGAGGGTAAGCCGCCGGCCCGGGGCGCGCAGTCGGTGGGGCACCGGGAATCTCCGCGGGGCGCCGGCCGTTGCCGGGGAGGAGAGCGTGTCCAGGAGCCGAAGGAGGCCGCCGGTGTACGGCGACGAGGCAACCGTCCGCAAGATCCTCACCGAGCTGGGCGACACCTGGGCGGTGGTGGGTCTGTCCGCCAACCGGCAGCGCGCGGCGTACGGCGTGGCGGAGGTGTTGCAGCGCTTCGGCAAGCGTGTCGTGCCGGTGCACCCCAAGGCCGAGACGGTGCACGGCGAGCGGGGTTACGCCACGCTGGCCGACATCCCCTTCGACGTCGACGTGGTCGACGTGTTCGTCAACAGCGACCTGGCCGGGCCGGTCGCCGACGAGGCGGTCGCCAAGGGCGCCCAGGCGGTCTGGTTCCAGCTCGGCGTGATCGACGAGGCGGCGTACGACCGGACCCGGGCGGCGGGCCTGGAGATGGTGATGGACCGCTGCCCGGCGATCGAGATCCCGCGCCTGGGCTAGGAGCCGACGCGGCCCCGGCTGCCGTCCACGGCATCCACGGCGTCCGCGTGGGCGGGTCCGTCGCACCGGCGCAGGAAGGCGGCCAGGGCGGCGTTGAAGTCGTCGGGCCGTTCCAGGTTGGGCATGTGGGCGGCGCCGTCGATCACGACGAGGTCGGAGTCCGGCAGCAGGTCGTGCAGGGACCGGGCCACGTGGACAGGGGTGTACTCGTCCTCGGCGCCGACGACGACCAGCGCGGGGACGGCCAGGCCGGCCAGCACCGGCCGGTAGTCGGGGCGTTCGGCACGGCCCCGCAGCGCCGCCGCGGCACCCCGCGGATCGGTGCCGGTCATCATGCGGTGCACGTGGGCCGCGACGGCCGGGGCCGCGTGGGGGGCGACCATCTTGTACAGGACCTCGTCGGCGTAGCCCCGCATCCCCTCGCGCAGCAGCCGGTCCGCCATGTCGTTGCGGGCGGTGCGTCCCTCGGGCGTCTCCGGTGCGGCGAAGGTGTCGGCGAGCAGCACGCCGCGCACCCGCTCGGGGAAGCGGGCGCAGCACTCCATGACGATCTGGCCGCCCATCGACAGACCGCCGAGCACGCACCGGTCGGCACCGAGCGTGTCGAGCAGCCGCTCGATGTCCTCCGCGAACACCGACAGCGGGGTCGCGCGGCCGGTGACCCGCGTGGCGGCACCGTAGCCCCTGAGGTCCGGTGCGATCACCCGGCGTCCGGGTGAGAAGGCGGCGACCTGAGGCGCCCACATCGTGTGGTCGAAGGGATGGCCGTGGACGAGGACCAGGGGCAGCGCGGACGGCGCACCGGTCGCGTCCCCGGTCTCGTGTGCGAGACGGGAAGTCATGCCGTCGACCCTAGAAGCGCGGGTCTTCTCGGTGCAATGAAAACATTGCCCTCGGTGCAATGTCGCTCGGGCGTCGCCGGCGTCGCGTCAGCGTGGTGCCGGGCCCGCTTCCGGCGGGCCGCCGCGGGCCACCCTCGCGAGCGTTCCGAGGGCCCGTTCGAGCGCTTCGAGGGGTACGGACGCCAGGCCGAGCCGCACGCAGTCCGTCGCCGCGGGGACGGACTGCGTGCGGTTGTCCGTCGCCCCGGGGACGGCGGGGCCCGACGACCCGGCCCGGCCCGGCCCGGCGGCCGGCACCGCGAAGGACGGTCCGGGCGTCACCGCGATGCCGTGGGCGGCCGCGGCGGCGGTGAACGTGTCCGCCCGCCACGGCTGCGGCAGGCGCCACCAAGCGTAATAGGCCCGCGGGTCGGCCTGGACGGCGAATCCCCGCAGGTGCTCGCCGACCAGCCGTTGCCGGCGTGCGGCGTCGGTGCGCTTGGCCCGCACCAGCCGCGTGACGGTGCCGTCCGTCATCCACCGCTGGGCCGCGTCCAGCGCGAAGCGCCCCGCGGTCCAGCCGCCCGACCGCAGTGCGCCGCCCACCTCCCCGGCCCGCCCGCCGGGTACGGCGAGGAAGCCGACGGTCAGCCCCGGGGCGACCCGTTTCGACAGTCCGTCGACCACGTACGTGCGCTCGGGGGCGTGGGCCGCGAACGGCTCGGTGCCGTGCGCGAGGAAGGACCACACGCGGTCCTCGACGACCGGCAGGTCCGCCTGGCGCACGTGATCCGCCAGTCGCCGGCGGCGGTCCTCCGGCATGGTCGCCGACGTCGGGTTGTGCAGCGTCGGTTGCAGGTACAGCGCCGACAGCGGCGCCCTGCGATGGGCCTCGGTCACGGCCTCGGGAAGGATGCCGTCCGCGTCCCCGGCGAGCGGGACCAGGGTGGCGCCGAGCCGCGCCGCGATGTCCTTGACCAGCGGATAGGTCAGCGTGTCGATGCCCACCCGTCCACCCGGCCGGACCAGTGCGGCCAGCGCGCCGGCGATGGCCTGGCGGGCGTTGCCGGTGAACAGGATCCGGTCGGGCGGGGGCCGCCATCCGGCTGTCGCGAGCAGGGCGGCGGTCGCTTCGCGTGCGGCCGGCGTGCCCGCGGCCGGTGCGGTACGGGTCGCCTCCGCCAGCACGTCAGGGCGCAGCAGCGGTGCCAGGGCCGGGGCGAGGAGACCGGCCTGGTCCTCCGCCGTGGGGTAGTTGAGCTCCAGGTTGACCGGTGCGGTGGTGGACGGCTCGGCGAGCGCCCGGCCGGACGGTACGGGCGCGGCCCGCACGAACGTTCCGCGGCCGACCTCGCCGACGACCAGTCCGCGCCGGACGAGTTCGGCGTAGACCCGGCCGGCCGTCGACGGCGCGATCCCCCGGCGGCGCGCGAAGGCCCGCTGCGGGGGCAGCCGCCGGCCCGGCTCGAGCCGCCCGCTGAGGATGTCGGCGGCGATCCGGTCGGCGATGCGCTGGTAGTCGTGCACGTCACCAGTAAACCCCCGGCCCACTCACGCCCCGCCCGCACGGACCGCTCCGCCCCCGCGCGAGACCCGCGCGCGGTCGTTCCGCCCTCCCTCGGGGCGGGGACCGCCGGCTGAGGCGCGGGCCGCACCCGTCCCCGGCCGGCCTCAGTCGTGGGCCGGCCGGTCGCCGAGACGGTGGTCGGCCACGTTCAGCGCCTCGCCCACCAGCCGGCGCAGATGTCCGTCGCGCAGCGAGTAGACGACCCGGCGGCCCTCCTTGCGGCTGTGCACCAGACCGGCCAGGCGCAGCCGGGCCAGGTGCTGGCTGACGGCGGGCCGGGCCGCGCCGCACGCCTCGGTCAGCGTGGTGACGTCCGCCTCCCCCGTGGTGAGGGTGTGCAGCAGCGCGAGCCGCGTCCGGTCGCCGAGCAGGGCGAGGAGTTCGGCGGCGAGCGCCAGTTGCTCCTCGCTCGGGGTGTGCGGATGCGCATCGTGCGCATCTGATAGGTGCATGCGTGCGCTCATACGCACATAATGGGGCCGTGGGCGTCGCACGTCCAGCTCCGTGACCGACGCGACCGGATCACGACCGGAAGGGGAATCCGTGAGCGACCAGCACGACGAGGGGCACCGGCACCGCCACCACCACCCCGAGGGCCTCCGGCACCACGACCGCCACGACCACCACGGCCACCACGACAGCCATCGGCGCCAGGACGGCCCCGGCGGTCCCGGGCACCACGACCACCCGCGCACCGCCGGACGGCGTCACCGTCTCGCCCATCTCCTCACGCCGCACTCCCACGCAAGCGCCGACAAGGTGGACCCGGCCCTGGAGTCCTCCGCCCGCGGTCTGCGCGCGCTGTGGGTGTCGCTGGCCGTGCTCGGCGCGACGGCACTGCTCCAGGCGCTGGTCGTGGCCGCTTCCGGGTCGGTGGCGCTGCTCGGCGACACGGTGCACAACACCGCGGACGCGCTCACCGCCGTCCCGCTGGGCGTGGCCTTCCTGCTGGGCCGGCGCGCGGCCACCCGCCGCTTCACCTACGGCTACGGCCGGGCGGAGGACCTGGCGGGCCTCGTGATCGTGCTGACGATCGCCGCCTCGGCGGTCTTCGCGGGGTGGACGGCGGTGGACCGGCTGCTGGACCCGCGCGACGTCGAGCACGTCCCGGCGGTCGCGGCGGCCGCGCTGGTCGGCTTCGCCGGCAACGAGTGGGTGGCCCGTTACCGCATCCGCGTCGGCCGTGACATCGGCTCCGCCGCGCTGGTCGCCGACGGCCTGCACGCCCGTACCGACGGCTTCACCTCCCTGGCGGTGCTGCTGGGCGCCGGGGGTGCGGCTGTGGGCTGGCGGCTCGCCGACCCCCTGGTCGGGCTGGCCATCACGGCCGCGATCCTGCTGGTGCTGCGGGACGCGGCGCGCGAGGTGTTCCGGCGGATGCTGGACGCCGTCGACCCGGCGCTGGTGGACCGCGCGGAGCGGGCGCTGCTGGACGTGCCGGGCGTGCGGGAGGTCGGCGAGCTGCGGCTGCGTTGGATCGGGCACCGGCTGCGCGCCGAGGTCGCGGTCGTGGTGGACGGCGAGGCGACGCTGCGTCAGGCGCACCGCACCGCCGTGGACGCCGAGCACGCGCTGCTGCACGCCGTGCCGCGCCTCACCGCGGCCCTGGTGCACGCCGATCCGGCGCCGGCACCGGGTGAGGCGGACCCGCATCTGGCGCTGGCCCACCACACCACGCCGGCCTGACGCCCCTGGCCGACCTGACCCACTGGCCCACCGGCCCATTGACCCACTGACCCACCTGACCCACTGGCCCACAGGCGCCCGGCCCGTCGCGGGGCCACCACGCGGGCCCCCGGGTCAGGCGACGCCCAGGCCCTCCAGGACCACCGCGCCGGGCAGTTCCGCGAAGGCCTTGCCGGGCACGAGCAGCTTGCCGCGCCGGCGTCCGCTGCCGACGAGGACGTAGGGCAGGTCGACGACGGCCGAGTCCACCAGCACGGACCAGGCCTCGGGCAGTCCGATCGGGGTGATGCCGCCGTACTCCATGCCGGTCTCGCCGGTGGCGGTGTCCATGGGGGCGAAGGAGGCCTTGCGGGCGCCCAGGTGGCGGCGGACGACGCCGTTGACGTCGACGCGCGTGGTGGAGAGCACCACGCACGCGGCGAGCGTGGTCCCGCCGCCCCGCTTGCCCGTGACGACCACGCAGTTGGCGGACTGTTCGAGCAGCTCGCGGCCGTAGTGCTCGACGAAGACGGCGGTGTCGGCCCACTGCGGGTCGGTGTCGACGTAGACGATCTGGTCGGCGGGGACGCTGCCGCTCCAGCGGCGTACGGCGTCGGCGACCGGGGCGGTCAGCTCGTCGAGGGCCTCGGGGGCGGGGGTCGCGGTGTCGAAGTGTCCGATGGGTGCCTGCATGCCGGCACGCTAGCAAGGGCGGCCGGGGCGGTGACCGGCCGTCTCAGCGGACGGGCGGCACCGAGACGGCCATGATCATCTCCATGGGCACCTCACCCGCGTTGCCGTAGCCGTGCGGGGTGTTGGCCTCGAAGGAGGCGCTGGCGCCGGCCGGGACGCGGTACTCGGTGCCGTCCACGGTGAGGGTCAGCTCCCCGGCGGTGACGTGCACCAGCTCGACCGTGCCCGCGGGGTGCGGGTCGGAGGGGCTGGACTCGCCGGGCATGAGCCGCCAGTCCCACATCTCCACCGGGCCGGGGGCCTCGGTGCCGGCGAGCAGGCGGTTGTAGCTGCCGGCGTCGGTGCGCCACAGCCGGACGGCCTGTTCGGCGGGGACGATGCGGACGGCGGGGCCCTGCTCGTAGTCGAGGAGGGTGGTGATGCTGACGCCGAGGGCGTCGCCGATCTTGACCACCGTGCCGAGGCTGGGGTTGGTGCGGGCCTGCTCGATCTGGATGAGCATGCCGCGGCTGACGCCGGCGCGGGCCGCCAGGGCGTCCAGGGTGAAGCCGCGCTCGGCGCGCCAGCGCTTGACGTTGCGGGCCAGGGACTGGGTCAGCAGATCGAGGTCCGACACGTTCCGTCCGTCGTCGTGGTCCATCATTTTGGATGACAGGGTGCACCAGACTGAACTATGGTCTGCTGCACCCGATCGTCCACCGAACTGTACTGCGAGGCCCTCCCGTCATGACAGCGCTCTTCGCCCTGGCCACCAGCCTGCTGTGGGGTCTAGCGGACTTCGGCGGCGGGGTGCTGACCCGGCGCACTCCCGCGCTGACGGTGGTCGTGGTCTCCCAGACCATCGCGGTCGCGGTGCTCGGCGCGATCGTCGTCGCCACCGGGGCCTGGAGCGAGGCGACACCGAGGCTGTGGTTCGCGGTGGCCGCCGGTCTCGTCGGGCCGGTGGCGATGCTCGCCTTCTACAAGGCGCTCGCCCTTGGCCCGATGGGCGTCGTCTCGCCGCTCGGCTCGCTCGGCGTCGCCGTCCCGGTCGCCGTGGGCCTGGTGCTCGGCGAGCGCCCCGGGCTGCTCCAGTTCGCCGGCATCCTCGTCGCCGTCGCCGGCGTGGTGCTCGCCGGCGGCCCGCAGCTGCGCGGCGCCCCGGTGCAGCGGCAGGCCGTCGTCCTCACCCTGGTCGCGGCCTTCGGCTTCGGCGCGGTGATGGCGCTGATCGCCGAGGCGTCGACCACCCTGACCGGGCTCTTCCTCGCTCTGTTCGTCCAGCGCGTCACCAACGTCGCGGCGGGGGGCCTCGCGCTGTTCGTGTCCGTGCGGCGCGGCGCTCCCGCCCTCGGCCCCGACGGCTTCCCGTGGCGCGCGCTGCCGGCGCTGGCCTTCGTCGGCCTCGCCGACGTCGCGGCCAACGGCACCTACTCGCTGGCCGCCCGGCACGGTCCGGTCACCGTCGCCGCGGTGCTCGCCTCGCTGTACCCGGTGGTGACGGCCCTGGCGGCGCGCGGGCTGCTCAGCGAGCGGCTGCGCGGCGTGCAGGCGGCGGGCGCCGGGCTCGCCCTGGTGGGCACGTTGCTGCTGGCGACGGGGTGAGAACGGGCCGGCACGGCGGCAGCCGGAAAGCCGGCGCGCCGGGTCAGGACTCCGCGTCCAGCCGGGCCAGGTCCGCGACCGCGGCCTCGTCCAGCTCGGCCAGGGCGCGCAGTTGGCCCGGAGTGGTCCCGTCCGGTATGGGCACCGGAGCCGGGGTCCGCAGCGGCGGCTGCCAGCCCTCCTCGGAGGTCCAGCGGCGTACGACCCGGGCGGGGGCGCCCGCGACCACGGCGTGGTCGGGCACCGTGCCCCGCACCACGGCGCCCGCGGCCACGACGACGTTCCGGCCGATGCGGGCGCCGGGCAGGATCACCGCGCCGGTGCCGATCCAGCAGCCGGGCCCTATCTCGACCGGCTCCATCCGCGGCCACTGTTTGCCGATGGGCTCATGGGGGTCGTCGTAGGAGTGGTTGGTGGACGTGACGTACACGTACGGCCCGAAGTAGCAGTCGCTGCCGATCGTGACGGTGGTGTCGGCGATGACGTGGCTGCCCCGGCCGAGGACGACGCCGTCGCCGATGCGCAGGATCGGCTCCGGACCGAGGTCGAGGTCGGGCATGAGCCCCGCGGTCAGCGTGACCTGCTCGCCGATGATGCAGTGGGCGCCCAGCTCGATCCAGGGCTCGCCGAAGACCGTGCCGAGCGGGAAGG
This sequence comes from Streptomyces sp. NPDC031049, assembly GCF_055571015.1. Classification (NCBI taxonomy): domain Bacteria; kingdom Bacillati; phylum Actinomycetota; class Actinomycetes; order Kitasatosporales; family Streptomycetaceae; genus Streptomyces; species Streptomyces sp. NPDC031049. The sequence continues at coordinate 195,221 of NZ_JBVIGC010000011.1, forward strand.
CGAGCCGGGTGCCGGTGCCCAGCGCGCGGAACCGGAAGCGTCCGGGCCGCTCGGCGGTGACGGAGCCCGTGCGCTGCACCCAGGCCCAGCCCGCGTGGACGGCCCGCTGTACGAGGCGGCCCCGCCAGGACGAGAACGTGTTCTTGCGCTTCGGCACCCGCTCACGGTACTCAGCGGGCGCGCCGGCCACGGGGCGGGAGCCCTGTGATCTTCACCCCACCGGGTGGCGTACCGTGCCGTACATCACCCGACCAGGAGGCGACGATGACGCACAAGGCGCTGATCACGGGCATCGGCGGCAGAGACCCGAAGGTGGACGAGGAGGCCTTCGTGGCGCCGACGGCCACCGTGATCGGGGACGTGACCCTGCACGCGGGCGCGAGCGTCTGGTACGGGGCGGTGCTGCGCGGCGACGTCGAGCGGATCACCGTCGGCGCGAGCAGCAACGTCCAGGACAACTGCACGCTGCACGCCGACCCCGGCTTCCCCGTCACGGTCGGCGAGCGGGTCTCCATCGGGCACAACGCGGTGGTGCACGGTGCCGTCGTCGGCGACGACTGCCTCATCGGCATGGGCGCGACGGTCCTCAACGGCGCGGTGATCGGCGCCGGTTCGCTGGTGGCCGCGCAGGCGCTGGTGCCGCAGGGGATGGAGGTGCCTCCGGGGTCGCTGGTCGCGGGGGTGCCGGCGAAGGTGCGGCGGGAGCTGACGGAGGAGGAGCGGCAGGGCGTCACCCTCAACGGGACGATGTACGCGGCGCTGGCCGGGGAGCATCGGGACGCGGTGGCGGACTGACCGTGGTGGGCGGCCTGCGGGTGGGGGCTGGCTGCCGTGGGCGGCCCGCGGGTGGTTCGGTGGTCGCTCGCGCCGTTCCCCGCGCCCTTCGGGGGCGCTGCTACTCGGCCGCGGGGAGCGGCTCGGCCCGCTTCGCCGCCTTCCTCTTCAGCACCAGCACGGAGACCGTGCCGACCAGGACCGCCGCCACCAGACCCACCCAGGAGAACCGCTTCAGCCAGGGCTCGGCGACGATGCCGGCGTAATGGACGACGGCGGTGGTGCCGCCCGCCCAGACGATGCCGCCGAGGACGTTGGCGGTCAGGAACTTCCCGTACGGCATGCGCAGCACACCGGCGAGCGGCCCGGCGAAGATGCGCAGCAGGGCGACGAAGCGGCCGAAGAACACCGCCCACATGCCCCACCTCCTGAAGGACCGCTCGGCGGTGGCGATGTGCGCCTCGCCGAAGTGACGCGGGAACCTGCGGCCCAGCCGGGCCAGCAGCCCTCGGCCGCCCTTGCGGCCGACGGCGTAGCCGACGGAGTCGCCGGCCACGGCGCCGGCGACCGCGCAGATCCCGAGGACCAGCGGGTCGACGCCGGTGTGCTGGGAGGACAGCAGCGCCGCCGAGACCAGGACGATCTCGCCCGGCAGCGGAATGCCCAGGCTCTCCAGTGCGATGACCAGGCCCACCGCGGCGTAGACCGCCGCCGCGGGCACCGTGCCGAGCCACTCCTGGACGTGCACCGCCGTCCTCCCTCGTCGAGACACCGTCTTGTCGGGACGCCACCGGGGCCGGCCGCCTCGGCCGCCCCTGTCCGCCCCCGCTACCCCGGGAAGGGTACTTGGCCGCTACATGGAACCGACGTCGGCACTCGTCCTGAGCCGCAGGTCCCCCGCCGACGCCCCGACCCACACGGTGCGCCGGCCGGTGCCGCGCACCCAGTCGTGGCGCTCCGGGTCCCAGCACGCCAGCGTGCGCCCGCCGACGTGCACGGTGATCCGGCGTCGTTCTCCCGCACCCAGGGCGACCCGCCGGTACCCGGCCAGCGTCCGCACCGGCTGGTCGAGCCGCAGGCCGGGGGCGGGTCCGACGTACACCTGCGGCACCGCGATGCCCTCCCGCTCACCGGTGTTGCGCACGGTGAAGCTCACGTCGAGCCCCCCGCGGGCCGCCCGGGCCCGAAGGTCCTCGTAGGCGAAGGACGTGTACGACAGTCCGTGCCCGAAGGGGAACAGCGGTCGCACGCCGCGCGCGTCGTACCAGCGGTGGCCGGTGTGCACGCCTTCCGAGTACTCCTGGACGCCGTCCACGCCGGGGTAGCGCACGGGGTCGGCGGCGACCGGGTGGTGGGCGTCGTCGGCGGGGAACGTCTGGGTGAGCCGCCCGCCGGGGTCGCGGTCGCCGAACAGGACGGCGGCGGTGGCCGCGGCACCCTCCTGGCCGGGGTAGTACATCTGGAGCACGGCGCCGGTGCCGTCCAGCCACGGCATCGTGGTGGCCGACGAGGTGTTGAGGACGACGGTGGTGCGCGGGTTGGCCCGGGTGACGGCCTCGATCAGCCGCTCCTGGTTGCCGGGCAGGGCGAGGGTGGTGCGGTCCTGGCCCTCGGTGGCGTCCTCGTAGGCGAAGAGGACCACGTCGTCCGCGGCGCGGGCGGCCCGCACCGCCTCGGCCACGTCGGCCGCGCGGGTCGCGCCGGTGATGTGGCGCAGCCTGAAGAGCTGGCCGCCTTCCCCGCCCTCCGCCACGATGCGCAGCCGGTGCGGGCCCGCGGCGAGCGTCACGGTTCTGCGGCGCACGGCGAGGCCGTCGGGGGCGGTGGTGACCAGCCCGCCGGCGAAGTACTCGGTGTAGCCGGGGGCCATCGGGAAGAGGTCCTCGCCGTCCAGCAGGACCTGGGGCCGGTCGGCCGGGGCCGCGGAGTAGTGCAGGACGAACGTCCACGCGTCGGCCTCGTCGACGGTGAGCGTGCCGTCGTACGTCCACCTCCGCCCGGCGGCGACGCGGCGTTCCCCGGTGTCCAGGGCCGGGGCGAGGGCGGTGGCGGGCAGCCGCTTGCCGAAGACGTCCTCGCCGAGCGCGTACGTCACGCGGGCGGCGCGGGGCCCGATGACGTCGAGCGGGCTGTCGGCACGGTCGGGGACGACGTGTGCGCTGCCGCCGCCGCTGACCAGCGGCCGGGCGCCGGTGGGGCCGATCACGGCGATGTGGCGGCCCGGCGCCAGGGGCAGGGTGCCGCGCTCGTTGCGCAGCAGGGTCGCGCCGGCCTCGGCGACCTCGCGGGCGACGGCGGCACCGGCCGCGGCGTCGCGCGCGGGACGTGGCGGCGGGGCGCCGTCCAGGAGCCCGAAGCGGTCCATGACGGTCAGGACGCGGCGCACGGCGCGGTCGACGTACCGCTCGGGTACGCCGCCGTTCTCGACGGCCTTCCGGAGCGCCTCCCCGAAGTGCTTTCCGTCCGGCATCTCCATGTCGAGGCCCGCCGTGAGCGACGCGGCGGTGCTGTGGGTGGCCGACCAGTCGCTCATCACCCAGCCGTCGAAGCCCCATCGTCGGCGCAGCACGTCGGTGAGCAGCGTGGCGTTCTCGCACGCGTGCGTCCCGTTGACCTTGTTGTAGGCGGCCATCACCGCGCCGGTCCCGGCGGCGACGGCAGCCTCGAAGCCGCGCAGTTCGACCTCGTGCAGGGTGCGCTCGTCGACGCGGACGTCGATGGTCTCGCGGTCCTTCTCCTGGTTGTTCAGCGCGAAGTGCTTGACGGTGGCGACGAGCCCCTCGCTCTGGATGCCCTCGATCTCGGCGGCGACCAGGTCGGCGGCGAGCAGCGGGTCCTCGGCGAAGGTCTCGAAGTTGCGGCCCGCGTACGGGGTGCGGATGAGGTTGACCATCGGGGACAGCAGCACGTCCTGGCCGAGGGCGCGTCCCTCGTGTCCGATGACCCTCCCGTAGCGGCGGGCCAGGTCCGGGTCGAAGGCGGCGGCCAGCAGGACCGGGGCGGGCAGGGCGGTGGCGTGCGCCGTGACGCGGACGCCGGCCGGGCCGTCGGCGAGCCGCAGCGGCGGGATGCCGAGGCGTTTCACTCCGGGGACGTAGCCCGCCTGGCCGAGCGGTGCGGGGTCGGTGGCGCCGTGCAGCAGGGAGACCTTCTCGGCGAGGGTCAGCCGGGCCAGGAGCCCCTCGACGCGCGGGCCGGCGCCTGCGTCGGCGGGCCCGGCACCGGCGGCGGCGGACGCCACGGAGGGAAAGCCGCTGCTGGACGCCGCCGCGACGGCGACGGCACCGGCCAGGAGGCGCAGGGTGGAGCGCCGGGACGGGGGCCGGGAGGACGGGTCCGGGGTGGTCCGGGAGACGGGATCGGTCATGCGCCGTGGCTCCTTCGTGCGTGCGGGATCTGCGCGCACTATGCGCCACAACCGACCTGACGCCCCGTTGGCCCCGATTGCCCCGGCGGGTCTCCCCGCGCCGCTGGAGAGACGGACCAGGGCCCCGTCCGGGCGGTGTCGCACCCGGACGGGGCCCCGAAGCCGGGGGTTCCGGCGGCGCTTCTGCCATCGCGGGCACGCCGCGGCACCCTCGCACCGCCCTCACCCTCATCCTCGCCGTCGGTGGCGGTGACCGTGGCGGTGGCGGTGGTTCAGCTGTTGGGCCGCAGCGTCCAGACGACCGTCATCTCGCCGGTCACGGCTCCGTCCTCGCGCTGGATGGCGACCGCCACCGGGAACTCGGGCCGCTTGCCCTCGTCCAGTTCGGCGACGACGTCGGCGATCGGACGGCCCAGCGTCGCCGTCGCCGTGACGGGACCCAGCGCGATCTTCTTGAACGCGATCTCGGCGTTGACGGGAAGCGGCACGGCACGGGAGAGCTGGTCCCCGAACGCGGCCAGCACGATGGCGCCGCTGGCCGACTCACCGAGGGTGAACATCGCCCCGGCGTGCGGCCCGCCGACGTGGTTGCGGTACTCGCTCTGGTCCGGCAGGGCCAGCACGGCCTTCTCCGGAGTGGTCTCCAGGTACTCCAGGTTCAGCGTCCGAACCATCGGCACCGTCGCGGCGAGCAGCTCGCCGATCGACATCTGATCTGCGCTCATGACCGACAGGTTACCCGCGAGTAGCTTCCGGGGCCAGATCCCGGCGGCGATCACCGTGCGCTTGCCGCGCAAGTGGCCGGGAGAACAGTCGCCCGCTGACGAGGGACCACGGCCGGCCGTCGCGGGCCGGAAGACCGTGGTCAGCCGAGATCCGGGCGTCGCCTTCGACGCGCCGGCCGCTCGGGAGCGGCCGTTTCGGTACGTCCCTGACAAGGGGCAGTGACCGAATCGTGTCCCGGACGCGGATAGGGTTGCTGCCCATGTGGCCAGGACAGCAGCCGCCCGGGGGCGAGCAGAACCCGCAGCAGAACAATCCGTACCAGCAGCCGGGGTACCAGCAGCCGAATCCGTACCAGCAGCCCGGCTACCAGCAGCAGCCGAACCCCTATGCGCAGCAGCCGCAGTGGGGCCCGGCGCAGCCGGCGGGCTCCCCGCAGCCGCCCACCCAGGGCGGCGGCGGTGGCGGCGGGAACCGGACGAAGCTGGTCGCGATCGTGGCGGCCACGGCCGTGGTGATCGCCGCCGGCGTCACCGGGTTCCTGGTGCTCGGCGGCGACAAGGACGACGAGGCGGGCGGCGGCAAGGACGCCAAGCCCACGGCGAGCAAGTCCGCCGAGCCCAGCGGGTCCACCGAGCCGAGCCCGTCGGGCGGCGGCGACAACCCGCGGGGCGACGGCGAGCTGAAGCCCACCGTTCCCGGCTGGAAGGTGGTGGCCAACCCGCGCTTCGGCACCATGTTCGACGTCCCGCCGGAGTGGGAGATCGAGAAGACCGGCACCAGCGTCGGCTTCGAGTGGGAGGCCGAGGACGGCGAGATGGACCGCACCACGGTCACCGCCCCCGCCTATCTGAAGTCCAAGTGGTGCACGACCGACGAGGACAAGGACGGCCGCGAGGAGGACACCGCGCTCGTCACCGCCGGCACGCGCGGCGAGAACGGCGCGAAGACCGCGCAACAGGCGGCCGAGACCCGCGTGCCGTGGTGGATCTTCGGCGGTTACACGCAGCCCGACAAGAAGAGCGTGAAGTACGGCAAGCCGAAGCCGTACAAGACGGCGTCGGGCATCGAAGGCAGTCTCGCCACGGCGCACTCGGAGAACACCCCGCAGAAGGGCAAGTGCGCCACCGACGGCAAGGCGGTCACCTTCGCCTTCAAGAACGGCGCCGGCGACTTCGTCACCTGGAACCTCTACGGCGCCAAGGGCGTCGACGAGGAGATCCCGCAGAAGACGATCGACAAGATCCTCAGCACGGTGCGCCTCACGGAGGAGCCTCCGACGGGGTCGTGACCCCGGGAACCGGGCCGGGCCCGCGCCCTCAGCCGATGCCGAAGGCCCCGTCGGGGGGCTCCGGTGACGGTACGGCGTCCTCGTCCCGCACCGGCCGCGCGTCGCCGACGAAGTCCCGCAGGGCACTTCCGTGTGCGACGCGGGCCGGGAAGGCGTCGGCGGCGGTCAGCCGGATCAGGGCGGCCGTGTCCAGGGGGCGGTGCGCGGCCACGAGCACGGCGTTGCCGAAGCGCCGCCCGCGCAGCACCGCCGGCTCGGCGATCAGCGCCAGCTCCTCGAACAGCGAGGCGAAGGTGGCCAGTTGCGAGCGGAGGAAGGCGAACGGCGCGGCGTCGGGGAGGTTGGCCAGGTAGACCCCGTCGGCCCGCAGCACCCGCTCCGCCTCACGGGCGTAGCCGAGGGACGTCAGGTGCGCGGGCACGCGGGAGCCGCCGAAGACGTCGGCGACGAGGACGTCGGCCGTGTCCGCCGGGGCCGCCGCCAGCCAGGCCCTGGCGTCGGCCGTGTGCAGGGCGACGCCGGAGCCGTCCGGCAGCGGCAGCTGTTCGGCGACCAGTTCCAGCAGGCGCCCGTCGGCGTCGACGACGTCCTGCCGGGAGCCGGGCCGGGTCGCGGCCAGGTAGCGGGGCAGGGTGAGTGCGCCGCCGCCGAGGTGCAGCGCGTCCAGCGGGCGTCCGGGCTCGGCGACGGTGTCCAGGACGTGCCCGAGCCGGCGCGCGTACTCGAACTCCAGGTGGGCCGGCTCGTCCAGGTCGACGTACGACTGCGGTGCCCCGTCGACGGTCAGCAGCCAGGCGCGCCTGCGGTCGACGTCGGGCATCAGCTTGGCGGTGCCGTGGTCGACCACGCGGCTGACCGGGAGGGGCTCGTTCACGGGCACCATTGTGCCGCCGCCCGGGGCGCTCAGGGCCACGGTGCTCACGGCCCGGTGCTCACGGCCCCGTGCGCAGGGCGCGGGTGAGCACCGCGTACAGCGCGGAGGCGACGAGCAGCCCGACGGGCAGGGCCAGGTCCACGCCGCCCAGGACGCGGGCGACCGGGCCGGTGTAGAGGGTGTCCACGCACAGGGCCGACGCGGTGACACCGCCGACGAGCGCCAGTGCGCCCGGGAGGCTGTACCCGCCGGTGTACCAGAAGGGGCTGCCGCGGGTCTCGTCCGCGAGGGCCGGACCGTCGTAGCGGTTGCGGCGCAGGACGACGTCGGTGGCGTAGACGGCCATGGCGGGGCCGAGCAGCACGACGGTGAGCTGGAGGACGTTGCTGACGGTGTCGAGGAAGTCGGAGACCAGGAGCCCGTAGAGGGTGAGGGCGACCGCGGCGGTGCCGTCGACGAGCACGCTGCGGGAGCGGCGGATGCGCAGGCCGACGGCCTGGAGGGCGAGTCCCGCGCTGTAGGCGGTCAGGGCGTTGATGGCGACGGTGCCGAGGACCAGGGCGAGCAGGAACACCGGGTGGAACCAGCCCGGCAGGATCCGCTGGAGGCCGGCCTGCGGATCGCTCATGTCGACGGCGGTGGCGGCCAGGGCGCCCAGGGAGCACACGGCCGCTCCGGGCAGGGAGCCGCCGAGCGCCGTCCAGCCGACGACCGCCTTCGCCGACGTGGTGCGCGGCAGGTAGCGGGCGAAGTCGGCGCTGGTCGTGTACGACAGCGGGCCCGAACCGACCAGGGTGACCCCGGCGATGAGCACCGCCCACAGCTCGGTGCCGGTCAGTGGTTCGGCGGGGGCGTGGGAGAAGTCGGTGTGCCCGAGCACCGCGACCGCGACGACGGCGAAGACCGCGGTCAGGACCAGGGTGATCGGGAGGTACAGCTTCATGATCGCGGCGTGGCCGTAGACGCCGATGGCCAGGGTGAGGGCGGCGACCACCAGCACCACGGCGATCTGCACGCCGGTGGTGGCCCGGACGCCGGCCATCTCGACCAGGGCGAAGGCGGCGGTCGCGGCGGCGGCCAGGTTGAGGGCGAAGTAGCAGACGGAGATCAGCCAGCCGACGATCGCGTTGTTCACGCGGTTGCCGCGGATTCCGTAGACCGCGCGCGTGATCACTTCGCTCGGCGCGCCGGCGGCCGGCCCCGAGACCGACAGCAGACCGGTGAGCACCCAGAACAGGTTGCCCGCCACGATCACGGCGAGGGCCTGCCACAGGCTCAGGCCCATCAGGACCAGGGCCCCGCCGACGACCAGGTTGAGGTAGTTCACGTTCGCCGCCGCCCAGACGGAGAACAACTGCCGGGGCCGGCCGTGGCGTTCGGCGTCGGGGATGTGGTCGATGCCGTGCGCCTCCACGCCGCCCGCCCGGCCCGAAGGGGGCCGGACCTCCTGGTGTGCGGCGCGGGCGCCGGGTTGCGGGTCGCCGATCGTGGACGCCATGGGCCCCTCCGGGTGTGCTGTTGTCACCACCTGCTTGCTTGTTGGTCGCACACTCAATAGCATTGATTCCATGGCGTCAAGCGTTCCGAACAAGCGAATCCGTAAGTCTCCTCCCGAAAGACGTGCGGAAATCGTTGCGGCAGCCGCGAGGGTGGCTCTGAGCGAAGGGCTGGAGTGCATCACGCTCCGCCGGATCGCCGAGGAGCTGGCCGTCCGGCCGGGACTGATCAGCCACTACTTCCCCGCGGCCGAGGAACTGGTCGCCGAGGCCTACGGCAGCGCCGTCGGGTCGGAACTCGACGACCTCCTCCCGGCCGACCGGGGCGACGCCACGTGCACCCGGCACCTGGCGCGCTTCCTCGCCCGCACGTCCGGTCCGGCCTACGACGACATCAGCCGGCTGTGGCTCAACGCCCGGCATCTCAGCCGCTACCGTCCGGCCCTGTGGCAGCGGGTCGCCGTCCAGGAGGACGCCTGGCGGGACCGGCTCGCGGGCCTCGTCCGCGAGGGGGTGGAGCGGGGCGAGTTCCACACCGCGGACCCGGTGCTGACGGCGGTGCACATCCTGGTCGTCCTCGACGGCATCGGCATGCTCGTCAACAGCGCCTCGACCGCCGACGACCCGCCCGCCGTACGCGAGCTGCCGCTCAGCACGGCGGAACGCGAACTGGGCCTGCCCCGGGGCACGTTGAAGGCCGCCGCCGCTCCCGGCGGGCCGGCGTCCCCGCCCGGTGCCACCACGGACGCCGGCTCCGCCACGCACGCCGGCCCCACGGCGGACGCCGGTCCCACCACGGACGCCGGCTCCGCCGCGGAAGCAGGCCCCCCTGACGGCCCCCGCTCCCCCTCCGTCCCCGGCTAAGGATCCGCCCGCCGCTCACCCGTCCGTCCCACCCGGTTTCCGCGCCCGGGGATTCGTCCCCGATCCGGTATCCGACCCCCGACCCGGCATCCGCCCCACCCGGCGTCCGGCCCCGGCACCCGACCCCACCCGGCCTCCAACCCCCGACCCGACACCCCGCCCCCACCCGGCGCCCGCCTCCTCCCCGCGTCCGCCCCTAGGAGACCTCTGTGCAGTCCCCCGCGCGCACCTCGCTCGTCCTGCTCTCGGCCCGTCTGCTGGACCCGGTCACCGGCCGGTTCCTGCCCGGGACCGCCCTCGCCGCGGCCGGCGGCCGGATCACGGCCCTCGGCGACGACCGGGAGATCCGCGCGCTCGCGGACCCCTCGGCCACGGTGATCGACCTCAAGGGCGCCGTGGTGACCCCGGGCCTGGTCGACGGGCATCTCCACCCGGTCCACGGCGCCGACCTCACCCACGGCCTCGACCTGTCGGCCTGCGCCGATCTGGAGCAGGTGCGGGCGGCTCTGGCCGCCGAGGCGCGCTCGCTCGCGCCCGGCGCGTGGCTGCGCGGCTGGGGCCTGGACCCCAACGTCTTCGGCGACGGCCCCGCCGGCATCGCGCCGTTCGACGACGTGCTCGACGGCGTACCCGCCCTCCTGCTGCTCTTCGACGCGCACTCCATGCTGGCCAGCAGGCGCGCGCTGGAACTCGCCGGGGTGGACGGGCCGCGCACCTTCGACCAGGCCTCGGCGGAGGTGGTCTGCGACGCCGACGGCCGGCCCACCGGGCTGCTCCTGGAGGACGCCGCGTGCGAGCTGGTCGAGCGCGTCGCCCCGCAGCCGAGCCGCGAGGAGCGCCGCGAGCGGCTGGCCTCGACGCTGCGCGGCATGGCCGCCGCGGGCCTGACCGGCGGGCACGTCATGGACGCCAACGGCGACAGTCTCGCCTTCTTCGCCGAACTGGACGCCGCCGGTGAGCTCCCGCTGCGGCTGCGTGTCGCACCGTGGTGCCAGCCCGGCACGGACGCCGACGGGGTGCGCGCGCTGATCGAGCAGCAGGGGACGGGCGGCGCGCTGTGGCGGACGGCCGGCGTCAAGATCTTCATGGACGGCACCGTCGACAACGGCACCGCCTGGCTGGAGCACCCGGACTGCCACGGCGAGTCCACACACGCCTTCTGGCCGGACCCGGAGGTCTACACCGGGATCGTGGGCGAGCTGCACCGGGCCGGGGTGCCGACCGCCACGCACGCGATCGGTGACGCGGCGGTGCGCCATGTGCTCGACGCCGTCGAGAAGGCGCAGGCCGAGGGCGGGCGCGGGGTGCGGCACCGGGTGGAGCACATCGAGACCGTGCCGGACGACACGCTGCGCCGGTTCGCCGGGCTGGGCGTCGTCGCGTCGATGCAGCCGACGCACTGCTGCGACTTCACCCGCGCCGACCACACGGACAACTGGTCGCGCCGGCTCGGCGAGGAGCGGGCCTCCCGCGCCTGGCGCTGCCGCGACCTGGTCGACTCCGGCGCCACGGTGGTCCTCGGCTCGGACTGGCCGATCGCCCCGTACCCCCCGCTGGGCGTGCTGGCCGGCGCCCGGCACCGCCGCCCGGCCCGGGACCTCACCCAGCCGCCGCACGGCCCGGAGCAGGCGCTCACCGCCCTGGAGGCGCTCCAGGGCATGACGGTCAATGCCGCGTACGCGGCCGGCGAGGAGCACGAGGCGGGCCGGATCACCGTCGGACGGCGCGCGGACCTGACGGTCCTGGCCGCCGACCCGCTGACCACGGAGGCCACCGAGCTGCCCGGGGTGCCGGTGCTGCTCACGGTCGTGGACGGCCGGCCGACCCACCGCGACGCGAGCCTCTGACGGACGGGGTCCGCCTCCCGTACGGCCTGAGGGAGGCGGACCCGTGGACTCCGGTCAGCCCGCGCGGTCCACGGTCGTCACGGTGCCCGCGCCGACCGTCCGGCCGCCTTCGCGGATCGCGAAGCCGTCACCGGGCTCCAGCGGCATCGGGCGTCCCAGCTCGACCGCCATGGTGACGGTGTCGCCGGGCCGGGCCACCCCCGCCTCGCCGAGGTCGATGTCACCGACGACGTCGGCGGTGCGCAGGTAGAACTGCGGGCGGTAGCCGGTGGTGACCGGCGTGGTCCGGCCGCCCTCGCCCGCCGACAGGACGTACACCCGGGCGGTGAACCGCCGGGCCGGCTTCACGCTCGCGGGCGCCGCGACCACGTGCCCGCGGCGGACCGCGTCGCGCGGCACCCCGCGCAGCAGCAGGGCCACGTTGTCACCGGCCTGGGCCTCCTGCATCGGCCTGCCGAAGGTCTCCAGACCGGTGACGACCGTCTCGACGTCCGCGCCGACCACCTCGACCCGGTCGCCGACGCGGACGGTGCCGCGCTCGACGGCGCCGGTGACGACCGTGCCGCGGCCGGTGATGGTGAGCACGTTCTCCACCGGCAGCAGGAACGGGGCGTCCAGATACCGCTCGGGCATCGGCACATAGGTGTCCACGGCGTCGAGCAGCGCCTCGATCGACGCGGTCCAGCGCGGGTCCCCCTGGAGGGCCTTCAGTCCCGAGACCCGTACGACGGGCACGGCGTCGCCGCCGTAGCCGTGCGCGGTGAGCAGCTCGCGGACCTCCAGCTCGACCAGGTCGGTCAGCTCCTCGTCCCCGGCGTCGGCCTTGTTGAGGGCGACGACGACGTGGTCGACGCCCACCTGCCGGGCGAGCAGCACGTGTTCGGCCGTCTGCGGCATGATGCCGTCCACCGCGGAGACGACCAGGATCGCCCCGTCGAGCTGCGCGGCGCCGGTGACCATGTTCTTGACGTAGTCGGCGTGGCCGGGCATGTCGACGTGCGCGTAGTGCCGGGTGTCGGTCTCGTACTCGACGTGCGCGATGTTGATGGTGATGCCGCGCGCCGCCTCCTCCGGGGCGCGGTCGATACGGTCGAACGACACGTACCGGGTGGTGCCGGCGCCGCGGTCGGCGAGGACCTTGGTGATGGCGGCGGTCAGGGTGGTCTTGCCGTGGTCGACATGGCCCATCGTGCCGATGTTCAGATGCGGTTTGGTGCGGACGTACGCCGTCTTGGGCATGGCGGTACCTCGAAGCCTGGTGATGGTGGTGGGGACCCCGGTCGCTCGCCGACCCTCCCCCTGCGGGGTCCGCCGGACGATCCGGGGAGGGTCAGCTTCGGGCGCCGTCGACGGCGGTCAGGAAGGTGGGGACGGCAGCCTTCGGGGCATCCGCGGCGGCGGATGCGGCGAGGTGGAAGGCGTACCGGAACATGGCGTCGATCATGGCCGACGCGGGGTCCGGCGTCGAATGGTTTTCCGCGCCGAGGGGGTGGCGGCCCGTCAGGCTCCGGTGTTCTTCAGCGCCTCCCGCACCGACAGCGGCGCGAAGCGGTGCCCCTCGCGGGCCAGGAAGCCCCGCACGGCCTCCGGGTCGGTCTTGGCGTATTCGCGCAGGGACCAGCCGATCGCCTTGCGGACGAAGAAGTCGGGGTGGCCGCACTGGCGCAGGCAGTGGGCGAACAGGCGCGCGGAGTCGGTGCGCTCCTTGTAGCGCAGCTGGTGGAGCAGGGCCGTGCGGACGAGCCAGCGGTCGGCGTCCGCGCTCCAGGCGTCCATGTCGGCGGTGAGCGCGGGGTCGGCCGCGACCAGGCCGCCCACCACGTGCGCGGCGAGCAGGTCGACGGTGTCCCACCAGGGCGCGGTGGTGATCAGGTGCCGGGCGACGGGCAGGAAGCCGGAGGAGCAGTGGCGCACGTGCCGGCGCAGGTAGTCCACGGCGAAGTAGTGGTACTCGCGCTCGGGCAGCCGCCAGCAGCGCAGCGCGATCGCGGTGCAGTCCGCCTCGGTGGGGCGGGGTGTGCCGTCGAGGACGGTGCGGGACAGGGCGCGGCGCTCGGGGGTGGCCAGGCCCAGGAAGGGGGCCACGTCCTTCATGTAGGCGGCCATCGTCACGGCGCGCTCGGGGTCGGCGGCGGCGGAGTAGGCCGCGGTGAGCCGCTCCAGCACGGTGTCGGCGAGCGGACTGCGCGGTACGGCGTGAGGTGCGGCACCTGTGACGCTCATGGGACCCACCCTACGGCGATCACACACGTTCGTCGGTTAATGTCACCGGATGCTCGATGCCACCACCCGCTCTGGGGGCACCGCCGCGGTCTCTCCCCGGACCGCCGCCGCAGAACTCGCCGTCGCCGGACCCGCCGCCCCGGCCCCATCCGGTGCGCGCGCGGCGAGAGTTCTGCTCTCGCCCTGGTCCCGGCTCGGTCTGCTCGTCCTGCTGCTGGCCTCCGCCGGATGCGCCGTGCTGCTGTTCCAGCCGCAGAGGCTGCTGACGGACGGCTGGCCCCAGCAGCTCGGCGGCGTCGCGGCGGCGATCGCCTACGCGGCGGCGTACGGGCTGTGCACCGTCGCGTTCGTGCCGCGCCCGCTGCTGAACCTCGCGGCGGGTGCGCTGTTCGGCTCCCAGCTGGGGCTGGGCTCGGCGCTGGCGGGCACGGTGCTCGGCGCCGGGATCGCCTTCTGCCTGGGCCGGGTGCTGGGCCAGGACGCGCTGCGCCCGCTGCTGCGCGGCAAGTGGCTCAAGGCCGCGGACGGCCAGCTCAGCCGGCACGGCTTCCGCTCCATGCTGGCGGCGCGACTGTTCCCGGGCATCCCCTTCGCCGCGTCGAACTACTGCGCCGCCGTCTCCCGCATGGGCCTGCTGCCGTTCCTGCTGGCGACGGGCCTGGGGTCGATCCCGAACACCGCCGCCTACGTCGTCGCGGGCGCCCGCGCCTCGACGCCGACGTCACCGGCCTTCCTGATCGCGCTGGCCTGCATCGCCGTGCCGGCTCTGGCGGGTGCCGTGGTGGCCTGGCGCAAGCGGCACCGGCTGCGCGGGCACTGACCCCGCCCGTGCGCGGTCGCCCGGCCGGACGCCGGGGGCCCGGCGGCGGTGTGACCCGGCCCGCCCCTGTGCCGTGGTCTTCACTTGGGGGCGCTACGCTGCCCCTCGGCACGCTCGGAGCCGATCACCGCACAGGGCGGCTCGGCGTGCTCATCGACCGTTTCTCGATCGGCACTTGGACTCCGTAACTTCATGTCTTGGTTCGAATCACTCATCCTCGGACTCGTCCAGGGGCTGACCGAGTTCCTCCCCGTCTCGTCCAGCGCGCACCTGCGCCTGACCGCGGCGTTCTCCGGCTGGCACGACCCGGGCGCCGCCTTCACGGCGATCACCCAGATCGGCACGGAGGCGGCGGTGCTGATCTACTTCCGCGACGACATCGGCCGGATCCTGTCGGCGTGGACCAGGTCGCTCACGGACAAGGCCATGCGCAAGGACCCGGACGCCCGCATGGGCTGGCTGGTGATCGTCGGCTCGATCCCGATCGGTCTGCTCGGCGTGACGCTGAAGGACCAGATCGAGGGGCCCTTCCGCGACCTGCGGATCACCGCGACGATGCTGGTGGTGGTCGGTCTGATCATCGGCATCGCCGACCGGATGGCGGCGCGCGACGAGACCGGCGGCCGGCACCGGGCCGCGAAGCCGCGCAAGGAACTGCACGAGCTGGGCGTCAAGGACGGCCTGATCTACGGCCTCTGCCAGGCCGCGGCGCTGATCCCGGGCGTCTCCCGGTCCGGCGCGACCATCAGCGGCGGTCTCTTCATGGGCTACCGCCGGGAGGCCGCGGCGCGCTACTCGTTCCTGCTCGCGATCCCCGCCGTGCTCGCCTCGGGCCTGTTCGAGCTGAAGGACGCCATGGAGAGCGACCACATCTCCTGGGGCCCGACGATCTTCGCGACGATCATCGCCTTCGGGGTGGGCTACGCGGTCATCGCCTGGTTCATGAAGTTCATTTCCACGCGTAGCTTCATGCCCTTCGTCTGGTACCGCGTGGCCCTCGGGATAGTGATCATCGTGCTGGTCAGCATGGGGATACTGTCCCCGGACGCGGGCGAGCCGGCGCACTGACCCGCCCGCCGGGGACGGGACCGGCGGGTGCGTAGCCGTCCGGTAGCGCAGTGTCAGTGCTTGCCCCTAGGCTTGCCCGCATGTCCCCCGAATTCCCGTCCCCCGGTTCCGTGCGGTCTGCCGCGGAGCTGAACGAGCAGATTCGCGCCCTGTGGATGCGTGCGGGCGGCACACTCTCGGCACAGGAGCGCGCGGAGTACGAGTTACTGGTCGTGAAGTGGGCCGCCGCGATCCGCGGCGAGGTCGTCGAGGCCGCCTGACCCGACGGCCCGCCGACCGGGCGGGCCGACCGCCCAGTCCCCGTCTCCGTGCGTCCCGCCCCGTTGCCCCGCCCTCGTGCCCCGTCCCGGCGTCGCGCGCCGGGGCGGCTCAGCGTCCGCCGGCCACCCGCAGCACCGCCCCCGTCGTGTACGAGGCGTCGGGGGACATCAGCCAGGCGACGGCCGCGGCGATCTCCTCGGCGCGGCCGGCGCGCCGCAGCGGGATCCCCGGAGCCATCTGCCGGACCCGGTCCGGCGCCCCCATGGCCGCGTGCATGTCGGTGTCGATCAGCCCGGGCGCGACCGCGTTGACCCGGATGCCGTCGGGGCCGAGCTCCTTGGACAGGCCCACGGTCAGGGCGTCGATGCCGGCCTTGGTCGCCGCGTAGTGGACGTACTCCCCCGGGCTGCCGAGGGTCGCCGCGCCCGACGAGACGTTGACGATGACGCCGCCGCCCCGCGGGGTCATCAGCTGCGCGGCGCGCCGGGCGCACAGCAGCGTGCCCAGCAGGTTCACGTCGAGGACCCGCCGCAGGTCCGCGGGGTCGCTGTCGGCGAGCCGGCCCAGCGGACCGGTCACCGCCGCGTTGTTCACCAGCCCCGTGACCGGTCCGAGCCGCGTCTCGGCCGCCTCGAAGAGCCGGTCGACGTCGGCCTCGGCCGAGGTGTCCCCGCGGACGGTGAGCGCCCGTCCGCCGGCCGCTCGGACACCGTCCGCCACGGTCTCGGCCGCCACCTCGTCGCGGACGTACCCGACGACGACGTCGTGGCCGTCGGCCGCGAGCCGCAGACAGGTCGCGGCGCCGATACCACGGCTGCCGCCGGTGACCACCGTGAGGGGACGCGACATGAGTACCTCCTGGACGAGCAGCCTCACCGATCCGCCCGAGCGGTGCCGAACGGTTCGATCGCCGGCCGAGCTGTTTGATCGTCGGCCGAGGTGTTTGATCGATCATCGATCAGTCTAGGGTCTCGACGGCGGCCGGTCACCGCCTCCGACCGGAAGAACGACGGGCGCGGACCGATGGGGCGCGGCGACGTGACGGCGCGTTCCCGGTCGACGGAGGGCCGGTGTGATCAACTGACCGGGTGCGCTTCTCGTCCGCCCGGCGGCCGGGCGCACACTGGAGGCACCACGGGGTAGGGAGGCGTCCATGAACTCGTTGAGCCGCTGGCTCGCCTCCCCGTGGCGCCGCTCGGCCGCCGCCGCGCTGGCGGGTGCCCTGCCCGTCCTGGCGTTTCCGGCCCCGGCCCTGTGGTGGTGGGCGTACGTCGCCCTGGTCCCCTGGCTGCTGCTGGCCCGCTCCGCGCCCACCGGCCGGCGGGCCCTGTACGACGGCTGGTGGGGCGGCTTCGGGTTCATGCTGGCCATGCACCACTGGCTGCTGCCGAACCTGCACGTGTTCACCTTCGTCATCGCGGCGCTCCTCGGTGCGCTCTGGGCACCGTGGGGCTGGCTGGTGCGCCGGCTGCTGGGCGGTGCGCCCGCAGGGTCGCGGGCCGCGGCGGCGCTGCTGGTCCTGCCGTCGGGCTGGCTGGCGGTCGAGCTGGTCCGCTCCTGGGAGGGGCTCGGCGGCCCGTGGGGCATGCTCGGCGCGAGCCAGTGGCAGGTCGGGCCGGCGCTGCGGACCGCGTCGGTCGGCGGGGTCTGGCTGATCAGTTTCCTGGTCGTGGCCGTGAACGTGGCCCTCGCCGTCCTGATCGCCGTCCGCGGTGCCCGGGTGCCCGCTGTCGCCGGGCTCGTCGCGGTCGCCGCCGCCGGTTCCGCGGCCTGGGCGGGATCGCCGCGCCCGGACGCCGGGGACCGGGCGCGGATCGCCGTGGTCCAGCCGGGGGTCGTCGCCGGTCCGGACAGTGCGGACCGGCGGTTCGACCGCGAGGAGGAGCTGACCCGGCGGCTCGCCGGACGGGACGCCGATCTGATCGTCTGGGGCGAGAGCAGCGTCGGCTTCGACCTGGGCGACCGGCCCGACCTGGCGCGGCGGATCGCGGCGCTCTCCCGGGAGACCGGCGCGGACATCCTGGTCAACGTCGACGCGCGGCGCTCGGACCGGCCCGGCATCTACAAGAGTTCGGTGCCGATCGGGCCCGACGGCCCGACCGGCGACCGGTACGACAAGATGCGGCTGGTGCCGTTCGGCGAGTACGTCCCGTTCCGCTCGCTGCTCGGCTGGGCCACGTCCGTCGGGGAGGCGGCGGCCGAGGACCGGCGGCGGGGCGGTGCACAGGTGGTGATGGACACCGGGGCGAACGGGGGCGGGCTGCGGATCGGGCCGATGGTGTGCTTCGAGAGCGCCTTCCCCGACATGAGCCGCCGGCTGGCCGCGGACGGCGCGCAGGTGCTGCTCGCGCAGTCGTCGACGTCGACCTTCCAGCAGAGCTGGGCCCCCGAGCAGCACGCCTCGCTGGCCGCGCTGCGCGCCGCCGAGACCGGCCGCCCCATGGTGCACGCGACCCTGACCGGCGTCTCCGCGGTCTACGACGCGGGCGGGAAGCGGATCGGGCCGTGGCTGGGCACCGGCGCGAGCACCGCGCACGTCTACGAGGTGCCGCTCGCCGACGGCACCACGCCCTACGTCCGGTTCGGCGACTGGACCGTGTACGCGTCCCTGCTGATCCTCGCCGCGTGGGCCGCCTCCGACGGCGTACGGACGCTGCGGCTCAGGCGGTCTGCTCCCGCACCGCAACCACCACCCGCTCACACAGCTCATGGGTCGCCAGCGCGTCCCGGGCGCTGAGCACCTTTCCGGCGCGGACGGCGTCGAGGAAGGCCAGCACGGCCTGCTCGATGCCGCGCTGCCGGGCGACCGGCACCCAGTCGCCGCGGCGCCGCACCGTCGGCTGCCCCTTGTGGTCGATCACCTCGGCGAGGTTGACCACCTGGCGCTTGGTGTCCTGCCCGGAGACCTCGAGGATCTCCTCGGCGGAGCCGCTGAGCCGGTTCATCACGCCGAGCGCGGTGAAGCCGTCCCCGGCGAGCTGGAGCACGACGTGGTGCAGCAGGCCGCCCTCGGTGCGGGCGCGGACGGTCACGTCGTCGACCGGGCCGGGCACCAGGAACCGCAGGGTGTCGACGACGTGGATGAAGTCGTCGAGGATCATCGTGCGGGGTTCCTCGGGCAGGCCTATGCGGTTCTTCTGCATGAGGATCAGCTCGCGCGGGTGCTCGGCGCACTGCGCGTAGCCGGGGGCGTAGCGCCGGTTGAACCCGACGGCGAGGGCGACGCCGCGCTCCTCGGCGAGCGCCACGAGCCGCTCGGAGTCGGCGAGTTCGTAGGCGAGGGGCTTGTCGACGTACGTCGGCACGCCGGCCTCCAGCAGCCGGGCGACGATCTCCGGGTGGACGGCGGTCGGCGCGTGCACGAACGCGGCGTCGAGACCTGCGGCGAGCAGGGAGTCGAGGTCGGCGTGGCGCTGTCCCGGCGGGAGGTGCAGCCCGTCGGCGACCCGGGTGAGGGTCGCGGGGGTGCGGGTCTGCACGTGCAGCTCGACGCCGGGCTGGACGGCCAGCACCGGAAGGTACGCCTTCTGCGCGATGTCGCCGAGTCCGATGCAGCCGACCTTCACGGGGTGTTCTCCTAGCGCTCGCCGACCTGGGTCTGCCGGGAAGCATACGGCGCCTGCGGGGGCCGCCAGTCGGCGATGCCGTCGAAGCCGCGCAGGAACAGGGCGGGGCCGGCCTTGGACAGCGCGGCCAGGGCGGTGTTGCGGACCGCGGCGACCGCGCGGTTGGAGGTCATGTTCAGCCGGGCGACCCGCACGGCCTGCCGGGTGACGGCGGTCGTCCGGGGCAGCCGGGCGGCGGTGTACGCGGCCAGGTCGTCGGCGTGGTGGGCGAGCACGATCGCGTCCTCGACGGCCTGGTTGCCGCCCTGTCCGAGGGTGGGCGGCATGGCGTGCGCGGCGTCGCCGAGCAGGGCGACCCGGCCGCGGTGCAGGGCGGGCAGCGGTTCGGCGAGGTGGTGCACGTCGTGGCGGAGGACGTCCTCGGGGCGCGCGGCGGCGAGGACGGCGGGGATCGGGTCGTGCCAGTCGCCGAAGCGCCGCAGCAGTTCCGCCCTCTCGTCGTCGGGGGCCCGGCCTCCGGCCTCGGTGACGGCGGCGGCGTAGGCGTAGACCCGGCCGTCCTTGAGCGGGTGCGTGCCCCAGAGCCGGCCCGGGCCCCAGGTCTCGTGCGAGGCGAACCGCAGGCCGGGCACGGGGATCACCACGCGCCAGGTGGTGAAGCCCGAGTAGACGGGCCCCGGGTGGTCCGGGAACAGCGTGTCGCGTACGGCGGAGCGGATGCCGTCGGCGGCCACGACGAGGTCGGCCTCCAGCTCGCCGGCGGGCGTGCGGACCCGGGCGGGCCGGTCCGCGTCGCCGGGGTCGGCGAGGGTCGCGGCGGCGGACGTGCGGACGGTGCCCGGCGGGAGCCGGCCGGCGAGGCGGTCGATGAGCGTGGCCCGGTGCAGCAGGACCAGGGGTCCGCCGAAGCGCCGGGCCGCCGCCTCGGCGCTGGAGCGGGACAGCCAGCGCCCGCCGGGCGTGCGCAGCCCTCCGTCGCCCTGCCAGGCGGCCAGGGCGCGGATCTCGTCGCCGAGGCCGATGACGTCCAGCGCCCGCAGGGAGTTGGGGGACAGGGAGATGGCCGCGCCGACCGGTTCCAGCGACGGAGCGCGCTCCAGCACGGTGACCTGCCCGCCGCGCAGGTGGAGGGCGACCGCCGCGGTCAGTCCGCCGATCCCGCCGCCGATGACGACGACCCGCTGTGTGCCTGCCATGGCCCCTCCTCGCACCTCACCGCTCACTACAGATGTAGTCGGCCCGTGCCTCGACTGTACTACAGCAGTAGTGAGCCGGGTAGGTTGGCTGTCATGTCCGTACGCCCCGCCACCGCATCCCGTGCCGGCCTCGTCGCCGACACCGCGCTCGCGCTCCTCGCCGAGCGCGGCATGCGGGGGCTCACGCACCGGGCGGTCGACGAGGCGGCCGGGCTGCCGCAGGGGTCGACGTCGAACGTCGCCCGGACCCGGCAGGCGCTGCTGGAGCTGGCGGTGCGGCGGCTGGCCGACCGGGAGGCGCGGGTGCTCGCGCTGCACGAGATGCCGGACCCGGCCGCCGGTCTCGACTCCCTGCTGGACGCCCTGGCCCTCGCCACCCACCGGGCCCTGACCCGCAACCGCGAACTGACGCTGGCCCGCTACGAACTGGCCCTGGAGGCGACGCGCCGCCCCGAACTGCGGGCCCACTTCGACGCGGCCGGCGCCCGCTTCCGCGAGCAGCTCGGCGCCCTGGTGAGGGGGCTGGGTTCGACCGATCCGGACCGGCACGTGCTGTCGCTGGTGGCCTGGGCCGACGGACTGATGTTCAGCTGCGTGGCCGGGACCTTCCACGCCGAGGTCCCGAGCCGGGAGGAGGTCCGGGCGGGGCTGCGGGAGCTGCTGGAGGGCATGGTGGGCGGTGGCCGGCGGGGCGGTACGGGCGGCGGGTGAAACCCCGTGGTGCCCTCGGGACGCGGTGCGCGAGGATGCGGGGCATGACCACCGAGCGCCGGACACCCGCGGGCAACGCCGACGAACGCACCATGCTGGAGGGCTGGCTGGAGTACCACCGCAGGACGCTGGCCTGGAAGTGCGAGGGCCTGACCGACGCCCAGTTGCGCACCGCCTCCGTACCGCCGTCCGAACTGTCCCTGCTGGGACTGGTGCGGCACATGGCCGACGTGGAACGGTCCTGGTTCCGCAGGGTGCTGATGGACGACGGTGCCGCGCCGATCTACTACAGCGACGAGGACCGCGACGGCGAGTTCCATCCGACCGAAGCGGACACCTGGCAGGAGACCTACGACACCTGGCAGGCCGAGATCGGCACCGCCCGGCGCAACGCGGCGCGGTTCGGGCTGGACGACCTCTCCCGAGGCCGCAGCCGGTTCACCGGCGAGCCCTTCAGCCTCCGGTGGATCTACACGCACATGATCGAGGAGTACGCGCGGCACAACGGCCACGCCGACCTGGTCCGGGAGCGCCTCGACGGCACCACCGGCGACTGACGCCCGCGCGGGGAGCACGGAGCACCGTGCGCGGAGCACCGCGCGGGGAGCGTGCAGGGATCACCCGTGCGGGGCATCCTCCGCCGGACCGGTGCCGTGGGCGGTCCCGGACCCAGCAGAGTGGCGCGCGTGCATCGATCGACGACCACCGCGACCACCACCGCGACGCTCCTGCTGACCGTTGCCGTCTCGGCCCTGACCGGCTGTGTGACGGTCCAGCGCCCGCCCGCGACGGGGCCGACGGCGGCCGGGACCCCGCCGACCTCGGCCCGCCCGGACGGTGCGGCGGAACCGCGGGTCGTGCAGGCGCCGGCCCGGGAGGCGCTGGAGATGGCCGGCTCCGCGCCGCCGTCGGAGCGGGCCGACGCCGAGCCGCGCCGGACGGCTCCCTCGGCTCGGGCGCCGCGGCGGACACCGTCGGCCGCTCCCGAGCAGCGGGCGCGGCCGGCTCGCCCCGAGCCGCGCAGGGCCGCCCCGCCCACTCCGCGACAGCCGCGCGCCGACGTCCCCGCCCGGCCCGCCGTCCCCGGGCCCGCGCTCGGCGACGCGGGCGGGAACGCGGACGTGTGCGCCCTGGGCAGGCAGTACGGAGGATGGCACCCGGACAGTCCGCAGGCCCGCATCTGCGACCAGACCTACGGCCGCTGACCCGCTCGGCCGCTGCCGGAGCGGAGCACCGTAGAGCCGGTACGGCCACAGCCCGGTCGGCGCCCGGCGCCTGGGAGGCGCCCCGTGCGAGGCAGGCGCCCGGCGCCTGGGAGGCGCCCTGTGCCAGGCGAACGCCCGGCACCCAGGCAAGCCCCGGTTCCCAGGCAAACGCCTGCCCAGACAGGCACCCTTTGCCCGGGCGGGTGGCCGGCACGGTCGCAGGCCCGGCGACGACCCGGCGGGCGTCACGTCCGACGGCGCGGCGGGCCGAGCCCACCGCCGCCCGGCGGACCGCCCGGGAAGCCGTCGTCCGGGGAGCCTGCGCCGGAGGAACCGCCGCCCGGAGGGTCCTCGTCGCCCAGCCGTGCCGCGAGCCGGCCGATGGACGCGCGTACGCCACGGCCGTACGGATCGTCGGCGAGGACGTGCGCCGCCGTCCGGGCACGCCGCAGATGCAGCCGCGCGGCCTCGCGGTGGCCGAGACGGTCGTAGTCGGCGGCCAGGTTCAGGTGCAGGGCGGGACGCAGGGCTCGCGCCGCCGGCGCGCTCTCGTGGCCGGCGAGCCGGTCGTCGGTGAACTCCTCCGCCGCCGACAAGGCCCTGAGATCCCAGGCCAGTTCGTCCGCCGGATCGTCCTGGGTGTCGGCCAGGTAGTGGGCGAGCGTACAGCGGTGCAGCGGGTCGCCGTGCTCGGCCAGCTCGGCCCACAGGCCGAGGAAGCGGTGCCGGGCCTCTTCCCGGTCACCCGCGTGGTGCAGCATCACGACCTGTCCGATCCGCGTCAGCACGGCATCCGGCGCCGCCTGGTCCTGCCCCTGCGCCACCACGTCCTCCGGGCACTCGTCGGCTGCTGTCGCCACCGACGCTAGCCGCCGCGGACGCCGATACCGGTCAGGCGGCTCCGTGCGGAAGGGGCGGGGCGCCGCACGGGCCGCGCGCCCGCCCCGCCGGTCAGCCCAGGTTCGGGATGGTCCAGTCGATCGGCTCGTGCCCCTGCCGGGCGACCGCTTCGTTGATCTGCGTGAACGGGCGGGAGCCGAAGAACTTCTTCGCCGACAGCGGAGAGGGGTGGGCGCCCTTCACCACCACGTGCCGCGTCTCGTCGATCAGCGGCAGCTTCTTCTGGGCGTAGTTGCCCCACAGCACGAAGACCGCCGGGTCGGGGCGCCTCGCCACCGCGCGGATCACCGCGTCGGTGAACAGCTCCCAGCCCCGGCCCTTGTGGGAGTTGGCCTCGCCGGCCCGGACCGTGAGCACCGCGTTGAGCAGCAGGACGCCCTGCTTCGCCCACGGCATCAGATAGCCGTTGTCCGGGACGGGGGTGCCCAGCTCCTCGTGCATCTCCTTGTAGATGTTGCGCAGGGACGGCGGGACCTTCACGCCCGGCCGGACCGAGAAGCACAGGCCGTGGCCCTGGCCCTCGCCGTGGTACGGGTCCTGGCCGAGGACCAGGACCTTCACCTGGTCGTAGGGCGTGGCCTCCAGCGCGGCGAAGACCTCCTCCCGCGGCGGGTAGACGGGGCCGTTCGCCCGCTCCTCCTCGACGAACTCCATCAGCTCCTTGAAGTAGGGCTCCTGCAGTTCGCCGCCCAGCACCTCGCGCCAGGACTCGGGCAGCATGGCGATGTCGGTCACGTCAACTTCCTTACGGTGTGCGGTCACTTCCCACTGCCACCGAACCTACCGGCAGCCACTGACAACCGGTCCCCGGGCCCAGTGACAACCCGGTCCCCGGGCCCGGCGGCGGGGAGCGCTACCAGCTGGTCTTCCGGCCCAGCTGCCACACCATCATGATCGTCGACGGGTCGAGCGCCCGCTCGCCGCCCGAGATCTCCTCGCTCGCGGCGAGGTACTGCTTGCCCTGCCACAGCGGCAGCAGCCGGGCGTCCTCCACCAGGATCTCCTGCGCCGCCTCGAACTCCTTCTCCACTCCCCCGCGGTCGCTCTCCCGGCGGGACCTGGGCAGCAGTTCCTCCGTGATCCGGGGCGCCTCGTAGGGCGTGCCGAGCGCGTTCTGCTTGCCGACGAACGGGGCGATGAAGTTCTCGGCGTCCGGGAAGTCCGGGGACCAGCCGCGGCCGAACACCGGGTACTCGCCCTTCTGGTAGCCCTCGGCGAACGTCTTCCAGGGGCGGCCCTTGACGGTGATGGTGAACAGGCCGGAGGACTCCAGCTGACGCTTGATCTCCTCGAACTCCTTGCCGGTCTCGGAGCCGTAGCGGTCCGTGGTGTACCAGAGGGTGAGCGGCACCGGCTCGGTGATGCCGGCCTCCCTGAGGAGCGCGCGGGCCTTGGAGACGCTGGGGTCGCCGTACTCGTCGAAGAAGCCCGCGGTGTGCCCGGTCAGACCCTTGGGGACCATCGAGTACAGCGGGTCGACGGTGTCCTGGTAGACCTTGTGGGCGATCGCCGCGCGGTCGATGAGCTGGGCCACGGCCTGGCGCACCGGCTTCTTGCTCGCCCAGGGGTCCTCCGGGTTGAAGACCAGGTAGCTGATGTCGGCCGCGGAGCCCTCGATCAGCTGGAGGTTCTCTTCCTTGGTGGACACGCCCTGGAGGTCGATGATGTCGTCGGCGGCCAGGCCGCGGTAGGTCACGTGGATCTCGCCGCCGCGCAGCGCCTTGACCATGGCGCCGGAGTCCTGGAAGTAGCGGACGGTCACGGCGTCGTTGCGGTGCTCGGCGAGGCCTTCGTAGCGGTCGTTGCGGACCAGTTCGGCCTTCTTGCCGTCCTCGTACGACTGGAGTGTGTACGGTCCGGAGCCGAGGACGGAGCCGCCCTCGCGCACCTTGTCCGCGGGGTAGCTGTCGGGGTCGACGATCGACATGGCGGGCGTGGCGAGGACGAACGGGAAGGTCGCGTCGGGCTTGTTGAGGTGGAAGACGACCTCGCGTTCGCTCGGCGCCTGGACGCGGTCGAGGCTGCCCAGCAGACCGGCCGGGCCGCCGTTGAGGTTGATCTTCTTGATCCGGTCGATCGAGTACTTGACCGCCTTGGCGTCCAGGGCGCCGCCGTCGGAGAAGGTCAGGCCCTCGCGCAGTTCGCAGCGGTAGACCTGGTACGAGCTGTCGGTGAAGGCGCACGACTCGGCGGCGTCCGGCTCCGGGGCGGTCGCTCCGCTCGGGTAACTCAGCAACGTCTGGTAGATGTTGCGGAACAGCTCCCAGGAACTGTCCCAGGAGGCGGCGGGGTCCAGGGTACTGGGAGCGCTGGTGGTCCCCACGAGGATGGGCGCTTCCTTGTCCGAGGAGTCGGAGGACAGGATGCCGCATCCGGTGACCAGGGACGATATGGACGCGATGGCCGCCACCCGCCGCAGGCATCGGTTCCGGTTGAACACGCGCACGCTCCTCGATCTGCCGTACCAAGGGTCGGCAGACCATACCGCAGCACGAGGCCCCCTGAACCCCCCTGCGAACAGGGGGTTTGATCATTCAAGCGATGACTACGTTGTCAGGACCCGCCGGTCTCGCCACCCGGACACGGGCGCCGTCGCGTGCGACGGCGCCCGTGGTCACGAAGACACAGCTCAGGCCACGCCGGCGTTCAGGAAGATCCCGCCGTCGACCACCAGTGTCTGGCCGGTGACCCAGTCGGACTGGTCGGAGGTGAGGAACGCGGCGGCGCCCCCGATGTCGGAGGGCACACCGAGCCGCCCCAGCGGATAGGCCGCGGCAGCCTCCGCCTCCCTGCCCTCGTAGAGCGCCTGGGCGAACTTGGTCTTCACCACGGCCGGGGCGATCGCGTTGACCCGCACCTTGGGCGCGAACTCGTGCGCCAGCTGCACGGTCAGGTTGATCATGGCGGCCTTGCTGACGCCGTACGCCCCGATGAACGGGGACGGCGCGAGGCCCGCGACGGAGGCGATGTTGACGATCGCGCCGCCGTTGTCCTTCTGCCAGGCGTGCCAGGTGCGCTGGGCGAAGCCGAGCGCCGAGACCACGTTGGTCTCGAAGACCTTGCGCGCGACGTTCAGGTCGAGGTCGGCGATCGGACCGAAGACCGGGTTGGTGCCGGCGTTGTTGACGAGGTAGTCGACGCGGCCGAAGGCCTCCATCGTGCGCTCGACGGCGACGGCCTGGTGGGCCTCGTCGTGGGCCTTGCCCGCGACGCCGATGACCCGGTCGGCGCCGAGCTGCTCGACGGCCTCCTTCAGGGCGTCCTCGTTGCGGCCGGTGATGCACACCCGGTCGCCGCGTGCGATCAGCGCCTCGGCGACGCCGTAGCCGATGCCGCGGCTGGCGCCCGTGACGAGGGCGACCTTGCCCGAGAGTTCGGGCAGTTCCTGGTTAGTCATGGTGTCCGTGTCCCGTTCCTGTTAGTCGAGCGGTCCGCCGGCGACGTACAGCACCTGGCCGGAGACGAAACCGGCGGCCTCGCCGGTGAAGAAGGCGATGGCGTTGGCGATGTCGTCGGGCTCGCCGACGCGCTGGACCGGGATCTGGGTGGCGGCGGCGGCCTTGAAGTCCTCGAAGCCCATGCCGACCCGCTCGGCGGTCGCGGCGGTCATGTCGGTGGCGATGAAGCCGGGGGCGACGGCGTTGGCGGTGATGCCGAACTTGCCGAGCTCCTTGGCGAGGGTCTTGGTGAAGCCCTGGAGTCCGGCCTTGGCGGCGGAGTAGTTGACCTGGCCGCGGTTGCCGAGGGCGGAGGACGAGGACAGGTTGACGATGCGGCCGAAGCCGGCGTCGACCATGTGCTTCTGACAGGCCTTGGACATCAGGAAGGCGCCGCGCAGGTGCACGTTCATGACGGTGTCCCAGTCGGAGACGCTCATCTTGAACAGCAGGTTGTCGCGCAGCACGCCCGCGTTGTTGACCAGGATCGTCGGCGCGCCCAGCTCCTCGGCGATCCGCGCGACGGCCGCCTCGACCTGCGCCTCGTCGGAGACGTCGCAGCCGACCGCGATCGCCTTGCCGCCGGCCGCGGTGATCTTCTCGACGGTGTCCTTGCAGGCGGCCTCGTCGAGGTCGAGGACGGCGACGGCACGGCCCTCGGCGGCCAGGCGTACGGCGGTGGCGGCACCGATGCCGCGTGCGGCACCGGTGACGACGGCGACCCGCTGCTCAGTGGTGGACATGCTGCTTCTCCTCGTCCTGGGGATGCGGCCGGCGCGCTCGCCTGCGGTGAGCGACCGCTTAGTACCTTCAGCAGAACGTGACGCTAGAAGCCCTGGCACCCGGTGTCAACGGGACACCGTGCGGGTGTGATCCATTACCTGGTCCGGCGCGCTCGTGCCTCGGTGTGCCTCCCCCGTTCGGCCCAAGGTGACGCGCCCCTCGGCCATCCGGCCCATAGCGTCGAGCCGCGAACCTCTCGGGGCCGGAAAGGAGGCGTCCATGCGCCCTCGTACGACTGCCGCGGGTCTGCTGATCGCCGTCGCCGCCACGGCGCCGGCGGCCGGTGCCGCGACCGCCCAGGACGGGTCGTCGCCGGGGGGCGGCACCGACGGCACCATCTCCGCGACGAGCCGCCCGCGGCCCGAAGCGAGCCCTCCCGCGAACCCGCCGGCCAGCCCGGTGGACCCCCCGGCGAGTCCGGCGAACCCCCCGATCGCCCCGGTGAATCCGACGACGGCCCCGGTGGGTCCGGGTCCGACCACCGCTCCGGCCGCCCCCGTCACGCCCGCGCCGGTCACCTCCCCGACCCGCGGTGTCCGCGGCGGGCTCGGCGGGGCGTCGGACGCCGGCCCCAGCGGCTGGGACGTCGGCCTCGGGCTGACCTTCGTCACGGGCGCCGCCTTCGCCGCCGGGTACGCGGTGCGCCGCCGGCGCCGGTCCTGACCGAGGAGGGGCTAGCGGACCAGCACCTCCAGCAGCCGTTCGGTCTCGGCGACCGGGTCGGCGGTGAGGCCGGTGTGCACCGGGCCGGGCTGGACGATCGTGGAGCGGGGCGCGATCAGCCAGCGGAAGCGGCGGCCGGGGTCGTCCTGGGCCGCCTGGCCCGCGGACTCTCCGCCGGCGCACACCCCCTCGACGGCACGCAGGGCGGCGCGCACGCCGGGGAGGTCCACGTGCGGGTCCAGGGCCAGCAGCCGTGCCTCGTCGAGGTGGGTGCGCGCGGCGACGAAGGACTTGGCGCGGCAGTAGACGAGCACACCGGCGTTGACGCACTCGCCGCGCTCGACGCGGGGCACGACACGCAGCAGCGCGTACTCGAAGACGTGCCGGTCGGCCGGGTCGGTCCCGGACAGCGGTCGCGGGTCGGTCACTTCAGCCCCTCGATGCGGTCGTGGATGCCGGCGGCGCGGGCCAGCAGTGGACGGGCGTAGGCGCGCCGCAGGTCGTCCGGGGCCAGGAAACCGGGCTCGTCGGCCAGCCAGGCGTCGGGGATCTCGGCGGTGACCTCGGCGAGGAGTTCCTCGGTGACCAGCGGGGCCAGGGCCGCGGCGGCGGCGCGCACGTCCGGCCCGAAGGGCAGCAGCGCGTGGTCGGAGGCGTCGTAGGGGCGGGCGGCGGAGGCCTCGGCGCCGGGCCAGTTGTGGTGCCAGATCATGGTGGCGCCGTGGTCGATGAGCCAGATCTCGCCGCGCCACCGCAGCAGGTTGGGGTTGCGCCAGGACCGGTCGACGTTGTTCACCAGCGCGTCGAACCAGAGGATCCGCCCCGCCTCCTCGGGGCTCACCTCGAAGGCCAGCGGGTCGAAGCCGAGCGCCCCGGAGAGGAACTCCATGCCCAGGTTGGCGCCGGCGCTGGACTTGAGGAGGTCCTGCACCTGGGGGTCGGGTTCACCGAGCCCCAGGACCGGATCGAGGTCGACGGTGACCAGGTGCGGCATCCGGAAGCCGAGTCGGCGGGCGAGTTCGCCGCAGACGACCTCGGCGACGAGGGTCTTGCGTCCCTGCCCGGCGCCGGTGAACTTCAGGACGTAGGTCCCGAGGTCGTCGGCCTCGACCAGCCCCGGCAGCGAACCGCCCTCACGCAGGGGGGTGATGTAGCGGGTGGCGGTGACCTCGGTCAGCATTTCCCCAGGTTACGCGATCTCATGACCTTGTAATCCATGACGTTCCCAGGATCCCCATGCTCGGGGCGAACTGCCACGATCACCTCTGGGCAGAATCTGGGGAGTTTCCGCTGGCGCGCTGATTCCCCCGCTCCCCGAGCAGTCCGTCGAGCACCATGCGCCCCTTGCTCCCGGCCTCCGGCATGAAGTGAGCGTAGTAACCGAGCGTGATGGCCGGCGAGGAGTGCCCGAGCCAACGCGCCGACGTCACGACCGATTCCCCCGCCTCCAGCATGATCGAGGCATAGGTGTGAGGCAGCACGTGGGAGCCGTCCTTCGGCGCCGCCTCCCACTGCCACTGCTTCGCGCCCTCGGCCCGCGGTGAAATGATCCCGGCCTTGGCGAGCGCGGGCTTCCACGTGTAGGTGTTCCACGTGTTCACGGCGACGGCGCTGCTGAACCGCGTGGTGAGCACGAGGGAGAACTTCCTTTTCGGTCTGTCCGGCCCCGGACTCCCCCACGGGAGCTCCACCTCCACGAACAGCTCGACATGGCGCTTCAGCTCCTCGGCCACCGACGCGGACATGTCGACGGTGCGCGTCGTCGCGCCCTTCGGCAGGGTGAAGTACAGCTTCCCGTTGATGGCCTGAACCTGGCGGCGGACGTGAAGCACGCCCCGCGCATAGTCGATTTCCACCGGGCTCAACCCGAACACTTCGCCCTGGCGAAGCCCGCACCCGAGACCGAGCACGACGGCTATGCGGTTTCGTGCGCTGATCACGTCACGCACTCGCAGCGCCGTCTCGAGCAACCACGCCTCTCGACGTTCTTTCGGTGCCTTGGGCAGCGTACGTACTTCGCGTGCATCGGGTTCCTGGCGAGACGCTTATCGTCGACGGCCGCCTCCAGGATGCTCGACAGCTCTGACAGAATGCCACGCCGGTAGTCGACCGAAGAGACCGTGGCCTCCTCCAACTTCGCGGTACAGGCACGCAGCTGCGCCGCTGTGATACTCCTGAGCGGGAGGTCACCCAGATGCGGACGATGTGAAGCCGTGCTTTCCGCTCCTGGTTCTGCTGGGTCTTCGGAGCGCCTCCCCTGCCCGGGACCCAATGCTTCGTGATGTATCGGCCAGCGTGATGGATCCGTCAGGCGGGTCCACGAACTCTCCGCGCTCCTCATCCGTGGCCGACCGTCGAAGCCACGCCTTGTCGTCCTCCAAGGCCTCGAAGGAACGATCCCGGATCCCGGGAATGCCGGCGACCTTGTATCGCTTGCCCTTCCCGTAGCGAGCGGTCCTTTCTCTCTTCCCGGTGAGCGGATCCTTCTTATTGATCCAACGGTCTTCTATGTAGCCGGGCAGGGGACTCTCCTTAATCGTGAAAGAGGTAACAGCGTCCTACAACACGCGATGCATCAGGCGCTGGAGCTGCGTTCAGAACGGTGCCGCGGAGTCGGGAACAAGGGGCTCAAGGCTGGGTTGGAGCGGGAGTCGGCCTGCTCCTGCTCACGGACCCAGGCATCGAGTGCTTCCCGTCGGTACATGACGCGTCCGCGAGGCCCCATACGGAAGCCGGGTGGCCCTTGCCGCCGGTGCCGCCGGACATAGAGTGTGCGGACTGATAGGCCGAGATACTCGGCAGCATCCTTGACGTTGAGGAACGCGGCGCTCACGGCGTTCGCAGGAGCGGGCAGGGGCGAGGAAGCAGGCCTCGGTGGAGTAGGCATGGATGCAATGGTCGCCACGATCACCGGTTTGGCTAACCGGCGATCGTGGCCTATATTGCGCTCACGCTTCGCTAGAGTTGGCTGCCAGACGCCCTGCATGGATTAGCGTCAAGAGAGCGAAGTCGATCGCCTGAACAGATCGAAGGGCTTATGTCGACAGAGTAAGATTCCTCATCAGGTCATCTGGTGGCACGCTTACCGACCCCGTCCTTCACGGTTTTTTTGCACGTTGACATAGCCCACGTCCGGGCCCTGGGCGTCGACCCGCGCGCCGAGGAGACCACGATCCGGCTCGTACGGACCGCGGCCCTCCAGCACCGGATGGCGGCCCGATGACCACGCCGGCCGCCACCACCGCGGCGATCCTGGAGCAGTATCACCGCCCACCTTGCACAACCCGCTGCTCCTCCGCCGGGCGAGCCGTGGGCGGTGCAGTCCCCCGCCGACGGCGCCGCCGGTCCGATGGTCCGCCTGCAGGAACTTCCGGAGACGAGCAGCCAGTTCACCAGCGCCCTGGAGACCGTGCAGGGCCGCCAGATCGCCGCCCGCCTCTCAGCGCTGGGGCCGGCAGATCGAGTTCCTCACCCGCGAAGTCGAAGAGGCAGCCGAGGGCCTCGGGGCGACCGTCGCCGTCCTGCCCCCGCACTGCACCCCGTGCTGCGCACCCGCCCGCGCCCGGCCGTGGGCACCACACCGCCCGCACCGCCCCGGCACCAGACGCCCTGATCAGGGCGCCCCCCATACACACCACCACCACTTTCTACCTCTACAAGGAGGCCCCATCATGGCCGTTGTTGGTAAGCCCGGCTATCAGAACCTGCGGAATGGTCCTCGTACGCGGAGCTCGTTTAGCCCTGCAAATCGTGCAAGCCGATCGCTTACCGGTTCGTGGCCGGGAGGCGCAGGCGTCCGTCGTGGACTTCGGTGATCTGGTCGACGGCGGTGAGGTGGGTGCGGTCGTGGGTGACCAGGATGGTGGCGGTGGCCTGTTGGTGGGTGAGGCGGGTGATGAGACCGAGGACGGCGGCGCCGCGTTCGTGGTCGAGGGCGCTGGTGGGTTCGTCGACCAGGAGGACGGTGGGGTCGTTCATCAGGGCGCGGGCGATGTTGATGCGCTGGCGCTGGCCGCCGGAGAGCTGGTTGGGGCGGCGGTCGGCTTGGTTGGCGAGGCCGACGGCGTGGAGGAGTTCCATCGCGCGGTCGCGTGCGGTGCGGGGTTTGCGGCCGTCGATCTGGGCCATGACCTGGAGTTGTTCGGCGGCGGTGAGCGAGGGCAGCAGGTTGGGCTGCTGGAAGACGACGCCGATCTTGTGGCGGCGCAGTTCGGTCAGTTCGCCGCGGTTGAGGCCGGCGGTGCTCTGGCCGTCGATGGTGACGGTGCCGGCGTCGGGGGTGATCAGAGTAGCGGCGACCGCGAGGAGGCTGGACTTGCCGGAGCCGGACGGGCCCACCACGGCGGTCAGGCTGCCCTGGGGGACCTCCAGGCTGACCTGGTCGAGCGCGGTCAGGCGGGTGTCGCCGTCAGGGTAGGTGAGGGTGATGTCGGTCAGGGTCAGGCTCATCGGGCGCTCCCCAGGGCGGTCAGCGGGTCGACGGAGGTGATGCGGCGGATGGACAGGGCGGCGCCGAGCGCGCCGAGGAGAATGATCACGACGGCTGGGATCAGGACGGTGGCGGGGGTGAGGAGGAACGGCACGGCGGCGTCGGCCACGAGTCCGCCCAGGGCGGCGGCGACGCCGGTGCCGATCAGGGTGCCGAAGACAAGCAGGACAACTGCCTGCCCGAGCGCGTCCTTGAGCAGGCTGGCGGTGGAGGCGCCCAGGGCTTTGAGGACGGCGACGTCACCGCTGCGCTGGACGGTCCAGACCGTGAAGAAGGCGCCGATGACGAGGGCGGAGATCGCGAAGAGGAAGCCGCGCATCAGCTGCAGGGAGCCGTTCTCGGAGGTGTAGGAGCCGATCGCGGACAGCGAGTCGTCGGTGGAGACCGTCTTGGTGCCGACCTGGCGGTCAGTGGCGGCCGTATCGGCTTTGGAGGTGGTGCTCAGGGCGATGACGGTCGCGGTCGGGCCGTCGTCAGTGCTGGTGGGCGGCGCGGTCTTCTGCCAGGTGTCCAGACTGGTCCAGATCACCGGGGTGTGACTGTAGTGGGCATCGCCCGCAACGGCGGCCACCTTCAGTTGTCGGCCTGCCAGGGCCAGGGCGTCCCCGGCTTTGACGCCGAGGTCGTCGGCGGCTGCGGTGGACAGCACCACCGCGCTGCCGGTGATCTTGTCGCTGTCCGGGGCGAGGCGGGAGCCGGGCTTGACGCCGAAGGCCGAAAGACCGGTGCTCTTGTCTCCCGCGGTGGCTTTGGTCGTGGTGATCCCCAGCGGCTCGGCGCTTTCGACACCCGGCGCCTTCGCCCACTTTTTCCACTGCTGTTCGGTGACGGTGGAGTTGGAGTACGACAGGTTCTGCCCGCCGCTGGGAGCCTGGAAGGCGATCTTGTCGGCGGGCAGGGACGTGATCGCCGAGATGTTCTGCTGGCCCAGTCCGGCCGTCAGCCCGGACAGCAGCCCGACCAGCAGGGTGATTAGTACGATGACGGTCCCCATCAGGGCGAAGCGCCACTTGGCGAACTTCAGGTCTCTCCAGGCGACAAACACGGCCCTGGCCTGTCCTTTCCAGCGGTGGATGCGCGGTATGACTCCACCCTCTCCGCCGGCCCCTGCGTGCGCGTCTGGCGCAGGACGGCATTCGGCGGTCCGAAAGACAGCACGCGGGTTCTAACTTTTGATGGAGGCCCTTCCGGCGTCGGTTTTCGTAACCTGGGACGCACTGTGAACTCTGCCGCTCCTGCCCTGACCCCGACCACCCGGGCCCTGGCCTGGTGCCTGCACCTGCTGGTCATCGGCTTGCTCGCCCTGGCCGCTGGCCGGGCCGTGACCGGCGAGCCGCCCCACGCTGGATGGATCGTCGTCACGGCAGCAGCGTGCGGCCTGGCGTATGCGGCTGGTCCCGTGCTGCCTGGCGTACGTCGCTCGCGGCGGGCGGCCGCGCTGTGGCTGGCCGCCGTGGGGGTCTGCTGGCTGGTGCTGCTGGCTTTCACTCCCGACGCCGTGTGGGTGGCCTTCCCGTTGTACTTCCTCCAGCTGCACCTGCTGTCCCGCCGCGCCGGACTGGTGGCCGTGGCCGCCACCGCCGCCGCGGCCATCGCGGGCTTCGCCGCCCACCAGCACTCCTTCAGCCCCGCCATGGCCCTCGGCCCCGCCCTCGGCGCCGCCGTCGCCGTCGCCGTGGTGTGGGGATATCAGGCCCTGTATCGGGAGAGCGAACACCGCCGTCGTCTGATCGAAGAACTCACCGCTACCCGCGCCGACCTGGCAGCAGCCCAGCACACCGCCGGCGTGCTCGCCGAACGCGACCGCCTGGCCCGCGAGATCCACGACACCCTCGCCCAGGGCCTCTCCAGCATCCAGCTGCTGCTGCGCGCCGCCGAACGAGCACTCCCCCAGGCACCGCAGAACGCAGCCCGCTACGTCGACCAGGCACGGCTGGCCGCCGTCGACAACCTCGCCGAGGCCCGCCGCTTCGTCGCCGCCCTCACCCCGCCCACCCTGGAAGGCACGACCCTGGCCGGCGCCCTGGAACGCCTGTGCACCACCACTTCCGCCCGGCACCGGATCACCGCACGCTTCCACCTCACCGGCACCCCCACCCCGCTCACCACCGCACACGAGGTCGCGCTGCTGCGCATCGCCCAATCCGCCCTGGCCAACACCGTCCAGCACGCCGAAGCCACCGCCGCCGACGTCACCCTCAGCTACCTCCGCGACCACGTCGCCCTCGACATCGTCGACGACGGCCGTGGCTTCGACCCCACCCGCCTGCCCACCCCCGACCCCGAGACCGGCGGCTTCGGGCTGGCCGCCATGCGCGCCCGAACCCAGGCCCTCGGCGGGACCCTCACCGTCGAATCCGCCCCCGGTCACGGCACCGCCCTGGCCGTCCAGCTGCCCTTCACCCCGCCAGCCGACCCTGAGCCCGAGGCCCGTCTGTGACCGACGACACCCCTATCCGCCTGCTCTTGGCCGACGACCATCCTGTCGTACGGGCCGGACTGCGCGCCGTGCTGGAAACTGAGCCCGGCCTCGTCGTCATGGCCGAAGCCGCCACCGCCGAGGACGCCGTCACCCGCGCCGCCGAAGGCGACATCGACGTCGTCCTGATGGACCTGCAGTTCGGCAAGGGCATGGGCGGCGCCGAGGCAACTGCCCGGATCACCGCCCGCCCGGGAGCCCCTCGCGTGCTGATCGTCACCACTTACGACTCAGACGCCGACACACTGCCCACCATCGAAGCCGGCGCCACCGGCTACCTCCTCAAGGACGCCCCACCGGAGGACCTGGCTGCCGCCGTACGTACCGCAGCCGCCGGCCGCACGACACTCGCACCCACCGTCGCCGACCGGCTGATGAACCGCCTGCGTACCCCCGGCACCACCCTGACCCGGCGCGAGACCGAAGTCCTCGCCCTGGTCGCCGACGGACTGTCCAATCAGGCCATCGGCGCACGCCTCCACCTGACTGAAGGCACCGTCAAGTCCCACCTGGCCCGCATCTACGCCAAACTCGACGTCGACTCCCGCACCGCCGCCGTCGCCGCAGCCACCGACCTCGGCCTCATCCGGCGTTGAGCCGGGTGAACACCACACCCTGAGCCGCCCGTGATCACTGGCCCCTGATGCGGGAGGAGACTTCGGCGCCGTAGGCCGAACTGAAACCTCTGGCCTCGGCGTCCCAGTTGTCGGCCGTGGACTGGCTGAAGCCCAGCAGCCTGCTGAAGACGTGGGCGGGCAGTTCGGAGGCGATGTCCATGAGCGAGGCGTTGCGGGACACACGTGGCCGGATACCCAGACGCTTGAGGCGGCGTCCGAGACTGTGCGGTTCCAGGGGCCGCCCGCCGTAGGCTCTGGGAAACAGCCAGACGGATTCGTGCCCGGCGATCACGGGAGCACGGCCATGCCAGTGTTGCACGAGGTCGCGGATGAGGTCATCGAGCGGTGCGGGCATGTCCGCGGGCTGCTGCCCCAGACGGAGCTGGAGCACGCGGCCGTTGTCGATGACGCGCTCGGTGGTGAGGCGGCAGATCCGCGAGGTGGGCTGTGCGAACAGCAATAACAGCAGGCCAGCGACCCGGTCGATCGTCGTCAGATCGGTGTCGTGGACCAGGCGGCGTACCATCGCCCAGCGCCGGTCCTGGGCCACCACCTGTGCGGCGAAGTCACTGGTGTAGAGCGGGGCTGTCAGCACCCGGGAAGGCCGTGCCGGGTCGTCCAGTGCAGGAACCCTCGGACCAGAGCGTGCTGCGGTGCTCCATCGGCGAGCCAGGCATCGATCTGGTCTTGGGTACAGGTGCCCAGTCCAGTGCTGTCGCCGTGCAGTTGCTCCAGCAGTCGTACGACACTGCGGATCTCCATGCGTACGGAGTCGGCCTGGCCGTGGGTGACGTGACTGCCGTGCGGGAGACGGCGCTGTCGCCGGATCGGCTGCCAGCGGGCGTAGTGGTGCACGATCCGGCGTCACTGGGCGTCGGGGATGCGCGCCACCGTACGGATGAGCCACTTCTCCAGGCGGCCGAGGTGCTCATCACGTTCGGCCAGTACGCCGCCGGTCACGAGCAGCGCACGCAGATGGGCGGCGACCGCGTCGCTGGTGATGCGGTCGAGGACCTCGTGGGTGACGGGCCCCGTGGCGCCGGCCAGGGTGCGGAAGGCCGCGCGGCGGGCGGGAATCTTGTGGATCCAACGCAGCACAGTACGGGGTGGCGGCTTCGACAACGCCACCCGGACCCCGTCGAGTCCAGAGCGGACATGTCCTTGGCTATCGGCAAGGACCTCGTCAACGCTGCGCGTGCGCGCGCAGGATGGGCACAGACCGTGGTAGCAGAGCCGTTCCAGCACTCCGCACTGGTGACATGGTCGGCGGGCGCCTGGATCCTTGGCCCAGCAGGTAGGCGCAGCGGACGCCCGTCGCTGGTCCGGCCCGTGGGTTCGAAGGTCTTCCCGCAGCCGGCGCATGGTTGGCTGGACTCCGCATCCATTGCAGACGGGGCGGCCTTCGGCAGTCCGGTTGTTCACGCGCCTCAGCTGCCCGCATCGCGCACACGGCCTGCTCCCGCGCTTTCGCGCAGCACGACAGGCATCGAGGTGCGGGCGAGGACACGTATCGGCATGGCCGGTGCTCCCCACAGGTGGCACACGACGCGGTCGGCACCTCCCGGCAGACGGAGCACAAACCGCCGGCAGCGGTGCGGACACTGCGCACCCGTAGCTCGCCGCAGCCGCTGCAAGGCCGTTGGTTGAACACATCGGCCTGGCCGGCAGCTCACGCAGAGCGGTTTCCCTCGAAGGTGCGTCCGCCGACCGGCCGTTGCCGTTCACATCGCGCACACCTCTCGGTGCGGACCTGGTTCCAGCACCAGCTGCAGCAGCGCAGCCCCTCACGGCGTGAGCGCAAGTCTGTAGTGCCGCGGCAGAATGGGCACAGTGGCACCCCGACGCCGCGGGCACCGTGATCCACAAGTGTCTGGGCGAGGTCTGAGATTTTCGGGGCCCCTTCGCTCCCTCACCGCTGAGCAGTCCCGGCACATCCTGCACCGCCCACAACAGAGGCAGCTGGCCGGCCCGAGTGTGGTGCGATCGAACGCACCACCGCAGCGATCGCCTCCCTTGCGAGGCCGGTCCGTACGCTCAGCATCCGGCCGAGCTCGGCTGCCGGATCGATCCCGGCTTCGGGCCGGTGCTTGCGGCAGCGAGGGTGCCCCTCGCGGTCGCGGTCGGCGAAGTCGATGCTGCCGCAGACCACGCAAGGGTTGGCACGGACTCGGCGGCGATTACAGCAGGAGACACAGATGCGTCCCTCCTCACTCAGCGCCTTCAAGGGGCGTTCCCGACCGCAGTCCGCGCAATAGGGCAGTACCAGCCCGCATGCCCCGTGCTCGCGCAGAGCCCGCACCAGACGCTCGATGAGCCGAGGCCCCTCAGGCCACCCCGTCGTCAGCAGCGTCGGATCCTCCAGCAGAGCCTGCGCCAGCGTCCTGCGCTGCGGTCGCTGGCGAAACACCTTGGTCACCACAGCCGCCACATCGACACCGGCGCAGGAGGCGTCGACCGCGCGGACGACCTCGCAGATCACATCGCCGCGGGCGCAGCCCGGTGAACGGACCTATCCACGAAGGCACCGACGCCGTGATCACACCAGCCACGGCAAGATCATCTCACCCCTGGCCAGCAGATACGGGACAACCTCTAGCTGACCACGAGCGTCAGACACAGGCACCTAGAGGAACTCACCTCCACTAAGAAGTCCACTAAGAAGACCTCAACCGGGCCTTGGTTGCGGCACGGGCACCGGTCGAACGCGGCGTCGCCCGCCTGAAGTCATGGCGGATCTTCCGCCGGTCCCGGTGCAGTCCGAACCGCTTGACGTCAATCGCCAAAGCTGTCCTCAAGCTGGAGCGGCAACGCTGAAGAAGCTCACTGATCGAGGGCGACGGGGGCGGGGCCTGCCTCGCTTGTTACTTGAGGTAGACGAGGCCGTCGGTGGTGACGGTCGGGCGGCCCTTCGTGCCGACCACGACGATCTTGACGGTGTGCTTGGCGCTGGTGCTCCAGGTCCTGGACCAGATCGCGTCGCGGTACTTGGTGGTGGCCGACTTCAGGTCGACGGTGGCGGCTTTGACGCCGTCGACGTAGACATGGGCCTGTCCGGATCCGGCGGCGCGGGAGACCACCCAGGCCGCTGACCGGCCGGTGAAGGTCCACGTCAGGCTGGCGTTCCTGGCCGTGCTGGAGTATGACTTCCCGCCCAGGTAGCTGGCGGAGGACTTGGTGCTCCAGGTGCCGGAACGGGTGGCGGAGGTCTCCTGGAGGATCACGGGCGTGCCGGTGACGGAGGCCGACGCGGTGTTGCCGGCCTGGTCGTGGGCGGTCATCTTCCATGCCGTGGCCATGCCGGACTTCGCGGTGTGGGAGGCGCTGTAGGTGGTGGGGCCGTACGTCTTGGCGACCGGTGCGGTCAGGCGTACCTCCTTCAGTGCGGCGCTGTCGGTGGCCTTCCACTTCAGCGTGAGCGGGACGGCCGTGGTGTTGACCGTGCCGGTGCGCAGGGCGAGGTTCGGCTTGGTGGGGAAGCCCGGGGCGGTGGTCTCCGCGACGACGGTCACCGCCGATGTCGTGGAGGTCTTGCCGGACTGGTGCACGGCCCGCACCGCGATCTTGTGACTGCCGACGGCGAGGGTGGCCTTGGCGGAGGTGACGGTCCCCGCGGTGGTGGCGGCCGGCTTGCCGTCGACGAGCAGCTCGTAGCGGGAGACCAGCGAGGAGGGCGTGCCCGCCGACCAGCTCACGGTGATGCCGGCCCTGGTGTAGTAGGTCGTTCCGGACCGCCCGGCACCGGTGACAGACTTGATGGCCAGGCCGGTGACGGGACCGGCGGCCCAGGAGCGGACGGCGGCGAGCCGGCCGTAGAAGGCGTCGCCGGGGCACTGGGTGTTGTAGCCGTCGCGGTGGCCGTGGACGGCGGGGAAGGACAGCTGGGCGCCACTGGCCCAGGTCTTGCCGGAGTAACTTCGGCCGCTCGCACCTGCGGTGAGCGTGGCGGTGCCCCCGGGATCCACGCCGTACTGGCCGAGCTTCCAGGCGGCCACCCGCGCCACGGCGGCCATCGCGGCCGGTGACGGGGCGGTGTCGGTGTAGGTACCGAGCACGGAGATGCCGGTGGTCTCGGAGTTGAAGCCGTAGGCGTGCGCTCCCATGACGGGGCGATCGATGCCGCCCTTGCGGCCCTCGTAGACGGTGCCGCACTTGTCCACGAGGAAGTTGTAGCCGATGTCTTTCCAGCCCAGCTGCTTCACGTGGTAGGCGTAGATCCCGCGGACGACCGCCGGGGCCTGCTCGCAGGTGTAGCTGTTCGACTCGGCGGTGTGGTGGACGACCACGGCCTTGATCCTGCCGCCGGGGAGATATCCCGGCTCCTCCGGAGCGATCGACTCGTCCGCGCCCCAGCCGGCCCGGGAGGTGACCGGCGGTTGCTGCACGGTGGAGGGCGGGGCCGGCGGGACGCTCATCGTCGGCCCCGGGCTCGACGCCCCGGAGGGCTCGGGGGCCGAAGGCGTCGGGGCAACGCTCGGTGTCCCGGACGGGGTTGCAGACCCGGTGTCAGCGGACTCCTCGGGTGTGGCACCGGCCGGGGGAGTCTCCGGCGAGGCCGGTGGCGCCGACGGCGTGGCAGCCTCGGCCGACTCCGACGGCACCTCGGCCGGGCTCGGGGACGCGGTCTCCTCACCGGTCGCTCCACCGGTCTCCTCGACGGCGAACGCCGCCGGCTCCATACCGGTGGCCTTGCCGCTGCCGGGGTCGATCATGTCCAGCCGCAGACCGGCCGGAAGCCGATGCGACGTCGCCCCGTCCGCCGCGCGCAGCCGGACCTCGACGCCGTCCGACGGCCCGACCCACGCGGGCTCGGTGCCGCCCCGCGAGGCCCCACGCTCGCCCTGGCCGCTGTCGCCGTCGAGCCGCAGCCACGCCGACCACTGCCCGGACCGCGTGGAGCGCGTCCGCACCTCGACGGCGCCGCTCACCCGCGCCGACGGATCGGTCCACGTGACGCCCAGCATGCTGAACGGCTCAGTGCCACGCCGCGGAAGAGAGGCGGATCGGCCCCCGTCGTCCACCGTCAGAGGCTCGGTCCGCGACTCGGCCCGGACCGGCACCGGACCTTCGCCGCCCACCGCGCCCTCGTCCGAAGCACCGGTCAGTCCCTGGAAGCAGATCACCCCGCCCAGCCCGGCGACCGCCGTGGCCGCCCCCACCCATATCCGACGCTGCCGCACGCAGCCTCCCCTTCGCTGAAACGCCCTCAACAGGCGTCACGGAGCGGCTCGGCCGCCCCTGCCTCCCCTGTGCGGAGTGAACGTACACCGTGGCGCGGCGGCGTTCTCCTCCGGGTGACCTCACAAGAGGCATGAGAGATACGAATGCGGGTAGGCGCCTACGGATTTGAGTCAGGAGTCGGTGTTGATCTCCTCACTCTCGGCCGCGAAGGCGCCCCGCATTACGGATGGTTGCCGGAGTTCAGCCTCTTTTGTCTCTGAGTACGGTCACACCGGGCACTGCACAGGCAGTGCACATATGTGATGAAGAGACCGAGGAATCATGACGATTCACAGTCCCACGCCGGAGGAGCGAGGACGGTCCTGGTCCGGGGGGAGCCTGCGCTACATGGCGGGCAGCCTCACCCTGGCCTTGACCGTCACCCTGCTCGACGGCGTGAGCGCCGCCGCCGGGCCGCGCTCTGAGGTGCCGTCCGCTCCGAATAGGTCGGCCGCCACCCAGGCGGCGGACATATCCTCAGCCCGTGTTGCCGCACGCTTGTCGGGCAAGCGGGTCGAGGCGCTGTCGGAGCGCACCGAGACTTCCACCACGTGGGCCAACAAGGACGGTTCGCTCACGACCGAGCTGACCGCCGGCCCGGTCCGCTTCCAGGACGGCACGACCCGTCAATGGCGTGACGTGGACCTGGACCTGGTCAGCCACGCCGGCGGTGTGGAGCCCAAGGCCCACCCGCGCGGCCTGAAACTGGCAGGTAAAACGGGCACTCCTGCCGCCTCCCTCAAGGCCGCTCAGGCTGCCAAGGCCGTCGACCTTGTCACGCTCGGCGAGGGGGACGACCAGATCACCTTGCAGTGGAAGGGCGGGCTGCCCGCGCCGAAGTTGAACGGCACGCGCGCTGAATACGTCAACGCCGTTCCCGGTGCCGACGTCGTAGTTGAGGCGACTCGCACTGGCTTCGAGCAGTTCGTCGAGATCAAGGAGAGGCCAGCCGCCGAGGGCTACACCTACACTCTGCCGCTGCGGACCAAGGAACTGAAGGTCAACCAGCAGGCCGACGGCAGCGTTCTCTTCACGGACAAGAAGTCCAAGAAGAGCGCCGTGATGCCGGCTCCGGTGATGTGGGACGCCACGGTCGACAAAGTGTCCGGCGAGCACACCCGCCGGGCCAAGGTCGCCATGAAGGTCGTCAAGACCCGGGGCGGTGTCGACCTGGTGATCACCCCGAACGGGAAGTTCCTCGCCGACCCTGACACGAAGTACCCGGTCACCGTCGACCCCTCCACCTCCGCACTCAGTAACGTCTTCGACACCTATGTCCAGCAGGGCGAGACCGTCGACTGGTCCACCGACACCGAGCTGGACCTGGGCAACCCGGGCACGAAGAATGCCGACGGCACGCCCCGCACTGCACGGTCGTTCATCTCCTGGAACACCACACCGCTCCAGGACTCACTGGTACTGGACGCCAAGTTGAGTCTGTGGAACTTCCACTCGGGCAACACCGACTGCAAGGTGTACCCGTGGGAAGTCTGGTCGACGGGCGCTGCCTCCACGTCATCGCGCTGGACCTCGCAGCCGACGTGGACGGCAAAGAAGGCCACCTCCTCCGAGACCCGCGGCAACCCGGGATGCTCGACGCAGCCGGACGGCTGGATCGCCGCTGATGTGACCACGCTCGTGCAGGAATGGGCGTCCGCCAAGGCCACCCGCGGCCACATGGGCCTGCGAGCCTCCAGCGAGACTGTGGTGGCCCAGTGGAAGCGCGTCAACTCCGCCAACGCCGCCTCCAACCCGCCGAAACTGGTAGTGAACTACAACTACCGGCCGCGTACCGGAACCAAGCAGGAAGCAGGCCCACCGTACTTCTCCTACAGCGGCGCCCACGTGGTCAACACCACCACCCCGACGCTGCGGGACACGTTCGTCGACGCCGACGGCGACAAGGTCAACGGCACCTTCCAGATCTACGACAACGCCACCAACACCCAGGTCGGCGACGTCATCGTGTCCAGGTACGTGCCCTCGGGCCAGGTCGCATCGGTGACCGTCCCGGCCGGTGTCCTGACCAACGGCAAGACGTACAAGTTCCGCACCA
The DNA here is from genome assembly GCF_055571015.1 of Streptomyces sp. NPDC031049. NCBI lineage: Bacteria > Bacillati > Actinomycetota > Actinomycetes > Kitasatosporales > Streptomycetaceae > Streptomyces > Streptomyces sp. NPDC031049. The sequence goes on from NZ_JBVIGC010000011.1 coordinate 238,148, forward strand.
GCCCGTACGACGGCAGCCACTACAACACCGGCTGGTCGGCCTGGAAGACCTTCACCGTCGACACCAGCGCCCCGTCCGCCCCGGCCAGGATCACGTCCACGGATTACCCGGCGGGCAAGTGGACCAAGGGTGCGGGCCAAACTGGCACCTTCACCGTCACCCCGCCCGCCTCCGACCACAACTGGCTGGAATGGTCGCTGGACGGCGTGACCTGGACCAAGGTGGCAACCGGCGGCTCCAGCGCCGACAAGGCCATTTCCATCACCCCGCCACACGATGGAACCCACACCCTGCAGGTACGGGCCGTGGACAAGGCGGACAACAAGTCCGAAGCCATCGAGTACGCCTTCCACGTCGGACCCGGCGGCTTCGTCCAGCCCTCTGACGGGGAGCGCACCGCACGCCGCCTGCCGCTGGTCGCCGAGGCCGACGCGGGCAAGTACAACAGCGTCTCCTTCTCCTGGCGCCGCTCGGAAGCGGACCCTTGGGTGAAGATTCCGGTCGGTGACGTAACACAGAGTGGCCAGCCGCTGGCCTCATGGCCGGTAACGCTCGTAGGCGGCAAGAATGCACAGCTCGTCTGGAACGCCACCAGCACTGTCGATCCGGACGGCAGCGTCGAGATCAAGGCGGACTTCACCGGCCCGAACAGTGCCTCGGGCAGTACCGAGCCGCTGACAGTCGTTGTCGACCGGAATGCCCAGGGCGCGGCACCCACTCGGGTGGGACCGGGAGTCCTGAACCTGCTCACGGGTGACTTCTCCCTCTCCGAGTCGGAGGCGTCCTACTTCGGTCTGTCCGTTTCACGCACGTCTTCCTCGCGTGAGCCCGATGCGGATGCGAAGAGGGATGGCCAGGTCCCGATCTTCGGCAAGGAGTGGTCCGCAGGCGTCTCCGCGGAGGTCACCGGATCGGACTACGCGTACGTCCGCAAGGTCTCCGACACCGCCGTCGACGTGGTGACGAACAACGACGATGTGGTGCACTTCACGGCGAACGCCGGTAAGACCGGCTGGGTCGCCGAGCCCGGCGCGCAGACGCTCACCCTCAAGGGCAGCCTGACCGCCGACTTCACGCTCAGTGACACCGATGGTTCCGTCACCGTGTTCAGCAAGCTGGATGACGCCCTGCCGGTATGGAACGTCTCATCGACCATGCTGGACGGCAAAAGCGACACCACCGCTACGATGATCTCCGACACGGTCACCGTTGACGGGGTCAAGCTGGCCCGACCCAAGCGCATAGTCGCTCAGAGCTCGGCCGTCGAATCCGCCACGTGCGCCGTCACCCCGGCGACCAAGGGCTGCCGGGTGATGGAGTTCACCTACGCACCGTCCACGACGGCCACGCCCGACTCCTTCGGGGATTACACGGGCAGGGTCAAGGAGATCCGCTTCTGGTCCACCGCGCCTGGCGCCTCCGCCGCAACGTTCGAGGCGGTGCAGGCATACGCGTACGACAACACCGGTCGGTTGCGGCAGACGTGGAACCCGCAGATCTCGCCGGCTTTGAAGACCTCGTACAACTACGACAGCTCCGGCCGCGTCATCACGTATGACGCGCCTGGCGATCTGCCGTGGACCTTTACCTATGGCAAGGCCGGTATCAGCAGCGCAGCCGGGGAAGGAATGCTCCTCAAAGCATCGCGGCCCGCGCTCAAGCAGGGCACAGCCGACGTGGTCGAAGGTGAGGCTGCGACCAGTATCGTCTACGACGTCCCGCTAACCGGGGCCAACGCCCCCTACAAGTTGGGGGCGAACGATGTGAGGGCATGGGGGCAGAACGATGCCCCGACCGACGCCACGGCCGTCTTTCCGCCCGACTCGGTACCCGCCTCGCATACCGGAGGCGACCTGACCGCCGGTGCATACCCGCGGGCGTCCATCCAGTACCTGGGCGTGTCCGGTGGAGCGGTCAACTCGGTCTCTCCGGGCGGCCACGTCAGCACCAGCGAGCACGACCGCTTCGGCAACACGGTCCGCGAACTGACGGCGGCCAACCGTTCCCTGGCACTGGGCCTCACCGCCGCCGACAGATCTGCCCAGGCCGAGCTGGGCATCGCCCAGCTCGCCGGCGCCGAGCGCGCGGAGCTGCTGTCCACGCGGCGGGTCTACGACACCGACGGCACCCGCAAGCTGGAGGAGTTCGGGCCTCTGCACCGGCTCGACCTGACCGCCGACCTCAAGTCTGGTACCACGACGCTGGTGTCCGCCGGCACCTCCGTCATCGGTCGGTCATGGGCTGTCAACGCCTACGACGAAGGACGCCCGACGGACGGCACGGCCACGGTCGAGGACCAGGTCACACGTACCACCACCGGCGTCCAGGTACGTGAGCACCCCTCGGTGCAGGGCGAGAAGCGAGTGACACAGACCGTCTACGACTGGGCGATCGGGCTACCGGTCAAGTCCATTCAGGACCCCGACACCCTGGCCCTGACGACGACCACGGAATACGACGACAAGGGCCGTATCCGCAAGGAGATACCCCCGGGCGCGACCGGAACGGACGCCGCGACTCGAGTGACCACCTACTGGACCGCAAGCGGAAGCGGTGCATGCACCGGCCGACCGGAGTGGGCCGACCTCCTCTGCTCCACCGGCCCGGCCGGCACGGTTACCGGCGGTGCCTCGAACCCCACGGAACTCGTCACCGCCACCACGGAATACGACCGGTGGGGTAACACGGCGAAGGTCACGGAGACGGCCAACGGCGTGACACGCACCACCACCACGGCCCATGACGACGCCGGCCGACCGACCCGGTCCACCGTCACCGGCGGACTGGGCACCGCGCTCCCCGAAATTACGACGGAGTACAGCCAGGACAGCGGCCGCCCTGTCAAGACCGTCTCCACCACCAGTGGCACGATCACGCGCACCTTCGACAAGCTGGGACGGCAGATTTCGTACACCGACGCCGACGGCGGCGTGACCAAGGTGGAATTCGACAAGCTGGACCGTCCGGTCAAGGTAACCGACTCCGTCCCCTCCACCACCACCTTCACCTACGACGACAAGGCCGAACCTCGCGGTCTGGCGACGTCCGTCACGGACTCCGTCGCAGGTGAGTTCCGCACTTCCTACGACGCCGACGGATCCGTCACGCGCGAAACCCTGCCCGGCGGCTACACCCTCAACCAGGAGAAGGACCCTACGGGCTCGGCTGACTCACGCGTCTACACCCGGGACAGCGACGGGATCGTCGTCTTCTCGGACCGGGTCACGGAATCGGTGAACGGACAGGTGACGACTCACGCCGGTTGGTCCGATCAGTCGTACACCTACGACGCTGCGGCCCGCCTCACCTCAGTCGACGACACCGCCGGGACACTCTGCACCCGGCGAACCTACGGATTCGACAAGCGAAGCAATCGCACCACCCTGACCACCGCCGTCGCGGCGCCCGGACAGGACTGCACGAGTACGGGGAGTACCGCCCAGACGACGACCTACGACAGCGCAGACCGCATCGCCGGCTCCGGCTGGACCTATGATGCACTCGGTCGTGCGACGTCCGCTCCCGGCCACGGCACCATCGGCTACTACGCCAACAACCTGGCGCATCAGCAGACATCGAACGGCCAGCGCCAGACCTGGCAACTCGATGCCAACCTGCGATTCCGGTCGTGGAAGGTGGAGAAGGGCAGCGGCACGTCCTGGACGCAGACGGCATCCAAGGTCAACCACTACGACAGTGATGACGACACCCCGCGCTGGATCGTCGAGGACACGTCCACCGGAGCGGTGACCCGCAACGTCCAGTCCGCCAGCGGTGGACTGGTGGCGATCACCGGCAAGACCGGTGAGACCACCCTGCAGCTCACCGACCTGCACGGCGATGTCACGCTCCAACTCCCGCTGGACACCACGAAGGCTCCGGTGGTACTGGACAACGACGAGTACGGCAATCCTCGAAGCGGCCAACCCGCGGCCCGCTACGGCTGGCTCGGCGAGAAGCAGCGATCTACGGAGACCCTCACCGGCCTCACGCTGATGGGCGTACGCCTTTACGACCCGTCTCGGGGTCGTTTCATGCAACCCGACCCAGTGCCGGGCGGGTCTGCCAACGCCTACGACTACTCCAACGCCGATCCCTGCAATGCCACCGACACCGACGGCATGAGCCCGAAGTGCGGCAAGCGCAGGATCAAGAACGGCTACGGTATGCGCATCATCGTCAGCCGACGAGGCGGTGGCATCGCGAAGAACGGCTACCGCTACATGGGCTACTACATCAACGTCCAGGTCATGGGCTTCGCCAACCGCTATCTCGCCTACAACGCCACCTACGCGGAGACGTGGGGCGTGCCTCCCGGCAAGCGAGGCAAGATGCGCAAGCTCCAGGCTAAGGCCACCTGGAAGAACCCCGTCAAGATTGGCTGGGCCGTCCACTACAACATCCAGGTCAAACCAGGCACCCGGATCTGGACCTACGGCGCGGTCGTCGTCTCAGGCTGGAACGGATATGTAGCCGACATGTCCTACTCCTGCACGGCTGCCAGGTAACTCACCTTGCGGGCCGGCCGTTCCGCATCGCATGAGTCGGCCGGCCCGCACCCACTGAACTTGCTGGTGTGGCGCACCTTCACGGCGCGCCACACCAGTAACCCGCCTATGACGGAACATGGCGAAAATCCAAGGAAGGGTAAAGACAGGGCATCATGAGAGAATCCATGGCCGACATCGCCAGATGCGCCCTCCAGCAGGGGCGTCCGACCACCGCCGCCGCGGCGCCGAACCAACTGGCCATTCCCCCTGACACTCCTGTCGTCGCCGATGTCTGGGAGAGCGGTAACCTCGGCTTCGTCCTCTTGCTGCACCGCAGGAGGGACGGCCTCGTGGGCGAAGAACTCTACTACTCCGTGCGAGACGGGGACGGTGTCTGGGAAAGCCCAGACCACCTCAGCGGCGGCATTGTCGACATGGAGATCACAGATCGCCACGCCGTTGATAATGCGCTCGCCGGGGCACCGTTGGCCGTCGTTGGCGAGTCCGAGTCCCTGATCTACACGGGGTGCGAAGCGAGCTGCGACGAAGGCACACTTGTTAAAATCTGGGAAGTCTTGGTGAGCGAAAAGGCGGAGATCATCGAGGTCGAGTTCCTCTCGTCGAAGTCACAAGCGGCATCGACGCTTTCCAGGCGAGATATGACGAGCCCTTTGATGCTCCTCGTCCTTTCGCCCGGTGAACGCGTGCGCGTTTCCGCCGCGGGGAGAGGGAACTTGACGCTCACTCCGCTTGGCGAGGCTCTGGAGCTGTACTACCCAAAGCAGTGAAGAGACCACTGGTACCCAACCCGACCTCTCCGGTCAGGAAACCAACTCCTACCTCTACTACGCCATCGCCTCCCGTCTTCCTTTTCGCGGTCCTCCAAGAGGGCCGCTGGCCTCCGGGCCCGGCATGGCTGTTCCCCCGTGTCAAGTGGATGATCTGGGGGGTGGTGCCACCGGGCGCGAGTGGCGCCGTTGGAGACGCTGATGAGAGGTCTGACTACCGCCTGGCCTGGTGGAACGCCCGGGCGGTTGCGGGCAACAGATCTGCATAACGTGGATGCGCGCACGACGCCAACGCCCAGGCCGGCATACACGACATGCGTCCGGGAGGACGGCGTGAACGACAACGATGAGACAGGTGTCTTCCTCGGCCTGGACATCGGCAAGAGCACCCACGAGGGCACGACCTCACGCCGGTCGGCAAGAAGGTCTCCGACAAGCAGCTGCCCAACACCGAACCGAAGCTGCGGGACGTCTTCACCAAGCTGAAGACCGAGTTCGGCACCGTCCTGGTGATCGTGGACAAGCCCGCCTCGATCGGCACCCTGCCCCTCACCGTTGCCCGCGACGCGGGCTGCAAGGTCGCCTACCTGCCCGGACTCGCCATGCGGCGGATCGCCGATCTCTACCCCGGCGAGGCGAAGACCGCCGAGAAGGACGCCGCGGTCATCGCCGACGCGGCCCGCACGATGCCGCACACCCTGCGTTCGCTGGAGCTGACCGACGAGATCACCGCCGAGCTGACCGTCCTGGTCGGCTTCGATCAGGACCTGGCGGGCGAGGCCACCCGGACCAGCAACCGCATCGGCGGCCCGCTCACCCGGTTCACCCGTCCCTGGAGCGACTCCTGGGCCTGCGTCTGGATCACCAGGCTGTCACCTGGCTGCTGGAACGTTACGACTCCCCGGCCGCGCTACGCAAAGCCGGCCGGCTCAGGCTCGCCGTGGTAACCGGCCCAGGGCGCCCCGGATGGCCGACCGCCCGGCCGACGACATCTTCGAGTCCCTCGACGAGCAGACCGTCGTCGTTCCGGGAACCAGCACACTGGACATCGTGACCCCCTCGCTGGCCCGCTCGCTCGGCGCCGTCCACGGACAAAGACGGGCGACCGAAGCCCAGCTCACAGCCCCGCTGGAGGACCACCCTCTTCCGAAGGTCCCTGACGTCGCTGCCCGGCGTCGGCGTCAGGACCACCGCCACAATGTTGATCACCGTCGGCGACGGCACCAGCTTCCCCACCGCCGCCCACCTGGCCTCCTACGCCGATTCGTCCCGACCACGAAACCGTCCGGAACCTCGATCCACGGCGAACACGCACCCCGACGCGGCAACCGGCAGCTCGAACGAGCGACGTTCCTCTCCGCATTCGCCGCCCTACACGATCCCGCCTCTCACACCTACTACGACAAATGCCGGGCCCCCGGGAAGACCCACCCCCAGGCCCTCTTCCGGCTCGCCCGACAACGCATCAACGTGCTGTTCGCGATGCTCCGCGACGGGAAGGATCAAGCCCAGGGCCTCTTCGAGTCCGGGTCTTCCGATCCGGCCAGCGACCGGGCCGACCGGTCAGGCCATGGGCCAGCTCCACGACAAGACGAACGGAATGCTCCGGATCTGTGGACTCCGGAAACTCCTGTCTAACGGTGACGGTATACGCGAAGCCGTCGACAGCGACGTCCACTCCGCCCTCGCGCGGGTAGAAGGACGACCCGGCCTTCCGCACCTCGTACCCTCGCCGGACCGCCTCAGCCGCCAGTCCCTGCAACAGCAGGAGCGACCTACGGCGCAGCGCAGACGGCATGACGAGTCGGCGCTCGGTCAGCTGCGCGAACATCGCCCGCACCGATGCCCACCTCGGGAGGTTCGGGTGTCTGTCTGGGTTGGCAGGCGTCGGTGGGCCGCTCAGTTCGTCTCTGTGGGTAGCGGTGCCCCGACTAACGAAACTGGCCTGGACTGCCCGGCGGTATCGGGGGTATCTGAGCCGCGATCCGTAAATACTGGGCTTCACCGTGAAAGGCCCCAACACCTTCCTCGGCAGCGGCCACCCCGCACCGGGCAGCGGCGACCACGCCAACCGCGGCCTGATCCAGTCCGCCGACTCGGGCAAGACCTGGAAAACCCTCTCCCTCGGCGGCGAAGCGGACTTCCACGCCCTGGAGTACGCCCACGGCACGGTCTATGGATACGACAGCACCAACGGCCTGCTCCGCGTCAGCAAGGACGGCAAGACCTGGGACAACCGCGCCAAGCTCGCCGCCCTCGACATCGCCGTCAGCCCCAACGACCCCGACGTCGTACTGGCCACCACCCAGCAGGGCGTCGCGAAGAGCACCGACGGCGGAAAGACGTTCGCCCCCGGCACCGAACCGGTCATGTCCTACCTCTCCTGGGCCGAGCCCGACGCCCTCTACGGCATCGCTCCGACCGGCGCACTGCACCTCAGCACCGACAGCGGCAAGACCTGGACGAAGACGGGCACCGTACCCGGCGGGCAGCCCCAGGCGCTCACCGCGGTCAGCACCGACCGTGTGCTGGCCGCCACCCAGGAAGGCGTCTACGAGACCCGCGACGGCGGCAAGACCTTCGCCGAGCGCGTGCCGGTCACCCAGGCGGCCGGTCACTGAACCACACGGGCTGCAGCTAGTCCGGCCAAGGAGGGCCTCCACGGACGCGAAGACGAGCCGGGCTGCACGGGTACGGCGGTGCTGGAATCGCGACGCACTCTTGGCGCAACGGCTGCTTGTGCTGCCCGTACGACCGGCTGCTGGTCGGTGATGGCCGGTCGTGGACGTGCGCGCAGGCAACCGGCACGGTCCTGGAGGTGGCCGTCGGCACCGGCCGCAACCTGCCGCACGCCCCGGCCCGGACGGAGGTGATCGGCATGGACCTGTGCCCTGGAATGCTGGAACGGGCCCGGCCGCGCGCGGCCGCCTCACCGGCGGCGGCGACACCGGTGGGGGATCCGCCGTGGCCCTGCCGTTCCCCAATACCTCTGTTGACACGCAGCTGGGGAGCGCCTGGGGAGGATCAACCGCACAAGACGACATGCCAGCGAAAGACGCTGAAAGACGTAACCTCCCTGGTCAGCGCCGGTCCTGGGCGAGTCACCGCAGGTATTCGCCACTAGCCGGACGACTTCAGGACGTACGTCCCGAGATCGTCGGCCTCGACCAGTCCCGGCAGCGAGCCGCCCTCACGCAGCGGCGTGATGTAGCGGGTCGCGGTGACGTCCTTGAGCATCGCCCCAGGCTACCGGCGTGCCGCCGGCCCGCAGGAGCATGGCCGGGACACCATCTGGGCACGGTCTGAACGGCGGCCGCCCTCGGCCCGTACCTCACGGCAGATCACGTACTCGACCCCCGGAAGGGAACGTCAGCATGACCAGCGGATCGCTTCAGCCCGCCTCGGGACCGGCCCGTCGTACCGTCGTGGCCGCGGGAGCGGCGGGCCTCGCCGTCGCGCTGACCGCGTGCGGAGGCTCCGACGACGACGCGGCGAACGGCGCGGGTGCCGCCGGCGGGTCCGCCGACACGAGCGCCACGGGCGCGGGCGGCTCCTCCGGCGACGGCGGCGGTTCGGGCGGCGGCGGGAACACCGGCGCCGCCCTCGCGTCGGTCGGGGACATCCCCGAGGGCGGGGGCAAGGTCTTCCCCGACCAGAAGGTGGTGGTCACCCAGCCGGCCGCCGGTGAGTTCAAGGCGTTCTCGGCGACCTGCACCCATCAGGGGTGCGCGGTGAAGAGCGTCGCCGACGGGGTCATCAACTGCCCCTGTCACAACAGCAATTTCTCGATCACGGACGGCAGTGTGCAGAGCGGCCCCGCGCCCAAACCGCTGCCCGCCGTGCAGATCAGCGTCAGCGGGGACTCGATCAGCCTGGCGTGACCGCCGCCGCGAGCGGGGGCTGGAGAAGGGGGGGCGGGATGAGCGCCGCTCAGCGCCGGGGCCGGAAGATCATGATGACGTCCGGGGAGCTGGACGCGTTCCTCACCGGCGAGCGCACGTGCCGCGTCGCCACGGTGTCCGCCGACGGCGCGCCGCACGTGAGCGCGTTGTGGTTCGTCTGGGACGGCACGTCGTTGTGGCTGTACTCGGTGGTGCGCAGCAAGCGCTGGGCCGACCTCGGCCGCGACCCGCGGGTGGCGGTCGTGGTCGACACCGGCGAGGAGTACGACGAGCTGCGCGGCGTCGAGTTGTCCGGCCGGGCCGAGCGCGTGGGCGAGGTGCCCCGCACCGGTGAGCTGTGTGCGGAACTGGACCTGCCCGAGACGCTGTTCGCCCGGAAGTACTTCGGCCTGGAGGAGATGCCCCACGACGGCCGGCACGCGTGGCTGCGGCTGACGCCCCGGAAGGTGGTCTCCTGGGACTTCCGCAAGCTGGGACACGTCTAGCCGGGGCCGGCCCGGGGGCGGGGGCCGCGGCCGGTCCAGGGCGCGGCCGGTCCAGGGCGCGGCCGGCGTCAGCCGAGCCGCTCCGCCGCCGTCCGCAGGGCCCGCACCGCCGCCCGGATGGACGGCCGGCGGTCGGCGTCGGCGCGCCAGACCACGTACACGTGCCGGCGGACGCGCTGCTTGAGCGGGACGGTGACGACGCCGGCGGGCATCGGGTGCCGGCCGAGCAGCGGGGCGATGCACACGCCGAGGCCCGCGGCGACCAGGCCGAGCTGGGTGTGGGTCTCCGCGGCGCGGTGACCGATGATCGGCTCGATGCCCCGTGAGCGCAGCGTGTACAGCAGCCACTCGTGGCAGAACTCGCCCTCGCCCCAGGTGATCCACTCGTCCTCGGCGAACTCGGCGAGGTCCACCTCCTCGCGCTCGGCGAGCCGGTGGCCGGCCGGCATCGCCACGTCCGCGGGATCGTCCAGGATGGGCGCCTTGACCAGGCCGTCGGGCAGCGGCAGCGGCTTGTTGTACCAGTCGAGGACCACCGCGAGGTCGAGGTCGCCGCGCACGACGCCGGAGATGCCGCGCTCCGGCTCCAGTTCCCTGGAGCGGACCCGCAGCGCGGGGTGGGCGGCGCGCAGGTCGGCCAGCACGGCGGGGAACAGCCCGCGCGCGGCGGTCGGGAACGCCGAGAGCCGCAGCTCGCCCACCACCTGCCCGCGGTGGGCCTCCAGGTCGGACTGGGCCAGTTCGACCTGGGACAGGATGCGCGCGGCGTGCTCGGCGAGCAGCCGGCCGGCGTCGGTGAGCCGCACGCCCCGACCGTTCTTGGCCAGCAGTTGCTGGCCGACCTCCCGCTCCAGCTTGGACAGTTGCTGGGAGACGGCGGAGGTCGTGATGTGCAGGCCCTCGGCGGCGCCGCTGACCGATCCGTGCCGGGCGAGGGCGTCCAGGGTGCGTAGCCGGTCCAGGTTCAACATGTAAGCAATGCTACGAGATACATCGTGGGAAATCTCGATTGTGCTTAGAGATTCCGGTGCTCCATGGTGGGACCCATGAGCAGCGCTCCCCTCTCTTCCGCGCCCGGGCGCCGCCTCGACTGGCGGCTGCGCTTCGCGGCGCTGTCCCTCGTCTGGGGCTTCAGTTTCCTTCTGATCAAGGTGGGCACCGAGGGCTACGCCCCGCTCCAGGTCACCCTCGGCCGGCTGGCGTTCGGCGCGGCGGTGCTGGCCGCGGTGATGACGGTGAAGCGGCAGCGGCTGCCGCGCGGGGCGCGCACCTGGGCGCATCTGGCGGTCGCCGCTCTCCTGCTCAACGCGCTGCCGTTCTCGCTGTTCGCCTACGCGGAACTGACGATCCCGTCGACGCTCGCCGGCATCTGCAACGCCACCTCGCCCCTGTGGGGCATGGCCCTGTCGCTGGTCGCGCTGTCCGAGGACCGGCCGACGCGGCTGCGGGTGGCCGGCCTCGGCATCGGCTTCCTCGGCGTGCTGACGGTGCTGGGCGCCTGGCAGGGGTTCACCGGCCTGGACCCGAGGGGCACGGGGCTGGCCCTGCTGGCATCGCTCAGCTATCCGGTGGGCTGGATCTACGTCCGCCGCACCCTGGCCGGCACCGGCGGCTCCCCGCTGTCGATGACGGGTGCGCAGTTGCTGCTGGCGACGGCGCAACTGGCGGTGGTGACCCCGCTGTTCACCGACCTCCCGGCGCGGGTGGCCGTCGTGCCGCTGCTGGCGATCGCCGCGCTGGGCACGCTCGGCACCGGGCTGGCCTTCCTGGTGCAGTACCAGCTGGTCTCCGAGGTCGGTCCGACGACGGCCCAGATGGTCACGTACTTCGTCCCCGTGATCGCCACGGGCGCGGGTGTCACGATCCTGGGCGAGTCGCTCACCTGGTCCACGCCGGTCGGCGCGCTGATCGTGCTGGCGGGGGCCGCTCTGACGCAGGCTCGGCCCCGGGCCTCGACGGCCTCCGCAGGGCCTAGCGCCGCACCGGCCCGGCGGCTCGAGAGCCCCGTGCGCAGCGGCGGTCAGACGTAAGTGCGCGCCGGTCCCGGCCCCAGTGCCGAGGCGACGGCGTCCGCGAGCGGCTCGATGTCGTCCTCGGCCAGCGTCGAGACGGTGATGCGGATGCCCGGCCGCGCTCCGACTCGGAAGCGGGCGCCGGGAGCCACGGCCCAGCCGGCGTGCAGCAGCCGGGCGACGGCGCCGGTCTCGTCCGGCACCGGCACCCAGACGTTCATGCCGCTGCGGCCGTGCGCCGTCACGCCGCGCTCCGTGAGGGCGCCGAGCAGCGCGTCCCGCCGCCGCCCGTAGGACGCGGCCACCCGCGCCGTGTCCACCGCGCCGTCGGCCCACAGCCGGGCCACCGCCCGCTGGAGGACGAGGCTGACCCAGCCGGGCCCGAGGCGCTGCCGGCCGCGCACCCGGTCGAGGGTGACCGCGTCCCCGGTGAGCACGGCGAGCCGCAGGTCCGGCCCGTTGGCCTTGGCGGCCGACCGGACGAACGCCCAGTGGTGCGTGGTCCCGGCGAGGGGGTGCGGGGGCTGGTCGACGATGCCGTGGCCGTGGTCGTCCTCGATCAGCAGTGTCCCGGGGTGGTCGCGCAGCACGGACCGCAGCGCACGCGCGCGTGGGTCGCTCAGGACGGCACCGGTCGGGTTCTGCGCGCGGTCGGTGACGACGAGGGAACGCGCCCCGGCCGCCAGGGCGCGGCGCACGTCGTCGGGCAGCGGCCCCTCGTCGTCCACCCCGACCGGGACCGTGCGCAGCCCCAGCGCCGGGACCAGGTCCAGCAGGCTGCCCCAGCCGGGGTCCTCAACGGCGACGGCGTCCCCCGGCCTGAGGTGGGCGGCGAGCACCCGCTCCATGGCGTCCAGCGATCCCGAGGTGACGGCGACGGGCCCGCGCGGCACCCCGTCGGCGTCCAGCCCGGCCCGCGCGAGCCGGGCCAGCTCCGGGTCCACCGGCGCGTGCCCGTACAGCACCGGCTCCCGGTCGCCCCGCTCGGCGGCGGCGGCGAAGGCGGGCCCCAGCGCGGGCAGCAGCGCCGGGTCCGGGTTGCCGTCGGACACGTCGCGCGCCCCCTCGGGCACCTCGACCCGGATGAACTCCCGCCCGGTGGTGGCCGGCCTGGGGCGCACCCGGCTGCCCCGGCGTCCCGCGGTCTCGATGACCCCGCGCTCGCGCAGGGTGCGGTAGGCGGCGGCGACCGTGTTGGGGTTCACCCCGAGCCGCTCGGCCAACTCCCGCATGGGCGGCAGCAGTTGCCCCGGCTCCAGCTCGCCGGAGCCCACCGCCCGCTCGACGCTCGCGGCGATCTCGGCTGCGCCCCGCCCGCTGATCCGATACTCTCCTAGCACAAAACCAATTATGCACTAGTACAATGGAGTCTCGCAATGGAGAGTGCCGTGCAGGGGAGCGCGCAGACACCGCCGCAGGCCGCCACCGCCTACGCCCCGACCGACCGCACCGTCCCCACCCGTTCCGCGGACCGGGCGTCGTACGACCGGGACCTGGTGCACTCGATACTCGACGCGGGCTACGTCTGCCATCTCGGCTTCGTGCGCGACGGCGCCCCGGTGGTGCTGCCGACGCTGTACGGCAGGGTCGGCGAGCGGCTCTACGTGCACGGTTCGACGGGTTCGCGCCCGCTGCGGATGGCGGGCCGGGCCGAGCCGGGCCTGGCGGTCTGCCTGACGGTCACGCATGTCGACGCGCTGGTGCTGGCGCGCTCCGCCTTCCACCACTCGATCAACTACCGGTCGGTGGTGGTGCACGGCACCGCGTACGACGTGACCGACCCCGAGGAGAAGCGCACGGCGCTGGACGCCCTGGTCGACCATGTGGTGCCGGGCCGCTCCCGCGACTCGCGGCCGGCCAACAAGAAGGAACTGGCCGCCACCGCCGTGCTCCGCCTGGACCTGGGCGAGGTCTCGGCCAAGCTCCGCACGGGCGGGGTCAACGACGAGCCAGAGGACCTCGCCCTCCCGCACTGGGCCGGCCTGCTTCCGCTGCGCAAGGGGTACGACGCCCCCGTTCCCGACGCGGACCTCACCCCCGGCACGGCGCTGCCCGCCTATCTGACGGAGCGGTGACCCCGCGCCGGGGCGAGGGGACGGCCGGCGGTCAGGCGAGGGCCGGGTGCTCCTCGCCCCGCCGTGCGCCGCGCGCCTCGGCGAGGGCCAGCCCGCCGACCGAGCCGAGCATCAGCAGGGTGCCGGCCACGGTCGCCGCGGTGAGGTGCTCGCCGAGCAGCACGACCGCGAGGACGGCCGCCGAGACCGGCTCCAGCAGCATGATCACGGACACGGTGGCCGACCGTACGACCGCGGCGCCCGCGAAATACAGCCCGTAGGCGAGGGCGGTCGGGACGGCCGCGACGTACGCCAGCAGCCACAGCAGCCGGACGGGGTCGGCGGTGTGCGGCACCAGTCCCTCGGCGAGGGCGAACGGCAGCAGGCACAGGCTGGTGACGGCGAACGCGCCGACGGAGGTGTCGCCCGCGTCCGCCGAGCCGTCCCGGCCCCACCAGCGGGTGAACAGCGTCATCGCCGAGTACCCGGCGGCGGACACCAGCGCGAGCAGCACGCCCCACGGCCGTACGGTCGCACTGCCGCCGCCCAGCACCAGCACGGCGAGCCCGGTCAGTGCTCCGGCGACCGCGGCGGCGCCGCTCCTGCCGAGGCGCTCCCCCAGCGCCGAACGCGCTCCGAGCGCGATCAGCACCGGTCCTGCCCCGAGGGTGACGACGGTGGCGACGGCGAGCCCGGTGGCCTGGACCGCGGCGAAGTAGGCGGTCTGGAACACGGCGAGCCCGACGCCGGTGACGACGGCTCGCGGCACCCTGGCGCGCAGCGGCGTCGGCGCGGTCTTGCGGAGCGCCCGGCGGGACAGCGGGCGCGCGAGGGCGCGGACGGCGAGGAGCAGGACGAGTCCGGCGGCGCAGCGCCAGAACGACAGGGCGACGGGCCCCAGGTCGCTGGTGCGGTAGACCAGCGAGGCGGCGGCGCCCGCGGTGCCCCAGGCGGCACCGGCGACGATCAGATACAGCAGGCCTCGCCCGACGGGCAGGCCGGAGACGGCATTCGACACGAGTTTCTCTCCGCAGACGCGCGCGTGGCGCGGAAGGCCGGGAGGACCCCGGCTCCGTCGGAAGCACGCCGAGGGCGCGCACGGGACGGGTGCACGGGCTCCGGGGACTGCGTCCGCGGGCAGCACGGTCCGGCCCGGCGGTACGTCGCCGGGCGGATTCCGGGGGCCCGCCTCAGGCGGCGGGAGGCGGAAGAACGCGTGCGTCCGAATGCATGATCCGCACCTTAGGCCGCCGTTCCCCGGGCCGACAACTCCCTTTCCGGGCCGCCGCTCGCCACCGGGTCGGCGGTGCCCTTCGCGGGCGTTGAGGACTGGGCGATGAACGCCCCGACCAGGACCACCGCACCGCCGGCGATCTGCGGCGCCGACAGGTGCTCGCCGAGCAGCACCCAGGCCAGCACGGTGGCGACCACCGCCTCCAGGCAGGCGACGACGCCGGCGACCTGCGGCGAGAGACGGCGCACGGCGACGATGCCGGTGACGTAGGCGAGGACCGTGGCGACGAGCACGATCCAGCCGAGCAGCAGGGCGGCGGCCACCGGGGTGCCGTCCATCGGCGCGGTGTGCGCGAGCACGGACCAGTCCATGCCCCAGGGCCGGGCGACGACGGTGAGCACGGCGGCGCCGACGAGCAGCCCGTACGCGATGACACCGAGGGGGTCCGGGGCGTCGTCGCCGGCGTCGCTGCCCTGGTCGGACAGAACGAAGTAGCCGACCTGGCAGCAGGCGGCGCCGAGGGCGAGCAGCAGACCGAGGGCGTCGAAGCGGAGCCCGGACCAGACCTCCACGACGCAGGCCAGGCCGCCGACGGCGAGGACCACACCGAGCGCGGCGGACCGGGTCACCGGCCGCCGCTGCACGAACCGCACCCAGCCGAGGACCAGGGCCGGTGCCAGGTACTCGACGAGCAGCGCGACACCGACCGGGATGCGGGAGATCGCGGCGAAGTAGCAGGCCTGCACACCGGCCACGGCGAGCAGGCCGAACCCGGCGAGCAGTCCCGGGCGGCGGCGCAGCAGACCGCGGTGGCGGACGGCGAGCGGCACCATGAGCAGGGCGGCGCCGGCCACCCTCAGCCACACCACGTGGAGCGGGTCGAGACCCGCCTCGATCAGCGGCTTGGCCGCCACCCCGGAGCCGCCGAAGGCCACCGCGGACGCGAGCGCGAGACCGAGCCCGACGCCCCTGCCACGGCCGACCGGAACGCTGTCAGACGTATGCACCGGCACATGATGACAGGCGACGACATGACCGTCACCCCCGATGACACCTGTCTCACCGGCTGGACGCCCCGGGGGAACCGCGACGCCGGGCCCCCGCGCCCCCGGCGTCACCTGGCCGGACGCCCCGGGCGCCGCGACGCCGGGCGCCTGCGCCCCGGGCGTCACCTGCCGGGCACCGGGGTCCGGGAAACCCAGGGCGCGGGTCCGGGGCGCCAGGACGGGACGCCGGGGCGGGCGCGCGGGTGTCAGGAGGTCGGCTCGACGCGGTTCTCGGCGCGGGCGAGCACGGCCGCCGGGTCGAGACCCGCGCGGCCGAGCACCTCGACGGCCCGCGCCTCCGGGTCTGCGACGAGGGCCGCGAGCAGGTCGGTGCCGAGGGCCTGTCCGGCGCCGCGCCGGGCGGCGCGCGCACGCGCGTGCTCGAGGCAGGCGGCGGCCAGCGGCGAGAGGCCGGCGTGCTCGGCCACCACGGGCACGGCACCGGAGTCCTCCACGGTGCTCTGCCACCGCAGGCCGTAGCCGATGCTGCGCTGGACGAGGTAGCCCAGCAGGCGGGCGAGCTGCGGCCCTGCACCGAGGGCGGCGCGTGCCTCCGGGTCGTTCTCCAGGAGCGAGTGCAGCAGGTGGGCCGTGTCGATCTGCCGGTCCCCGTCCCGCACCGCCCTGCGGCGCGCTCCGGAGACCACCACGGCCAGTTCGGCACTCAGCACGGCGTCGGCGCCGGTGACGCCGTCGATGCCGTCCGGGCGTCGGGCGGACGGCTCACCGGCCGACTGCCGGGGGATTCGGGGTTGCACATCCCCTACCCCATCAGCCCCGTCGGCCCAGGTCATCCCCGAAGGGGAGCATTTTCGCGTCCCACGCGGAGTGGACAACGGGGGCAGGCATCTCCTCCTTACGGATGAGATCAGGCCGATTCGCGCGACCGGCGCGCGCCGCCTTGCCTCGCGCCCCCTCGGGCAACCGTAGCGGGGCACCGGGGGTCCACCAGAGCATGAGGAGCGGGTGCTGGCTTGTGGCCCTGCCTGCGGTGGACGGCAGGCAGTACGTGTACCGGGTGTACGCCCCGGAGGAGGCGCTGCTCGCCGACTTGTTCTGGGAGGCGTGGCACTGCCACGACGAGAGCGCGTTCCCGCGCGCCTGGGACCTGTTCGACGCGGCGGTGATACGGCGGGTCGACTGACGACCGGCCGGAGGGCGCCGCTCAGCCGGCCGACGGGCGAGCGCCGTCGACCGGCGGCACCCCGCGGACACCCCTGGCAGCCGGGAACGGCGCCGGCACCCCGCTGAGCAGCACACCCGCCCCGCGCCCGCCCCCGGCCCCGGCCCCACCCCGTCCTCAATCCTCGTCGGCGAGGATCAGGTACAGCTTCTTGCGGGCCTCACCGATGACGGCGAGCGCCTTCTCGCGCTGCTCCTTGCTGCCGGTCTTCCAGACCTGCCCGAACGCCTCCATCAGACCGAAGCCGGCCTGCCGGATGTCGTTCAGGGCCTCCCAGTCGACGCCCCGCGAGGCTTCTTCCCAGGGCGCCTCCGGCCCCTCGTCGGCCGCGGCCCGGCCCGCCTCCGTGAGGGAGAACAGTTTCTTGCCACCCTCGCTCGCACTGGCGATCAGCCCCTCGTCCTCCAGCAGCTGGAGGGTGGGGTACACCGAGCCGGGGCTCGGCTTCCACGCGCCGCCGCTGCGCTCGGCGATCTCCTGGATCATCTCGTAGCCGTGCATCGGCCGGTCCTTGAGCAGGGCCAGGATCGACGCGCGCACGTCCCCGCGCCGCGCCCTCCCCCGGGGCCCGCCGCGCCCTCGCCCCCAGGGCCCGGGACCGAAGCCCGGCCCGAAGGGACCACCGGGCCCGCCGGGACCCCCCGGCCCGAAGGGCCCGAAAGCCGCGCGCAGCCCCTCGAAGGCACCCTGCCCACACCCGAAGGCACCGCCCCGTCCGTGCCCGTGACCACCGTGTCCATGCTCGAATCCATGGGTACGCATCGCGCTCACTCCATTCCATCGTTGATCCATCGCGACACTTCAACGATATATCGGAAATCCCCGACCGACAAGCCCTCGCCGGACGCCGGTCACCACGGCGCGAACCGACCTGCCGCCCACCCTGACCCGGGAGTTGGCGATGACGCCCCCTGAAAAGCCAGAGGCGGCCGCTGCTTCCCCACGGCTAGGGTTGGCGGCATGTCGTTGCAGCTTGTTCAGGTGAACTTCAAGGCCCGGGACGACTCGGCGCTGGGCCGGTTCTGGGCCGATGCGCTCGGGTGGGGTGTCTCCAGTGAGGGCCCCGGGGTGACGAACGTCGAGCCCGTGGGCTTCTCCTGGCCTGACCCGGCCGCCGTCTGCGTCGACGTCGTCACCGTCCCGGACCCGGAAACGGTCCGGTACCGCGTGCACCTCGAACTCGCCACCGACTCCGCCGCCCATCACGCGGAGTTGGTCGCGCGCCTGAAGGAGCTGGGCGCGACGCAGGCCGGCGTGGCCCGGGAGGAACTGACGGGGACCGTGCTGGCCGACCCGGAGGGCAACGTGTTCTGCGTACTGGAGCCCCGGGACCTCTACCGGGACACCGGGCCGATCGCCGCGGTGGTCGTGGACTGCGCGGACCCGCGGGCCATGGCGCGGTTCTGGGGCGAGGCGGCGGGCTGGACCCCGCACGACGTGACCGACGAGCGCGCGCTGCTGCGCTCCGCCGAGGGCGTCGGCCCGTATCTGGAATTCCTCCGCACGTCCCACGTGAACGACGCCTGGACCCGCGGCCACATCGACCTGCTGCCCCGGCCCGGCGACGACCAGGCGGCGGAGGTCGCCCGCCTCCAGGCCCTCGGCGCCACGCTCTCCGACGTGGGGCAGGGTGACGTCCCGTGGAAGGTGATGGCCGACCCGGAGGGCAACCAGTTCTGCGTCCTGCGCCGGGGCTGACGACATCTCCGCTTCCCTCCCTTCCCGGGGCCGCCCGGGCACACCGGCCGACGGCCCGGACGGTCGGACGGGTGCGGCCGGCCCGGTGAGAACCGCGGATTCCCGCCGAGCCGGTCGCCGCACCGCCGTATCCGGTCCAGCCCGCACCGCCGTATCCGGTCCAGGCATCCCGAATTGGCCTTGGTCCGCGCCTCCGCGGAGGCCCTAGCGTCGGCTCATGCGCATCCGAATCGTCGACGCCTTCACCGACCGGCCCTTCGCGGGCAACCCCGCCGGGGTCCTCCTCCTCGACGCCTTCCCGGACGACGAACGCCTCCAGGAGATCGCCCTGGAGGTCAACCACGCCGAGACCGCCTTCGCCCACCGCCTGCCCGAGGGCGGCGAGGCCGACTGGGCGCTGCGCTGGTTCACCCCGGCCTGCGAGGTCGCGATGTGCGGCCACGCCACGCTCGCCACGGCCCACGTGCTGCGCACCACCGGCGCGCACGAGGGCCACGTCCGCTTCGCCACCCGCAGCGGCGTCCTGGTCGCCACGCCCGGGCGGGACGGCTCGATCACCCTGGACTTCCCGACCGCCCCGCTCACCCCGGTCGACGCCCCCGACGGCGTCGGTGAGGCGCTGGGCGCCGAACCGCTGGCCGTCGTCGACACCGGTCCGAACGTCGGCGACCTGCTGATCGAGGTCGCCGACGAGAAGACGGTCCGCGCGCTGGCCCCCGACCTCAAGGCGCTGGCCGCCCACTCCGAGCGGGGCGTCATCGCCACCGCCCGCGCCGAGGACCCGGCCGGCGGGTACGACTACGTCTCCCGTTGCTTCTTCCCGAACATCGGCATCGACGAGGACCCGGTCACGGGCAGCGCCCACACCGCCCTCGCCCCGTACTGGTCCGAGCGCCTGGGCCGCGACGACCTCACCGGCCTCCAGGCCTCGCGCCGCTCCGGACTGGTCCGCACCGGGCTGCGCGGCGATCGCACGCTGCTCGGCGGGCACGCGGTCACCGTGATCGACGGCGAGCTGCTGGCGTAGCCGGACGGCCGGGGCGTACGCCGACGACGCGTGCGCCCCGCCGGTCACGGCGCGTGCGCCCTAGCTGGTCAAGAGGCGTGCGCCCCGGCGAGTCACGCCGTCGGCAGCCAGTCCACCTTGCCGGCCAGCAGCGCGTACCCCACGAAGGCCCCGATGTCGAGCAGCGTGTGTGCCACGACCAGCGGGCCCACCCGCCCCCAGCGCCGGTACAGGTACACGAACACCACGCCCATGACCATGTTGCCGATGAATCCGCCGATGCCCTGGTAGAGGTGGTACGACCCGCGCAGCACCGAACTGGCCGCCAGCGACGCGCCGGGCGACCAGCCCAGCTGGTCGAGCCGGCGCAGCAGGTAGCCGACGACGATGACCTCTTCCAGGACGGAGTTCTGCGCCGCCGAGAGGATCAGCACCGGGAACTTCCACCAGACGTCGGGCAGCGCCTCGGGGACCACGGTGAGGTTGAAGCCGAGGCCTCTGGCGGCCAGGTAGAAGGCGATGCCGGTGCTGCCGATGCAGGCCGCGATCGCGGCCCCGCGGCCCAGGTCCGGCCACGGCCGGGTGCGGTCGAAGCCCAGGGTGCGCAGGCTTTGGCCCTCGCGCAGCAGGAGGTGGGCGACGAGCACCACCGGCACCAGCGCGGTGGTGATGCCGAACAGCTGCCAGGCCAGGTCCAGCCACGGGCGGCCCGGCGCCGCGGAGGCGTTGAGGGTGGCCGCCTGGTCCTTCAGGCCACCCGGGCGGGTGACCGAGCCGATGAAGCTGATCAGGGCGGACACGCCGCTCGCGCCGAGGGAGAGGGCCAGGACGAGCAGCGTCTCGTCGCGCAGGACCCTCCGTGACGGCCGCTCCGGCCGCCCCTGAGGAATCGAATCGCCCACCGGACCCGCCTCCGCCCGCACCCCTGCCTCCACTGTCGCCGCTGCCGCTGCCGTCACTCAGGACGTCACAGCTTGCCCGAACAGTATGGGACGGGCCCGGGCGGACCCCCGCGGACCTCCGCGCCCCGCCGGCCTCCGCACAGTGGAACACGGTCCCCGCCCGTCCGGGCGAAGGGCGAAGGGGGAAGGCCGAGGCCCCCGGGCTCAGGACGAAGGGACCGGCTCCGGCACGCCCACCGGCCACAGATGCACGGGGTCGCCCTGGTAGGTCAGCTCCCGGTACCGCCGCGTCATGGCGGCCAGCGCCGCCTCCCTGGTCAGTCCCGCCTCCAGGCCCCGGTGGAAGGTGGCCGCCTGCCAGGAGGCGCCGTTGACCCGGCGCCGGCAACGCTCCTCGATCACGCCCAGGTAGAAGTCCCGGTCGGCGGGCTCGATGCCCCAGGCGTCCAGCCCGGCCGCGGCCAGCGGCAGCAGCTCGTCGCGGACCAGGGCGGCGGCGTCGACCTGGGCCGTACCGCCGTGCCGGCCGCGCCGCGGCCACTCGAAGCGGGCGTCGATGCCGTCCTTGCACGCGGCGTCGAAATTGGCGGCGGCCGCCTCGAACGGCAGCCGGGTCCACACCGGCCGGGCGTCCTCGGCGAGGGCGCGCACGACGCCGTAGTAGAACGCCGCGTTGGCGAGCACGTCGGTGACGGTGGGGCCGGCGGGCAGCACGCGGTTCTCCACC
Source organism: Streptomyces sp. NPDC031049 (assembly GCF_055571015.1). Classification (NCBI taxonomy): domain Bacteria; kingdom Bacillati; phylum Actinomycetota; class Actinomycetes; order Kitasatosporales; family Streptomycetaceae; genus Streptomyces; species Streptomyces sp. NPDC031049. The sequence goes on from NZ_JBVIGC010000011.1 coordinate 259,675, forward strand.
CGCAGGTGCGGAACACCGTCGGCGACGTCGTAGACCGGGCGGTTCCAGCGGTAGACCGTGCCGTTGTGCAGCACCAGCTCGGCCAGCGACGGCACCCCGCCGGCGTCCAGGACCTCCAGCGGATCCTCGTCGTCGCAGATCGGGAGCAGCGCCGGGTAGTAGCGCAGGTTCTCCTCGAACAGGTCGTACGCCGAGGTCACCCACCGCTCCCCGAACCAGGTGCGCGGACGCACGCCCTGCCGCTGGAGCTCGGGCGGCCGGGTGTCCGTGGACTGCTGGAACAGCGGGGGCCGGGACTCGCGCCACAGTTCGCGGCCGAACAGGAACGGCGAGTTGGCGCCGACGGCGATCTGCGCCGCGGTGACCGCCTGGGCCGCGTTCCACACATCGGCGAAACGCGCCGGAGTGACCTGGAGATGGAGCTGCACGGAGGTGCACGCCGCCTCCGGCGCGATGGACTTCGAGGTGACGCTGAGACGCTCGACGCCGTCGATGTCCAGGTGGAACTCCTCGCCCCGCGCCGCCACGATCTGCTCGTTCAGCAGGGCGTACCGGTCGACGTCGGACAGGTTCGAGGAGACGAGGTCGTCCCGGTCCAGGGTGGGCAGGATACCGATCATCACCACACTGGCGTCCAGCTCACCGGCCTTACGGTCGGCATATGCCAGGGACGTACGTATTTCCTCCGCGAGCCGGTCGAATACCCGCCCGCCGAGCCGGTGTGGGGCGATGTTGACTTCCAGATTGAACATGGCGAGTTCTGTTTGGAAGTCACGGCTGGCGATGCGCTCGAGGACTTGCGCATTCAACATCTTCGGCATGCCGTCGGCACCGAGGAGATTCAGTTCGATCTCCAGCCCCATGAGATTCTTGGGACGGTCGAACCGCTGCTCCGCCAGCAGTCGCTCCAGGCCCGTCAGACAGCGCCGGAGCTTGTCGCGGTAGCGCTGGCGATCGGACAGGTCGAACCGACCTGCCGCGACCTTCTCCCCCATGGAACCGTCCCTTCATCGGATCAGCGGGCCACCGGGGGCGGGCCGCCGGTGTGCGGGTCAGGTGGGATGATGCCCAGCGAATGCGATCGATAACGTCCCCGCAACGGGCCCGCACCCGCTAGGCTGTGCCGCGGTGACCGCTGGCACATTCACCGGGCAAGGCGTGTTACGCAGTTTCCGCCTCCCGGTAACTCGTGAAAAACGCCGACGACAACAGGCCGACCGCGCCACGGGCCTTTCCCGAGGTCACGGCCCTCCAGCGGGCGCGGAATCAGGATGTTTCCCCGCATTTCGACGACCGAATGTCTCCTTGTTCTGGTTGCCGGAAACGGCTAGCGGAAACACCGCGTGAACACTCGTCGTATAAACTCGCCGGACAGGGCAGAAGGCCGGCGACCCGCGGTCCAGGGCATGCCGCCGTCAGGCGTACGGCAGGCCCCACCCCCCTCTCCTCTCGGTAGCCGGACTTCGGCCCTGCTCTCCCATCCCCTTGAGCTGACAGCGTCGTCCGCCCGCCCTCGCGCCACCGTGCCTTCGAATGAGAGGCGACCCACCATGCCGCTGCATTTCCCCCCGGCTCCCGCGCCCGCCCTCCGCTCGGTCCTCGCCGCGCTCTCCTCCCCCACCGCTGTCCGCGAGGCCCGAACTCCCGCCCTGCTCCGCGCCGAGGGGCCGGCCACGCCGGAGCTGCCCCTGCCCGTGCACGTCCTGGACCGCGTCACCGCCGACGGCGTGCCGGTCACCCGGCTGACCGGCTGGCGGTTCCTGATCCGTTGCGGCGACCGGGCGGTGGCCGCGGCGGAGACCATGCTGACGCCGGACGGCTGGGCCTTCTCCCACTTCTTCGAGGGCCCCTACGTCACCTCGACCGAGCGCGCACTGCGCCAGGCCGAGCCGGTGACCGAGGCCGGCCAGCCGCGCCTGCTGTCCGTGCCCGGCCTGTACATGCTCACGCTGTGGCTGCACGGCGATCCCGCCGCGGACGCCGCCGCCGGCCATCCCGCCCCGGCGGACCTGCTGATCCCGCTGGCCCCCGCGCCGCCCGGCATCGCGGCCCACCGGGCCCATCGGGTCGCCGACCTCCTCCCGGTCCTCAGCCATCGGGTCGCGCCGACCCGGCTGCTGCGCTCACCGGCCTGAGCCCGTACGGGCGGACCCGGGCGGGCCCGTGGCCTTCCGGTCACAGCGGTGACCCGGGCCGCCCAATTCCCCCTGCTCGTACGAGCGTTCACATGCTCGCACGAGTCGGACTAGCCCTTTCCGGTCATGCAGGACCATCCGAAAGGGCCGTCGGGTCGGAATGAACCGCCCGCGCGAGTGATGCGTCATCAACCTGTGAGTAAGCCGTGCTGCGAAATCCCTGCGGATTGACGCCCGTGGGGCAACACTGGGTTCGAACCGACGTATCGCAACGGGGGGCGGCCATGAACGACGTTTCACGCCGCGGGACAGACACGACCACCGACCTGAACCACACGCCAGAGCGAAAGATCCCTTCCATGTGCCAGCACCAGCCACCGTGCCCGTCAGCAGAGTCCGCCGACCGGGAGTCCGCCCGTCTCGTGGCGCACCACCCGGAGCAGGGCTGGAGCCTGCTGTGCAACGGCGTCGTGCTCTTCGAGGACACCGGTGAGCTCCTGCCGGACGGCCAGATCATCGCGCCGCACCGCCCGCTCGGTGCCGGCCGGGTGGTGACGGCCGCCTGAGTGCCGGCCGGGCGGCGCGACACCCGCCCGGCTCGACCGAGGGCCGGTCCGCGGCGACGCGGACCGGCCCTCGGCGGTGTCCGTGGCCCGTCACTCCCCGTGGCCCGCGGGAGCACCCACGGTCTCAGCCCTTCGTGGCACCGGCGGTGAGACCGCCGACGAGCTGCCGCTCGGCGACCGAGTAGAAGGCGAGGGCGGGGACCATCGCCAGGACCAGATAGGCGAAGACCCGGGCGGTGTCCGCGGAGTACTGGCCCTGGAACTGCTGCACCCCGATCGGAATGGTCCACCACGTCGACTCGGTGAACACCAGCAGCGGCAGGAAGAAGTTGTTCCAGCTGGTGACCACCGCGAGGACCGAGACGGTGCCGAGCGCGGGCCGGGCCATCGGCAGCAGCACCCGCCAGAAGAAGCCGAGCGGACCGCAGCCGTCGAGCGTGGCCGCCTCCTCCAGCTCACCGGGGATCTGCCGGAAGAAGCCCCGCAGGATGATGATGGTCATCGGCAGCCCGAAGGCGGCCTGCGGCAGGATCACACCGAGCGGGTTGTCCAGCAGGCCCAGCGAGCGCAGCAGCAGGAACAGCGGCAGCGCGGCGACCGCGAACGGGAACATCAGCCCCATGGTGAACAGGGTGAACAGCAGCTCCCGCCCTCGGAAGGCGAACCGGGCGAAGGAGAAGGCGGCCAGCGCGGACACCGCGACGACGAGCACGGTGGTCGCCACCGCGATCAGCGTGCTGTTGCCCACCATCCGCCAGAACGAGCCGGACGCCAGGATGCCGGTGTAGTTGGAGCCCACCCACGGGTCGGGCAGCCCGACGGGGTTGCCGGAGAGCTGGTCGGTGGACTTGAACCCGGACAGCACGGCGTACAGCAGCGGTACGGCCATCACGGCGCCGACCACGACCAGGACCACGTGCAGGGGCAGGGTGCGCAGCCGCCGCCTGACGGGGGCCGGTTTCCGAGCGAGCGTCACTTCCCGCCTCCTCGCATGGTCGTGGTGGCTCCTTCCAGGTCGCGCCGGAGCACGAACCGCTGGTAGGCGAGGGCGAAGACGAGGCTGATGCCGAACATGACCACGCTGATCGCGCTGGCGTAGCCGACCTGGTAGCGCTGGAAGCCGTACTGGAACAGGGTCACGGCCATGGTCTCGGAGTGGTGGTCGGGGCCGCCCTGGGTGACCACCCAGACCAGGTCGAACAGCTGGATGGCGCCGATGACCGACAGGAAGACGCTGATGCGCAGCGTCGGGGCCAGCAGGGGCAGGGTGACGTTGCGGAAGCGCTGCCAGGCGTTCGCGCCGTCGATGAGCGCCGCCTCGTTCAACTCGGCCGGGATGGATTGCAGTCCGGCGAGGTAGAGCATCATGTGGAAGCCGAAGTACTTCCAGGTCATGACCAGGAACAGGGTCGCCATGACCATGGACGGGTCGGCGAACCACTCGCCGCCCAGCCCGTCCAGGCCGACGCCGCCCAGGATCTGGTCGGCCAGTCCGTCGCCCGGGGCGAAGATCATGGCGAACAGCACACCGGTGATCGCCTCGGACAGCACGTACGGCGCGAAGAAGAGCATCCGGTACACCGCCCGGCCGCGCATCCGCTGGTTGAGCAGCACCGCCATGGCCAGCGCGAACGGCAGTTGCAGAGCCAGGGACAGGACGACCAGGAGCAGGCAGCGCCACAGGTCGCCGAGGAAGACCGGGTCGGCGAACAGCCGGCTGAAGTTCTCCAGGCCGATGTAGTCGGAGGGCATGCCGAAGCCGCCCCAGCGGAAGAATGCGGCGTACAGCGCGAACAGGATCGGCAGCAGCACCAGCACCAGGAACAGCACCAGGGCGGGCAGCTGGAAGCCGACCGCGGTGAACCAGTGGGCCGCGCGGCGCCGGGAGCGCTCCCGGGCCGCGGCGGAGGACGGAGGCGACGGGTCGGCCTCCGGCCCGGCCTTCTTGTCCGGCAGGAAGGTGGAGGTCATCGGCGGCTACTGCGCTTCCTTCGCGGTCTTGGTGATCGACTCGGCGACCTGCTCGGGGGACTTGGAGCCGGCGATGAGCGCGGCGACGCTGTCGTTGATCTCCTGGCCGAGGGCGGGCGCGTAGGCCTGGTCGAGGTAGAGCTGGAAGCCGGTGGCGCCCTTCAGCTGCTCCTGGACGGCGGTGAGGTTGGGGTCGGTCAGCGCGTCCTCGGCGGCCGGGACCACGGGGAGCACGCCGGTCTCCTTGACCAGTTCGCGGTCGGTGGCGGCGGAGGCGAAGAACTTCAGGAAGTCGACCGCCGCCTGCGGGGCGCCGCGCCGCAGCGCGTGCCCGCCGCCTCCGCCGAACACCTCGCTGATCGCGCCCTTGCCGCCCTCGACCGCGGGGAAGGGGAAGAAGCCGAGGTCGTCGCCGAGACCCTTGCCCGCGTCGGCCTGGACGACGGGGGCCCACTGGCCCATCAGCTCCATCGCCGCCTTGCCGTTGCCGACGGCGGCGGCCTGGCCGGTGGGGGTGGAGTAGGCGGCGCCGAGGTACCCCTTCTGGAACGGCTGGAGTCCGGCCAGCTCCTTCAGATGGCGTCCGGCCTCGATGAATCCGGGCCCGGTGAAGTCCTGCTCCTCGGCGGCCTTCTCCAGGGCGCCGGCTCCGGCGCTGCGCATGGCGAGGTAGGCCCAGTAGTACATGCCGGGCCACTTCTCCTTGCCGGCCAGCGCGATGGGCGTGATGTTCTCGGCCTTCAGCGCGCGCACGGCGTCCAGGAAGCCGCTCCAGGTGGTGGGCGGGGAGGTGATGCCCGCCTTCGCGAAGTGGGCCTTGTTGTACCAGAAGCCGACCATGCCGATGTCGAACGGGATGCCGTAGAGCTTCTGGTCGATCAGGTACGGCTCCTTGGCGACCGGCAGCAGGCCGTCGGACCACTCCTTCGTGCGGTCCGTGAGGTCCTCGACAAGCCCGGCGTCGACCTGCTGCCGCAGTACGCCGCCGCCCCAGGTGTGGAAGATGTCCGGGAGCTTCCCGGAGGCGGTCAGCGCCGTCATCTTCGACTTGTAGGCGTCGTTCTCCAGCTGGACGATCTTGACCTTGACCTTGGGGTTCTGTGCCTCGAACTTCTTGGCGAGGGCGGCCCAGACGTCCTTCGTCGGCTGGGTGGTGGAGATGTTCCACCACTCGATCGTCGTCGTTCCCGACGCCCCTTGGCCGGAGTCACCACCACAGCCGCTGAGTGCCGTCATGCCCAGGCCGGCCGCGGCCGAGGCCGCCAGGAAGCCGCGGCGGGACAGTGCCGGGTCGCCCATTGTGTACTCCTCGAGGGTTTTCGAAAGTTTCGGACTGAATCCAGAAAGCTGCGTTGCTGCCGCACCCTAGAGACAGCCTGTAATGGGTGACAACCCCTTGGGCGCCACCAATCTGCGACGGCCAGACCTCCGACGGGCACAGAAGGGACGCCTGTCGACCAATCAGGCCGACAGGCGTCCGAAAGTTTCGCCAGTTCAGTCGATCGTTACGAAGAGGCGTTCCGCTCCTCGAGCGCCACATTGAGTTCCAGGACGTTCACCCTCGGCTCGCCCATGAATCCCAGGGTGCGCCCCTCGGTGTGCTCGTCCACCAGCCGCCGCACCTCGGCGACGGGCAGCCCGTTGAAGTGGGCGACCCGGCGCACCTGGAGCCGGGCGTAGGCCGGGGAGATGTGCGGGTCCAGCCCGGACGCCGACGAGGTCACCGCGTCCGGCGGAACCTGCGAGGGCCGCACGGGGTGGCCCGGCAGGGAGTTCGCCGCGACGACCGCCGCTTCGGCCTCCCGGACCTGCCGGAGGAGTTCGGGATTGTCGGCCGCGAGGTTGGTGGCGCCGGAGACGACCAGGTCGTAGCGGGTGTTGAGGCTGTTGGTGGTCAGACCGTGTGCGGGCCGTCCCTGGAACCACCTCAGGTCCGGCTCCGGCGTCTTCCGGCCCGCCCGCAACGGCAGGTCGTACGGCTGCCCGATCAGGGACGAGCCCGCCACCCTGCCCTGCGACACCAGCTCCGAGCCGTTCGCCCGGTCCCGGAACAGGCCCTGCGCGACCCCGGTGACGGCCAGCGGGTAGACGACGCCGGTCACCAGGGTCAGCACCAGAAGGGCACGCAGGCCGGCGGCGATCAACCGGACGGTGCCGGCTGGGTTGTTCATGACGATCAGCACGCTTTCGGGGAGGTCCCGGCCGGTCACAGCCCGGGGACGAGGGAGAGGAGCAGGTCGATGAGCTTGATGCCGACGAAGGGGGCGAGCAGGCCGCCGAGGCCGTAGACGGCGAGATTGCGGCGCAGCAGCCGGTCGGCGCTCACCGGCCGGTAGCGGACGCCCCGCAGCGCGAGCGGCACCAGCGCCACGATGACCAGCGCGTTGAAGATCACCGCAGAGAGGATCGCGGAGTCCGGTGAGGACAGCCGCATGACGTTCAGGGTGTCCAGGCCCGGATACACGGCGGCGAACAGCGCCGGGATGATCGCGAAGTACTTGGCGACGTCGTTGGCGAGCGAGAACGTGGTCAGCGCGCCCCTGGTGATCAGGAGCTGCTTGCCGATCTCGACGATCTCGATGAGCTTGGTCGGGTCGGAGTCGAGGTCGACCATGTTGCCGGCCTCCTTGGCGGCCGACGTGCCGGTGTTCATGGCGACGCCGACGTCGGCCTGGGCGAGCGCGGGGGCGTCGTTGGTGCCGTCGCCGGTCATCGCGACCAGCCCGCCTCCGGCCTGTTCGCGTTTGATCAGCGCCATCTTGTCCTCGGGGGTGGCCTCGGCGAGGAAGTCGTCGACGCCGGCCTCCTCCGCGATCGCCCGGGCCGTCAGCGGGTTGTCGCCCGTGATCATGACGGTCCTGATGCCCATGCGGCGCAGCTCGGCGAACCGCTCGCGCATGCCCGGTTTGACCACGTCCTTCAGATGGACGACGCCGAGGAGCCGGGCCCCGTCCGCGTCCGCCACGGCGACCGGCAGCGGCGTACCGCCGGCCGCGGCGATGCGGTCGACGACACCCTGGGCGTCCGGCGGCATCACGCCGCCCCGCTCCCGGACCCAGGCGGTGACGGCGCCCGCGGCGCCCTTGCGGATCTCCCGGCCGCCGACGTCCACACCGGACATCCGGGTCCGCGCCGTGAAGGGGACCCACTCGGCGCCGGACAGCTCCCCTCGGTGCCGCTCGCGCAGTCCGTACCGCTCCTGTGCCAGGGCGACCACCGACCGGCCCTCGGGCGTCTCGTCGGCCAGCGACGACAGCTGTGCGGCAGCCGCCAGTCCGGCTTCCGTCGCCCCGCCGACCGGCAGGAACCCGGCCGCCTGCCGGTTGCCGAAGGTGATCGTGCCGGTCTTGTCCAGCAGCAGCGTGGAGACGTCTCCCGCGGCCTCGACCGCCCGGCCCGACATGGCCAGCACATTGCGCTGCACCAGCCGGTCCATGCCGGCGATGCCGATGGCGGAGAGCAGGGCGCCGATGGTCGTGGGGATGAGACAGACCAGCAGCGCCACCAGCACCACCATGGCCGGCCGCGTGCCCGCGTGACCGGCGAGCGGCGGCAGGGTGGCGCAGGCCAGCAGGAACACGATGGTCAGCGAGGCGAGCAGGATGTTCAGCGCGACCTCGTTCGGTGTCTTCTGCCGGGCGGCGCCCTCCACGAGGCCGATCATCCGGTCGATGAAGGTCTCGCCCGGTTTCGTCGTGATCCTGACGACGATGCGGTCGGACAGCACCCTGGTGCCGCCGGTGACCGCGCTGCGATCGCCGCCCGACTCGCGGACGACGGGCGCCGACTCCCCGGTGATCGCCGACTCGTCGACGGACGCCACGCCGTCGACGACGTCGCCGTCGCCGGGGATGACGTCACCGGCCTCGCAGACGACCAGGTCCCCCACCGTCAGCTCGGTCCCCGGCACGACGGTGCCGTCGGTCCGGCGGGCCACCGTGCCGGTCCTGGCCCGGCGCAGCGTGTCGGCCTGTGCCTTGCCGCGGCCCTCGGCGACCGCCTCCGCGAGGTTGGCGAAGAGCACGGTCAGCCAGAGCCAGGCGCTGATGGTCCAGCCGAACCCGTCGCCGGGGTCGGTGAACGACAGCAGCGTGGTGAGCACCGCGCCGGCCCACACCACGAACATCACGGGCGAGGCGGCCATGACCCGCGGGTCGAGCTTGCGCAGCGCCGCGGGCAGCGACCGGAGCAGCCGGCCGGGCCGGAACAGTCCCGTGCCGGCCCGCCGCGGGGGCGGCCGGTGGCCGGAGGGGGTGTCGCCGCGCGGGGCGCGGGCGGGGGTGAGCGTGGACATGGAGTCCTCGTGCTTCTCGGTACGGGTGGTCGTCACGCCAGTCCCTCCGCGAGCGGGCCCAGGGCGAGGGACGGGAAGTAGGTGAGGCCGGTGACGATCAGGACGGTGCCGGCCAGGACGCCGGCGAACAGGGGCTTGTCGGTGCGCAGGGTGCCCGCGGTGGCCGGCACCGGCCGTTGCGCGGCCAGCGAGCCGGCGAGGGCGAGGACGAACACCATCGGCAGGAAGCGGCCGAGCAGCATCGCGAGGCCGGTCGTGGTGTTGAACCAGTCGGTGTTCGCGTTCAGACCCGCGAAGGCCGAGCCGTTGTTGTTCGCTGCCGAGGTGAAGGCGTAGAGCACTTCGGAGAAGCCGTGCGGGCCCGGGTTCAGCATCGAGTGCGGCGGGGTCGGCAGGGCCATGGACGCCGCGGTGAGGACCAGCACCAGCGCCGGGGTGACGAGCAGGTAGAGGGCCGCCTGCTTGATCTCCCGCGGACCGATCTTCCTGCCGAGGTACTCGGGAGTGCGGCCGACCATCAGGCCGGCGAGGAACACCGCGACGACGGCCATGACCAGCATCCCGTACAGGCCGGAGCCGACTCCGCCGGGCGCGATCTCCCCGAGCATCATGCCCAGCAGGGCGATCCCGCCGCCCAGGCCGGTGAACGAGGAGTGGGCGGAGTCCACCGCGCCGGTGGAGGTGAGCGTCGTGGACACCGCGAAGAGCGACGAGCCGCCGATGCCGAAGCGCACCTCTTTGCCTTCCATCGCGCCGCCGGCCGCCTGGAGGGCGGGGCCGTGGTGGGAGAACTCGGTCCACATCATCAGGGACACGAAACCGAGCCAGATCGCGGCCATCGTGCCGAGGACGGCGTACCCCTGCCTGAGCGAACCGGTCATGAGGCCGAAGGCGCGCGGCAGGGAGACGGGGATCAGCAGGACCAGGAAGATCTCGAAGAGGTTGGTGAACGGTGTCGGGTTCTCGAACGGGTGGGCGCTGTTGGCGTTGAAGTAGCCGCCGCCGTTGGTGCCCAGCTCCTTGATGGCCTCCTGCGAGGCGACGGCACCGCCGTTCCACTGCCGGCTGCCGCCGGTGAACTGCCCGGCCTCGTGGATGCCGGAGAGGTTCTGGACGACGCCGCTCGCCACCAGTACGACGGCGGCCACGGCGGCCAGCGGCAGCAGCACGCGGGTGACGCCGCGCACCAGGTCCGCCCAGAAGTTGCCCAGTCCACCGGAGCGGGACCGGGCGAAGCCCCGCACCAGGGCGGCGGCCACGGCCATGCCGACGGCGGCGGAGACGAAGTTCTGCACGGCCAGACCGGCGGTCTGCACGACCTGGCCCATGGTCTGTTCGCCCGCGTAGGACTGCCAGTTGGTGTTGGTCACGAAGGACACGGCCGTGTTGAAGGCCTGCGCCGGTGCGACGGAGTCGAAGTGCGGTGCGCCCGGCAGCACGCCCTGGAGCCGCTGGAGGAGGTAGAGGAACAGGACGCCTACGGCGGAGAAGACGAGCACGCCGCGCAGGTACGCGGGCCAGCGCTGCTCCGCGTCCGGGTCGGCGCCGATCCCCCGGTAGATCCACTTCTCGGCCCGCCGGTGGTTGCGGGCGGTGTAGACCCTGGCCAGGTGGTTTCCGAGGGGGATGTGGGCGATGGCCAGCGCGCCGAGGAGGGCCAGCAGTTGCAGCACGCCGGCGAGTACGGGACCCATGGCTGTTCTCAGAACCTCTCCGGGAAGATCAGGGCGAGGACGAGATAGCCCAGCAGGGCGACGGCCACGACCAGGCCGACGATGTTCTCGGCGGTCACAGCTTCGTCACCCCTTTGGCGACGAGGGTTACCAGCGCGAAGGTCGCGATCGTGATGACGACGAAGGCCAGATCGGCCATCGTGGGCTCCTGGATGAGGTGTGTCGGAGTGGGACGCTCCGAGAAAACCTCGCCCCTGGCCGAATCCGACCGTTGTTGACGGCTCCGATACGTCACCGTGCACGCCGTTGACGGCTTTCATACGACGCCGGTGCCTGCTCGCTGACACGTACGACGCCGGTGCCTGCTCCGTGACGCGAGGGGCGCCGCTGGCCGCAGCTGCCGTCAGCCGCGTCCGGTCCTGTGCCGCCGACTCCGGCGGGGCGCGCGCACCAGGACGTGACCGAGGCTGATCTCCCCGGTGACCGTCACGCGCAGCACCTCGGGGACGTCCGGGCCGGTCCCCCGGCGTGCTCTGCCGCTCTCCCTCACCGTCGCATGACTCATCGCCAGCGAGTCCGTGTCCACCACGATGCCGGGGCGGGTCACCAGCCTCAGCAGTCCGCCGTGCACGTCGAGGTCGAGGGCGAGGGCGCGGTGCGTGATCACCGCGTCCGTGAAGTCGAGCGTCACCTCTCCCCACTGCGACCGGATCTCCATCCGCCGCGGCACGACCCATCCGTCGCCCCGCCGGACCGACGCGTGCACCTGCTCGATCCGCACGACGTCCTTCGCCGCGGTCGGCGCCCCGCCCGCCGTGTCCGGCAGGTCGGCCGTCAGGCGGGCCAGCTCGCCCAGCGTGCGCGCCGACAGCGCGGCCTCCACCCGCTGGTCGAGTTCCTCGGCGGTCAGCCGCCCGTCGCCCGCCGCCGCGCTCAGCACGTCCACGACCCGGTCCCGCTCCGCGTGCGACGCGCGCAGCCCCAAGGACCCACCCGCCGGCAGCGACTGTCCCGTCATCGTCCACCCCACCCTTCCCCAGCCCTGACGTTATATCGCGTTATACCCAACGTCCGGCCCCACGTCCACCGTTCCCCGGTGTCCGCCCTATCGTGACCGGCATGCAGTCCTACACGATCGGCCAGGCGGCGCGGCTGCTCGGCGTCAGCCCCGACACCGCACGCCGCTGGGCGGACGCGGGCCGGCTCACCACCCACCGCGACGACAGCGGACGACGGCTCGTCGACGGCCGGGACCTCGCCGCGTTCTCGGTGGAACTGGCCGGTTCCGGCACCGACGAGGACACCCCGTACACCTCGGTCCGCAACTCCTTCCCCGGCATCGTGACGGCGATCAAGCTCGGCGACGTCGCCGCGCAGGTCGAGATCCAGGCCGGCCCGCACCGGCTCGTCTCCCTGCTGACCCGGGAGGCCGTCGAGGAACTCGGCCTGGAGGTCGGCATGGAGGCCACCGCCCGCGTGAAGTCGACAAACGTCCATATCGACCGCACCTGACCCGCCACCGCCCACCGCCACCGCCCGCGCCCCTGTCACTCCGTAGAAACGCACATGCGAGCCCACCAGCACATCGGGCTCGCTCATGCGATGCGACAGGAGACATACGACCCGCAGATGCGGAAGTATGATCGGCGTGTCGGAGGAGACGTGCCCGTCGCCCGGCCTGGCCGGCCGCGAGCCGTCCGGCCCGGTCGACGCCCGGTCTCCCCAGGATGTGAGGAGTGGCCCTGTGACGACCCGTTCCGCGCGCCGCCGCACGCACCGCGTCCTGCCGGCCCCGCGGACGCCGCGGAGCCTGCGGGCACCGCGGAGCCTGCCGGCGCTGCGGCCCGTGCTGGCCGGGACCGCCGCGCTGCTGGCCCTGAGCGCCTGCGCCCCGTCCGGTCCGGAAGCCGCCGATGCCGGTGCCGGCTCCGGGACGAGCGGTTCGTCCGGGCGGCTCTCGGGCACGGTGACGGTCTTCGCGGCCGCCTCGCTCAAAGAGAGCTTCAGCACCCTCGGTGAGCGGTTCGAGAAGGAGCACCCGGGCACGCGGGTGACGTTCAACTTCGGCGGCAGCGACAGCCTGGCCGCCGGCATCACCAGTGGCGCACCGGCGGACGTGTTCGCCGCCGCCAGCACCAGGACGATGCAGACCGTCAGCGACGCGGGCGACGCCGCCGGTCCACCGGCCACCTTCGCCCGCAACCGGCTCGAGATCGCCGCCCTGCCCGGCAACCCGGCCGGGATCACGTCCCTCGGCGACCTCACCAGGCCCGGCCTGAAGGTCGTCCTGTGCGACGCGGCCGTGCCCTGCGGCGCCGCCGCGCAGCAGGCGCTCGAGGCCGCGGACGTGGCGCTCACGCCGGTCTCCTACGAGGAGGACGTCAAGGCCGCTCTGACAAAGGTGCGGCTGAAGGAGGCCGACGCCGCCCTGGTCTACCGCACCGATGTGCGCGCGGCCGGCGACAAGGTGGAGGGAGTCGCCTTCCCGGAGGCGGCCGAAGCCGTCAACGACTATCCGATCGCCCCGCTCGAGCACGCCCCCAACCCCGAGGCCGCCCGGGCCTTCGTCGACCTGGTCCGCTCCCCCGAGGGGCAGCGGGTGCTGACCGGCGCCGGGTTCCTGACGCCGTGACCGGCTCGCGCGCGAAGCCCCGCGGCACGCCCCGCAGCGGCCGGCGGGCACCCCTGCCCCTGCTCGTCCCTGCGGTGGCCGGCCTGGCGTTCCTGCTGCTGCCACTGGTCGCCCTGCTGGTCCGGGCCCCGTGGAGCAGCCTCCCGGAGCAGCTGACCAGCGCGGAGGTGTGGCAGGCCCTGCGCCTGTCGCTGGTGTGCGCCACGTCGGCGACCCTGCTCAGCCTGGTCGTCGGCGTCCCGCTGGCCTGGCTGCTGGCCCGCACCGACTTCCCCGGTCGCGGCTTCGTGCGTGCCCTGGTGACGCTGCCGCTGGTGCTGCCCCCGGTGGTCGGCGGGGTCGCGCTGCTGCTGGCGTTCGGCCGCAACGGCGTCATCGGCCAGTACCTGGACGCGTGGTTCGGCGTCACACTGCCGTTCACCACCACCGGCGTCGTCCTCGCCGAGACCTTCGTGGCCATGCCGTTCCTCGTCATCAGCGTCGAGGGCACCCTGCGGGCCGCCGACCCGCGCTACGAGGAGGCCGCCACCACCCTCGGCGCCTCCCGCTTCACCGCGTTCCGCCGTGTCACGCTGCCGCTGATCGCGCCGGGCATCGCGGCCGGAGCGGTGCTGGCATGGGCCAGGGCGCTGGGCGAGTTCGGGGCGACGATCACGTTCGCGGGCAACTTCCCGGGCCGCACCCAGACCATGCCACTCGCCGTCTACCTCGCCCTGCAGAACGACCCGGCGGCGGCGATCGCCCTCAGCCTGGTGCTGCTGGCCGTCTCCATCGCCGTACTGGCCGGACTCCGCGACCGCTGGATGACCCCCTCATGACCCACCCCGAGCCGACCGCCACCGAAGCCGCGCCCGCCGACGCGGGCGCCGAGGGCCTCCACGCCCGCCTCGTCGTCGACCGCGGTGCCTTCCGCCTCGACGTCGCCGTGACCGCGGCCCCCGGCGACGTCGTGGCACTGCTCGGCCCCAACGGCGCCGGCAAGACCACCGCCCTGCGCGCCCTGGCCGGCCTCGTCCCGCTCACGGACGGTCATCTGCGCCTGGACGGCAGCGCCCTCGACGGGACCCCGCCGGAGGCCCGCCCGGTCGGCGTCGTCTTCCAGGACTACCTGCTCTTTCCGCACCTGACCGCGCTCGACAACGTGGCCTTCGGCCCACGCTGCCGGGGCGCGAGCAGGGCTCGGGCCCGTGCGGAGGCCGCCGTCTGGCTGGAGCGGATGGGCCTGGCCGACCACGCCGGCGCCAAGCCGCGCCGCCTCTCCGGCGGTCAGGCGCAGCGCGTGGCCGTCGCCCGGGCCCTGGCCACCCGCCCGCGGCTGCTGCTGCTGGACGAGCCGCTCGCCGCGCTCGACGCCCGCACCCGGCTGGAGGTGCGGGCCCAGCTGCGCCGTCATCTGGCCGAGTTCGAGGCCGTGGCCGTCCTGGTCACACACGACCCGCTGGACGCCATGGTGCTGGCCGACCGGCTGATCGTCGTCGAGCACGGCCGGGTCGTCCAGCAGGGCACCCCGGCCGACATCGCCCGCCGGCCCCGCACCGACTACATCGCCCGGCTCGTCGGCCTCAACCTCTACCGGGGACGGGCCGAGGGCCACACGGTGCGCCTGGACGCGGGCCCCGCCATCACCACCACCGAGGACCTCACGGGCCCGGTGTTCGTGGCCTTCCCACCCGGCGCCGTGACCCTGTACGGGGAACGCCCCGCCGGGTCCAGTGCCCGCAACGTCTGGCGCTGCGAGGTGGCCGGCCTGGAGACCCACGGCGACCAGATCCGCGCCGACCTGACCGGCGAACTCCGGCTCGCCGCCGACCTCACGACGGTCGCCGCCGCGGAGCTGGGCCTCCACCCGGGCGCACCGGTGTGGGCGACGGTCAAAGCGGCACAGGCCCACGCATACCCGGCATGACCGATGCTCCGGGCTACCGTGCCCCCATGAGCCTGAGCATCCGCAACCAGCTCCCCGGCACCGTCACCGCCGTCACCGCGGGCGAGGCCATGGCGACGGTCGGGGTCCGCCTCACCGGCGGCCAGGACCTCACCGCGGCGATCACCCGGGAGGCGTGCGACGACCTGGGGCTCGCCCCGGGCAGCGCCGTCCGCGCCCTGGTGAAGTCGACCGAGGTGTCGCTGGCCACCGGCCCGGTCGAGGGTCTGTCGATCCGCAACCGCCTCCCCGGCACGGTCACCGCCCTCACGGCGGGCGAGGCGATGGCGTCCGTCCGGGTCGCCGTCGAGGGCGGCGACCTGACCGCCGTGATCACCCGGGACGCCGCCGACGCCCTCACCCTGACGACGGGAAGCTCCGTCGTCGCCCTGGTCAAGTCCACGGAGGTCTCCCTCGCGGCCGGGTGACGCGCACCGCAGACGCGAACGCACAAGGGGCCCCGCCGCGCGGGGCCCCTTGTCGGTGCACGTCGCCGTGGACCGGCGGACCGGTCAGTCCTCGTACGCGTCCAGCGGCGGGCAGGAGCAGACCAGGTTGCGGTCGCCGAAGGCCTGGTCGATGCGGCGCACCGGCGGCCAGTACTTGTCGGCGGCCGAGACCCCGGCCGGGAAGACGGCCTCCTCACGGCCGTAGGCGTGCTCCCAGTCGCCGCTCAGCGCGCCCGCGGTGTGCGGCGCGCCCCGCAGCGGGTTGTCGTCGGCGGGCCACTCGCCCGAGGCGACCTTCTCGATCTCCGCGCGAATGGCGATCATCGCCTCGCAGAACCGGTCCAGCTCGGTGAGGTCCTCGGACTCGGTCGGCTCGATCATCAGCGTGCCGGCCACGGGGAACGACATCGTCGGCGCGTGGAAGCCGTAGTCGATGAGCCGCTTGGCGACGTCGTCGACGCTGACGCCGGTCGCCTTGGTCAGCGGGCGCAGGTCGATGATGCACTCGTGCGCGACGAGTCCGCCCGGACCGGTGTAGAGCACCGGGTAGTGCGGCTCCAGCCGCTTGGCGATGTAGTTGGCGGACAGCACGGCCACCTGCGTGGCCCGCTTGAGCCCCTCGCCGCCCATGAGCCGGACGTACGCCCAGGAGATGGGCAGGATGCCCGCGGAGCCCCAGGGAGCCGCGGAGACCGGCCCCACGCCGGTCTCCGGGCCGGCCGCGGGCTGCAGCGGGTGGTTCGGCAGGTACGGCGCCAGGTGGGAGCGTACGGCCACGGGGCCGACGCCGGGACCGCCGCCGCCGTGCGGGATGCAGAACGTCTTGTGCAGGTTCAGGTGGGAGACGTCGCCGCCGAAGTGGCCGGGCTTGGCGAGGCCGACCAGGGCGTTGAGGTTGGCGCCGTCGACGTAGACCTGGCCGCCCGCGTCGTGCACCCGCGCGCAGATGTCGGCGACGTGCTCCTCGAACACGCCGTGCGTGGACGGGTAGGTGATCATCAGCACGGCCAGCTCGTCGCGGTGCTGCTCGATCTTGGCCCGCAGGTCCTCGACGTCGATCTCGCCGTCCTCGGCGGTCTTGACGACGACGACCTTCATGCCGGCCATGACGGCGCTGGCGGCGTTGGTGCCGTGCGCGGAGGACGGGATCAGGCACACCGTGCGCTGCTCGTCGCCGTTGGCCCGGTGGTAGCCGCGGACGGCGAGCAGACCGGCCAGCTCGCCCTGCGAGCCGGCGTTGGGCTGGAGGGAGACCTTGTCGTAGCCGGTGACCTCGGCGAGACGTTCCTCCAGCTCCCGGATGAGGGTGAGGTAGCCCTGCGCCTGCTCGGCGGGGGCGAAGGGGTGCAGCTGTCCGAACTCCGGCCAGGTGACCGGCTCCATCTCGGTGGTCGCGTTGAGCTTCATGGTGCAAGAGCCCAGCGGGATCATGCCGCGGTCCAGCGCGTAGTCGCGGTCGGCGAGGCGGCGCAGGTAGCGCAGCATCGCCGTCTCGGAGCGGTACTGGTGGAAGACCGGGTGGGTGAGGTAGTCGTCGGTGCGCAGCAGCGCCTCGGGCAGCGCGTCCTCGGTCGCCGCGTCCAGCGCCTCGATGTCGCCCTCGACGCCGAACGCCGCCCACACGGCGCCGACCTGGGCGCGCAGGGTGGTCTCGTCGCAGGCGAAGGAGACGTGGTCGGCGTCGACCAGCCGCAGGTTGACCCCGTTGTCGCGGGCGGCGGCGGCGACCTCGGCGGCCCGGCCGGGCACCCGGGCGGTGACGGTGTCGAAGTAGGAGCCGTGGACGATCTCCACGCCGCCGGCCGCCAGGCCGGCGGCGAGGATCGCGGCGTAGCGGTGGGTGCGGCGCGCGATGGTGCGCAGGCCCTCGGGACCGTGGTAGACGGCGTACATCCCGGCCATGACGGCGAGCAGCACCTGGGCGGTACAGATGTTGCTGGTGGCCTTCTCGCGGCGGATGTGCTGCTCGCGGGTCTGAAGCGCGAGGCGGTAGGCGCGGTTGCCGTCCACGTCGACGGAGACGCCGACGAGGCGTCCGGGCAGGCTGCGGGCCATCTTGTCGTGGACGGCCATGTAGCCGGCGTGGGGGCCGCCGAAGCCCATGGGTACGCCGAAGCGCTGGGTGGTGCCGACGGCGATGTCCGCGCCCAGCTCGCCGGGGGACTTCAGCAGCGTGAGCGCGAGCAGGTCGGCGGCGACGGTGACGAGCGCGCCCAGCTCGTGCGCCTGGTCGATGACCGGCTTGATGTCGCGTACGGCACCGGAGGCGCCCGGGTACTGGATCAGGACGCCGTTGATCTCCCGCTCGGCGACCTCGGCCGGGATGCCCTCGCCGAGGTCGGCGACGACGACCTCGACGCCGGTCGGTTCGGCGCGGGTCTGGATCACGGCGATGGTCTGCGGCAGCGCGTCCGCGTCGACCAGGAAGAGGCCCTTCTTGTTCTTGCCCATGCGCCGGGACAGCGCCATCGCCTCGGCGGCGGCGGTGCCCTCGTCCAGCAGCGAGGCGCCGGAGGTGGGCAGGCCGGTGAGGTCGGCGACCATGGTCTGGAAGTTCAGCAGGGCCTCCAGTCGGCCCTGGGAGATCTCCGGCTGGTACGGCGTGTACGCGGTGTACCAGGCCGGGTTCTCCATGACGTTGCGCAGGACGACCGGAGGCGTGAACGTGCCGTAGTAGCCCAGGCCGATCATGGAGTCCAGGACCTGGTTGCGGTCGGCGAGCGAGCGCAGCTCGGCCAGCACCTCGGGCTCGGTGCGGGCGCCCGGCAGGTCCAGCGCCTCGGCGTTCTTGATCACATCCGGCACCGCGGCGGCGGTCAGCTCGTCCAGCGAGCCGTAACCGACCTGCGCGAGCATCTTGGCCCGGGCCTCGTGGTCGGGGCCGATGTGGCGCTGCTCGAAGGGCGTTCCCTGTTCGAGCTCGGAGAGCGGGGTGCGATGGGCGGTCATTGCGGAGGCCTCCTGGTCTGACGACCTTCGAGGGGCACCACGGCGCGGGTACCCGGACGGCCTCCCCCTCTGTCATCTCAACCTGAGAGCTTCACCGGGCCACCCGAGGGCTCCCGGCTTTCACCGTCGGTGAGAGCGGAAGCCGTCGACACCCGCTCTGCTTTCCAGAGTGACCTCGTCCGTGCGGTACAGGGGCCTGAGAGATTCCGGGGAGGATTTGCTCCTTCGGCGCCCCCGATGGTTTCGGAGGACTCTCCCGCACGGGGTCAGCAGCCGCTGCCAGCCTACCAGCGAGGTCAACGCCCGTACCCTCGAGTGGCCGTCATCACGAATGTGCCGTTTTGTAGTGCTTACGGATGATTTACCGGGCCGGATTCACCGGATGGCTTGCGACCACGTGGAGGGACCGTGCGCACCGACATCGATCCGCGCAATCTGATCGGCCGCAAGGCGTTCGACCGCAACGGCACCAAGATCGGCACGATCGACGAGGTCTACCTCGACGACGCCACCGGCGTACCCGAGTGGGCGGCCATACGCACCGGCCTGTTCAGCAGGGACGCCTTCGTCCCCCTGGAGCCCAGCGAGCTGGTCGACGGCACCCTGCGCGTGCCCTTCGACCGGACCCTGATCAAGGAGGCCCCCGACTTCGGCGTCGGCCGGCACCTCTCCCCCGAGCAGGAACTCCAGCTCTACCACCACTACGGTCTCGACGTGGCGGCCCCTCCCCCGCCCCCCGACCACGACTTCGGCAAGCTGGCGGGCTCGGAGGAGACCTGACCCCCCTGCCGGGCCACGCACCCGGGGCGTCCACCCGAGCCGGGCCGGGACGCGGTCACACCGGCCAGGCCGGCCGAGCAGGCCCCCTGCCGGGCCGGGACGCGTCATCCGGGCCGGCCCGGAGCCGCGGACGCGGCGGCCTCCGGACCGTCGGCGTCGTCGGACGCGCGCCGCCCGTCCCACGCGCCGGGCCCCACTCGCGCACCCGCTCCACCGGAACCACTGAGTCCGTCTCCCCCGTGACCTTCACCCTCGGCACCCCCGTCGGCCCCGTCCCCCTGCCCTGCCCTGTCGATCCCCTCGGCCCCCGCGATCCCACCGGCCCCGCCTGCTCTCCGGGGCACCAGTGGCAGCGGGTCCGCCGGCTCCAGGCCGGGGTCGTCGACCCGGAAGGTCCGCACCCGCCCCGGCTCCCCGTCGGGTGTCTCGAACCGCACGGTGACCCGCCCGAGGCCGCTGCCCTGCACCCAGCCGTGCCCGTACCCGGCGTGCCGTACGTCGTGTCCCGGCGGCCACCGGCGCTCCACCGGCGGGTGCTCCCCCGGGCCGGGGGAACCGGCCGCCCCGACCGGCGCCTCCTCGGCGGGGCGCTCCGGCTCCGTCGGCTCCTCGTCGGCCGCCCGCTCCCCCGCCGCCTGTGCGAACAGGTCCTCCTGCGTGTAGTCGGCGAGCCCGGTGACGCCGACGCCGAGCAGCCGCACCCCGCCCGTGGTGTCCACCGAGTCCAGCAGCCGCGCCGCCGCCTCCCGGACCACGGCGGGATCGTCCGTGGGCCCGCGCAGCGTCTCCGACCGGGTCAGGGTGGAGAAGTCGTACCGCCGCACCTTGAGCACGATGGTCCGCCCGGACAGCCCCGCCGCGCGCAGCCGCCGCACGCAGCGGTCCGCCAGCCGCTGCACCTCCAGGCCCACCCGCAGCCGGTCGTGGATGTCCACGTCATAGGTGTCCTCGACCGACACCGACTTGGTCTCCCGCTCCGCCACCACGGGCCGTTCGTCCCGCGCCAGGGCCATCGCGTACAGCCCGTGCCCGTGTGCCTTGCCCAGCAGCCGGACCAGCTCGTCCTCCCCGGCCTCGACGATCTCCGCCACCGTGGTGATGCCGGCCCGGCGCAGATGGCCGCCCGTCGCCGGGCCCACCCCGGGCAGGGTCCTGACGGACATCGGCGCGAGCATGGCCCGCTCGGTGCCCGGCGCGATCAGCACCAGCCCGTCGGGTTTGGCCTGCTCGGAGGCGATCTTGGCGAGCATCTTGGAGGCGGCCAGGCCCACCGAGCCGGTCAGTCCGGTGACGGCCCTGATGTCCGCGCGCAGCTTCGCCCCGGCCCGCCGCGCCGATTCCGCGTCCCAGGCCGTGCCGCCGGCCTCCAGGTCGACGAACGCCTCGTCCAGGCTCAGCGGCTCCACCAGCGGTGACAGCGCCCGCAGCAGCGTCATCACCTGCTCGCTGATCGACCGGTAGAACGCGAAGCGCGGCACCAGATACGCCGCGTTGGGCGCCAGGCGCCGGGCCTGCGCCATGGGCATCGCCGAGTGGACGCCGAAGACCCGTGCCTCGTACGAGGCGGTGGCCACCACTCCGCGGGGCCCGAGCCCGCCCACGACGACGGCCTTTCCGCGCAGACTCGGCTTGGACGCCTGCTCCACCGAGGCGAAGAAGGCATCCATGTCGAGATGCAGAATCGTGGGCGCGGTCCTCACATCTCCGATGCTGCCCTACGCCACTGACAATGCCCTGCGCACGGGCCGGTCCGCGCTCTCGACGGACCCCCGGATTCCGCGGCGGCGGACACGCGGACCGAGGACTTCAGACCGCGCGGTTGCGGCGTCGGGCCAGCTCGTCCGCCGGGTTGTGCCCGACCAGTGTCTCGCCCGTGTCGATCCGCTCGCCGTGCAGCTGCGACAGCGCGCTCTCCACGTCCCGCCACACCACACCCACGGCGATACCGAAGACGCCCTGCCCGCCCTGGAGCAGTGCGTGCACCTCGTCGGGCGACGTGCACTCGTACACGGTCGCGCCGTCGCTCATCAGCGTCATCCGCTCGAGGTCGCGGAATCCGCGCTCCCGCAGGTGCTGGACGGCGGTGCGGATGTTCTGCAGCGACACGCCGGTGTCCAGGAAACGCTTGACGATCTTGAGGACGACGACGTCGCGGAAGCTGTACAGGCGCTGTGTACCCGAGCCGTAGGCGGGCCGCACGCTCGGCTCGACCAGCCCGGTGCGGGCCCAGTAGTCGAGCTGCCGGTAGGTGATACCGGCCGCCGCACAGGCCGTGGGGCCGCGGTAGCCGATCTGCTCGGACGTCATGGACGTCGCCCCTCCGCTGCTCGGCACGACCGTGGGTCGCTGCGGAACGTGATCGGCCGCACCACCGGTAAGCCGGTACGGGCCACCCGCCCCGAGACTGCGCCCGGAAGCGCCCCCAGCCGTACCGTCGCCGCTGATTCTCACGCCGACCTCCGTCCTTGACCTGCCTCCTCGAAGGTAGGCAGTCACCGAGGGTGCGTCAACGATCGCCACACTCGGCACGCCGAGTGATAATCACCCTACGAGTGGTTTGGCGTGCCCCATCACGGGGAACGGCTAGCCGAATGCGCTCGGTGAGGTCCGTCACTGGTTGCTGGTCCCGAAGTCCTCCGGTGAGATCTGGTCGAGGAACTCCCGGAACTTCTCGACCTCGTCCTCCTGCTCGTCCGGGATCGCGATACCGGCGTCGTCGAGCACCGTGTCGCTGCCGTAGATCGGCGTGCCGGTGCGCAGCGCGAGCGCTATCGCGTCGGACGGACGGGCACTGACCTCGACCCCGCTGGCGAAGACCAGCTCGGCGTAGAAGACCCCCTCACGCAGGTCCGTGATGCGTACTTCGGTGAGCTCCTGGCCGACGGCTTCCAGCACGTCCTTGAACAGGTCGTGGGTCAGCGGCCGGGCGGGAGCCATGCCCTGCTGGGCGAAGGCGATCGCCGTCGCCTCCCCCGGCCCGATCCAGATGGGGAGGTAGCGGTCGCCCCCCACTTCTCGCAGCAGAACGATCGGCTGGTTGGAGGGCATCTCGACCCGGACACCTACGACATCGAGCTCGTTCACACAGCAACCCTAGGCCGTGCTCGGGACGTTTGGGTAGTCGAGCAGGGAACGCGTGGCCGATCCGACCCCTCTCCGCCCGGCCCCGCCGCCGGCCCCCGGAGGCGCGGCTCAGGGCAGGCGAACGCCCAGGGCACTCTGCACGAGCGCCGCGTGCAGCCGCACGGCGAGCCCCGCCAGTTCCTTGGTACGGGCCTCCGCATGGGCCCTGGTCTGCGGGTTCCGATGGCGCCTGAGCGGGGCCACCACCTGGTCCACCAGACCGGCCTCCCGGTCGGCGGCGGCCTTCATCACCCGCAGGTGGCGGGGCTCGATCCCGAAGCGGCCCAGCTCGACGATCAGGGAGGCGACGGTGACCGCCTCCGCGTCGTAGGCCCCGTCGTCCAGCGGACCGATCAGCCCGTAGGACTCCCACTCCGTCAGCTGCTGCTCCTCTATGCCGGCCGCGGCCAGCAGCTCCGCCCGGCCGATACGGGCCGCCGTGGGCCCCTCCGCCGGTTCGGGCACGGTCTCGCCGTCCCGCTGGCGGCCGAGCGTCGGCAGCTGGACCGCCTCGCCGCGCTCCATGGCGTCCAGGTGCTCGCGGATCACCTTCAGCGGCAGGTAGTGGTCCCGCTGCATCCGCAGCACATGGCCGAGGCGCTCGACGTCGCGGGCGCTGAACTTGCGGTACCCGGCCGGGGTGCGCCGCGGCTCGACCAGGCCCTCGGACTCGAGGAAACGGATCTTGGAGATGGTGATGTCGGGAAACTCGTCGCGCAGCACGTTCAGCACCGTGCCGATGCTCATCAGCCCACTGTCCGTGGCGGCGGTACCGCTGCCGGCCCCGCCGCTCGGTGTTTGAAGCATGGACCTTCCCTGGGGTCCCCCCGGAGCATGTCCGGGGGACGGTCAGTAGCCCCGCTGGCTCGCGTAGAACACCAGCCGGTACTTGCCGATCTGCACCTCGTCACCATTCGACAGGGCGACCTGGTCGATCCGCTCGCGGTTGACGTACGTGCCGTTCAGGCTGCCGACGTCGGCCACCGTGAACGTGCCGTCCGCGCCGCGACGGAACTCCACGTGCCGGCGCGAGACCGTCACGTCGTCCAGGAAGATGTCGCTCTGCGGATGCCGCCCGGCCGTGGTCAGCTCACCGTCCAGCAGGAAGCGGCTGCCCGAGTTCGGGCCGCGCCGCACGACCAGGAGAGCCGAGCCCATGGGGAGCGCCTCGACCGCGGCCTGCGCCTCGGGCGAGAGCGCCGGCACCGGCGTCTGGCCGGTGGCCTCGGCGTCGTAGGCCTCCAGGCCCGAGATGGAGATCGTGGACGTCGTCTCCGACGCACGCTCCGCCGCGATGCCGGGGCGCAGCGGCGCGCCGCAGTTGGAGCAGAAGCGGCTGTTCTCCGCGTTGCGGTTACCGCACCTCGTACACACCAGGGCCGACATGGACGGATCCTCCTGCGGCGGCTGCCCCGCCGGGGCGTTGGACGCGTACGGATCGGGGGCAAACCCTCCACCCGTACTTGAGGTTGACGGTTGCCCGAAACCTATGCCGCCGGACTGTGCAGGGTCAACAGACGCCGCGCCCTGACCTCCGGAAATGTCACCGCCCGGACCAGCCACCTGGTCCCGGAACAGCGGGCGTCCGCCTTCCGCGTCGGGCTGTGCGCGATGACGAGCGGTGGCGTTGTCGCTGCCCTCTCGTGCACTCTTGCCGAACAACTTCGCAAACAACTTCACGGGCGATTCCCCTTGACCGAAACAGACCCGCCCGTGGGGCAGGACGAACCCTCACTGAACCTACCGGCCGACCCGGACATCCTCACAACGTCCGTCTCCACCAGACAGTTTCCACCACGCACCACCCAATCGGTGCGCCGACCCCCCGCAACCTCATGCCCTCGTCGGACGACCCCCATGCACCCCCGGTTCACTGGGAGGACGACCGAGCGTAGTCAGGCCGCTTCACCGCTCGCAAGGCGTCCACGACGATCTTGCCCGACCGCTCGACGGTGACGGTGGCCTGTTCCTTCTCCAGAGTCTGCACCACGCCTCCCGGGATGTTGAGCGCCGGTTCGAGATCCTGCGGCTTGCCGATGACCTTGAAACGATAGGGCGCGTTGATCTTGTTCCCGTCGACGCTCACATCACCGTCCGAGTCGGTCAGGTAGGTGCCGGCCACGACTCGCACGCCGTTCACCTGGATGGCTTCGGCACCAGCCGCACGCAGCTCCTGGATGGCGTCGAGCAGCATGTTCGCCTCGACCGTCCCCTTCGCGTCGTCGATCCTGATCGTGATGCCGGGCCCCTCGGCCGCCACGGTGCCCGCCAGGATGCCGAGTTGCCGCTCCTTCTCCAGTGTCTGCCTGCGGGCCTCCTCGGCCTGGTCGGAGCTGTTCTCCAGCTCTTCGCGCTGCTTCTCCAGCCCCTGCTTCTCGTCCTCAAGACGCTCCGTGCGGTCGTCGAGTTCATCGAGGATGCGGACGAGATCCTCCTGCCGGGCGCCGCGCAGCGCGCTGTCGCCGTCGCTGTTGGACGCCACTTGCACGGCCAGCCCGAATCCGAGGCCGAACAGCAGCAGGGCGACGATGAGTTGGGCCCGGCTGACCCGTGGGGGCCACAGCCCCTTCAGCAGCCGCTGGCGCCCGGTGAGCTCCGGCTGCGGCTCCTCGGCCGCCTGCGCTGTCCCGGCGGCGGGGCCGGCCGCCGCGGGCACCTCCTCGGGCAGCTCCTTGCGCAGCGGGCCGTCCGGCGTGCGGTCCTGGTCGCTCATCGGCCTCACGCCCGGAACACGTGCCGGCGGATCGCCGCGGCGTTGGAGAAGATCCGGATGCCCAGGACGACCACGACACCGGTGGACAGCTGGGCCCCCACGCCCAACTCGTCGCCGAGGAAGACGATCAGCGCGGCCACGACCACGTTCGACAGGAAGGAGACCACGAAGACCTTGTCGTCGAAGATGCCGTCGAGCATGGCCCGCAGACCGCCGAAGACGGCGTCGAGCGCCGCGACGACGGCGATCGGGAGATACGGCTCGACGGCCGCCGGAACCTCCGGCCGGACCAACAGCCCGGCCACGACTCCCACCACGAGGCCCAGTACGGCGATCACGATGTGCCCTTCTCGGTTTTCGGCTGTGCGGTACGTACGATCACGCTCGGAGCGGCGGCCAGCCTGACCTCGTCCTGCGCGGCGATGGACGTCCGGATCCCGTAGTTCTCCCGCAGCGCCCGCAGGTAGTACCCGTCCGGGGTGTCCTGGAAATCGGAGGCGAGCCGCTCGCCGTCCCCCACCGCGAGCACCGTGTACGGCGGTACCAGCGGCCTGTTGTCGACCAGTATGGCGTCACCGGCGGCCCTGATCGCGGACAGGGCGGTCAGCCGCTGCCCGTTGATGGAGATCGCCTCGGCGCCGGAGGCCCACAGCCCGTTCACCACGCGCTGCATGTCCCGGTCGCGCACCCTGCCGGTGTCGGAGAACCCGGAGGTGCCCCGCGGGCCGTCACCACCGGTGCCGGTGTCCTTCGCGTCGTCGATCACGAGCTTCACGCCGGGCCCGTGCACCGGGACGGCGCCCGCCAGGATGCCCACCAGGTCGGAGCGGCCACCGCCCCCGCCGCGCTCCAGCGCCTCCTGCTGCCGGGCGCCCACGTCCGCGCGGAGCTTGTCGATGGTCTCCTCGAGTTCGTCCGCGGCGGCGCTCTGCTCGTCGATGCGGTCGATGAGCTCCTCGCGCTCCTTGGCGACGGTCGGGGCCGTCACCCGCGCCTGTGCCGCGCCGACGGTGACCACGAGGGCGGCGAGCACCAGCCCGGCGGCCAGACCGAGCTTGGCCCGCAGCGTCTTGGGCAGCCCGCCCTGGCCCTCGGCGCGCTTGCGCGCGGCGGCTTCGGCGTAGCCGTCGTCCAGGCTGTGGTCCATGACGTTGGTGATCAACGACATGGAAGCATCCGGGCGCGGGGGCCGCGTGGATGTGCTCCGAACGGGGGGTTGCTGCGGCATGCCGCACATCGTCGCACGTCGCCGCCACCGCCTTCGAACGGCCCCGCCGAGTGCCGGACAGGCCCCCTTGAGGAGGCTTGTCCGGCACACCCGGGTGCCGCGCGGACTACCGGCCCGCGCTGTCCACCACGGCGGACCACTCGTCCAGCAGGGCCTGCGCGGAGGCGTCGTCGGGGCCCTCCGCCCACAGGTGGGTGACCGCTTCGGCCGGGTCGGGCAGCACCATCACCCAGCGGCCGTCGGACTCCACGACCCGGACACCGTCGGTGGTGTCCACGGAGCGCTCTCCGGCCGCCTCGACCACTCGCCGCATCACCAGGCCCTTGACCGCCCACGGGGTCGCGAGATCGCGCTTGAGGACGTGGGCCCGCGGAATGCGCGCGTCGATCTGGCTGAGGGTGAGCTGGGTCCGCGCCACCAGTCCGATCAGGCGCACGAACGCCGCCGTGCCGTCGTAGACGCTGCTGAACTCCGGAACGATGAAGCCGCCCTTGCCGTCGCCGCCGAAGATCGTCCCGTCCTCGCCGCCGACCCTGGTGAGGTCGTCGGGGGAGGTGGTGGTCCACTCGACCTGCGTGCCGTGGTAGGCCGCCACCTGTTCGGCGATGCGCGTGGTGGTCACCGGCAGGCCGACCCGGCCGCTGCGCCGCTCTGCGGCGATCAGGTCCAGCATGACCAGCAGCGCCCGGTCGTCCTCGATGATCCGGCCCTTCTCGTCGACGAGCGAGAGCCGCTCGCCGACGGGGTCGAAGCGTACGCCGAACGCCGCCCGGGACGACGCCACGATCTCGCCGAGGCGCACCAGGCCGGAGCGCCGCATGTCCGCCGACTCCGTGGGCCTGGACTCGTCCAGACCGGGATTGACGGTCAGCGAGTCCACACCGAGCTTGCCGAGCAGGCTGGGCAGGACGAGGCCGGCGCTGCCGTTGGAGGCGTCCACGACGACCTTGAGCCCGGACTCGGCGATCCCGGTGGTGTCGATGTTCCGCAGCAGCGACCCGGTGTAGGAGTCGTACACGCTGGCCGGGAAGTGCAGGTCGCCGATCTCGCCGGGGAACGCGCGCCGGTACTCCTGCCGCGCGAACACCCGGTCCAGCTTCCGCTGGCTGGCCTGCGACAGGTCGGCTCCCTGTCCGTCGAAGAACATGATGTCGACGGAGTCCGGAACCCCCGGCGTGGTCCGGATCATGATGCCGCCGGCGCTGCCTCGCGCGGTCTGCTGCCGCGCCACGGGCAGCGGCACGTTCTCCAGGTCGCGTACGTCGATGGCGCTGGCCTGCAACGCGGAGATGACCGCCCGCTTCAGTGCCCGGGCACCACGGGAGTGGTCGCGGGCCGTGGTGACCGTGGAGCCCTTCTTCAGCGTGGTCGCGTAGGCGCCGGCGAGCCGCACGGCGAGTTCCGGCGTGATCTCGACGTTGAGGATGCCGGACACGCCTCGGGCACCGAAGAGGTGCGCCTGCCCGCGGGACTCCCAGATCACCGAGGTGTTGACGAAGGCGCCGGCCTCGATGGTCTTGAAGGGGTAGACCCGGACGTTGCCCTGGACGATCGATTCTTCACCGACCAGGCACTCGTC
This sequence comes from Streptomyces sp. NPDC031049, assembly GCF_055571015.1. NCBI lineage: Bacteria > Bacillati > Actinomycetota > Actinomycetes > Kitasatosporales > Streptomycetaceae > Streptomyces > Streptomyces sp. NPDC031049. The sequence goes on from NZ_JBVIGC010000011.1 coordinate 287,691, forward strand.
GCCGATGACGGCGCCGTCCTCGATCCGCGCGGCGCGCATGATGTCGGTGTTCTTGCCGACGACGCAGCCGCGCAGGTTGCTGTGCGGCCCGACGTAGACGTTGTCGTGGACGACGGCCTTGTGCATGAAGGCGCCGCTCTTGACGACGACATTGGAGCCCACGACGGTGTGCTCGCGGAGCTCGGCGCCGGCCTCGACCTTGGCGTAGTCGCCGATGTAGAGCGGGCCTCGGAGCACGGCGTCCGGGTGCACCTCGGCGCCCTCGGCGACCCACACGCCCGGGGAGAGCTCGAAGCCGTCGATGTCGACGTCGACCTTCCCCTCGAGCACGTCGGCCTGGGCCTTGACGTAGCTCTCGTGCGTGCCGACGTCCTCCCAGTAGCCCTCGGCCACGTAGCCGTAGATCGGCTTGCCTTCCTTCATCAGCTGCGGGAAGACGTCACCGGACCAGTCGACGGGCACGTCGGCCTCGACGTAGTCGAAGACCTCGGGCTCCATGACGTAGATACCGGTGTTCACCGTGTCGGAGAAGACCTGGCCCCAGGTCGGCTTCTCGAGGAACCGCTCGACCTTCCCGTCGTCGTCGACGATGGTGATGCCGAATTCCAGCGGGTTCGGCACACGGGTCAGGCAGACGGTGACGAGCGCACCCTTTTCCTTGTGGAAATTGATGAGCTCGGTGAGGTCGAAGTCGGTCAGCGCGTCGCCGGAAATGACGAGGAAGGCATCGTCCTTCAACGCCTCCTCGGCGTTCTTGACGCTTCCCGCGGTACCGAGTGGCTTCTCCTCATTGGCATAGGTGAGCTCCATTCCGAGCTCTTCACCGTCACCGAAGTAGTTCTTGACCAGCGAGGCCAGGAACTGGACGGTGACGACTGTCTCGTTGAGCCCATGCCTTTTGAGCAGCCGCAGAACGTGCTCCATGATCGGCCGGTTGGCCACCGGCAGGAGCGGCTTGGGCATGCTCGAGGTCATGGGGCGAAGGCGCGTACCTTCGCCTCCGGCCATCACGACGGCCTTCATGTCGGAAGCGTCCTCCTCCAAGAGACGACGGTCTAGCCGACTTCACCCGCCTTGATTGTCCCGTACTTTTCCAGCACGGGCCATCGGGCCATAACGGCCACTTGAACTGCGGGGTCAATCAGCCATGGCGTCCGCCCGGACCAAACGGCGGACCTGCACCACGTAAAGAACACCTGCCCACCAGTAGAGCGTTGTACCCCATCCGGCGAACGCCCATCCGAAAATAGCAGCGAGTGACGAGATCCATCCACTTCCGTCACTGAGCAGGAGCAGCGGGAAGGCGTACATCAAGTTGAACGTCGCCGCCTTCCCCAGGAAGTTCACCTGCGGTGGCGGGTACCCGTGCCGCCGGAGAATACCCACCATGACCAGCAGGACCAGCTCACGCGCCAGGAGGACCAGCGTCAGCCACAGCGGCAGGATCTCGCGCCAGGTCAGGCCGACCAGTGTCGACAGGATGTAGAGCCGGTCGGCGGCGGGGTCGAGGAGCCGGCCCAGGCTGCTGATCTGGTTCCATCGCCTCGCGAGCTTGCCGTCCAGGTAGTCGCTGACACCGCTCAGGGCCAGCACCAACAGCGCCCAGCCGTCGCTCTTCGGACCGCCGAACTCGGGCCGCAGAATGAGCCACAGGAAGAGGGGCACGCCGACGAGGCGCGCCATGCTGAGGATGTTCGGGATGGTGAGGACCCGGTCAGTCTGGACACGGGTCTCCTGGACCTCCACCCGGGGGCCTCCTGGGGAACGAACCAACGATGCTCCCTGACCTTACCTCAACGCAAAAAAGCTCTGGCTCCCGGGCTGGGCGCCCAAGAGCCAGAGCTTTTCTCAAGAATTGTTCGGCGGCGTCCTACTCTCCCACAGGGTCCCCCCTGCAGTACCATCGGCGCTGTAAGGCTTAGCTTCCGGGTTCGGAATGTAAC